>JBIJAA010000026.1:0-14108 GCA_044346015.1 Candidatus Planktophila sp. | reverse complement strand
CAAAGATACTGGGGGTTTCTGTGAAATTACCATGCCCTTGTTCTAGGATTCACGCGTGGATTTTTCATTTAAGGGCGAAATAATCGAATGGCGTGGGCCTGCGCCTTTCTACTTTATTGAAACACCACCTAAATATGCCCCAGAGATCAAAGCTATTGCAGCAGACAAGAGTTATGGATGGGGCGTGCTGCATGTGATGGTGACCATCAAAAACCAAACCTTTAAAACTGCTCTTTTCCCAAAGCAGGGAACTTATCTAGTTCCACTTAAAAATGCAGTTCGTTTGCCTCTTGAACTTCATATAGGCGACAAGGTCACAGTTGAACTCGATTTTGATTGTTAGTAATACAGTGACTTTATGAAAAAACTCAAGGGACTGCTTCAAGCCTCTCACTTTGGGCCAACCCTCATAGTCAGCGCAATCGCTTTTTTCTTTGGTAACTACTATTGGTGGGAAGGCCCGGCCTACGTAATTGCATTCACCGTGGCAACTGGACAGTTAGTCGTCGGCTGGAGCAATGATCTTTATGATTACAAAGATGATGTTGCACATAACCGCACAAACAAACCCCTTGTTTCTGGACTGATAACACGAGAGTACCTACAAAAGTGGCTGTGCTTCATGGTCCCCTTTTCATTTTTAGCAAACCTGCTTGGCCCGCTTGGACCAAAAAGTGGCCTTGTCTACATGCTTGGCATCGGATGTGGAGTTGCTTATAACTTCTACTTTAAGTTCTCAGTTCTTTCTCCTTTGCCCTATGCAATAGCTTTTGCTGCGTTGCCATCATCTGTTGCAATTTCAAAAGATGTAAATCCACCTCTGTGGATGTGGCTTGGAGGTGCTTTATTCGGAATGGCCGCGCACTTTATTAACGTGATCAAAGATATGAAGCAAGATCAGAAAAGTGGCATTCAAGGTCTGCCTCAGCGCTTAGGGACAAAGTATTCAATCCTGGTGGCGGTAGCGCTCATCGCCATGGGAATTCTGGTGGTTCTGAATTATTACGTCGCACCTATTGATTTACCTCAGCCATAAGCGCACTATTACCTCACCTACTAGCACAGGGGGAGAAGATGAAAGTAAGTACCATAATCGCAGGCAAGAAAGTCGAAACCATTTCAGCAAGTGCAAGCGTTCATGACTTGGTAAATTCCCTAAATTCACACCATGTTGGCGCACTTGTAGTTTCTGGCGATGGCAAGAAAATTGATGGCATAGTCTCCGAGCGAGATGTAGTGCGGGCTATGCCTGGCAAATTAGATCAGCTTGTTGGCATGCACGTGCGAGACATCATGACAGTTGATGTTCATACGTGCACGCCACATTCAACAATCGCCGAGTTAATGACCATGATGACGGAACTTCGTATTCGCCACGTCCCGGTTGTTGATGAATCAGGCCTTCTTCTATCAATAGTTTCCATTGGCGATGTAGTTAAAAACCATGTTAGCGAAATTGATTCTGAGCGACAGGCACTTAAAGATTATGTGAGCACGGCCGGCTAAGCCATTTACATCTAGACTCCACCACATGAATGGATCACTTGCTCTAGTTGGCTCTGGCGAGTATCTGCCCGCAATGGCAAGCTTTGAAAAGTCTTTACTAAATGACGGAATCAAAAACGGTAAGCGTCCTATCTATATTCAAATACCAACGGCTGCTGGGAAAGAAACTCCAGATCGCCTCGAGTACTGGAAACAGTTAGGCAAAGCTCAAGCAGATCGATTAGATGTTGATTCAATTTTTCTCCCAATCTTCACCAGGGAAGATGCAAACAATCCCGAGTATGTAACATTGATTAAAGATTCAGCCCTGATGTATATGTCTGGGGGAGACCCGCACTATCTTGCAGAAACTCTTATGGACACTCCACTGTGGGAGGCAATTCAAGAAAACTGGAGTACCGGTGCATCTCTTGCTGGCTGCAGCGCAGGTGCAATGGTTTTAAGCTCTCACATTCCAAACTTTCGCCTACTAAAAAAATCTCCCACCTCAGGGTTAAACCTGCTTCCAGAGATCCGTGTAATTCCACACTTTAATAAGTTCTTTAAGTGGATCCCAGAAAGTGCCGCCAAAGTTTTGCTACATGTTCCAGATGACTCAATACTCATCGGTGTAGATGAGTTGACCGCAATTGTCAGGCGAGCCGGGGATGACCACTGGCTAGTAGTGGGTGAGGCAAAGGTGCATGTCTTGAAGGGTATGCCCGATCAACAATTAACTGACGGTCAACAGATCTCTTTTTCAATCAAATGAGCAACGCAACTGTAATTTTTGATGGGGAATGCGAATTTTGTCAGCAATCACTGACCTGGCTGCAGAAAAAGTTAGTTGTGGATGCGATGGCCTTTCAAACAGCAGATTTACAACCCTTTAATCTCACTCGCGAACAATGCGCCAAGCAGCTCTATGTAGTTACAGACTCTGACACTTACGCAGGAGTCGATGCCGTCAGATATCTCCTTCAACTGCGTCGAAATAAAATTGCAGCACGTCTTCTAGGAATGAGTGGAAATCTGGGTCGCACTGGTTATCGCTGGGCTGCATCCCACAGAAACACCTGGCCAATCAAAATAGCCACGAGAGTCCTGTATTTCTTAAATAAATAGCAAAAACCCTATCTACCTTTATCCTTTACTTATGAGCAAACCAATCAGCACATCGACTATTCGCCGCTACAACCTAATCGCTGGCTTTTTCCACTTAGCCCAAATGGCCGTAGTACTCGCACTTGCCAATGATTTCTCTTTGCCGATCGTTGCTCGCTATATGTCAGGCCCGCCAGGTTTTGATAAATTTGATGAACCAACACCAACTCTACTGTTTGAAACCCCAGTGGGCTTAGCCGTTGCAATCTTCCTTGGCCTATCTGCTTTCTTCCACTTCCTAGTTGCATCGCCACAATTCTTTGGCCGCTATAGCACCGGGTTAACTCAGAGCCGAAATTATTTCCGCTGGGTGGAGTACTCGATTAGCTCATCAGTAATGATTGTTTTAATCGCACAAATCTGTGGAGTTACAGATATAACTGCGATCATTTCTATCTTTGGAGTGAATGCATCGATGATCCTGTTTGGTTGGCTCCAAGAAAAGTATGAAACTCCAGGAAACGGCGGTTGGCTTCCATTTATCTTTGGTTGCATAGCAGGAATCGTGCCATGGGTTGGGCTGATGTTCTATGTGCTCTCAATCGGTGGCGCTGCAAAAACCGCAGCACCAGCATTTGTCCTTGGAATCGTCATCTCGCTTTTCGTTCTCTTTAATACCTTTGCGATCGTGCAGTACCTGCAATACAAAAAAGTTGGCAAATGGTCTGACTACATGCGGGGTGAGAAGTCTTATATAACCTTGTCACTCGTGGCTAAGTCAGCGCTGGCTTGGCAGATATTTGCTTCAACGCTCATTCAATAGGATGGAATTGAACAATCAGTTTCTATCTATCGGTACTTTCTCAATTTTACTCTGGGAAATATAAGTCATCAGATTTAAGGGTAAGTCAACTGGCTAGAAAGAGAGAATTAGTATGAAAATCAAACTACCTCAAATACTTGGTGGGATTGCAGCACTTGCCACCATCTTTTCATTTTTTCTTTTTTTCATTGATTCTCTCATTGAGAATTATGTTTCCCCATTGAGTTGGCTTATTAGCTTTATAGTAGAAGTGTCTACAATTATAACCTTCACAATTGTATTCAAAAACATTATCGCGAGATACCTTGCTGCGGGAATGTTTATTTTATCTCGGTTAATCTTCTCGCTTTACTGGATGAATAACTACGAAGAATCCATCCCTTATTTCGCAAAATTGTTCGTCGGCTGGCCGTATTGGGGGTCGGTCGGAGTCACGTTACTAGCTAATTTGTTTGGATTTTTAGCCTTTGTACTCTTTGTAAGCGCAATCATCTTAAGTCTTAGGCACCCGTTTCAAACTGTAACTCCTACTCCGGGAAATTCTGGTAATTGGACAGCACCCACAATTACGCGCACCCCTCCTGTGCAAGTAAGGAAGGCTCAAAGTGCATACGCAGACATCGAAGTTCTTGGTGATCTTCTTAAAAAAGGGTTGCTGACCCAAGAAGAGTTTGATCTAAAAAAGCGAGAAATTTTAGGTCTAGATAAATAGTCGGCCAGGACCGCACTGAGCAATAATCTGACAGGTCTGCAGGATGCAGCGATGGAACCTATAAACCCAGAATTTGCTTCTTCTTGTTGTCGAATTCTTCCTGTGTTAAAAGACCTTTAGCAAGTAAATTTCCGAGTTTTTCAACCTGCTCCACGGCATCTCCAGTTATTCCTGTTGCAGTCTTTGGAATGATGCGAGCTTGTGGTGGGGTTGGTTTTATAGGTACAGGGGTTAATTTCGGTAAGTTGTTGTTGCTGATTGAAAAGGCAACTATTACAGCCGCAATAGTCAAAATCGCACTTAGGATCATGGAAATTTCAGCGAAATTCCATTCAACATCTTGACCCAGACGCCCAATCATCGTTTTGAAGTACCACTTAAATTGAAAACCTAAAGAGTAGCCTTGCAAGTCTTGCCAGGGTGATCTTTGAATCACATGAAATAATGCGATAATCACATTCACTCCGATTATAAGAATCGCAAACAATTTCTTTTTAGCAAGTGCTATAGCTAAGATCAATACACCTGATTGTAGGAAAATTTCAAATATCTTTTGCATACCTCCAAACCAGGCAAATGTGTAATCAAAATTACTTGAAAAAGGATCAGGAATCCCGCGACTGATTAGGTTTAAGTGAAGAACAATAGAAATGATCAGAAAGAAGAGAGCCAAACCGTAGAAAATCCTAGTTAGTAATATTTGCACTTTAGCTCCTCTAATCCACGCTGGTTTGGGTAAGTGTAGAACCCAGCCGATAAACCTCAAAGCATTAGGCCTCAGGGGCTTGACTAGTCACGGGTGTGCAAAAATCTTATTTATTGGGCTGAAATAGGCGAGTGTTAATCATGGTCTACCTCATGCCTTGGAGTTATTCTTGAGGTGTAAGAAAAGTTCTTTTTTCCTCGGACTGAAGCAAATACACCTAAAAAAGAGAATGAGGGCGAAATGTTGAAATCTAAGGTAAAAGCTAGTGCACTTGTGATCGCGGTTTTGTTCCCATTAGTACTTTCTGGGTGCAGTTCTGAGTCCAGCAAGGTCACAAAAGCATGTGGTTTAGTCGAGCAAGGCGCGACGGGCCTCAAGGCTGGAGATGACTCTTACACCGACTACTACTCAGAAGCAGCCACTATCTTGAACGATCTTGCTGCAACAGATTCTAAGTACTCCGATCCTTATGAGGCTACTTTGTTATGGGCATCGGGTGATAACTTGGATATTAGCGACCTAGAGCTTCTCATTACTTTGGAAGAGCTGTGCGCACCCGCTACTGAAGAAGACCAGTAAAAGCTAGGAATACGATCGACATGTTTAGTTCTACCTCGAAGTTAACAACTAACGCAAAACTAGAAGGAGACCATTAGTATGAAAATCAAACTACCTCAATTGCTTGGTGGAATTGCAGCACTTACTTTCATTCTTACCAATTTTCTTTATCTCGTTAATTGGTTTGTTGCCGACTATGGAGATCCAGGTACTGAATTTAAATTTTGGATTTGGCCATTTACGGCCCTAATTCAAATAGCCGCTCTACTTATGTTCACCCTCCTATTTAATAATAAAATAATGAGATATATAGCCGTAGGGGTTTTTGTCTTTATGCGCTTAATACATTCACTATTCTGGATGGACTACACCGGACCTGGGATTTTCAATTCTGTAAAAGTCTTCTTCGGCCGGCTATATGAAGCGAGCACAGCGCTTGAGAATATAGCTACATTGACTGGTATTTTAAGCTTTATAATCTTTGTAGTTGCAGTTGTCATGAGTTTTATCAACTTGCCTCAAAAAGCAACACCTGCTCGCCAAAACACTGAGGGTGAAGCTGCGTAATTAGTTAGTTCAGGAAAAACAAAACCCCGGCCATGTGCCGGGGTTTTGTGTTAGAACATTTAAGCCTCGTTGATTACGGCTGTCTTTGCCCAGTAATCCCTGAATGACCTCTGATTCTTGGTGAAGTAAAAAACGATTTCCACGACGATCCAGGCGACTGCAGCAAGACCATAAAGCGGTAAACTTGCAATGTACACAGTCAACGGGATTAAAAATTCGCGAACTGCCATGTGCCCCCATGAGGCTGGGAGGCCATTTGTGAAATTCATTGTTCGCATCTTAAGAATTTGTTTACCAGGGGTCTGGCCTTGTCCCCAAAGCACGAGTGCCCAGATCATCCACCCGAGACCACAAGTACAGAAGAAAAGAGCACCATCCAGAGCAATCCCACCTAGGCGGTGCTGAAATGTTGCATAGCGAAGGTTATTTCCTGTCGAGCTATTCGTTAATTCATTTGACATAGGCGGATCGTAACCCATGTAGGCTGAATTCTTGAGGAATATAGAGGATTCTTTCGAAAAATACATCTTTGATTTGATGCGTGCTTCTGGATTCCAAGATTTACCTGTAGACCCCAGAAAATTAATTACAAGATGCCAGGCTTAAATCTTTCTACTGCTGCTATCCAAGCAATCGCGTACAAAAAAATTAGTGAAAGTACTTGAATTGCTAAAGCTCGTCTTTGGAAAACCGCAGATACTTGTCGAGCCAAGTTATACAGTGGAGTAATCTTCAAAGCCCAGACGATTAGAACTAGGCAAATGACAAAGGTAATTGGATTAAGCGACCAAGCTCGTTCAAAATCCCCGAGACTAATTGCGCCCATTGCCCGTGTGCCTCCGCAACCGGGGCAGGGGTAACCGGTTAACAAGCGAATAGGGCAAAGAATCGGACCATTTTCAAATCCACTTGTTCGCATAGCGCCTTCTCGAACTAGAAACCAAGTAATAAATAAAACAATTACTCGACTGGTTCTCCTGGCAAATATTTTTGTCGTAAATTTCTCCTCAATTACAACCAAAACCCATCCCAAAGACTAGTTCGGGATGGGTTTTGGTTGGTAAATAGAATTTAGAGTTTAGTAACCGTAGTCGTATGAATCTATGGCCGCTCCGAACAATGTACCCCAGAAGGCCCAAAGAATTAAGCTACCGATTAATCCAACGACGCCGATGATCAAACCAGCAATGGCAAGTCCCTTGCCACCTTGTGCAGGGTCTTTTTCGATTTGGTTAAGACCGATTGCTGAAAAGATAATTCCTAAAGGAGAGCAACATACAAGCGCTACTACAAATCCTGCGATAGCCATTCCATTGGTTTTTTGCGGTTGTACTGGTTGAAATTCTGACATTTAATTCTCCCCTTGATGTTGGTAGTACCCCAGAGCAAAGATCAATGTTGTCTATGCTCAATTGCTAGTGAAAAACCTACCAATACTTAGAGTAAATATAAAGAGTGTCGATAATGGATATTTTGCCGTGCGGGAGCTACTGGCCTTGGATATCGTCCTGCTATGAAGTTTTTCAGAGCACCGTTGGTGGGCTTACTGGTCTTAGTTTTGAGCTGGGGCTCAACTTCACCTGCCATCTCGGCTTCCTGGCAGGAGCAGATGCTTACCTCACTCAACTCGATTCGAGCAGATAAGGGCCTAAAGCCCTTGATCATGTGCAAATCGTTGACCAAATCGGCCCAGAACTATGCAAAGACCATGGCAACTCAGGATTTCTTTTCTCATGAGGGCAAAGATGGATCAACCATGGGGCAAAGAATCCAAAACGCCGGATATAAATGGCGCAACTCCAGGACCGCATCAGGGATTGCGGAAAATATCGCCGCTGGGCAAGGGTCGGTCAAATCTGTTATGAAAGATTGGAAGAACTCGACCGGTCATTTTGAGAATATGACCAATAGCAAGCTGATACATGTGGGATTTGGGATGGCTGCGAACCAGAAATCTACACATAAAAAGTATTGGGTCCAGAATTTTGGCTATGGAGCTACCTGTTAGTTAGCGCTTGAATAAAAGCAGGGGACTCCCTATCCAAATAGCGCTCAATCCTTTAAGGTTCCCTTTATGCGCTCCCACAGCCGATTTGCCATTTTTGCCTCTATTTTTCTAACGGCCTCAATCACCACAATAGTTTCCCCATCTGCGGCACAGGCTGCCCAAACAGAGAGCAACCTGTTCATTCTGGATGTTTCTGGCTCTACTGACTCTGTTGCGCTGTGGAGAAATCTGCGAGTCTCTGTAACTTCAAAATTGAGTCAACCCTTTGGTAACCCAAGGATTGGATCTATTCCGCTTAAGAGACCAGTCGATGTTTCAATTACATCGGTATCAAAGAACTCTCAGAATTCTCCAATTTTTCCAATTGTGACAAATACTGATGCGAAGAAAATGTGGGGAGCTGTTGATCAAGTTTTCCCAAGTTCAACAGAAGCACGATTAAAGAGAATTAATGAAGAACTCTTTGGCGCAAGCGGGGTTTGGGCTAGTCAGGCAAAGATTTTTGCACGCTCAAAAATTGTTGTGCCAACAGCTGCGGCTTGTCGACCTTCTACTCTTAACTCAATCAATAAGGGGCAATTCTTAAAAAGTACTGACGCTGGCAACAAGGCCGTACTGGCAAGTGCTGTCTGCGAAAGAGTCATAAGCATTGCCAAGAGTTTGAAGCAGGCAGATGATTATTTTGCTACACCCGTGTGTGATCCACGAGCGGTGTGTTCAGATATAGCTGGCGCAATTTATCGTGCATCTAGTTTGGCTGCCGATTTAGGGGGCGCAAACAACGGAAACAAGTTGTGTATTGCTATCGCCTCAGACATGCTCAATGAATCCCCGGGCGTCTCTACGACGAGTATTTTGAATAGTAAGCACAGTGCTTTGAAAGCTACTTCCTTAGAACAAGCCAAAGCAACGGGTGCGAGAGCGGCGCAATCTGTTGGAATAAAGTTCCCTTCAGATGTTTCCATCAGAGTTGTAATTGTTGGTATTGGCACCGGGCAAAATCCATTGCCACTGGATCGAAATTCATATTTACTGGCCTATTGGGAAGGGTTCTTTACCCAATCAGGTGTGAAGCAGACAGACCAAGCTCAATCATTAAACCAGGCATGTTCCTAAAACGATCGATCCAAGAGGTGAAATAATATGTTGACCCCTTTCCACTCATACCCACGAGCAAAAAGAAAAGCGCGAGGTCGAGGGCGTGCACATGGCCGTCAAGGATTACCAAGTCGCGAATGGTCGGGTGGGCCAGTTCCTTACCTTGAGACGCTCCATTCAAACTATGGACAACAGATCGAACAGCTTGACCTCAAGCTTCGCGTTGTGGAAGGTCAATCAATTACTTCCAAAGAGGAAGATGTCGCAGACAAGCAGTCTCAGGAGTATCAGATACTTCAAAGTGAACAAGAGCGGTCATTGTATGAGCAGCAACTTAATCAGTTGATGCAGGAAAAGACAGGCGAAGCTAATGAAAACCCAACTGGCAAAGCTGCTCGCCATCGTCACATTCCGATTTGGGTTTATGTTGGCGCTTTATTTGCTCTGACTGTCGGAGAGTTCTTTGTAACTTTGCCTGCTGTTGAACTCCTACTAAATGATGAGGCATGGAAGGCCTACATCATCACCGCAAGCCTTGCTATTTTGAGCATCATTGCTGCCCACCTCATTGGATTAACTTTCAAGATTGCAATTGATCGAGATAGGCCTCAACCAGGCGGTCAGCGCTGGTTCGCAGCGATTGTTGGCGTGTTCCTTGTTTTAGTAGTTCTTATGCTTTCATCGCTTCGAAGTTCAAACATTAGTAGCGTGCCTGTAAAGCTTGGCCTACCAGATGATCGTGCCTTTGGAACTATTCTCTTTTTCTTAATCCAGATGACTTTCATAATGTGCGCCGTAGCCCTTTCTTATTACAATCATTCAGAAAATGAAAGTGATATTGCACGAACAAAGCGCAAGATTAAGAGTCTCACGCGAAAGATTAGATCGCTAACACGCTCTCGTTTAATTCCAAGCCGTGGAAATTTGACTCCAGAGAAAAAAATTGTTCAGGAAAGAGCGATCATCACCCACATGCGCCTTCTTGAATCCGAGTACAGAGAGCTGTGCGCTATATATAGAGGAGCAAACTTACTTGCCCAGAAAGTTGCATTTTCTGAACCTGGATCAGGTTTAACTGAAAAACCACTGAGTATTCCAACACATCGATTTGCGGAGGAGACAAATGACTAGACATTCAAATTTCCAAACGCTCTTTAATCGTCGCCCCGCAACTGCAACAATCGGATTGAGCATTGCTGCAATTTCATTCTTTGCGACAATTATGCAAGGCCTAATGTCTTTACTTTCCTCAAATCTTCGCTTCTTTTTTGACTTCACCCAAGGAGTCACAGTTGGCGACAGTGGAATTTCTGTCAGACAGGCCCTTACTGGCTGTACTTGGGCCTTGATTGGATTAATTGCATGTTACAGAGCGCTTGAACCACGAAGCTTGGCACGCTTTACTGTTCTAATAACATCCGGAGTAAAACTCTTTGCATTCGTTGCATTTTCAGAGCAAGTTAATATTCCAGTTTGGCAGTACCTGGTCACTTTGACTCTTGCAATTTCACCAATAGTCCTTCTATTACTTCGACCAAGCAACCACTACTACGGCAGACACCAATAAGGAGTTCGAAGATGGCAAACATGGGATTTGAAATAGTTACAGGCGAAACCAATCGCCCACATCGAGTAATTGGTCCAGTAAAGGCACGGGTTGGAGCACTTTTTATTTTCTCCGCAGCACCAACAGTTGACCAAGTCAATTGGAAATTGCAAGAAACCGCTAGACGTATGGGCGCTAATGGAGTGATCAAAGTTTCTTACGATCGTGGAGTTTCAGCCACTTCTTGGAAAGCCCTAACAGCTAGAGGTATAGCGGTCTTCTTTGAAGCAGAAGCAAAGTAGCAATCTAAGAGCTTCTCCAAGTTTGTTTTTGATTTTTTCAATGAAATGAAGTTTTAACCACAACGCCACACTGTCATTGATCTGACAGCGCGGCGTTGTGGTTTCTAAAATTTGAAAACTTTAAACTGTTGCTGCAAATACCAATACACCAAGAATTGCGCCTATTACCGGCCCAACAATTGAAATAATAAGTCCAACTGTAGAGAGTCTCTCTTTTCTGGTTTTAGCAATTATCCCTAGAATGATTCCTATAGGGCCAAAAAGAATTGGAAAAATGATTACCGAAATGCCGCCAAAAATTATGGCGAGAATTGATAGTGCGTTTGAGTTTTGGCTTGGGACGGGATTTGTTGACATTCAATGCCTCCTATTGGTGGTTGATCTTTGAGTAAATTGTCCAACAGCCAAGCCATCTTGGGGTGTATTTCGGGCAAGTTTCCCCTATTTTTGAGAAATGACTGGTTAATGTCAGCATGAAATCCTCAAAACCATCATTTGGCCCAGATGCAAATCTAGGATTTGGCCGATTTTGACCTAGAATTTGAGGGGTGGTCCCGGTTAGGTACCCCACAAGAGTCTGTCCAACTCAAGGAGTCCCAATGCTCAATGTATCTAAGGCTAAATTCCGCGCATCATTTATTGTCTTGCTGACTATCTTTTCCCTCAGCACGACGATGGTGCCAACAACAGCTCTTGATCTTGGCGCAAAGGCGAAGTACATCATCTCGGTTACACCATCGGCCAAAGCTGCAATTGAAGCAACTGTCATCAAAAATGGCTGGAAAATTGATACCAAGTACAACTATGTCTTCGATGGCTATGTAATTGAACTCCCAAAACTAGTCGCTGGTTTGCTTTCAAAGATTCCTAACGTATTAACTGTTGAAGAAGACAAGCCTGTCGCAGGTCTTGCCATTCAAAATACGCAGAGCCCAACTCCTTCATGGGGTCTGGATAGAGTTGATCAACGTGAAAAAGTTGGATTAACAGGATCTGTTAGCGCATATGGATATCGCAGCGCTGGCGCTGGTGCCACAATTTATATTGGCGATACAGGAATTTACCCACATAATGATTTAGCAGGACGTATTTCATCATCCGGATACTCATCGATTAATGATGGAAACGGAACAGTGGACTGTAATGGTCACGGTACGCACGTTGCTGCAACAGCTGCAGGAACAACTTATGGTTTAGCAAAGAATGCACGGGTCGTGCCTGTTCGTATTTTGAGCTGTGCTGGCATGGGATCCTATTCAGGTGTTATTGCTGGTCTTGATTGGATTCTTAGTCCAGAAAATCCAAACCCAAAAACACAGGCTGTTCTTAATTTAAGTATTGGTGGTACGGCTTCTGCTGCCGTTAACGCTTCAATCTTGCGTTTAACAAATGCTGGAATCACAGTTGTCGCAGCTGCAGGAAACGAATCAACAGATGCTTGCACACGCTCACCTGCATCGGCACCAAGTGCGATCACAGTGGGTGCAACAACAATGATGGATGTGCCAGCTAGTTATTCAAACCAAGGCAAATGCGTTGATATTTTCGCTCCAGGATCATCAATTGTTTCAGCCTGGATTGGTGCTGCAGATGCCACCTATACGGCTAATGGAACATCTATGGCGAGCCCACACGTTGCTGGTGCTGCTGCAATTTACTTAGGACTAAATCCAACTGCCTCTGTTGCACAGGTTGCTCAGTACTTAGATGGTGAGTCAACAAAGGATGCCCTAGCAAGTTTGAAGGCAGATACCGTCAATAAGATGCTTTATGTTTCACCAACTGATGGTGGCGCTCCCATTGTTGCACCAGTTGTGGCACAAAGAAGTGTTACAAACATTACTCATCAATCAGCTGATGTTTTAATTGATGTGAACCCAGGATTTGCACCAACCTCTTTGAGTTTTCAATATGGAACAAGTCCAACATTTGTTGATACAGCAACAGCGACAGCGCCTGTTCTTCCAGGAATAGTTGATGGGGGAGCCCCAACAACAGCTTCTGTGAAGCTCACTGGTTTAACAGCCTCGACCACATACTCATTTAGAATTATTGGAGTTAACGAATCTGGTCGCACTGTCAGTAACACTGGCTCATTCACCACATTGGTTCCACCTGCCACATTGCCAATTGCACGTATTGCACCTGCAACAAATGTGACCGCATATAGCGTGACACTCAATGGTGTTGCTCAAGCTGGTAATGCTCCAACCACAGCGACATTTATGTATGGAACTGATCCTGAGTTTAAGGTCAACACAAAAAATGTTGCCGCAGGTCCAGGTCAAATTAGTGGTGGAACAAACTTCTTCACAGTTTCTTCAAACATCTCATTCATAGATGGCGGCAAGAAGTATTACTTCAAACTGGTAGCTGTCAACACAACCGGAACCGTCCATTCACCAGTAGAAACTTTCGATACGCCGGTAGCACCAGGTTTGCCACCAATAGTTACCTCTGAGAACTCAGCCTTCTCGAAACCAAACATGGAAGTTGTTGGAACTGTTCACCCTCAGGGTCAAACAACAACAGTTCGATTGGTAATTGCTAGAAACAATACCTTCACTTATGAGCCACGATACACAGAGGTTGCCAACTCACCTCTCACGGGCATGAGCGTCATAAATGTCACCGCACTCACTCCAACGCTAACCCCTGGCATTCGCTACTACTACTCCTTTGAAGCGACTAACGCATCAGGTGTCACTAGGTCAGCGGTCCGGTCAAATGTTCTAGTTCTCGAGCCAAAACTATTCTCCAATGCCACAGCTTCACTAACTAGCACTTCTGTTCAGTTGAGGGCTCTTGTTAACGCATACGGAAGCAACACTCGTCACTCATTTATTTGGGGCACAGATCCTACTGGCAACGTTGGAACAGAAATAAATGGCACGCCATTTTCTCTTACTAACGCTCTGGACACAACGATTACAGCTTCAGTGACCAAGCTGCTACCTGCCACAACTTATTACTACAAATCCAAGATAGTTTCATACACAGGTCCATTTATCGGAACCAAGTTTGGTCCGGTTCAGACATTCACAACCCCAGCTGTTGTTGTTGTAACACCAAAACCAACACCAACACCAACACCAACACCAACACCAACACCAACACCAACACCAACACCAACACCAACACCAACACCAACACCAACACCAACACCAACACCAACACCAACACCAACACCAACACCAAC
>JBIJAA010000052.1:0-4239 GCA_044346015.1 Candidatus Planktophila sp. | reverse complement strand
CCAAAGGGGCTTGGGAAGCACCTCAATTCGCGCCTATCGTCTCACTTCTTTACACTTACTGCCTAGCCTTATTTACCGATTGGAGCCTGTGATGCCTACATATCAATATGCATGCACCGCCTGTGGCCATGAATTTGAGGCTATCCAATCCTTCTCAGATGACTCACTGACCATATGCCCAGAGTGCCAGGGTGAGATCCGCAAGGTCTATACCGCGGTCGGTGTCGTATTTAAAGGATCGGGTTTTTACAAAACCGATTCAGCCAATAAGTCCACTGTTGCTGAAGCGCCAAAAGCAGCGCCAGCGCCAACGGCTGATTAATCCTCGTGATGCGGTGGTTTGTCTGACTTAATTTCTGCTTCGCGTCGAGATTGCTCGGCAGCTGCTTCAGGATCGATCTCATCTGAAGTCACGTTAGGAAAGAGGTCACTCATGGAATTGATTCTACATCGTTAAAGGAATGGGAAAAACATGTTCGAGAAACTTGGTCACTTTTTAGTCAAGCGCCGTAAAAGCGCTGTGGTGCTTTTTGTGATTGGCATACTTGTGGCAGGCGGATTCGGATCGATGGCCTTTAATCGCCTTGATTCCTCTGGCTATTCAGATCCCAATAGTGATTCTTACAAGGTTTACCAGTATCTGACAGAAGACTTGAACCGACCTGACCCTTCCGTCGTAATTGTTGTTGATTCAGGTTCAACTGATGTGGACGATGCAGTTATCACTCAAAAAGGTTTAGCTTTAGAAAAAAGAATTGGTCAAGAAGAAGGAGTCTCAAGGACTCTCTCCTACTGGACTAGTGGCGGCGAAGCGACTTTAAGATCAACTGATGGAAAAGCTGCATACATTATTGTTTATGGTGACAACGATCCATTCTCAGCCGAGGGTCAAAAACTTGGCAAACTTTTCCAAGAAAAATACGATGGTTCATATGACGACCTGACTTTATATGCCGGAGGTGCTTCAGTAGTTGGGCATGCGATAACAGAAAAGATTTCAGATGATCTAAAGATCGCAGAGTTAATTTCTATTCCACTTACCTTCATCTTGTTGGCATTTGTCTTTGGTGCATTAGCTGCATCGGCAATGCCACTCATTGTTGGTGTTGCAGCGATTTTAGGTGCCTTTTTCATTCTCTTCTTATTTACGCTATTCACTGATGTAAGTATCTATGCTCTAAACCTCACAACAGGTATGGGCCTTGGGCTTGGCATTGATTACGCATTATTAATGGTGAATAGATTCCGAGAAGAACTACATCGTGGAAAGAGCGTTGAAGATGCGATAGTTGCAACTATGGGTAGTGCTGGAAAAACTGTCTTTTATTCCGGTATGACTGTGCTTGTAACTCTATTTTCTCTAACCTTCTTCCCGCTACCTTTCTTGAAATCTTTTGGATACGCCGGAGTTTCGGTGGTCGCACTCGCGGTCGTTGGTGCACTCATTGGATTACCACCAATTCTTGCTCTCATGGGATCCAGAATTGATAAAGGTGTAGTTCGCCGTTCTGCAATTACACCAAAAGAAGATGGGCGCTGGGCACAAACAGCGCGCCTAGTGATGAAGCGTCCGGTAGCAGCCGTGGTTCTTTCTTTAGTGATTCTCGGAATAATGGCTGCGCCAATTACTAATATTAAGTTTTCACAAGGTGACTCACGAATGTTGCCTGTCACTAATAAGGCAGCTATTGCAACGGCGATTCAAGACGAGAGATTTCCGGGACAAACAGGAAATCCCATTGAAATCATCATAAGAAACGGTTCAGACAAACTTGAGGAAATTAATGTCTATGCAGCCAAGGTAAGGGAGGTTTCGGGCATTGTCGCTGTTTTGCCACCGGAAACAATTGGCAAAGATGTCAAAGTCGTTGCCTACCAAGAAATGTTGCCACGAACACCAGAATCACAAACGTTGATTCACAATATTCGAAACGTTGAAGCACCTGCTGACACTTTGGTGGGAGGTGTTGCTGCCGATTACACAGATTCACAAGATGGTATTTCACGCACCTTGCCATGGGCATTGGCTTGGGTCATTCTTTCGGTTCTTGTCTTGATATTTATTTTCACTGGATCGATTATTTTGCCTATCAAGGCAGTCCTGCTTAATTTTCTTTCCCTTGGCGCAACAATGGGAGCACTAACGTGGGTGTTTATTGATGGAAATCTCCAATGGCTCATTGGCTCATTTACGTTAACAGGAACACTTGATACATCCATTGTTATCTTGATTGCAGTAGTGGTCTTTGGATTATCCATGGACTATGAATTGTTCCTATTGTCTCGTATCCGTGAAGAGCACATGGCTGGAAAATCTAATGTGGAATCTGTAGCTGTTGGACTACAAAGATCTGCCCGCATTATTACAGCAGCGGCGCTATTACTTGCAGTTGTATTCGCCTCATTCATCACTAGTGGTGTCACATCAATTAAATCCATGGGATTTGGTGTTGCACTTGCCGTGCTCTTGGATGCCACCATTGTTCGAGGTCTCTTAGTTCCAGCACTTATGCGCTTGTTCGGAGAGCGCAACTGGTGGGCTCCTAAGTGGATGCAACGATTTACTCTTCATCACTAAGGTCGCGTACCCTACTGACATGGATCTAATCGCTTCCCTGCAATGTGCTGATCAACCTGGCATCGTTCACGCGATGACATCTGCTGTGCTTGCCTGCGGTGGAAACATTATTGAGAACCAGCAATTCACAGATCCGACGACAAATACCTTCGTAATGCGCACCCGCTTTGAGGCTTCACAAGGTCTAGATGGTGCAACAAAGAGCTTGAACGATGGTTTGTCTAAGTTCAGTCCTTCACTACGCATTCGACCAACAGCACAAAAGCCTCGGGCATTAGTTATGGTTACCAAAGAGAGCCATTGCTTACGCGACCTGTTGTATCTAGAAGAGCTTGGAGAGCTCAATATTGAGATTCCACTAGTTATTTCAAATCAAGAAGATTTAAGGGCCTTAGTTGAATCTCACGGAATTAAGTTTCTTTTCCTACCAGTTACTGCCGAGAGTAAAGTAGCTCAGGAAACAGAAGTTCAGAAGCAGATTACAGATCTTAAAATTGATTTCGTAGTCCTTGCCAGATATATGCAGATATTGTCTACAGAGTTCTGCGCCAAACTTCCAGGAAAAATAATTAACATTCATCATTCCTTCCTACCTGGATTTAAAGGTGCAAAGCCCTATCACCAGGCACATGATCGTGGTGTAAAGATCATTGGCGCATCTGCTCACTTTGTAACAAGTGATCTAGATGAGGGCCCGATCATCGAACAAGATGTTGCACATGTGACACACATCGCTACACCTGAAGAGTTAATCGCAATTGGCCGCGATGTTGAGCGCAGAGTTTTAGCAAAAGCAGTTAAGTTCTATGCAGATGACAAAGTATTTATTGTCGGCAAGCGAACTGTAGTTTTCTCTTAATATTTATTGCGTGTCCCCGGCGGGAGTTGAACCTGCGACCTACCGCTTAGGAGGCGGTTGCTTTGTGCTCGCCTGCTGGAAAGAGGTTTACTTACTCCAGTTTAAATCTTCATATTGATGCCACTCAGAGATGGGCTTCATTCCCACTTTTTCATAAAGCCGAAGCGCTCCACTTTCATTTCCTGCATCAACACTAAGACAGAGCTTCGAACGTCCCAATTCGCTATTGATCTGAATTGCATGGCGAAGTAGCGCTTCACCAAGCCCCTTTCCTTGAAACGCTTGCATTACTCCTAAACCTGAGACATAACCTGAATCATTGTGGAGTTGTTCATCGTTGAAATCCACAAAGCCGGCGGGAACGCCATTCACCGAGATAAGCCAGGCCTGCAAATTGATCTCAACTTTATGTCGAAGCACAAGTTCGCTCCACTCATTAAACTGCCGCGGCATAAAACCAAAGTGCTGACTGAACGCATCTTGGTGAACCTCATGAAAAGTACGTAGGTCGTCTTCTTTGTCGAGATCTAATTCTCGAATCACACCAAGTGAAGGGCTGCTACTCTCATTTTCAACCGGGAGTTTCATTTCTAAAGTCCAATACTTTCGAAGGATTGTAAATCCGTGATTCTCAAGAAGACTTTTGTAGGCAAAATCGTTGGATTGCACTCCTACCCAGAGTCGATACCCCGGGTCGTGCTTACGCGCTAGCTCCAATGCTAAATCCAATGATGGCGCGAGAGTCCGTGCGCCAGGCCTTGTGTAGATGTCTAGATAGAAGCGCTTGCGCGAAGAGTCTGGA
>JBIJAA010000025.1:0-14207 GCA_044346015.1 Candidatus Planktophila sp. | reverse complement strand
GCCAATGGCCCAAAATCGCTTTTTCTTAAACCATGGTCGCTGTGCATCTTTAGGAGCATTATTTGCTTCAGACATTTTCAACCTTTCGGGTAGTTTTTGGAAGAGTAACACCCCTGCACATGGGGAAAAGGGTGCTTCACTTCCTATTGTGGCAGAAGTGACTAGTCAAATACAGAGCGCTTTACTGAATTCCACAACTTATTTGCGCGCGTATCGGTTCTGCGAAGTTGCCGAACTGAGTTAGAAACCGACTGTAAAACTAATGTTGCCCGCCTGGGCCATGGCCATCCCGCCCAGAGGATATTCCGAAGCGCTTAACTTTTTTAGCTCGAATAATTTCACTGCCATCCGCGCTATAAACAGGTAGTACTTTCTTGCCTCTAAAGTTAGACTTCTTAGAAAAGTACTCAAGGTGTAGGGCAAAATATAGAAGCGCAAGAGAAAAAAGCCCAAGAAACTTAAGTGGGAGAATATCGATAAAGAGTAGAAAACAACTCAGCGGTAAGCCAATAAGTAGGAAGAAACCTTGAATTAGGCGTCTGATTATTGTGAGAATCAGAGCAACATTTTTTGACCGAGAATTGATAGCGATAGCGAACACGGGAAGAGAGAGTACGAGAGCAAATACTCCAGAAATAATTGGGGTAAAGACAACAATTGCGCTAAGAATGGCAAGTGATTCCATCTCTAGCTCCCCCATTCATTTCGAAGCGCTGCGAACAACACCATGTTCTCACGAGATCCATCCGCGCGACAGGACTTGTCTCTCAACACACCCTCTTGCAGGTATCCGGCATTTGAAAGCACCTTCAAAGAAGGCTTATTGGATTCGACGACGAGAGCTTCTATCCGCTGAAAACCTATTGTTTCAAAACCGTATCCAGTTAACAGTTTTGTTGCAGCAGTAGCTATTCCTTTACCCCGAGCGTTCGCCGTTATCCAATAACCAATCTCGGCCTTAGCTTCATCTAGAACTAATGTGTGAAAAGAAACGGCTCCGGCAAAATTTCCATCGTATTCAAGGACTAATTGAATTTCTGTCTGAAGAGTGAATCCATTGGGAGAGCGCTCACGCACATAATGTTCAGCATTTGCCAATTGATAATTTGCTGGAATTCGTGTGAACCTAGGAATCAAGGGATCTTGGACGCCCTCAAAAATCGAAGTGATGTCCCGTTCTTCAGGCTTTCGAAGCGTAATCAACCCATATTGCAAGGTTGGTACTTCTGTGGGCCACCAGATCATTTATCTAGTATTACAGATTGATTAACCTTCTTGTAGATCCGTCGGTGCACCATGCACATCAAGTACATCTGCGCCTAACTTAGAGCCCTCACCACTGCGATTAAGTGGCGTTTTTGGCTTTGCATCATCCTTATAAATAGCAGGAATTGAACCAAGCAAACCTTTTTGGAAATCTTCAAAAGCCTGGAGAACCTCGCGCTTTGTATTCATAACGAAGGGACCCATCCACGCGACAGGTTCTTTAATTGGTGCTCCGCCAAGAATAAACAGTTCAAGTTCAGGAGATCGCGCTTCTTGCTGATTTGCAGCCCGCACAACAATTGTGTCGCCATCGCCAAAAACAGTTAATTGGCCCATCTGCACGGGACGTGCTTCATCGCCAACAAATCCATGTCCTGCCATTGTGTAGACAAGAGCGTTGTAATCCTTGCGCCATGGCAAACGTAATTCAGCACCCGCTGCAACAGTTGCATGCAGCAAAGTAATTGGAGTTTGAGTTGAACCTGGACCAAAGTGTCCAGCAACTTCACCGGCAATTACCCGCAATAACGAACCGCCATCGGCAGATGAAAGTAAGGCAACATCTTTGGCGCGAACATCTTGATATGCAGGAGGCGACCACTTCTTTGCAGCGGGTAAATTCACCCAGAGCTGGAATCCATGGAATAAGCCACCAGACATAACTAAACTTTCTGGGGGAGTTTCAATGTGAAGAATTCCGGCTCCGGCTGTCATCCACTGTGTGTCGCCATTTGAAATCGTTCCACCACCACCATTGTTATCTTGGTGATCAAAGATTCCATCAATAATGTAGGTAACGGTTTCAAATCCGCGGTGTGGGTGCCAAGGAGTACCTTTTGGTTCACCTGGTGCGTATTCAACTTCGCCCATTTGATCCAAGTGAATAAAAGGATCAAGTTCTGCCATATCAACACCAGCAAATGCACGACGAACAGGAAAGCCTTCGCCTTCGAATCCTTGAGGCGCAGTTGTAATGCTTTTTACCGTGCGAGCACGTGCGCCAATAACTTCGTTTACACGAGGCAATACTGTGATGTCGTTGACGGTTACTGCAGGCATTGGACGCTCCTTAGTTCAGAACCCAAGAGTAATTGAACATTCAACTACCTGCAACTCCTGAATCAGAGAGCTTTGAGTGCTGAAACAACCTTAGTCAGCGAAGCTTTTGCATCACCGAACAAGAGCATTGTCTTTGGATCATAGAGAAGTTCATTTTCAATACCAGCAAATCCTGGGCGCATTGAACGCTTCAAGAAAATGATGTTGGCAGCATTATTTACTTCAAGAATTGGCATTCCATAAATTGGGCAACCAGGTGTTGTTTGGGCAGCAGGGTTAACAACATCGTTTGCACCAATAACAATTGCAACATCTGTCTGACCAAAGGTTGGATTCACTTCATCCATTTCTTGCAATTGATCATATGGAACATTTGCTTCGGCTAGAAGCACGTTCATGTGACCTGGCATGCGACCTGCAACGGGGTGAACACCATATGCAACGTCAATGCCCTTTGAAATCATCAAGTCAGCTAATTCGCGAACAGTGTGTTGTGCTTGTGCAACGGCAAGTCCAAATCCAGGAACAATTACAACTCGACGTGCGTAGTTAAGCAAGATTGCAACATCATCCGGTGAACCTGAACGAACTGGTCGTTCTTCACCAGCTGCTGCCACATCTTGCGGCTTTGCTGTAAATGCACCGAACAATGTTCCGAATAGTGAACGTCCCATGGCCTCTGCCATCAAGCGGGTCAAGATGGTTCCAGATGCACCAACAAGTGTTCCGGCAATGATCAACAAGGTTGAATCAAGTACATAACCACTTGCCGCCACAGTTAAACCGGTGAATGCATTAAGTAGTGAGATAACAATTGGAACATCTGCGCCGCCAACAGGAAGCACGAATAAGATTCCGAATAGTAGTGACAGGCCAGCCAAAATCAGCAGCGGAGTTGTTCCAAGTGAGTTAACGACCCATCCACCAACGCCAAGAACTGAAGCGAGAGTGGCGGCGATGACAAAGCGACCCGCAGGGAAAACTACTGGTCTAGTTGTCATCAACTCTTGCAACTTCATAAAGGTAACAATTGACCCGCTAAATGAGACACAACCGACGATTACCGTGAAGACTGTAAATACAACGACAGGGGTGGATGCTTTAGCGCCAAGATTCAAGTACTCAACGATTGCTACTAATGCTGCTGCGCCACCACCCACACCATTAAATAGTGCAACAAGTTGTGGCATCTGGGTCATTTGAACCTTGCGAGCCGCAGGAACTCCGATGACAAGCCCAATTGCGATTGCTCCAAGAATCCAACCCAGATTATTGAGGGGTAGTGAAGATTTTTCATTGGAGTAGAAAAAGACAACCAGCGTTGCCAACCCAGCACCAAAGGCACCAATTAAGTTGCCTCGTCGAGCAGTCTTTGGGTGTGACAAACCTTTAAGTGCAAGAATAAATGCGATACCGGCAGCTAAGCCAATGAGGTCATATAGCGTGCGACTCATTTCTTATTTCCTTTGAACATTTCAAGCATTCGGTCGGTTACGACAAACCCACCAACCATGTTGATAGTTGCAAGAATAATTGCAGCAACTGAAAGGCCTAATTCAAGATTTGTTTCGCTGTGATCGGCCACAATGATCGCTCCGACCAAGATAACTCCGTGAATTGCATTAGCACCTGACATTAATGGTGTATGCAATGTGGAAGAGACCTTTGAAACTACCTCAAAGCCCACAAAAACAGAGAGAACGAAAATTGAAACAATCGCCATCGCATCCATTACTGAGCTCCTCTTCGTGATCCGCCATGAGTAACAGCTGCGCCGTTGATAATTTCATCATCAAAATCAAGATTAAATGCGACCTTTTGCTCGTCTTTTGCAGGGATTGTGAACAAAGACAAGAGATTTACAACGTTTCGTGAGTATAAGAATGATGCGTGAAATGGCAGTTGGCTCGGTACATCTTTACCGCCCCATATCCGAACACCACCTGCGGTTTCAACAATTTCGCCAGGCTTTGATCCTTCAACATTTCCACCAGTCTCAGCAGCCAAGTCAACGATGATTGTTCCTGGAGCCATTGAATCCACCATTGCTTGAGTCATCAGACGTGGCGCTTGGCGACCAGGAACTGCTGCAGTAGTAATTACAACATGAGATTTTGCGATGTATGGCGTTAACAGTTCGCGTTGTTTTGCCGCGCGATCCTCTGTCATCTCACGGGCATAGCCACCAGCACCTTCTAGTGCTTCGAGTTCTAGTTGAATAAATGTTGCACCCATCGAACGAACTTCATCAGCAGAAGCTGGACGAACATCGTATGCGGAAACCACTGCGCCTAATCGACGTGAAGTCGCAATTGCTTGCAAACCAGCAACGCCTGCACCAAGTACTAAAACTTGTGCCGGAGTAACAGTTCCAGCCGCTGTCATCAGCATCGGGAAGAATCGAGGGGATAGTTCTGCTCCAACAACTGCTGCGCGATATCCGGCACAGAGTGCTTGTGAAGTTAATGCATCCATTGATTGCGCACGTGAAATACGTGGAACAAGTTCTAGTGAAAATGCTGTAACTCCAGCGGCCGCGGCTGCCTCAATTGAATCGACTGCAGTAACGGGAGATAAAAATGAAATTGTGATTGCGCCTTTTTTCAAGGTCGCCATTTGTTGGGCTGTAAGCGGCTGAACAGAAAGGACTACATCTGCATCAGATAGAACATCACCTTGTTTCACAGTGGCACCAGCTGTTGTGAAATCAGCATCAGTTGCTTGCGAATGAGATCCTGCCCCAGATTCGATAATTACTTCTAGACCTAATCGAGTCAGTTTATTGATGATGTCTGGGACAAGCGCGACGCGCTTTTCTCCAGCTTTAAGTTCCTTCGGAACGGCTACGCGCATGAGCCAAATATTAGTGGGTGGAACCCTTCAAGTCACCTTTTATTAGGTGATAGAGAATGGATTGAATAGTTGTTCGGCGGTGATAGGCCTCTCTCCATACGACAGAACGTGGGCCATCGATTACAGATGCTTCCACTTCTTCACCTCGGTGAGCAGGTAAACAATGCATGAACAGCGAATCCTTGCTTGTTAACTTCATAAGGTTGTCAGTAACAGCAAATGGTGAGAGTGCTGGCACCTTCTCGGCGCGATCTGCTTCTGAATCTCCCATTGACATCCAAACATCTGTATAAAGAACAGATGCATCTTTGGCTGCAGCTTCTGGATCATGTGTGACTTCAACTTTACCGCCATTTTGTGCAGCAATATTTTTTGCAACAGCCACGACAACAGGATCCGGTGCCCACTTACCACTAGGTGTCGCGGTAACAACATGTGCGCCCATGATTGCGCCCATCAGTAGCCACGCATGGGACATGTTGTTTCCATCACCAAGATAAACAAATTTGCGACCAGCAATATCTGTTCCAAAGTTTTCGCGAATTGTTAACCAATCAGCAAGCAACTGTGTTGGATGATCTTCATCCGTTAAGGCATTGATAACTGGGATTGATGCATTAGCACCAAGTTCATCCACATCGGCTTGGGCAAATGTCCGAATGATCAGTGCACTGCAATAGCCACTAATTATTTTTGCGGTATCAGCAATAGTTTCACCACGACCCAACTGCAATTCATCTCCACGGATAAAGATTGGGGTTCCGCCAAGGTGCGCTATGGCAGTTTCAGATGACAAACGCGTCCGAGTTGAAGGCTTTGTCATATAAATAGCAACTGACTTATTTGCTAAAGCGGTATGTGAACGCAGAGGATTCTCAGCAAATTCGGCTGCTGTCGACAGCAATAATTCGACATCGGCGCGGCTCAAGTGCTCAGTTCGCAGTAAGTCCTTCATTTGTGAATTCTACCCGTACTTTTGAGGTGCTCGAAGGTATTCTTATCCACCTAATGGGCCTCTTTAAGAAAATCGGAACAGACGGTGATACCGATCTGCTGACCCGACCATCCGAAGAACTACTCGAAGATGATGGTGGGCATGATCGTTTCTCACATTATGTGAAGAAAGAGAAGATCGTTGAATCAGCGGTTACGGGCAAGTCAGTTAAAGCTCTGTGTGGCAAGAAATGGACTCCATCTCGAGATCCTGAAAAGTATCCAATCTGTCCAACCTGCAAGGAAATATATGCAGGATTGAAATCAGCACCCGAAGACAAATAACTATGAAGCGCAGGATTGGCTTCGCACTTTCTCTACTTTTACTTTTTACCGTAGCAGTGCAGCCTTTGCAGGCAGTGGACAAAGAACCACGAAAGGTATTGTCTGGCTGGATTCCTTATTACTCTGTTAAAACCGTGTTGCCATTAGTGCGCAAACTTCCTTCAGCCGCACCTAATGTGGTGGGACAGCCTGCCATTTGCGATGCATCTCAATACGGCCCAGTTGAAAATCAGGCAATTGAAAGTTCGTACCTTTTCACCAATAAAGATTTAATGAAAGAGGTCATGCCCTTTTGGTTTAGCTTAAAAAGTCCAACGGTAATTCGCGACGATTACGTCAGCGGGAATCCATCGTGGCCTATGGCAGACACTGTGTGTTTAATGCGCAGGGCCGGGCTGCAGGTAATCCCGACAATGACTGATGGCACCGACAAACTTGTTCTCTCAGAATATTTATCAAATGCCACAACTCGCACAACACTTGTAAAAACAATTGTGGAATTGGTTATGAAAAATAACTTTGATGGAATTGATCTAGATTATGAGGGGTTTGCTTTTGTTGATGGAAATTCGACCTGGAGTAAAACTGCGCCGAGGTGGGTTGCTTTCGTAAAAGAATTGAGCGTTGCTTTGCGAGCTAATAAAAAATTGCTTTCAGTTTCAACTCCATATTTATACAACCCTAATGAGGCACAAAAGGGTTACTATGTTTATGCATGGGCAGAAATTGCAAGCAGTATCGATCGACTTCGAATAATGACTTATGACTATTCAGTTGCAAAGCCAGGGCCGATGGGTCCTTTGTCATGGACTGAAAAAACTATTCAATATGCAATAAGTGTCATGCCAGCTTCGAAGGTGTATGTGGGATTGCCTGGATATGGCCGTGATTGGATCACATCAGTAAACGGGAAGTGTCCTACATCAGCACCTCCTGGATTAATTGGTGGAGCAAAGGCTGCAACATTTAAAATGAATTACGCTGCTGCAAAAGCGGCAATTGACGGTGCAATTCCAATCTATAACGAAAAATTTGGCGAAGCTACATATAACTACTCGCAGAGTTACAACGGATTGTCTGCAACCGGTGCATCAACATCGTGCACAGTAAATCGAACTGTTTGGTATCAAAATGCTCGAAGTTATGCCGATCGCATGGCGTTAGTTGCAAAGTATCGTCTTGGTGGCGCTGCTATGTGGACTTTAGGAATGGAAGATGTTGAGGCGACAACCCAAATTCGAAATGCTGCTCTTGCAATAGCACCAGATCCAGTAGTCAATACGATGACTTTTGAAAATGTTGATCAAGGTTCTGTTTACTACGGCAGCCTCTTCACGGTTAAAGGTCTGTTCACTCTGAAAGATAAAACACCTATAGCTGGGCTAACTGTTTCCCTGGAAATAAAGCGCCCAAATGAATCGACGTGGACCAAGATTACAGATTTAGTAACAGCAAACGATGGAAGCGTTATGACGCCTATGACTCTTGGTGGAGATACTTCGATTCGTTTAACAACCGTCGGTACCTGGGAGCGCTCAGAATCTGCGAGTAAAGAAGAGAAAGTTTCTGTAAAAAGCCTTATTCAGATTGATCGACCAGTATCTGTATCAAAGGGTGCTGCATTTACGATTAAAGCTCAATTACTTCCTAAGTTGGCTGGCAAGTCTGCCAATATCCAGAAAAAAGTGGATGGGAAATGGCAAAATGTTGGTGCAGTTTCAGTATCTGATGCAAATGGAGTGTTCTCATTTAGCGCAACTGAGCCAAAGCGAGGAGTCATAACGATGCGCATCCAAGTGGTCGGTGGCATTGCATCTGAACAATTTGCGATTGTGATTAGATAATTATGGTCAAAATCAAAGACAAAATCGAAGAAGAATTACAAGCAATATTTAGTAATGATGCACCTTGGATAACAATTGTGTGGGATGACCCAGTGAATCTGATGAGCTATGTGACATATGTCTTAATGGAATTATTCGGATATAACAAAGAAAAAGCACATGAGTTAATGATGAAGGTGCACACCGAAGGTAAAGCAGTTGTTTCCACCGGTAGCCGAGAAGAAATGGAACACGACGTTGCTCGCTTACATGAATATGGATTGTGGGCAACCTTGCAACGTGGTGATCAAGCGATATGAGCGAGAATGAGCACGGCTTCTTCCGTCACGGAGATAACGCCTACCTAGCTAATTTTTCTGAAGCCGAGCGTGAAGTGCTAACAAATTTGGTTGAGCAAATAATTGAACTATTAGCAGAACGCGTGGATCACCATAATGATGATCCACTGGCGGCAATGGTTGGAATCACAATGCACGACACACCTCCAGAAGATGAAGTGTTATTGCGACTGTTGCCAAATGCTTATGCAGATCAAGTAGATGCTTCTGAGTTTCGCAGATACACCGAATCAACCTTGCGCCAAAAGAAACAAGCACATGCATTGGCGATGCGGATGCATTTAATGAGTGCTGTCGATGGAATCGTAGAAGTTGATCATGATGGCGCAAACGCTTGGCTCGGTGCGATGAATGATGTTCGCCTTGCACTCGGCGTTCGATTAAAGGTAGAACAAAACACTCATGCGGATTTGGAATTATTAGCCCCTGATGACCCAATGCGTGGTGTTTATGCGGTGTATAGCTGGCTTGGTTGGCTGCAAGAAAGTTTAATTTCAGCGCTCATGGACGAATCTGAATAGTTGCGCTGACTCTATGTCCTTTGGCTCAAGGTAGGCTAACCCTGTGAGTGATGCCCCAATTGGAATATTTGATTCAGGTGTAGGTGGTCTCACCGTTGCACGAGCAATCTTGGATCAGCTGCCAAATGAATCCACTCTATATATTGGTGACACAGCACGTGGTCCTTATGGTCCACGACCATTAGCTGAAGTTCGCGAATTTGCTCTAGAGACAATGGATTTTCTCGTTGAGCAAGGCGTTAAAGCAATTGTTATTGCGTGCAATACCGCGTCGGCTGCAATGCTTCGTGATGCGCGCGAGCGTTATTCAATTCCGGTCATTGAAGTTATTCAACCTGCTGTTCGTCGAGCCGTTGCTGCTACACGATCAGGAAACATTGGCGTAATCGGCACTCGCGCAACCATTGACTCAAAGGCTTATGTAGATGCATTTGCTGCAGCACCACAACTACACATAACTTCTATTGCCTGTCCATTGTTTGTTGAATATGTAGAACGTGGTGAGACCTCAGGTGCGGAAATTACAAAGATTGCTCGCGAATACTTAACTCCGATAATGGATGCCAAAGTTGATACGTTAGTTTTGGGATGTACTCATTACCCATTGTTAACAGGTGTCATTTCATACGTAATGGGTGAAGGCGTTACTTTGGTTTCAAGTGCCGAGGAAACAGCAAAAGATTTGTATAGAACTTTGGTTGAAAATGTTTCATTGCGCGAGCAGTCTTCCATCCCAGCAACACATAAATTCTTAGCAACCGGTGATGCAAAGGCGTTTGAAACCTTGGCTCGGCGTTTTCTAGGTCCCGAGGTTACGCAAGTTGAACACCAAACGTTATCGAGAAACTAGGAGCTATAGATGGCACGCAATGATGGACGCACAGTTAATGATCTGCGCGAAATCAAATTTACTCGTGGTTGGTTAGATCATGCTGAAGGATCAGTATTAGTTGAATTCGGAAAGACTCGCGTTTTGTGTGTTGCATCTTTTTCTCCGGGTGTTCCGCGATGGTTAAAGGACACAGGAAATGGCTGGGTCACATCAGAGTATTCAATGTTGCCTCGCGCAACTCACACACGTTCAGATCGTGAGAGCGTTAAAGGAAAGCTTGGAGGACGCACGCAAGAGATTTCACGTCTAGTTGGTCGTTCTTTGCGTGCAGTTGTCAACATGAAAGAACTCGGTGAAAACACAATTGTAATTGACTGTGATGTTTTACAAGCAGATGGCGGAACTCGTACTGCGGCTATCACTGGCGCATATGTGGCACTTGCTGATGCAATTTCTTGGGCAAAGGCACAAGGTCACATTAAATCTGATGCAAAACCTTTAAATGATTCAGTTGCTGCAGTCAGTGTTGGAATCATCGATGGCGTTCCTATGTTAGATCTTTGTTACGAAGAAGATGTTCGTGCGGGTACTGATATGAATGTTGTCGTTGCTGGCGATGGACGATTTATTGAAGTTCAGGGCACAGCAGAGGGCGAACCTTTTGACCGCGCATTGTTAAATCAACTTCTTGATTTGGCTGTTGCTGGTTGTTCAACACTTAATCAGATGCAGAAAGATGTCCTTGCTAAGTAATGTCTCACAAACTTGTTTTAGCAACACGTAACCAAGGAAAGATCACCGAGTTTCGACGAATTTTAGATGCCTTAGCACCAGGTGCAATAGAACTTGTCGGAGTAGATCAATTTCCAGATTTAATTGATGTTGAAGAAACTGGATCAACATTTGAAGAGAACTCTTTGCTTAAGGCGCGATACACAAGCCAAGCAACTGGCTTGCCTGCAATCGCAGATGATTCAGGGTTATGTGTAGATGCCCTCAATGGCGATCCAGGAATATTTTCTGCCAGGTGGGCAGGTGAGCACGGCAATGACCAAGCAAATCTGGAGAAAGTTCTAGATCAGCTCAAAGATGTTCCACACGACAAGCGCACCGCGCACTTTATGTGCGTAGCCTCGCTGGTTTTACCCGATGGTCGCCAACAGGTTGCCCAGGGTCGTTTTGATGGACATATTCTAAATACCCCAATTGGCGAGAATGGATTTGGTTATGACCCAATATTCCAGCCTGCCGGGATGTCCATTTCTTCTGCACAAATGAGCGCTGAAGAAAAGGATGCGCTCAGCCACCGTGGAAAATCACTGCGCTCATTAGCGCCTCATGTCATCCAAATGCTTGCGAGCCTGGGGTAGCCTTTACCTATCACAGTGCGTTAATTACGTGCATATAGCAATCCAAGGAGTTCGAAGTGGCCGTTAAGAAGACCGCAAAGAAGGCAGCAAAGAAGTCTCCTGCAAAGAAGACAGCTGCAAAGAAGTCGCCAGCTAAGAAAGCTGTAGCGAAAAAGAAAACTACTAAGAAAGCTGTAGCCAAGAAAGCAGTTGCTAAGAAAACTGCAAAGAAGGCACCGGCTAAGAGAGTTGCCAAGAAAGCAGTTGCTAAGAAAACTGCTAAGAAGGCGGTAGCAAGAAAGACAGCAAAGAAGGCACCAGCTAAGAGAGTTGCTAAGAAAACAACAACTCGAGTCACATCTGCGCCAGCAGCGGTTGTAGCAGCACCAGTTAAGCCTGTTGCACAAGTGACTCCAACTAAACCTGTTGCAGCGCCTAAGAGTTCAACATCTAAGCGAGTTGTATGGATTGTTCTTCTTGGAATTGCTGTTCTAGCTGCAATTGTTTGGACTAATTCATCTAAATCAACTGATGATGATGCAGCCCCAACTCCAACGACGTCAGAGTCTGCTGAGCCAAGTGCATCAGCTGAACCATCTGCTACAGAAACTGCAGTAGCAGTGACGGCAGTAGAAGCTCCAACAAAGTTTGTTGCTCTCAATAGCGAAGGCGGATTAAAGCTTCGCTGGATTGCACCAACGGCCATTGATGGTCTAACCGGCTATAACGTTGAAATTCGTGCAAATGGCGCGGGCGAATGGACAGTTATTGCAACTGTTCCAGCAGATCAACTAACTCAGGATGTTACAAAGGCAAGTGACTCAGGGTGGACTCAGTTCCGCGTTTCATCTGTTTATTCAGATGGACAAACTGCATCAGCTACTGCTTTTGGAATTCCAGGAGAGTTCAATTAAGTCACAATAGTCAATTAGCATAAATAAGAATCCCTCACCCAACGGTGGGGGATTTTTATTATCTAAACAATTGTAGAAATCTATAGTTGAGCAGAAATTGCCTCTACATAAGAACGAACACCTGCAGGTGAAAGATGAACACCATCTGGCCCGAAGTATTCAGAATGGCCTTCGGAAATAGAGGCCCAATCAACTAAGTAGGCACCATAGGTTGCTGCATATTGTGAAATTAGTGCGTTGTTGTCATCTCTCCAAGGACGCGGAACTGCCGTGTTTACAACAACAATTCTAGGTTGATCTTTAATTTCCTCAAAAATAGCGGCGACCTGGGCTTCACTTAATTTGTTGTTATTGCCTAAATTCAAAACAATTGTTGCCGTACTCATGTTCGCTTTGTCATTTGTAATTACTTCAAGAAGTTCAGTTGCCTGTCGTCCCACTCGTGCATTGATTAATCCAATGTCGTGACGGGAATCCAACTCAAATCTAATTCCGAGAATTACAGAATCACCTGTTACCCACAAACCAGGATTAGTACCATCTGTAGGGGACGGCTGCGTGTCTATTGGTGGTTGCAATTGCTGCTTTAGTTCGGCTAATTGCCTATCACCTTTGATGATTGCACTTGATGCTACAGAAGCAGCTGACCCAAGTATAGAAATCACAATCAGCAGAACACCAAGTTTTTGACGAATTTGCACACGCTTTGTTCGATACTTCATTCCCTTGAACCAGTAATCAATTAGTCCACTTCGAACGGGCAGCTCTACTAAACGTAATGAAATATCTGCAAGTGCAAAAACAACTAAAATTCTCAAGGCTACTAATGCCCAATCCGAACCTTCCAGATCAAAATTTGGGCGAGTGACTTGAAAAATTACCCAGTGCCACAGGTAAATTGCATAGGAACGCTCTCCGATCCAAATAAATGGCTTACTGCTTAAAATCGGCGCAAAACGTGATGCTGGATGCACAACTGAAGTGATAATTGCGCAGCCAAATATTCCCGCTAACGGAAAAGCCAATTTATATAAGGTCGGGTCTGTTTCATCAATAAATAAAAATGCAGCAATAATTCCAAGAAAACCAAAGACTCCAATCCCATCAATGAAGTCTTGCGCCTTGCGAGATACAGTCTCTTGCAGGTTCTGTGGGATCCATCTAACCGCTAAAGCCGCACCGAGAAATAAACCAATACTGTGAGTATCTGTGCCAAAGTAAACGTGACTGACTTGAGAGCCGCTTGCAGCATCAATTTGCAATGAAACTACGAGTAGTGCAATTCCTGAGAAGGCGGCAATCAAAAGAGCAGCTCCAGGAATCTTATTTTTTCCAAAATAGCGAAGCACCAAGAGCAAAATCAGAGGCCAGACCAGATAAAACTGGGCTTCGACTCCTAATGACCAGGTGTGTTGCAATAGTGGCGGGCGACCTATTGCCTCAAAGTAATCTGTCTGGCGAAAAACCAACCACCAATTCATACCGCCAAAGAGTGCAAATGGGGTGTCGCCTAAGAATCGTCGCATCGTATCTGGTGCCCATAAACCAACAACCACAGTTGTTGTGACGATCATGAATAAAAGTGGCGGCAATAATCTACGAATACGAGCGGCATAGAAGGCGCGAAGGTCTAAGCCACCGCTTCGCTGAATTGAATCCAGAAGTAGTCTTGTAATTACATAGCCTGAGATTACAAAAAAGAGATCGACTCCCAAGAAGCCACCAGGAATCCATGTGAAGCCAAGGTGATACAAAATAACGGCAATAACGGCTACAGCACGCAAGCCATCAATTGCAGGTATGTATCGAATACCTCGTTCAGTAGCCATGATTACTTAACTCCTACGAAGTAGCCCAGAATTAATTGCGATGAGAATAAAAGCGCTATGACCTTTATTGCTTTGTAGTTTTCTTTGTAGCGCTCTTCTTTGCAGAAGCCTTCTTAACTGGTGA
>JBIJAA010000051.1:0-4378 GCA_044346015.1 Candidatus Planktophila sp. | reverse complement strand
CGTAAATTATTTAACAATCGATGAACTTTTTTAACACAACATTTAAGTATGTAAATTTACTTGGTGGATTCGCAACTATTGGTGTCCTGTTGGCAATGGCATTTTTGCTGCTTGATGTTGAGGGCAAACTTTCAACCTCAGCAGAAAAACTTCGCAATCTCCTAAAGATTTCTGCGCTCACCTGGTTCATTGGCGTTTTAGGTTCAATAATCTTCACCCTGGCCCTGATCTTGGATTCGTCGATTTCTGCGGTTCTAGATCCAACATCTATTCTTTCCTTCCTTGTTCAAAATGAATTGGGTTCGTATTTAGCTTTCGAAGCGATAATCGCTTTTATCGTTTTCATTTGTGCTTTCCAGGTCAAAAAAATTCTAACTCTTATCTTTCTAGTAATAATCTCCTTGGCTGGATTGGTAGCTCCTGTGTTTCTGAGTCATGCAGCATCTGGTGGCTCTCACTCTTTGGTCGTTGGATCACTTGTAATTCACGTTATCGGATTATCACTATGGGTTGGCGGAATTCTTGCTATCGCAATGCTTTCGGAACCAGATAGGGCAATTGCCGTTCCACGCTTTAGCCAGTTGGCCTTGTGGGCTGCTATAGCTGTTGTAATTAGCGGAGTCGTGAACGCTTGGGCTCGACTCAATTTTGTAAGTGCATGGAATTCGACATATGCCTACATTGTGATTGCAAAGACCGTAGCAACTATCTCATTAATAGGAATGGGGTATCTACACCGAAAGAATCTTGCTGGAAAAGAAAGAATCAATTGGGCTGGCTTTGCAAAATTACTTACAATAGAAGCAGTCATAATGGTTGTGACAGTTGCGCTGGGATCCTGGCTTTCAAATACCGGTTCACCAGATAGACCAGGAGAGTTTGTGTTTGATCCAGCTCTTTCTATCGTTGGAATTGCGACACCACCTAAACCAACATGGTCGAGTGTTTTATTTAGCTATGAACCAAATGCTTTGATCATAGGAATCTTGGTAGTGATGGTTGCCTTGTATGTAAAAGGGGTAATGGTTTTGACCAAGCGTGGTGATAAGTGGCCAGTTGGTCGGACAATCTCATTTGCTCTTGGTATTGCAGCTATAGATTTTGCAACTAGTGGTGGCCTGGGTTTGTATGCGCACTTCTCCTTTTCCTATCACATGATTGCGCATATGCTCTTGGCCATGATTGCTCCAATTGGATTAGTTCTGGGAGCTCCAATGACTTTGGCACTTCGAACACTGCCACAAGGACGGACACCTTCAGAGCGAGGCGTGAGAGGTACGCTTTTAGCAGCTCTTCATTCCAAGATTGGCACTTTTTATACAAACCCAATCGTTGCATTGTTGATTTTTGATGGCTCATTATTTGCTTTGTACTTCACAGATTTATTTGCCAACCTGATGCAGAGTCATATTGGTCACTTATTTATGACTCTTCACTTCTTGGCAGCGGGATTCCTGTTCTTCTTTGTTGTGATTGGCGTTGACCCTAATCCTCGGCGAATTCCGCATTTAGTCAAGATCGTCATTTTGTTTGCCGCGATGAGCATTCATGCATTCTTCTCGGTTGCGTTAATGTCCACATCAACTTTGATAGATAAGGGATACTTTGCCTATCTTCAAACACCATGGCTGACTGACCTTCTTGCAGACCAAAAGCTTGGTGGTTCCATTGGTTGGGCAATGGGAGAAATCCCAATTTTGATCGCTTTAGTGGCAACATTTATAAATTGGCTCCGAGATGACACTCGTGAAGCTAACCGAATTGACCGAAATATTGCTCGGCAAGCAGCAATGGGTCAACCAGATGATTTGGCAAACTATAATCAGTATCTACAAAAGCTGGCACAACGCGATAAGAATGAGTCCTAATGGAAAACGTATTTGATCTACCTTCTGAGTACAAAGATCTTCGGGCAAGTGTTCGTGCGTTGTCTGAAAAAGAGATTGCACCTTTTGCTCAGGCTGTTGATGAGGATCATCGCTTCCCGGAAGAAGCAAAAAATGCTCTAATTAAGAATGGTTTATATGCAGCCCATGTGCCAACTGAATTTGGTGGCGATGGCGCAGATGCACTTGCCACGGTATTGATCATTGAAGAGGTTGCCCGTGCATGTGGCTCCTCATCTTTAATTCCAGCGGTTAACAAGTTGGGTTCTATGCCGCTAATTTTGGGAGGCAATGAGGAACAAAAGAAGCGTTGGCTACCTCGTGTAGTAAAAGGTGAAGGTTTTTCATATTGTCTATCTGAATCAGAGGCAGGTTCAGATGCATCTGCAATGCGCACCAAAGTTGAACGTTCAGGTGATGGATGGGTTCTAAACGGTAGCAAGAAGTGGATAACTAATGCTGGAGAATCTGAACTTTATTCAGTAATTGCGCAGGGCGATCCTTCAAGCGGTTCAAAGGGAATTACCGCTTTCGTAGTTGAAAAATCAGATCCCGGTGTTTCTTTTGGAGCACCAGAGAAGAAAATGGGAATGCGCGGATCTCCAACTCGCGAAGTTTATTTCGACAATGTTCAGCTAAGCGATGATCGTCGTATCAGCGAAGTCGGACAAGGCTTTGCCTTGGCGATGAACACGCTGGATCACACACGCATCACAATTGCTGCTCAAGCTATTGGGTTGGCACAAGGTGCATTCGATGTTGCAACGAAGTATGCCCATGAACGCCATCAATTTGGAAAGCCAATTTTTGATTTTCAGGCAGTTCAATTCATGCTTGCTGATATGGCTATGAATATAGAGGCAGCTCGTTTACTTACTTATTCCGCTGCAGTTAAAAGCGAAAACAATGAAAAAGACCTTCGCTTCTTCTCAGCAGCAAGCAAGTGTTTTGCAAGCGATATGGCAATGAAGGTTACAGAAGATGCAATACAAGTACTTGGTGGTTATGGATATGTCACTGATTATCCTGTGGAGCGCATGATGCGTGATGCAAAGTTAACTCAGATTTACGAAGGAACAAATCAGATTCAGCGCATCGTCATGGCGCGCAACTTACCTAACGGTTAAAGCGCACAATTATCGAAGGTGAAGCTGCCGCATCCATCGGGATGTCATGATCTTCATGTGGCAGAGTTTCACTGTTTAATTCACCGGCATATACCAATCCAATTTTCCAGGCCGTGAGGTGCGGAAGTGCACGATCGTAATAACCTCCACCCTGCCCTAATCGAAATCCAGATTGGTCAATTCGAAGTGCAGGCACAACTACAACGGAAATTTGGGAAAGATCATTTACTGCCTCACCGGTTGGCTCCAAAATTTTCTTTCTTGAGATCAATTGATTGGGGTCACCATTCCAAGGAACCCATTCCAACTGGTCACCCTTAATGCGGGGCAGAACTAGAGTTTTTCCATCCCGCAGAAATGCTTCGTTGATTTCAAGAGTGCTTGGCTCTAACTCATAGGAAATGTATGAGGCGATAGTTGAGGCTGAAACGATTTCTGGTGCTTTTAAGATGACATTGAAGGCGCAGGGGATGTATTTTTGAGAACGCTCACGCCGGGCGCGATCACGTAATGCAACTTTCTGATCTGTCATTTAAATCTCCCGTTAAATCCCAAAGATCAAACTGTTCAACAAGTAGGGTGTGATTATGTCAGAACACACCCGAGTCGATGAGTTTCTTACCTCCTTACTCGCCATCTGCAAACCGCTTGAACCTTTTGAGATGCCATTGCTTGACGCGCATGGTGCGACCCTTGCCGATGATATTTACGCTGGAGATCGTTTAGTTCTTCGCTCCGGAACTCGTATTCGCTCAACTCAAATTGGATTGGCCGCATCTATTGGCCGTGATCATCTTCCAACGCGGCCGCACCCACGAGTTGTAGTTCTCTCAGCTGGTCCTGATTTAGTTGAACCAGGTCAGCCTCTCAACAATGCCAGCGACGAGTACGAAACAAACTCTTGGTTACTAACTACTGCCGTCCGTGAAGTTGGCGCAGTTGCTTATCGAGTTCACTCAATTCCAGATGATGAAGAGCAATTACAAAAGGTAATTGAAGATCAATTGGTGCGAGCCGACTTAATTATTATTAGCGGTGAACGCAGGGATGACTCATTCGATTTGATTTCTCGCACGCTTGCAAGAGTTGGGAATATAACAACTGTTGATCTGGCAATTGAAGCTAGCGGACGTCACAATTTTGGAACAATAGGCCCAGACAACACACCAGTTGTCACACTTCCTGGTGATCCGATCACTGCATATATTTCATTTGAGCTTTTCGTTCGACCAATGATCCGCACAATGTTGGGGGCTGCAACAATTCATCGCCCTTCCGTAAAAGCGGCACTTGAAAAGCCAATTGAATCCACAGCCGGAATGCGCTCGTATATTCGTGCAATCTTGGCTGATGACGGAAAATCCG
>JBIJAA010000024.1:0-14945 GCA_044346015.1 Candidatus Planktophila sp. | reverse complement strand
ACAAGATTGTTTATGTCGGATTAACACCCAAGGACCAGCCAAATTTCTGGACTGAAAATCTAGTGGACACAACCACTGCAACAAGTGAAGGCGAGATGTTGAGTTTTGCCAAAGAATCGGTGAAAAACGCCATCACCTTCTGGAAGCAAAACTCCCGCGGCAAAATGAAGTTCACAACTTCAAAGTTTTTTATTGGCAAACCAGGAACCGCCCTTGAGCGCTGCAATCCTTCTGCCGACATAAAGGCTGGGATGAAGATAGCGGGCTTAAAGACGGTCCCAATAGGGACTCACATAGTTGTTGTGAACATTTATGACACGTGTGGGTATGCAGGACTTGGTTCGCAAGAAGGAAATGCTATAAACCTTCGCTCTTTTGGATCAACAACATTGACTCACGAACTTGGTCATAACTTTGGTTATTACCACTCATCCTCGATGTATTGCAAAGGTTCGGATTACACCAAGTTTAATGCGACGAATTGTTCCATCGAAGAATATGGAGACTTTAGAGACTTGATGGGTAATGATGATTGGTGTCCTAACACAACCCTAAGTGCCACTCAACGCGCAACTATCTTTCACACACCGCTTGCAAAAACTATCAAAATTGGCGCCGAGACAACTGTTGATGAATCAAGGTTGGTAACAGACAAAATCGTTTATGAGCTTGGTTATAAAGGTAATTGGTATTTCTTTGAGTACTACGTCCCCTCAAAGGATCGCTGTACGTCAGTCTCTAATCATTTGTACGCGCCTCAGCTTGAAGTAAGAATGATTGGTCCAGCATGGACAACTGACCAAGGAAATGCTGTTGGGCCGATATTAATTGAAAGAAGCGGCTCTGATCTTCCAGCCGGGCAGCCAGTTCTAGATGCTGATGGAGAAACTATTCTTCCGCCTTTGAACGGTAAGTGGCTTTCAGGATTCCAGGCAGGTGAAGTATTTAAGCTGCCAGGTGCTCCTTATACCTTAACGGTTAAGAGCACAGGAGAAACAAGTGCGGTCTTTACGATTACTAAGAGTTAGTTACCTGCAGAAGAGTAGATCTCAAACTGCCATGGCTTCAGGATTAAAGTCAGTTTTGAGGGCAACTTCTTTTGCTTGTTACTACTAAATTGATAATAAGTGCCAGCTAACTTATTAAGAGAAATTGAAGTTTTCTGCGGCTTGTTTGAAGCATTGATTATTGTTAAGACTTTATTCTTGCCAACAGTTCTATAAAAGCTAATGATGTCTTCATTTGCCTGCGTTAGCTCTGGTGCAGCCAGAGGGGCTGAATTCCATAGTGCTGGATTCTTAGTCTTAAGAGCAACTAGTTTCTTATAGAGGTCGGTTGTTGAGTTTTCTATCTCAAGATTAGGAATGAGATCCTTTTCAAAGAAAGCGAGTTCTCGAGTGTTTCCAACCTCTTGTCCTGAGTAGATCAATGGAATTCCGGGGAGGGTAAAGGTCAGGGCTGCCATTGCAGGTACTGCTGCGCCCAGTCTTTTATACTCGCTTCCGTTCCAGCTATTTTCATCGTGGTTAGTAATGAAGTTCATGGGGATGGATCCTGTTGGATATGTAGAAGCCTGCTTGGCGACAAACTTCATGTGGGAGATAGGAACAGTTAGCCCTATAGCAAGTGCATTGATACGTTTATTGAGCTCCCAGTTGTAATTGGCAACAAAGGCCTTATCCAGCATTCCCATGGTGCCCTGCTCCTCTGCAAGCATGAAGAGTGGCTTAATTGTCTGGAGTTCAGCAGTTGCACTCTCCCAGAAACTCAATGGGACTAATCCAGCTACGTCTGCACGAAATCCATCGATATCAAACTCTGTGACCCAGTACTTCATGGCATCAAGCATTGCTGCTCTCGTATTGGGGTTTTCGTAATCAAGCCACGCTACATCTGTCCAATCATTGTTGGGAGAAAGAATCTTTCCGCTCACATCACGGTGATACCAGGACTCATTTGCAATCCAAGGATTATCCCAACCAGAGTGATTAGCGACCCAGTCGATAATCACTTTCATTCCAAGTTTGTGCGCTTCATCGATTAGTACTTGAAAATCCTCGGCAGTTCCAAACTCAGGATTGATGCCTTTGTAATCAGCAACTGAGTAAGGAGAGCCAAGTGTTCCCTTGCGGTTAACCTTTGAGATTGGATGAATAGGCATCAACCACAGGATTCCAACACCAAGCCTTTTCAATCGTGGCAATGACTTTGTAACAGAGTTAAAGTCACCAGCTGCTGAATACTGCCTGACATTTACTTCATAGATTGTGGATTTAACTGCCCAAGAAGGAAGTACTGAACTACTTTGATTTGCGACAGCTGGCCCCATAGACGGGGCAATAAGTGCGGTTGCAATAAGTGCGATCAATACTGTGCGCCAGATCTTCATGTGTGAAGTATCCACCAATCTCCTCTATTGCACCCATTGCTGGGCTATTCGAGTTAGTTGAGATTTATGAAGGAGTATCGCTTATACTAAGGCGTGAGAAAAACACGATGGTTAGTTGCTGCACTAGTTCTTTCTCTTGTGAGCGCATTTTCTGTTTCAAGCTCTGCAACTAACACCATCGCCGGGACAACATGTAAGCAATCTGGCTTACAACAGTTAAAGGACCGCGATCTCTATAGCTGCGTAAAGGTAAGCAACAAGTTGGTCTGGCAATTAACCGATGACAACACCTCTTCCTTTGCACCATATCCAATCAACGGTCCCACCTGGCAACAACTTGCTGATATTCGTGATGCAGCAGCAAAGGTAACTGCCGAACAAGCTGCCGCAGCAAAAGCAAAGTTAGATGCAGAGATTGCAGCGGCCAAGGCAGCAGCCGAGTTAAAGGCAAAGCAAGAGGCAGATGCCAAGGCAGCCAAAGCTGCAGCAGAGATTCCAAAGGTTGCCGGATTAGTTATTGGCAAGCTTTTGTGGAGCGATGATTTTTTGGGAGCAAAGGGTTCTCAAGCAAGTTCGACGTCATGGACACCTAGGCTTTGTAAACAGGCCGCATCAAATGGTGGTGGCACCTGCCATAACAATGAGCAGCAGTATTACATTCCTGAAGCTATTGCCCAGGATGGATCAGTTGATGGCAACTTAATAATTACCACAAAGAGAATTACCCAACCAGTAACAAATGGTGGAATTTGTTATGTGGGACTCTGTTCATTTACCAGCGGGCGCTTAGATACACAAGGCAAGCATTCCTTTAAGTATGGGTTTATTGAATCTCGTATAAAGATGCCTGTCGGTTCGGGGAACTGGCCAGCTTTTTGGATGTTGGGTGACAACATAAACCAAGTGGGTTGGCCTTATTCAGGTGAGATGGACATCGTAGAGATTCACTCTGATAGGCCAACTGTCACAACTTCTGCAACTCACTTCTCTATTACAGACACTCCAAATGCATGCTGTGGCAATGCCCGATATGTTTTTGATGAATTGGAAGTGGGAGTAGATGTCTCAAGTGATTTTCACACCTATGCGATAGCGTGGTTACCAAACTCTATTTCATATTATTTCGATGGGCGATTAGTCGGTAGCACAACTCCATCACGCGTGTCCGGAAAATGGGCATTTAATGAGAAGTTCTTCCTCATCCTTAACAACGCAGTAGGTTCTTTTGGTGGAAGTTGGGCAAATCTTCAATCATCAACAATGAGCATTGACTGGGTTCGCAGTTACCAGCTCAATGGTTATGGCGAGGTCTTTGGCCCATAAAAAATCCCGGCACCCATACGGGCACCGGGATCTCTTATTAGAGAGTTGTTACTTCTTCTTATAACCAGTTGGGCACTTTGGATTAACCGCAGTTACCTTCTTGATTGTCTTACCTTTAACGCAGGTAATAGTTGTTGCCTTAACAACTGGAGCTGCATAGACATCAAATGTCACAAGATCAACATCTGATTCTTTGTCGCCATAACCAGAAATAATTGGCTTAAAGGTTCCATATAGGCGAACCTTTGGCGCTGGTGTAGTAGGTGTTGCAGGCTTAGCTTCAGTTCCCTTTGTGTCTGTGTTCTTGATAATAAAGGTAACTTCACCCATCGCATTTGTTGTTGCCTTCAAATCAGCACCTGATGCTGGATCTGATGCTGGAATAGTTATCTTTGTGCTTCCAGATAACCAGTTGGCCTTTGATCCACTGTATGGCGCATTTACCTGCAGAGTTACTTCTTTATTTGCAAGTGGCTTAGTTCCATCTGAGGTAACAAGATACTTAAGAGTCAGAGTAGTTCCGGCTGCGATGTATGTGTAATACGCACGAACCTTTGCTGAGTAATACTGCGCAATGTCCCCTGTTGTATCAACACTGTTTGATGGACCAAATGCTGGTGAGACTAAACGCATTGATGGCAATGATGCAGGTGCTGTAACAGTTGGGGTTGGTGTGGCAGTAGGTGTAGCTGTCGCCGTTGGTGTGGCAGTAGGTGTTGGTGTAACAGCAGAACCAATAGTTGTTGCTGGTGACTTTGTAATATCAAAGGTCAACAGGTCTGTTATCTGCTGCATGTCAGTTAATCCATCAATAATCAACTTCATGTTTCCATAGAGTCGTCCAGTTGTTGCACGAGGTTGTGTTTCTGATGCAGGAATTGCCATTGCAGAATCTGCTGTGTTTGTGTTTTTCATTGTGAATGAAACTTTTCCTGCAGAGTCAGTCTTTCCTGCAACCAATAAACCGTAGCCAGTTGCTGAATCTTGTGAAGCACCGACTGCTTTGCCGTCTACTTCCCACGTCGCTTTTGAGCCACTGTAAGGAGCATTGACCATAAATGAAACAGCCTTATCAGCCGCTGGTGTTGTTCCGTCAGTAGTTACCAAATAAGTAATTGTGATTGTTGATCCAGCGCCAACGTACTTAAAGAAGCTGCGTCCACCAGCTGCGTAGTACTGGCCAAGACCATCGGATGCGAAGGTTTCATTTGCAGAGTTAAAGTCAGGAGATACATAGCGAATAGTTGGTAGACCAGCAGCTTGGGATGTGCTCTGCCCGATCAACCCTCCAGTGAGTAGGAGCGAAAGCATTGCAACCCCACTAATTAGCTTGCGTGTAATTGATATCTGCTTCATTCCCTGCTCCTTTACCTAGTTGAATTAACCTTTAAATACTTTTCCAACTCCGTTGATTGAGTAGAAACGTATGTAATCAACATGCAATTGCGCTTGATTAACCATTGGATCGATGTACTCACCAGCATATGTACCACCCATAGCTAAATTCAAGATCAAAAAGAACTTCTGGTTATATACCCAACCTCTAGAGCCAGTATCTGCTGAAGAGTATGTCCCGGTGACTCTGCCATCAACGATGAATGTAATGGAATTCTTTTTCCATTCAATTGCATAGGTGTGGTAACCATTAGATAGAGAGTCATAACTTAAAAACGCTGCGCCCAAGCCCGATCCTTGCGGAGTTGTTGGGCCATGAATTGCAGAGGTTGAGCGATCTGGAATATCTCCACGAAACTCCATGATGTCGATCTCGCCGCACTCAGGCCAAGGAACACCATCTAGTAAATCTCCGCCCAACATCCAAAATGCGGGCCAGGTTCCAACACCTTGTGGCATTTTGATTCGCGCTTCAATACGACCGTATTGAAATGAAAGATTGCGAGCAGTCTTCATGCGAGCACTTGTAAATTGGCACTCAGAGCAACGATTCAGGATGTCTTCGGTGCCAGGTACATCGCCAATGAGATCGCCGTACTCATTTGAAATTCTGTTGGCGGTAATCACCAAACGGCCTGCACCATCCATGGAGGCGTTGGCAGCTTTGTCGGTATAGAACTGGCGTTCAGAATTTCCCCAGCCACCACCGCCAATTTCACGGCTCCATGTCTTTGAAGATGGCAGTGTTCCTTTTTTGCCATTGAACTCATCTGACCACAAAAGCTTTAAAGTTTTCTTTGTGGCTGCATCAGCCGCTGGGTTGACCATGAAGGTCAGGGCGATGGAGAGCGCAACAAAAAGACTGGTTGGTGCCAGAAGCACTTTTCTTGTGGCCATTGGCAGCCCTCCCCTCGTTATCAAACTTTAACCCAAAATCCCTTGTGCCAGATAGCAATAAAGGCTTAAATAGCGTACCTTGAAACCGCTTTCATGGAAACCCCCAATGGCGAGAGTTTTCTGAGAGTTTCAAGTTTTCACTAAGGGCCTGCCGGATGTCAGGCCTGTTAAAGGGAAGGTTCCACACATGAAAAAATTAGCCACCAAAAATGCATTCCTTGGAGCAATCGTTGCAATGGCGGTTTCATTAGGTGTGATGTCAGCACCTGCAAAGGCAGCTGAGCAAATCACTTTAACTATTTGGACTTTTGGCGAAGTTATTCAGCCAGGCCTACAACGTGAATATCAAAAATTGCACCCTGAAATTAAAATCATCCCAATTAAGAACGATGTTGATCCACTTCACCAGAAGACAATTCTTTCTTGCCAGACAGGTGGACCAGCAGACATCATCGCCTTTGAAGTTCCTTACTCAGGTTACTGGCGCACAGGAAACCGCCCAAGCTGTTTCCAAGATTTGCGACAGATGAAGACCTCTGGCATCAACGCTGCTTCAGGGGTTCCAGCTGGACTCTCAGCAAATGACATTAAAAAGAATTACCTTCCATGGCGCTGGGAGCAAGGCGTTGCATTTAATGACAACGTTATTGGTATCCCAACAGATGTCGGCGGGTTGCAGGTTGCATACCGCACAGACTTGTTCAAGAAAGCTGGACTACCAACTGATCGCGTAGCGGTCAGTAAGTTGTGGCCAACATGGGATGCATTTATTGCAACTGGTAAGAAATATGTTTCCAAGTTAACACCTGCGGAAAAGAAAGCAGGTAAGGGATTCATTGATGATGCTGGATCAATCTATGCAGCTGTCATGAACCAAGGAACTGTTAAGTATTACCAACCAGATGGAACTGATGCAGGAAAGCTTGTTTACAAGACAAACCCTCAGATCAAGAAGGCTTGGGATACAACAGTTAAAGCACTTGATGCTGGCATTGGCGCTCGCCTTGGCCAGTTCACATCTGACTGGAATATTGGTATGAATAAGGGCGCAATGGCAACAATTCTTGCTCCAGCCTGGATGCTTGATTACATCAAGAAGCAAGCACCAGATACAAAGGGTAAGTGGGATATTGCCGATCTTCCTGTAGGTGGTGGAAACCAAGGCGGAACAGAACTTGGTATCCCTAGCTACTCAAAGAATAAGCAAGCTGCTTATGACTTCCTTACTTGGTACTTAGCACCAGAACAACAGTTAAAGGTCTTCAAGACTTATGGTCTTTTCCCTTCAACTTCAGTTCTTTACGATGATGCAGCTTTGCTTGATTACAAGGATGAGTTCTTCAGCAACGCACCAGTGGGTGCAATCTACACACGTGGTGTGTTGAAGTTGAAGCCAATCTTTGAAGGAGAACTACAACGCAAGATTGATTCCACATTTGGCGCAGGACTCGGTCGTGTTGCATCCAAAAAGATGACATCTGCTAAATCCTATGCACTCGTTATATCGGACATCGATAAACTCTTTAAGAATTAAAGTATTTATCTGATGACAACAATTAAGGATGGTAAGGGGCGCCAACAGGCGCCTCTTACTCCTTGGAAGCAAAAAAGAAAAAAAGAAAAGAAGCCGCTTCCAGGTGTGGGATCTTTGAATGGTCGCTGGGGATACCCAGCGATTGCTCCATTTTTCATCATCTTCCTTATTTTTGGTGTCGCTCCAGTTGTTTATTCAATCTACATCGCATTTTTCAAGTGGGACCCGCTGGGCGCATCTGAGTTTAATGGCATTAACAATTTTATTTTCTTATTTCAGGATTCAGATTTTTGGATAGCACTTAGAAATACTTTTAGTATCTGGGCGTTATCAACTTTCCCACAGATGATTATTGCGATCAGCCTTGCGGCAATCCTTCGCAATAAGCGATTAAAAGGAAAGTCTTTTTGGCGCACGATTCTTTTGGTCCCAAACATCACTTCAGTCATTGCAATCACAATCGTTTTCCAACAACTCTTTGGCCGCGATTATGGGTTAATAAATGGCTTATTAGGGTTAATCCCAGGCATTGAAAACATCGACTTCATTGAAGGGGTAATACCAAGTCACATTCAAATCTCCACGATGATTACCTGGCGTTGGGTTGGCTATAACACTCTAATTTTCTTGGCTTCCATGCTGGCAATCCCAGATGAGCTCTATGAATCCGCTTCAGTTGATGGTGCTACCAAATGGCAGCAATTTAAGTATGTAACTCTCCCATCACTGAAGAACACGATTACCTTCGTCCTAATCGTTGGCACTATCGGTGGATTACAGGTCTTTGCTGAACCTCAGCAGTTAAACGCTGAGGGTGGATCAACTAAGCAATTCTTAACACTAACTTTGTTCCTATATAACCAAGCATTCCTTAACAATAAGTACGGTTATGCAGCGGCAATCGGTATCGCGATCACATTTATTGTCCTGATTATTTCAGCGGTTAACTTCTTCATTACCCGCAAACTTTCAGGTGAGGGTAGCCGATGACAACCAAGAAATCGGCGACGAAGAAGGCTGCACCCAAGCGTAAAAAGGCTGTAGTAAGAAAAGCTGCGGCACCCAAGCGTAAGAAAGCCGCTACCAAAAAGGTTGTGGCCAAAAAATCTGCAGTAAACAAAGCCACAAGTAAAAAAGCTGCACCCAAGCGAAAGAAAGTTGCAGTAAAGAAGGCTGCGCCTAAGCGTAAGAAGTCTGCTGCGAAAAAGGTTGCACCTAAGCGCAAAAAAGTAGCATCTAAGAAGGCAGCCCCTAAGCGTAAGAAAGTAGCAACCAAGAAAGCCGCACCTAAACGCAAAAAGGCTGTTGTAAAGAAAGCCGCTTCGCAACGCAAGAAACCAATCGCTAAGAAAATTGCAGTACCAGTCGAATTAAATTTTGGTGCACTTGAACCAACAACTGCTCCTAAAAAGATCAAGCGGCATATCCCTAAGTGGCAGAAGACTTCAAAGCTGCATTACTTGATGCTGACCCTAATCACTTTCTTGTCGGTATTTCCTTTTTATTGGATGTTTATCGTTTCATCCAATACTGATGCAGAAATTTCCAAGAGCCCTCCTTCTCTAGTACCAGGGCCTCGCTTTTTAGAAGTTGCAGAAAAGGTTCTCACCGCAGAAGGTGTCTATTTTGGAAGAGCGCTGTTCAACACATTTGTCGTCGGCATTGCAATTGCAATTGCGCAAGTAATTTTCTCTGCAATCGCTGGTTTTGCCTTTGCCAAGCTGAATTTCAAGGGACGTCGATTCTCGATTCTTTTTGTTGTTGCAACCATGATGCTTCCAAGTCAGCTTGGAATCGTTCCGCTGTTTATCATGGCTAATAAATTGAACCTGGTTAACACCTTGTATGCGCTCATAGTCCCGGCCTTAGTTACTGCTTTTGGTGTGTTTTGGATGCGCCAGATCATTGATGCGCAAGTCCCCAATGAAATTCTTGAAGCTGCCAGCATTGACGGCGCATCTGTTCCGCGAGTTTTCTGGAGCATCGTGCTTCCAAGTATTCGTCAGAGCGCCTTTGTTCTTGGTCTCTTTGCGTTTTTAGCATCCTGGAATGACTACCTATGGCCAACGATTGTTTTGCAATCTCCTGAGAGATTTACATTGCAGGTTGCTCTTACACAACTAAAGCCGCTCTATGGGCTCGATTATTCACTTCAGATGGGTGGTGCGTTCTTGGCAACAGCGCCACTTCTGATTCTGTTTATTTTCGTCGGTCGCCGTTTAGTAAGCGGTGTTATGGACGGAGCGGTAAAAGGTTAATGACTAAATCTCAATCCACCCTAGGCAAGAAAGGCATACATATGTCTAAATTCCGTACTCACATCGGCGTCATCCTTGCGATGGTCCTCGCTATTTCTCCAGTTGCTTTCTACAGCGCAACTGCTGCAACAGGTGGCCCACGAGATGCCGTCATTACGTTGCAATCACCTTTTCTTGATGCGACAAACACATCAGATGCACGAGTCAATCAGCAGATGGCCGATGGTTGGGTTGCAAAGGGTTGGTTTGGATCTGGCTTACTTTTCCAAGTTGCATTTGCACCGGTGGGATCAACAATTAACTTGACCTACAACGTGACAGACAAGACCGGAAAGCCCCTTGCCTTCACAGCCGTTAACCTACGTATGAATAAGGGTTACAGCGAAGCATCATCAATTATTTCAGTTGACGGAATAAAGACAAAGGGAATTGATCGTCCTCCATTTGATCAAGCAAATGTAATTCACCGCACCGATGCATACGGAAACGTGACCTTTGCTGTGAAGAACTTAGATCTTGAGTCTTTAGGTGAAACAGAGCCAGAATCAATGACATCTAAGCCAATATTTAGTGATGACAAGTTAGATCGTCTACATTCACAGATGCTTCCTGAGGTAAATAGTGAGCAAGCCGATCACTCAGTAATCACTGAGTTCCATTACTACATACCAAAGGCACCAATTGTTGTGCCAGCAACTAAGCCAACAATCACATTGGTGACACCAAAGTTAGGTGCAACAAACTCTGTGACAAATGCGGCTAAGGGTCTAAAGCAAGCATATGCACCAATTGGTGGAGACCTGATCGTTGTTTATAAGGTAACTGGTGATGATGGAAAGACCGGAGTACCAAACAAGGTTGTCACCTTGAAAGTAAACGGCGGTAAGTCAACACTTCAGGCCACAACTGATGCTTTTGGTTATGCCGCATTTACTCTGAAGAACGCTGATACAAAGCCAAATCCAGCGCCAGTTTCAGCAACCTCGGCAATGCCAGTTTCTAGCACAGCATTTGCAACGCTCGTTCCTGAAATTGCAGATACAACTCCTGCAGCTGCAGAAGGTGTTGAGTTCCACTACTACCGTGGCATTACAACATCCGTTGCAAAATCTGGAAAAGACTTTGTAATCTCAGTTGCTGTTGCAGGTGCTGCTGGTAAGTCAGCAACTGTCTCTGTAACAGGTGCCAAGAAAGCCACAGTAAAGATCTCTTCAGCTATGCAGGTTGTCCCTGTGAAGGTATCTGCGGGAGCTAAGACAGTCTCTGTGGTTATCGATGGAAAGACATACACATCTAAAGTTGTAGCGAAGTAAGGGGAGAATAAGAAATGCTAATGAAGTCACTTAAGGGCTCATTAGCATTTCTTATTTCATTTTCACTTCTAGCTCTAGCCGCGCCGTTTTCAGCACAGGCAGATGTCTCAATCCAGCCGCAGATTATTTACTCAGATAACACTGGTTTAAATTTTGCTGTAACTCCAGCCTCAATCAGTGGAGTTAAATCTCCAAAGTTTCAGTGGTTTGTAAACGGCAAAGCAGTTGCTGGTGCTACTAAAACCGCTTTTAAAGCCTCTGCAAAGCAGAAAAACCAACGCATTCAATTCAAGGTTACGGCAGCAGGCACGACCGCATCTTCAGTTGTGGGCACAATCGGCCACGTAATTGTGAATTTTAAACCGACAGCAACTCTTGTTGATCCTTCCGGTAGCAAAGCCATTGCAACTCCAGGTGCATTTTCACCAAAAACTGCCAAGGTCACCTATCAATGGTTTAAAGGACCGGTTGAAATTGGTGGCGCAAAATCTGCGACATATATCCCTGCAGGTATAGATCAAGGATTTAAGGTTTATGTAATTGCAACATATAGCGCAAAGGGTTTTACAGATACCAAAGTTGATTCAAGTGAAGTAGCAATTCCAGTTTTTAAGAGAACATATGTGCAGGTATGGCAGGATGAATTCAATTTAACCGCAGGTTCGGCTCCTGATAGTTCAATTTGGGTATCTGAAAATGGCGATGGAAGTAAGGCTGTAGCTGGGGGTGGTTGGGGAAATAAAGAACGCCAGTACTACATCCCGACCTTAGCCAAGATCACTTCAGAGGGAGCATTGCAAATTGATGCAACTACAACTGGTGCCAACGAATACAACTGTTATTACAAAACTCCATGCGAATGGGTTAGTTCGAAATACATCACAAAAGACAAAGTCGGTTTTAAGTATGGCCGGTTAGAAGCGCGAATCAAAGGTCCAGTAGGTCCAGGTACGTGGGGTGCGTTCTGGATGTTGGGGGCAGATATCGATACTCGAATTTGGCCGTGGTGTGGTGAGATCGATGTAACTGAGTTAGTTGGTAAGTCACCTAATACTGCCTACGGATATTTACACGGATTACTCTCAGGTGGCTTTGGCGGACGTGGCACAACTGTTGATATGCCCAATGGTTTTGCAAATGAGTATCACACCTACGCAGTTGATTGGTTGCCAGAGAGCATTGATTGGTATGTCGATGGAGTTCTCTTTGGAAGCCAACAAAAGAAGGATAAAGACTGGGTTTTTGACCATGAATTTTACTTAGTAGTAAACCTAGCCATGGGTGGAAACCTTGGCGGAGCAATTGAACCTGGCTTGAAGCAAGCAAGTATGAGTTTTGACTGGATCAGATTCTCAACAATCAATGGTGTTGGAGAAGTAATAAAGCATTAATGCAGGATGAGTTCGCCAACGCCATCTAGTGAGTAATAGCTAATTGACGCAATGTGAAGCTCTGCGCTTTTAAACTCGGGATCGACATCTCCTGCAAACCAGCCACCAATAGCCAGGTTCATGATCAGATAAAACTCTTGATTAAATGGCCATGGCTTCCCTTGTGCTTCAACATCTGCTCGATTAATTGTGTTGTAGCAAAGGTCATCAAAGAACCATTCAATGGCATCTGGCGTCCAGTTGATCGAGTAGGTGTGAAAATCACTCGAAAGTGTTGTTGGAGATTGAATGATTTTAGTTAATCCATTTTCCCCAAAGTAGCCATCACCATGGATAGTTCCTTGAACTTGAAATGGATGTGCACCTGTATTTTCCAAAATATCTATTTCACCGCAGTGTGGCCAGGCAACACCATCTAGAAGGTTTGCACCGAGTAACCACAGCGCTGGCCAGGTACCAACACCACTTGGCATCTTTGCCTTAATCTCAATGCGTCCGTGCTTAAATCCGATCTTGCCAGCTGTGTGGATCTTGCCACTTTTCCATTGCGCTGGGCCGTAGTAACAGTCCAACCCAGAATCAGGGGTGAGTCTTTCTGCAGAGATAACCAGGTCGCCATTGATGCTGACTGAATCTTTGGTGTAGTACTCAAGTTCATTGTTGCCCCACCCAACTAATCCAGCAGAAGCACCATCACCAATATCAAAATTCCAAATGTCTTCCAACAGATGACCGCCATGGTGGTCGGCAAACTCCTCTGACCACAAAAGCGATAGTTCAGGCCCGTTGGCCATGTTTTTCTCCTAAAGGCTGGAATCTAGTTAGGCTACAGTATTGCTTATGAAACCGCTTTCAGTAGACTACTACAGCGTTTCCTTAACAAATATTCAATTGCCAAAATGTTGTAATTTGATCTGCACAGATGGGATAACCACGACATGAGTTCTCACTTTCCAGAAGATTTCACCTGGGGAACTGCGACTGCAAGTTATCAAATTGAGGGCGCATTTAATGTCGATGGTCGAGGCGCAAGTATTTGGGACACATTTTCAAAGACACCTGGCAAGGTAGTAAATGGGGATACAGGTGATCAAGCATGTGATCACTACAACCGTTTTGATGAAGACATAGCCATTATGAAAGATCTTGGCGTGAGTGCCTACCGATTCTCAATTGCATGGCCTCGCCTATTTCCAAATGGAGATTCTGTTAGAGAAGAACGTGGATTTGATTTCTACAATCGTTTAATCAACGCACTTGTTGCCGCCGGTATTGAACCAATGGTTACTTTGTATCACTGGGATTTGCCACAAGCACTTGAAAATAAAGGTGGCTGGGCAAACCGTGATGTTGTTAAAGCATTTGAAGATTATGCAACGGCGTGTGCCGAAGCATTCGGCGATCGCATTTCAACCTGGATTACGATTAACGAACCATGGTGTGTTTCCTGGCTGGGTTACTCAAATGGCGTGCATGCACCAGGTAAAAAGGATTTCAATTTAGCTGTTGCTGCTAGCCATCACACCGCTTTAGCTCACGCTGCTGCTACTCGCGCAATCAAAGCAGTCTGCCCAGATGCAACAGTGGGACTAACTGTAAACATGAACAATATTCATAATGAATCACCACATGATCAAGATGTTGTTGATTTTGCAGCGTTGAATGATTCAAACTTAAATCGTTGGTGGATTGATGCATTTACCACTGGAAAGTACCCACAAAACCTAGTTGATTGCTACGGCGAAATGCTCAGCCTCGTTGTTCTGCCAGGAGATGAGCAACTACTTATCGCTGCTCCTGATTTTCTTGGTATTAACTATTACTGCGATGGATTTGTTCGCTCACCGCGACCAGAAGATAAGCCAGCAATCGAGGGTGGCTTTATGCCATTTCCACAGCGGGTAGATGGCTCATCACCAGCTCATCTGACTAATGATTTAACTGCGATGGGCTGGGTTGTAACACCTGAAGGCCTTGGTAATTTAGTAAAGCGAGTCCACAAGGATTGGCCTTCGATCCCGTATCTAGTGATCACTGAAAACGGATCTTCATACGATGATGTCAAGGTGAACGGCGAAGTAATTGATACCAAGCGCACCGCATATTTAGTTGCACATCTGCAATCACTGCAAAACGCTATTTCAGATGGCGCGCCAGTTAAGGGATATTTTGCCTGGTCCCTACTTGATAACTTTGAGTGGGCTGAAGGCTATGCCAAGCGCTTTGGAATCGTCCATGTTGATTATCAGACCTTTGAACGCACCCCAAAGATGAGCTTTAAAAAGTATAAAGAGATTATTGCTGCCAATACTGCTATTTAGTTGCAGTAGATTGGCGCTTAATTAACTTAACATCTAGGACTTTATCTTCAACTTCTTGTCCATCTAAAATTGCTAAAAGACTATGGGCAACTTGTGCGCCTAATTCTCTAATAGGTTGTCTAAT
>JBIJAA010000050.1:0-4474 GCA_044346015.1 Candidatus Planktophila sp. | reverse complement strand
CGGATTTTCCGTCATCAGCCAAGATTGCACGAATATACGAGCGCATTCCGGCTGTGGATTCAATTGGCTTTTCAAGTGCCGCTTTTACGGAAGGGCGATGAATTGTTGCAGCCCCCAACATTGTGCGAATCATTGGTCGAACGAAAAGCTCAAATGAAATATATGCAGCGATCGGATCGCCAGGAAGTGTCACGACTGGGGTGTTGTCTGGACCGATTGTTCCGAAATTGTGACGACCGCTAGCCTCAATTGCCAAGTCAACAGTTGTTATGTTCCCAACTCCTGAAAGTGTGCGAGAAATTAAATCAAATGAGTCAGCTCTGCGTTCTCCGCTAATAACAATTAAATCAGCACGCACCAGTTGATCCTCAATGACTTTCTGTAACTGCTCTTCATCATCTGGAATTGAATGAACTCGATATGCAACTGCGCCAACTTCACGAACTGCAGTGGTTAATAGCCACGAATTTGTTTCATACTCGTCGCTGGCATTACTTAAGGGTTGACCAGGCTCAACTAAATCGGGGCCAGCTGAGAGAACCACGACGCGTGGGTGCGGCCGAGTTGGAAGATGATCACGGCCAATAGATGCGGCTAATCCAATTTGGGTTGAGCGAATACGAGTTCCGGAGCGAAGAACTAAGCGATCTCCAGCGTAAATATCTTCGGCGAGGGTCGCACCATGTGCATCGAGCAATGGCATCTCAAATGGTTCCAGGGGTTTGCAGATGGCGAGTAAGGAGGTAAGAAACTCATCGACTCGAGTGTGTTCTGACATAATCACACCCTACTTGTTGAACAGTTTGATCTTTGGGATTTAGCGGGAGATTTAAATGACAGATCAGAAAAATGCATTACGTGATCGCGCCCGGCGGGAGCGTTCTCAAAAATTCATCCCCTGCACCTTCAATGTCATCTTAAAAGCACCAGAAATCGTTTCAGCCTCAACTATTGCCTCGTATATTTCCTACGAGTTAGAGCCAAGCACTCTTGAAATCAACGAAGCATTTCTGCGGGATGGAAAGACCTTGGTCCTGCCACGCATTAAAGGTGATCAATTGGAATGGGTGCCTTGGAATGGTGAAGCCAATCAATTGATCTCAAGAAAGAAAATTCTGGAGCCAACCGGTGAGGCGTTAAATGATCTTTCACAAATTTCTGTTGTTGTAGTTCCTGCCCTCCGAATTGACCAATCTGGATATCGATTAGGGCAAGGCGGGGGTTATTACGATCGCGCTCTTGCGCACCTCTCAGCCTGGAAAATTGGATTGGTTTATGCCGGTGAGTTAAATAGTGAAACTCTGCCACATGAAGATCATGACATCCCGATGGATGCGGCGGCTTCACCTTCGATTATTGTGCGCTTTAACCGTTAGGTAAGTTGCGCGCCATAACAATGCGCTGAATCTGATTTGTTCCTTCGTAAATCTGGGTTAACTTTGCATCGCGCATCATGCGCTCCACAGGGTAATCAGTGACATATCCATAACCACCAAGTACTTGAATAGCATCTTGGGTAACCTTCATAGCCATATCACTTGCAAAACACTTGCTTGCTGCTGAAAAGAAGCGAAGATCTTTTTCATTATTTTCACTCTTAACCGCGGCTGCATAGGTAAGTAAGCGAGCAGCTTCTATATTCATTGCCATTTCAGCAAGCATGAATTGAACTGCCTGAAAATCAAAAATTGGCTTTCCAAATTGATGACGCTCATGGGCATACTTAGTTGCAACATCGAATGCACCTTGTGCTAACCCAATTGCTTGTGCAGCAATTGTGATGCGTGTGTGATCAAGGGTGTTCATCGCCAAGGCAAAGCCTTGTCCTACTTCGCTAATACGCCGATCATCGCTTAGCTGAACATTGTCGAAATAAACTTCGCGAGTTGGAGATCCGCGCATTCCCATTTTCTTTTCTGGTGCTCCAAAAGAAACACCAGGATCTGATTTTTCAACTATGAAAGCTGTGATTCCCTTTGATCCGCTTGAAGGATCACTCTGTGCAATTACTGAATAGAGCTCGGATTCTCCAGCATTCGTAATCCACTTCTTACTACCGTTTAGAACCCATCCATCACCTGAACGTTCGACTTTGGTGCGCATTGCAGATGCATCTGATCCCGCCTCTGATTCAGAAAGACAATATGAAAAACCTTCACCCTTGACTAAACGAGGCAGCCAACGCTTCTTTTGCTCCTCATTACCGCCCAAGATCAATGGCATAGATCCCAACTTATTAACTGCTGGTATTAATGATGAGGATCCACATGCACGGGCAACCTCTTCAATGATCAATACCGTGGCAAGTGCATCTGCGCCATCGCCACCAAATTCAGTTGGCACATGAGCTGCGTATAAACCATTCTTTATCAGAGCAATTTTTGCTTCTTCTGGGAAGCGATGATCTTCATCAACGGCCTGAGCAAAAGGTGCAATCTCTTTTTCGGACAACGCACGAACGCTTGCACGAAGATCTTTGTACTCAGACGGTAGATCAAATACGTTTTCCATTAGGACTCATTCTTATCGCGTTGTGCCAGCTTTTGTAGGTACTGATTATAGTTTGCTAAATCATCTGGTTGACCCATTGCTGCCTGTCGAGCAGTATTACGGTCAATTCGATTGGCCTCACGAGTGTCATCCCGGAGCCAATGTATAAATGTTGCTACTAAAGCCATCAAAATTGGGATTTCGCCCATAGCCCAGCCGATGGAACCACCAAGCTTTTGGTCTGCAAGCAGGTCAGTTAGCCACGGTGTTTGAAGATAGGAAAAGAAATCCTGATCTATCAAAGTTGATGTAGACATTAAAGCAACCGAGAAGAATGCATGAATGCTCATCGCTGTAAACAAAATGACAATCTTGACTAAATGCGGAACTCTCCGAGGATTGGGGTCAACTCCAATCACAGCAGAAAAGAACAAGAATCCAGCTGCCAGGAAGTGCAGTGTCATAAACAAATGACCAAGGTGACTCCGCATCATGATCCCGAATAAATCTGTGAAGTACAAAGCAAATAAGGAGCCATCAAAAATCAACAATGCAACGATTGGGTTTGTGTAGAAGACCCCAAGTTTTGAATGAAGCGCTGCCAAAAGTGAACCTCTAACACCTCGCTCTGAAGGCGTCCGCCCTTGCGGCAATGTTCGTAATGCCAAAGTCATGGGTGCGCTAAGAACAAGACCTATGGGTGCGATCATTCCCAAAAGCATGTGGGCAATCATGTGATAAGAAAAAGAAAAGTGCGCATATAAACCTAAGCCACCACTTGTTGCAAAATCTATGACTGCAATTGCAAGAGCAAAGGAGATTGTCCGACCAACTGGCCACTTATCGCCACGTTTGGTCAAAACCATTACCCCTTTTACATACAAGGCAACCATCACTACCAAGATTCCTATGATCAAAGCATTTGGTTCATAGCTAAACAAAACACTCGACCATGTTGGTTTAGGTGGTGTTGCAATCCCAACCACAGAAATAGCTCGATCAAATACAAACTCTCCGGGTCTACTCGGTGAACCGGTATTTGAAAGCCAGGATCCAAGTGCAACTGTCACAACCATGATGGCTGCTTCTATTGTGAGCAACTTTGCAAAGCCTGCCCAATTAATTCTTTCTTTACCCTCAAGATTCTTTCGATGTAGATATCCAAGTGCTATCAATGAGATGGTTGCGAGAGTCTTTGCAATCACTATGTAGGCATATGTCGAATTCCAGGCACTTACAAAATTGAGTCGAGTCCAAGCGTTCACGACTCCACTGATTACAACAGCTATAGCAGCCCACAAGGCCAACTGGCTAAAGCGTGGAGCGGCAATTGCCCTATCTGATTCCGAAAGCATTGCGATAGCAAGAATTCCGCCAACCCATAGTGATAATCCGATAACGTGAATTACAAGTGATCCAACGACCAAAGAGTGCGAGCCACCAGATGCTGCATGACTCAGAAACACAGGCGCTACCAATCCAGCCAAGGAGATTATTAATAAAAAGATAAGAGTTAGGATTTTTTTGACCTGGAAAGCACAAATGAAAACGATAAAAGCGATTATCGCTTCGAAAGCTAAATACGAACCCAATTCATATTGAACAAGGAAGGAAAGAATAGATGTTGGATCTAGAACCGCAGAAATCGACGAATCCAAGATCAGGGCCAGGGTGAAGATTATCGAGCCTAGAAGACCTATGAACCAGGTCAGTGCAGAAATTTTCAGAAGATTGCGAAGTTTTTCTGCTGAGGTTGAAAGTTTGCCCTCAACATCAAGCAGTAAAAATGCCATTGCCAACAGGACACCAATAGTTGCGAATCCACCAAGTAAATTTACATACTTAAATGTTGTGTTAAAAAAGTTCATCGATTGTTAAATAATTTACGTGCATACATAGAAAGTCCGATAGTTACTAACAAGGCAAGAATTAACAAGACAATCACAAAAACATTTGTTCCCCAACTACTGCTAGCAGGAGTCTG
>JBIJAA010000023.1:0-15002 GCA_044346015.1 Candidatus Planktophila sp. | reverse complement strand
CGCCACCCCCGATAGAACGGTGTGTATACCTTGTAAGGGGTTGCATCACTTGGCTTTAAAACTCGACCAGGGGTCACCGCATAAGGACTTCCCGTGCGAATTAACTTAATTCCTGCCGCTTCAACACGAGCATCCCGTTCTGCGCCATATCGCTCGTATTCGGCTGAAATATGAACCTCTTCGACACCGTATTGTGCAATCAGTCCTTTTAATACTTCCACTTGATCACCTTCAATAATGTGCAAGCAGTTTCTGAGTGACTCATCTAGAGCCCTTAGGGATTGCCCCATATAGGCAAGCAACTTATCGCCAGCTTCATCTATTTGTTTCTTATCTAAAATAAAAAGTGGGATGACTTGATCAGCTGATTCAATCGCAGCCAATAAAGCTGGGTGATCGTTGATTCGAAGGTCGCGACGAAACCAGATAATTGAAGTTTTCGTCAAAGACATGGGATAATTCAATCATGATGCAAGAGATTAAGCGTTTTCAAGTCCGTGGGGTGCCTGGCGAGGTTGTCCGTCTCAAGTTTGGAGCCCGCATCGTTGATTATTGGAAGCCCCCAAAAGGATCAGATAAGTTATTGATCGCTCATGATGGACAAAATGTTTTTGACGGAAAGTCCTCTACGCACCGTGGTCAAACGTGGGAAATGGCTCAATCTGCTATCCGCGTTAGTCGGGAACTCGGTATTGCAACACCTTCGATAATTGGTGTTTGGCACAGCTCTACAAAGGAAAACCCATGGGGGCGCGGAAAAGATCTTGTCCCTGAGAAATACTTCCGTGAAGGCCTTGAAGTCCATAATGATTATGCAAAAATAATAGAAGACAAATCACTCTTGCAAAGTGATAGTTATTTTAAGGAAATCTTTGAAACAATCGTGCCTTCGCTAGAGAGTGAAATTGACCCGAAGAACACTGCCATGATCGGTTCATCAATGGGTGCCCTTGCGACTTTATATGCAGTTGCACAAATGCCTGAAAGATTCTCAACAGCATTGGCTCTCTCGCCTCATTGGCCATTTGGCGCTAATGGCTTAGTGGAGAAATCTATAAATTCTTTGCCAATTCCTGGAACACATAAGGTTTGGATGAGCCACGGAACAAAAGGTTTGGATTCTGACTATGGGCCATATCAAATATATGCAGATCGACTAATGCATGAACGTGGCTATCGTTCAAACAATTTTATCTCTCGTGTTTATCCACGCACCGGACACAATGAAAGATCATGGGCTAAGTACTTAGATCAACCACTTAGTTTTTGGCTTGATTCCAAAACCCACAAACCTTGAGTTGGTTTGTCTGTGTTTACGGAAATTATGGAGCCATCACCTGAAACTCCATACAGACTCTTTTTAACAATGTAACCAAGCTTGCTTACATCAATTTTGGTGTTGACAGCTCCTCTAGAGATAAAAACCAAAATTGTTTCTTTCTTTGATTCACGTAAAAAGGCTAGACAATCATCTTCGACTAATACCCAACGTAATCCGCCATTAATAAGAGCATCATGCTTCTTTCGGATTGAGATTAACTCTTTAACTTCACTCAGAAAATCTAAATCCCAAGAGCTTTGATCTTCCCAATTCATAGTTCTACGGGAGTCTTCGCCTGAAGATCCCTCTAATCCAATCTCATCTCCTGCAAAGATTGACGGTACGCCAGGGTATGTAAGTAGCAAAGTCATCGCTGTTAGATGCAGCTTCTTGTCACCCAATACAACGGTTCGCATTCTGGCTGTGTCATGAGAATCTAGAAGGACCATGCTTGCCACAAGAGATCTCCAAGGTATTGATCCGTTAAATGATTTCATGCTCTCTACTAGTTGTTTTCCATTAATTTTTGGCATTGAAAATGGCAACCCCTGAAAGCCGCCACCGATCGTTGTGTTTAAATTTATCCAGTTCCACACAGGTCGCATAAAACCTTGGTAATTCATTGCACCGTGCCAACCAAACCCATTCAAATCACTTGCGATGAAGTCTCCATTTTCTGCCACTAACCAGGCATCAGGTTTGACTTGGTCCATAGCTTTACGAATCCCATGCATCACTTCATCGTGCATGTCATCTGCGCCTAAGCGACCTGTCATATTGCCAACATCTATTCGCCATCCGGCCATGCCGTATTTAGGCGACAACCATTGCTTAACTATTGAATTCTTTCCCTCGTACATCTCCTTGCGCAGGGCTTTTGAGTGAAAATTTAGTTTTGGCAAAGATGCCAAACCCCACCAACCGACGTATCCATGCTTTACAGACTTATCCCAATAAAAATACTCACGTTCTTTGGACTTCTTATTGCGCTGCGCTTTAGCAAGCCATGGATGCCCAGCACCACAATGATTTGAGGTTAGATCCCCTAATAACCGAATCTTTCGCTTCTTAGCAGCAGCGACCAGTTTAAACATTGCTTTGTCCCCGCCCAACACGGGATCTACCTCAGTAAAGCTACTTGCGTCATATCGATGGTTAGATCGTGCGGGAAAAAATGGCGTGAAGTAGATGCCATTTACGCCGAGCTCTGTTACGTAATCTAAATGTTCTTCAACTCCGGTCAGGTCACCGCCGAATAACTCTGTACCAGTTACTTTGCTTCCGACTGTAGGAAGTTCATTCCACTCTCGAGCTTGTGCCCATTCCGGAATAGGTCGCTTTACAGACGACTTGGCAAATCTATCTGGAAATATCTGATAGAAAACAGATGACCTAATCCACTCTGGGTAAGCAGGTATGGCAATAATCTGAAAATCATTATTTGTGTGAACATCATGATCATGAAATCCTGATGCATTGAGCCACTCGTACTTATCAACATCAAGAAAAACAAACCTGTATTGGGTTGAAAGATTCTCAATCTTTACCTTTACCGCCCACCAACTCTCGGTAGCGCCACTCTTTTCAAGGTTCAATTCAAAGCTACGAGGTTCACCATCGTGATACAGGCGCACGAACGACTTTGCGAAGGTATATGTCTTAGGAACACGTACACGCAAGACAACTTTGTCCCCCACTTTCGGTGCAGCATTACTTACATAAAGTTCGCTGCCGTCATGGTGAGGCAATAGTGAGTTTGGCGATTGGTAAGACAAAGTTCTCTCCCTTCGAATTTCGTGCAGTAGCTCTTATTTCGATCTTCTTTTTTGGAAAATCAAGGGGGTCGATAAATATTGAGTACGGAGAACCCGTATCTACACCCTGGCTGATCCACTTCGTGCTTCCGACATTTCTGGCAAAAAACTCCACTGACAAAAAGTCCTTTGAACTTAGCCCAGCTTTCACCTTATAAAAGCCAGTTAAGTCATCCATAGAAGTGCTCAGCTTTGTAAATTTAGTAGCAAATTGGTCGATAGGGCTATTGGCCTTTAAGACAATCGTGGATAGTGCAGGAACCGTGAAAGTCACTTTGTTCTGATTTGTTGTTACATCGGTTGTACCAAGAACCTGGCTCCATCCTCCAGAGGAAGTTGCTGTAGTAACTTCGACAATCTCATCAGTATCTGAGTTATTGAAAGCAACTAAGTACTCTCTATTTTCTACAACGTCTTTCTTTGAAATAACGTATAAAGCGTACTTTGAGTATCTTTCAAGCATTGGACCGTTAGCTAGAGCCGGATTCTCTTTCCGAATCTGGGCTAGTTTAATCAAATACTGAGCAACCGGGCTTTGGCTGGTGGCTGTAAACGCATCACCGTTCCCAATCGGTGAACCTCCAACTCGAGTTTCATTTTTCCAAAGCTCGATATCGGTGGCAAACATATCTTGTCGAGCAAATTGATCTTTACCTGAATTTGAGCCTGTCATTCCAACTTCATCACCATAATAGACAACGGGAATTCCTCGTGAAAAATACATTAAGGCATTAGCTAGATTAGTTCTTGGTAAAAGCTGACCTGCCGGTTGAAGGCGTTTACTCGCAATTGTGTATCCCACTCGTCCAACATCATGATTGCCCAAAAATGTCACTAGATTGCTAGCCGATGACTGCGCGCTTGTGTAGTAGTCATCATTTTCAAATAGAGCAGTCAACGCTGCCGCATTGGAATATCCGGAAGCATATTCAGTTGCTTTTGCTTGAAATGGAAAATCTAAAATGGTCTGAATCTTGTTTTGCCTTACATATGTCATTAAATTAAAAGTACTGTAATCAAATACCTCACCAAAAATAGTAAAGTCATTAATGTTGGATTTCTTGGCTGTGGCTTGTATTAATGGAGACCAATTCTTGAAGAATTTATCGTCTACGTGACGGGCAGTATCTACTCTAAATCCAGAAATTCCGTATTGAGATATCCACTTTCCGTAAACATCAGCCCAGCCTTTGTAAACAACGGGTTTTTCCGTTGCTAGATCATCAAGGCCATAAAAATCACCGAGTTTGGTGCAATTTCCGACTCCCCAGCAGCTCCCCATATCTCCAACATTGTGATAATTATTTAGATCATTGAGCCATGCTGGATTCTTTAGCTTCTTGGATTCCGCTGGAAGATACGCTTCATTTCCAAGGTACTTAATAACATCACCTGTATGGTTTGTTACAACATCCAAGATTATTTTCAGACCCAGTTTCTTGGCGCACTTAGAAAATTCAAGCATGTCGGCATTGGTTCCCAAGTGTGGATCGACATTTAGAAAATCAACTCCCCAGTATCCGTGGTATCCAGATCCCGCACCAATTGCTTCCTGTTGCGTTACTACTGGCGTTAACCAGACGGCGGTGAAACCCAAGGATTTTATTCGTGCCAATCCATCATCACCTGGTTCACAGGTTCCAGTTAAACCCTTTAAATCACCGCCATGGTAAAAAGCGGTCAACGATGTGTTGAAACCACCGTTGTCGTTGTTCTTCTTGTCGCCATCTTTATATCTATCAGGCATCACAAAATAAATTAGGTCTTGGGACAGACCCACCTTTGTTGTGGTAGGCGCTGCGCCAACTGAAATTGGAGAGAATGAAAGCAGCACCGAAACAACTAGAGCCAGTAAGCCCTTGCGTATCATGGTTATCCTTTAACAGAACCAGCAGTTAAGCCATTAACGATGTACTTCTGGAGTGACAAGAAAATTATGACGATAGGAATTGAAGCAAGGATTGAACCTGCAGCAAATGCACCCCAGTTACTTGCATATTGACCACCAATGAACTGTTGCAGACCAACAGCAACAGTTCGTCCGCTCATTTCTACTAAGAATAAGCGAGCGACAATAAACTCATTGAATGTGCCAATAAAACTTAGTAAGCACACAACTGCGAGTACCGGCGTAGCTAACGGGATGAAAATCAACCAATAGGTCTGCACTGGGCTTGCCCCATCGATCTTTGCTGCTTCATCTAGTTCTGCAGGGATTGAATCTACGAAACCCTTTAACAGCCAGATATTGACGCCCATCGATCCGCCCAAATAGACAAGAATCAAGCCCGCTTGACTACCAAGACCAATGCTTGGTGCGAAAGAGTAAACACGCTCCATGATTACGTAGACAGCTGAAAGTGCCAAGATTGCTGGAAACATCTGCACAAGAAGGAGTAATTGAATACCGAACTTCTTGCCCTTGAACTTTAAGCGACTAAATGCGAATGCCGAAGCAGCTCCAATTACAACAGAACTAATTGCAACAAGCGAGGAGATGATTAATGAGTTCTTCACCCACGATAAGAATGGAATCTTAGGTGAGGAGAAGAGCATCTGGTAGTTTTCAAAAGATATCTCCCGTGGCACAAATGAAGTCAGGTTAAGGCTTCCACTTGGGTTAAACGAGGAGAGAACAACTAAATAAAGAGGAAACAAAGAAAAGACGCACATGATTATTGCGAATGAGTGACGCCACAGATTTTCTCTCAACCATTTTGTCAATTGAAGGTCTCCATTACTTTTGATTTACGCAAGCCATAGAAAGAAATTGAGGCCACGAGGAAGAAAATCAAGACTGAAATTGCACTAGCAAGTCCGAAGTCAAGAATATTTCGCCCGAATGCAATTTGGTAGGTATAACTGATCAAAATATCCGTGGCTCCCGCAATTTCACCATCCAAGGTGTTTCTCGGACCACCTCCCGTTAGGAGATAAATCAAATTGAAATTATTAAAGTTAAATGCAAAGGATGCGATTAACAGCGGCGAAAGAATCTGCAGTAGCAATGGGAGGGTAATACTTCTAAAGATTTGACGTGGATTTGCGCCATCGATTGCTGCTGCTTCTAGGAGCTCAGATGGAATTGCTTGCAGAGATCCAGAACAGATCAAATAGAAGTATGGGAAACCTAGCCAGAGATTCACAAGTAATACAGCAGCACGTGCGAAGTTAGGGCTTGAGAACCAAGCAATATCCGTGTTTAAAATATTATTTATTGCGCCAAACTCTGTATTAAACATACCTGCCCAAATTAAAATACTCATGACGCTAGGCATTGCATAGGGCAAAATCAAAATAGAGCGATAAACACGACGTCCACGCATCTTTCGATTAAGCGCCAGAGCCAGTAACAGGCCAAAGGCGAAAGTACTTAAAACCGTTAATGATGCGAATATCACTGTCCAAATGAAAACCTTTATCAATGGAGTTCGAACGCGTGAATCAGTAACCAGCTTTGCATAGTTTTCAAACCACACAGGTGCTCGCCAGCCTGGAGTTAGCATCTCCTCTGGTGATCCCTCGAGAACAAAGTTACCTCTATTGTTGTCGACGTAGATTTCTCCGGTTTGAAGATTCTTCATCGTGTCAGTTTTTTCATCATAAGCCAGTGCTTGTCTAAAGACTGCGCCTACTCCTTGTGCTTCGATGGCGATGTAATAACCATCTAAGTATTTGTATCTAATTTTTGTGTATGCATCACTCGTTGCTAATTCATCAGCAGAGATCTCAGTAAATCCTGGAGCTGTTGTTGCAACGCCATACTCATTAATTGTGAGTTGGCTTGCATCCAAAGTGGTCAGTTCATCTTGAGTTGAAATAAAGAATTTTTGATTCGCAATGTCTGAAACCAAGATGGCCTCAGATCCGTCTGTAACTTTTCCAGAAACAAGGTCAAAAGTAGTTTGATTCGCATCAGGTTCAACGCCACGAATCAAAACTTGTTCGATTGCAGCATCTTTGGAAATGTAGTTACCGGTTTGATAATTGAAGGTGGACATTAAAACTGTAAAAACAATTGGTGCAATTACAAAAGCAATAAAAAAGAGAATTCCAGGCACAAAAAATTTGAGGGGGATTGATATTTTTGTGAGATAAGTAATGTTAAGAGCCAGAATTGCGATAACCAGGAATGCTCCGATGGCAATTTCACCCGTAGCTACCGCGCTCTGTGCTAACAAGGTCAGGATCGCTGTTACCCCTGCAAGAATGACAATCTTAAGGAAAAATGGAACCTTGACTCTGATAGGAACTTTATTTTTCTGCGTATTCGTATACTTCGGATCAGAGATTCTGCCAATAACTGCTGGCTCAGTTTGCGTTTTCTGCATACGATCTTCTTGAATCGCTACAAACGAAATTGCAATAGCCATGGCCAAATAAACTAGTAAGACGCTAGTTATCATTTTTTATGCTTCCCATTGACTTCTATCATCGAAGAATACTGCTCACTCTTTGACCGCTTCCTTAATCTTTAATTCTGCAGATTGTGAAAGTACTAGCGTGGGCGGGAATTAATCCCGCCCACGCTATTGAACTTTTAGACTGTGAAAGTTTTAACTACTAACTTTCATTCCCTAAGAAAAATCTCTTAGAGATCAGCCTTTCCTGCTGCGACGTTAGCCTTCCAAATTGCAGCAAGCTTCTTAGCTTCTACAAGTGGATTCTTTCCGTCTACCAAGACTGCAGTCCAATAAGCTGGAGCTGAATCCCAGTAGTTAGCTCCACCAGCGTTGGTGTTCAAGAAAGCACCAATCTGTGGGATTGAAGAGAGGCTAGCTGCCGCTCCCATAGCCTTCTGGCCACCGAGTACGAGCTGGCTCTTCTGAGCGCCCTTCTCGGCAGGTGGACGACCTTCTTCTGCCTGGTATGCAACTTGACCCTTAGTTGATGCAAAGAAGCTAGTTAGAAGTGACTTAGCTGGAACAGCTACTCCGTGTGCTTCTGCATATGTAGTAAGGAATGCACCGCTAACAGATCCGAACATCTTGCCGTAAGTTCCGGCCTTTACACCTGGAACAGGTTGGATGTTCATATCGAAGCCAGCTTCTGCAAATGTGCGCCAGTGCCAGTTACCAATAATTGCAAATGGAACCTTGCCTGCTAGGTAGTTATCCTGGCAACCAGTGTCAGTTGCTGGCCAGAAGCCATTGCTCTTACCGTTCTTGTCAAGAAGTAATGTGCTTACATTCTTAGCAAATACTGTTGGATCAAAGCTCTTATTGAAGTTAACAGTTCCATCAGCGTTCATTAGGTATGGCTCTGCACCAAGTGCTGAGAATCCTGAAAGAGCGCCCCATGACATTCCGCCACCAGCAACGCAAAGTCCAGCCTTAAGACCAAGCTTTGACTTGTTAGCTAAGTAGAACTTAACCATGTCGCCGTATGTCTTTGGTGCTGTCTTTACCATCTTTGTGTTGTAAACCATTCCAACGTTGTTCACATCTACAGGAACGCCGTAAAGCTTTCCACCGTATGAGAGATCAAAGAATTGGCTTGGAGTGAACTGTGCCTTCTGCGCTGCAGTTAGAACTACAGGAGCAAGCTTTCCGCTCTTAGCTAGCGCTGGAACCCAGTCGTTACCTGCAACGAAAATATCTGGACCTGTTGTGCCAGTTGCCTTATCAAGTGCATCTTTCAATGCATCGTAACTTGAGAAAGATACGACCTTGATTGTGCTTCCTGGAACCCAGTCACCTTTCTTTGCAAATACTTTTGTTAGGTTTGGTCCGCGTGTTTCATCAGCCCAAATAACAATTTCACTTGCGGCTTGCGCAGGAACAAGTGTCAAGCCAGCGGCAAATGACATTGTTGCAGCAAGAGCAAGACCCTTAAGTAGTCTGTTCTTCACTAATTGTTCTCCTTTAAGATCCGGAAGCCTCTTCTTGGGGGTGCAGGCTTCCTAGTGAACCCATCCCACTCCTTTCACGCCTTAAATGCAACAAACTGCAACACAATTAGGGTGTTTTAAAGGCATTTTTATTGAATTGTTATAAAGAGTCAGGCTTGCATAGCCGTTTACAGTTCCCCATTTTTGAGGTGCATTGGGTGAGATTCTGGGGTTCGATAGGGCAATGGCCGATGAATTTGTCACCCGTGAAGAGGTCAGAGCGATGCGCCGCTCTTATGGCGATGCAGGATTAGAAAGTTTGCCTAGTAACCCATTTGAAGCTTTTGCAATGTGGTTAAAGCAAGCACATGAAAACACAATCATCGTTGAAGCAAATGCAATGGTTCTTTCAACATTAACAAATGATTCGCAGATTGAAACACGAACTGTTTTGCTAAAAGATATTTCTGATGGTGGATTTACATTCTTCACAAATTATGAATCGCGTAAGGCTCATGCAATTAATTTGAATCCAAATGTTTCACTACTATTTCCTTGGTATGCAATGGAACGACAGATTGCAATCAGCGGAGTGGCAGAAAAAGTTTCAGAACAAGAATCAGATGATTACTTTGCAACTCGTCCATGGGGATCACAGATCGGTGCATGGGCAAGTCAACAATCATCACCATTGGCAACTCGTGCCGAATTAGAACAACGATTTGAAGGTGCGGCACAGAAGTGGCCTGAAGGCACCGTGGTCCCGAGACCACCACATTGGGGCGGATATCGTGTACTGCCATTACACATTGAGTTCTGGCAAGGTCGATATTCACGTTTACATGACCGACTTCGCTATGAGCGGGCTAACACCACCGCCGATTGGGAACTCAATAGGTACTACCCGTAGTCTTACCCCATGAGCGCAGAGATAATTATTCCGTCAGGTATTAAGCCAGTAGATGGTCGTTTTGGTTGTGGGCCATCAAAGATTCGCCCAGAGGCACTAGCTGCATTGTCAGCAAGTGGTAATTCAATTCTCGGAACATCGCACCGCCAAAAGCCTGTTAAGAATGTTGTAAAGCGCGTGCGCGAAGGCCTTACATCTCTATTTAATCTTCCAGAAGGTTACGAAGTTGTACTTGGCAATGGTGGATCAACAGCCTTTTGGGATATCGCAACATTTGGTTTAATTGAAGAACGTTCACAACACTTAGTTTTTGGTGAGTTCTCCTCAAAGTTTGCTTCTGCTGCAAAGGAAGCACCATTTCTTGGAGAACCAACTGTCATAAAGACTGAGCCTGGTTCACACCCTGTTTCTGTTGCTGAAGCTGGCATCGATGTTTACGCAATGACTCACAACGAGACAAGCACCGGTGTTGCAATGCCAATCATCCGCCCAGCAGGCACAGATGGAGCACTCGTTCTAGTGGATGCAACTTCTGCTGCTGGTGGTCTGTTAGTTGATGCTAAAGAGTTTGATACCTATTATTTTGCACCACAAAAGTCTTTCGCATCTGATGGCGGCTTATGGATTGCAATTATGTCCCCTGCTGCAATCGCACGCGCAGAAAAGATCAAGGCAAGTGGTCGTTGGGTTCCAGCATTTTTTGATCTCGGAATCGCCATTGAAAACTCACGCTTAGATCAGACCTACAACACTCCAGCTCTTGTGACATTGATGTTGCTGGCAGAGCAAATTGAGTGGATGAACTCAAATGGTGGCTTGTCTTTTGCCGCCGGCCGCAGCACGCAGTCCTCAGACATCCTGTACTCATGGGCTGAAAAGACCAGCTACACCACTCCTTTTGTCACAGATCCTGCAATGCGCTCAAAGGTTGTTGGAACTATCAACTTTGATGATGCAATTGATGCAACAAAGATTTCCGCAGCACTTCGTGCTAATGGAATCGTTGATACAGAGCCATATCGCAAGCTTGGTAAGAACCAGCTTCGTATCGGTATGTTCCCTGCTGTTGATCCAAGTGATGTTGATGCGTTGACCAAGTGCATTGATCACGTTGTAGCAGCCCTTTAATGCCCAAAAGTTTTCAGCGCGATCGGTTTTTCTGGGTCGTAGCCGTTCAGACTGCCATTGTTAATTTCTACCTTGGTGGTTTTGGCCCTGCACAATCATTGCTGCAGGAAGATCAAAAAACTTCCCTAACAATTGCAGGCTTGCATGGGACAGCAATGGGTGTTGCCTCCATCTTTGCTGGTTGGGCCAATCCACGTATCGCTCATCGTTTTGGTCGCTCAAAATCTAGTTGGATTGGATTGTCAATCTTTATTGCAGGTTTAACTCTCTTCGTTGTTTCTCCCCCTGTATACATCACAATTCCTGCCACTCTCATAACAGGTTTCGGTGTCTCTGTAGTAATCAACTCAATGCTCACCAAGATGTCCTCCCACTATGGAAAATCTGCTGAAGTTGCGATTCCGCAAGCAAATGGAATCGCCTCAGTTGGATTTGTGATTGGAACAGCACTGATTGGCACGATTGCAATTGCTTTCCCAACTCTTTGGCGTTTAGGTCTTTTATTAGCACTGCCTGTAACAATAATTCTCTTTCTGCTTGGCAAAGAAAAAGATGAAGAAGACCATGTGCCAGATGAAGAAGGACCACAAGGTGGGAAACTATCCCGTAACTTTTGGATTGCATGGTTCGGTTTTGTCGCTTGCATTTCAAGTGAATTCGCAACTTCATTCTGGGCCGCGGCATTACTTAAGGAACGTGTTGAGTCAACAGCAGCAATATCAACGGTTGCCATAGTTGCCCTTGGAACTGGCATGGGAGTAGGTCGCTGGTACGGCGGCTTACTTCTAAAGAACTTAAAGTTGGATACTCAACTTCTCGCAGTCATTGCAATGCAATTTATGGGCTTCCTTGGTTTCTGGCTCTCACACAACATGGTGATCTCACTTGCATGTCTTTTTGCAGTTGGTCTAGGTATTTCAATGCAGTTCGCATTATCTTCCATTCGCTTGATTGGCTTAAGTGATGGGCGGCCCGATTTAGCTATAGGTCGGGCCTCTTTGGCCGCCGGCACAGCAATCGCTGGTGCACCATTCTTGTTAGGTATTTTGGGCGACAAATTTGATATCTCGCGCGCATACATCATGGTTTTTGTATTGATCGCAATAGCTTTTGTGATTGTTAAAGTTGTTCCATCTAAGGTTGCCGAGGCAGCCTGATGAGTTACAAAGTTAGAAGAGTTATTACCTTGCTTGTGTTGATTGGGATATTAATCGTAATTGCAATTAACGGTCTTTAAGGACCGCTGCAACTGAGATATCTGCTGGCAATGCCACTCGATTCTTATACTTGAACCAAATAAATAATGAAGCCGCCAAAGAAATTCCACCGCACGCTGCGATTGTTGGGCGTATTTTAATAAGATCAGTTGCTGCGCCAATTAATGGTGATCCAAATGGTGTGCCACCCATAAAGATTAAAAGATAGAGACCCATAACCCGACCACGTATTGCTGGGTCAGTACTGGTCTGAACAATTGAATTTGCCGACACTAATGTGGTCAACGCCGTCACACCACATACAGGCAGCCAAATGACATATGCGGTGTAGTTAGGCAGAATTGAAAGCACCATGATGGACAACGAGAAGGCAATTCCACCCAGAATTACAAATCTTGTGTTTCTAAATCGTTCAAGTCGCGCAGAGCCAAGTGCACCTGTAAGTGAACCAATTGCAATAAATGTTCCCATAAGCCCAAAACTTGCTGCTCCCTTTTCGAACACTTTTGTTGCCATTAATGCATTAAAGATTTGAAAATTTAAGCCAAAAGTTGCTAAGAAGAAAACCATCAGCATGACTACATAGATATCTGGACGGGCTTTTGCGTAAGCAAGTCCTTCACGGATATTGCCATCAGATTTCGGTCGATCTTGATGGAAAAATGCCTTTTCATTGAGGTTAAGGAGTGCAGTAATTACAAAGAAATATGAAAGTCCATTAATGATAAAAGATGGTCCTGTGCCAAATGCTGCAATCAAGCCGCCGGAGACTGCTGGGCCAACTAAACGTCCTGCATTAAAGTTAGCTGAATTCAGTGAAACCGCGTTTGGAAGATCGGTTTGACCAACCACTTCAGTAGTAAAAGCTTGACGTACTGGAGCATCAATTGCTGTTGAAATGCCCAGTACTGCGGCTAAAGCAAACACATGCCACAGTTCAATGTGTTTAGTAATCACTAGTACGCCTAAGCCAAGTGAAGCCGCACCGCCCACAATATTTGTCAAAATCAAAACTTTACGTTTATTGAATCTGTCCGCCAATTTTCCGCCGTGTAACGAGAAGAGGAGAACTGGAGCAAATTGAACTGCGGTTACTAACCCTAGGTAAGTTCCATTGTTATCTGTTAGTTCTAGTACGAGCCAATCTTGAGCAATGCGCTGGGCCCAACTGCCGATATTTGAAACCGCGTTGGCAGGAAAAAGAATTCGGTAATTACGGTGGCGAAATGAACGCCAATTACCATCCTCTTTAACCTTAAATCCCATTACTCTACTTCCATGACTACTCGACTACGCAATGCAGTAACTCTAGTGGCAATTGGCATCTGTTGCTGGGTGATAGCAGGTGTAATTGCACTTGCTGTAAAAGCAGATGCCAAAATCATTTGGACATGCATAAGCGGCGCAGCACTTGGCTTAATAGGCATTCGATACACAATTCGTCGCGAACGACGAAGCGGGTTATAGAAAAGGGTTTAAGCACCTAGTGCTGTTGCAATACCGCGCAGCACACGACCAAGACGATCAGCCTCTTGTGCATTTGGATGACGTCCATGGCGCAAACCATTTCCGACTTTATCCAACATCTTGATTGTGTCTTCAATCATCGCTGCAAGATCATCACTATTAACACGTGAGTTTTCAACTAATGATGGTGGTGCATCAATGATGTGCACTGATAATGCTTGTGGGCCCTTACGGCTGTCAGCAATAGAAAACTCAAGCTTTGTTCCAGGCTTAACTGTTGCAACACCTTCTGGAAGTGAAGTAGCAGCTAGATAAACATCTTCGCCTTCATCATTTGCAATGAAGCCAAAACCTTTTTCTAATGAGAACCATTTGACGCGTCCTGTAGGCATGGGGGGCTCCTAGCTAGTTTTCTTTACTGGTATTAATCGATATCGCGGGTGCGATAGCAGGTGCTTAGTTTAACACCGGCTCTGTGAAGGTCGCTTCCGAATGTGCCCCGCAGCCATGATCCACGCTCACTACGCGTGCATCATCGGGTGAAATCGCGTTGGCGCACACGCCAAATGTTGATCGTAATGATCCTGCGATAGGAATAAAGAATCCGCAGCTGTGGCATGGCTTTGGTGCTGACTGGGCAACTGGCGCGTTCGGTCCACGTTCTCCGTCATACCAGCGCTTTGCTGCTTGATCTCGTCCTTCAATAGACATTACCCGCGCGCGACCTAAACCAAGTTCGATCGCCATTGCAGTATCTAAATCTTCATCTTGAGGCAACGATTGCGCACCTGCAACTAAACGAGTGTCATCAAGTGAGCTTGGAACAATATCTCCAACGCCAACATCACCCGGCAGAATTCTGTCGAGATATGGAATCCATTCTGGTGCACGTAATGCATCTGGTCCTGGCAGTACTACAACATCACAAATTGTTGGAGTTGCTTCTTGATCAACTTTTGCAATGGTGATGCACCAACGCCATCCTCTATACCCTGCAAGTTTTGCTTCAAACAAATATGTTGCAACACGATTCTCATCATCAAAATCAACAGAAACAAAACCGCCAACTTGATCGCGTTGTTCTGCAACATCTAACGCGGCATTTCGGGCAAGATCCTTTGCATCAAAAGCAACGGATGTGCTTGTTGATGCCTTCTCCTTTTTGGAGAACTCTTTTTTCGAGATTAGGGATTTCTTTGCCATGGTCTAAGGGTAAAGCAGAACGCCGCCCTCGCGTTAATCGAGGACGGCGTTACGCGTAATACGAGGGACTTAGAAGTCCATATCTCCGCCACCTTGTGGGGCAGCAGCAGCC
>JBIJAA010000055.1:0-15143 GCA_044346015.1 Candidatus Planktophila sp. | reverse complement strand
AACTTCGCGAACAAATCTGTGAAGTTATGGCGCTAGAAGGTATCCGTGGTAATCCTGACGATGTTTTGATTACTACTGGTTCACAGCAAGCATTAGACCTTATTTCACGCATCTTTTTAGATCCACACGATGTGGTTCTGGCTGAAGCACCTTCGTATGTTGGAGCCCTTGGAACATTCCATCAATATGAAGCATCTGTCGTGCATGTCGAAACAGATGACAACGGTTTGGTTCCATCAGCTCTACAAGAAGCGATCAAAACTGTGCGCGCTGCAGGTCGTAAAATTAAATTTTTATACACAATTCCTAATTATCAAAACCCAAGTGGTGTTTTGTTGCCAGCATCTCGTCGCACGGAGATCTTAAATATCTGTCGCGAAGCCGGAATTTTTGTCGTTGAAGATAACCCGTATGGATTGCTGGGATTTGATAAGCCTTCACCAAATGCCATGCGCGCAGAAGACTCTGAAAACGTCATCTACTTGGGTTCATTTTCAAAGACAATTGCTCCTGGTTTGCGTGTGGGTTGGGCGTTATTGCCACCTTCTTTGAAGGAAAAACTGGTTATCGCCAGTGAATCATCAATTCTGTGTCCTTCAAACTTCACTCAGTTAACAATCTCTAGTTACTTAGCTGATCAACCATGGCGGGATCAGATCGCATCATTTTGTGAGTTATATAAGACTCGTCGTGATGCCATGTTGGAATCACTCGATGAACATTTTCCAGCAACAGCGCAATGGACAAAGCCTGGTGGTGGTTTTTATGTGTGGGTTACTTTGCCCCCAGAGATTGATACAACAGCGATGATGCCAAAGGCGATTGTCGCAAAGGTTGCATATGTTCCTGGAACAGCATTTTATGCAGATGGTTTTGGTTCATGGTCTTTACGTTTGTCGTATTGCTATCCAACACCAGAGCGCATCCGTGAAGGTGTTAAAGCACTTGGTGGAGTAATTAAACAAGAAATGGCAGGTCGTAAAGGGTTTGAATTAAAAGGTTAGTTTTCTAGCGCCTTTGTAATTCGCTTCAAATCCTCTGCTCCAGCAAATTCAATAACAATCGTTCCTTTTTTCGCACTACCTTGGATTGAAACACGTGTATCTAGCGCATCACCAATTCGCTCTGCGATCTCTTGTAGTTCAGGGCTAGCAGATTTTGTCTGCTTTGGTTTTTTTCTCGATTGCCCTTTAGGTGCTCCCGAGGAAATGATTTCTTCGGTTGCACGGACCGATAGACCTTCGCTGACAATTCGTGCTGCGAGTTTTTCAATTGTTGATGCATCGCTTAATCCCAACAATGCGCGAGCATGACCTGCAGATAAGACACCTGATGCCAGTTTTTGCTGAACAGATGTTGGAAGATTCATTAAGCGAATTGTGTTTGAGATCAGTGGCCGGGATCGTCCAAGTTTTTGGGCAAGCTCTTCATGTGTGCAATTGAAATCTGTTAAGAGTTGCGAATATGCCGCCGCTTCTTCAAGTGCGTTTAGTTGGCTGCGATGAATGTTTTCAATTAGCGCTTCACGTAGTAATTCATTGTCGGGTGTTTGCCGGATTATGACTGGAATGGTCTTTAATCCAGCAGCTTTTGCTGCGCGAAAACGGCGCTCTCCCATAATTAATTCATATTTGCCTGGTGATGTTTGACGAACAACAGGTGGTTGTAAAATTCCAATTTCTTTAATTGATGCAATTAGCTCTTCAAGTGCAACGGGGTCAAAGTGTGTTCGAGGTTGACGTGGGTTAGGTGAAATCGAAGTGATAGCAACTTCGTTTTGTTGTCCAACCTCTTTGTCGCCAACAGTTAATGATGTTGGGATTAATGCATCAAGGTTTGTTCCAAGCCCACCGCGACGTGCCATTAAGCGATCTCACCTTCACGTTTGTAATTAATTGAAACAACATTTGAATCAAAAGGTTTTCCACGCTCTGCTAATTCACGAGCCACAGACATGTATGCAACTGCGCCAGGGGAGACTGGGTCATATGTCATCACTGTTTGTTTAAATCCTGGCGCTTCGGAAACACGCACGGTGCGGGGAATAGGAATATCAATTAATTCATTTGGATAGTGTTTTCTGATTTCATTAGCAACATCATTTGCAAGGTTTGTATTGTTAAACATAGTTAGAACAAGTGTTGATAATTTTAAGGTTGGATTCAAACGCTTCTTAACTAATTCAAATGTTTTTAATAGTTGTGACAAACCTTCAAGTGAGTAGTACTCGCATTGAATTGGGATTAATACTTCTTTTGCAGCTGTAAATGCATTGATGGTCAATAATCCAAGAGATGGTGGGCAATCGATGAAGATGTAATCAATTGTTTCGCCAAGTGCTGCGCGATCTGCAATTAGCTCTTCAATTGCTTCCTTTAATCGCATTTCACGCGCAACCATGGGAACAAGTTCAATTTCTGCTTGCGCTAATGATGTATTTGAAGAAACGCATTCAAGTGAAGGAAAACCTGCAACTTTTTGAATTACTTGTGACATTGTTGAATCACCCATTAACACTTCATAAATTCCTGCGTTATCTTGGTGCTCAACACCAAGGGCTGTTGATGCGTTTCCTTGTGGATCAAGATCAATGACAATTACTTTGAGGCCACCCATAGAAAGGGCTGCTGCCAGGTTGACGGTGGTGGTGGTTTTCCCTACCCCGCCTTTTTGGTTGGCTACAGTGAGGATTCGAAGGGAGGCAGGTTTGGCCATCGCCTCTTTGAGGCGGCGAGTGCCAACTATCTTCTTTGTTTCACGTGAATCATCCACGTGGGTAGTTAAGCACCTTTTTTAACCTCAACTATACGGCTGAGCTCAATTCCCTCCAGATTTACCTCGTGGAGGATGGCTTTAGGCACAGATTTCATCTCTTCTTGGGCTTTTTCGCCCTTCATGGCAAGTAATGAGCCATTAGTTTTTAAAAGGTGCCAGCTGATTTTCTTTAACTTTTCTAAAGGGGCAACGGCGCGGGCTGTTACATAATGAGCTGTTGCCTTGACATCTTGGGAGCGACCGCGGATTACCTCAATATCTAGGCCAATTACAGCCTCTTGGAGAAACTCCACGCGACGCTCTAGGGGTTCAATCAGGGTTACTTTCAGATCTGGACGGGCCAAGGCAATAACAATCCCAGGTAATCCAGCGCCAGATCCGATATCAAAGACGGTGGCACCTTTTGTGAAAAGGGTGGCGATAGGTAGGCAGTTAAAGATGTGGCGCTCCCAGATGCGGTCCGCCTCACGGGGACCGATCAACCCACGCTCAATTCCCGCTGTTTCTAGGAATTTAGCGTAGGCGTGAACCCGCTCAACATCTGGAAAATGCCTCGCGATGAGGGTTTCACGTGAAACCTCCACGATTTAGGCTGGATAGATAACTACGAAACGGTTTGGATCTTCGCCATCAGATTCGCTGGTTAGACCTAGATCCTGGATTGTGTCGTGGATGATTTTGCGCTCAAAGGCGTTCATTGGCTTCAATTTGATTGAGTTGCCTGTTGTTTTTGCCTCTTCAGCCATATCCTCGGCCAGCTTCTTCAACTCTTTGCGGCGTCCGGCACGGAATCCATCAATATCAAGCATGAGACGGCTGCGGTCACCTGTTGAGGTTTGAACAGCTAGGCGTGTGAGCTCTTGGATAGCATCTAGAACCTCGCCCTCTCGGCCCACTAGGTGGCCCAGCTTTCCACCCACAATTGCTAGGGCGGCGCGGTCGTTTTCGACATCGATATCGATGTCGCCATCTAGATCTGCGATGTCTAGGAGAGCTTCTAGGTAGTCAGCGGCGATATCGCCCTCTTCTTCTAGTTTTGCCACACCTTTGGGTGCCTTTTTTGTCTCTACCGCCTCTGTTGCTTCAACAGCGACAACCTCTTCAACTTTACTCTTTGCCATGGTGCCCCCTTTGTCGGGATTGTAGTAATAAGTCCGTTTTGTCTACTTCTTCTTTTTCTTCTTTTTTGGCTGTTGGCGCTGACCTTTTTCTTCGATCGTTGTGCCTTCAGAACTCTTTGGCTCTTCGCTCTCTTCTACGCCGTTTTTCTTATTGCGCTTACGTTGAAGCTCTTCATATGCAGGAGATCCAGGTGTTGGGTTTCGTTTAATGACATAGAACTGCTGACCCCATGTCCACAAGTTTGTTGTTGACCAGTAAATCAAAACACCAACTGGGAAGTTAACACCGGTGATTGCAAAAATAAGTGGGAATGCATACAACATGATTTTTTGTTGTTGCAACATCATATTGTTGGATGAATCCATTTTTGGCATTCCCTTTGTCATTAATTGACGCTGGGTTGTAAAGGTTGTTGCGGACATAAATACAATCAAAATGACCGTTACGATTTTAACTGTTGTTACATCTGACCCTAAAAACTTTTCTGCAATTGGTGCCCCAAAAAACTTAGCTTGTCCGGCGCTCTCTAGGTAATCACCTTTCATAAAACCACGCGCAATTGGTGCTGGATTACCATTTTTATCTTCCGCGGCAATTCCGTTTAGCACTGTAAATAAGGCAAAGAAGATCGGTGCTTGGGCAAGGATTGGAAAACAAGAGGCAAGAGGGTTTGTTTTGTGCTCTTTATAGAGCTTCATCATCTCTTCTGATTGCTTTTGGCGATCATCCTTGTACTTCTTTTGAATCTCTTTCATGTGTGGTTGAAGAGCGGTTAATGCTCTCTGAGATTTAATTTGTTTTACAAAGAGTGGAATTAAAATGATACGAATAATGATTACAAGGCCCATGATTGCTAGTGACCATGTCACGCCACTGTTTGTTCCAAAGAGCGGTGATAATAAATTGTGGATTGTGATAATCACCCAAGAAACAGCGATATATAAGGGGTTTAGGATGCTATCCATTAATAACTACCTTCTCTTTCGGAACTACATAATCGACACCACCGTGTGACCATGGATTACAACGCAATAAACGCCAGGCGCTCATTGCAATACCTTTAAGACCGTATGTTTCAATTGCTGTGACAGCATATGAAGAACATGACGGGTAATACTTACAACGTGGCGCAAACATTGGTGAGATCCATTTCTGATAAACCTTGATAGGTGAGGTCAGCATGTATTTCACTTTTGATTAACCTTCTCGGACAATTTTTTTAGGAGTTGTCCGACAATCTTTGTTACTTCTTCTGCAACATCTGCATCGTTTGCGCTATTGAGTGCTCTAACTACCAACAAACCACCGGTTGGTAGTTGTGGGTAAAGCTCTCGAAATGTATGGCGGATTTTGCGAGCAATTTTGTGACGGCTAACTGATCCACCAACATTTTTACTAATGATTAATCCTGCACGAGCAGGTTGATCAAGGTTGGTTGGGTAGAGGTATCCGACAAAGTTCTGGGTTGAAAATCTCAAACCACTCTTTGTTGCGCGCGCGAAGTCGGCGCTCTCGGTAAGGCGTGCGCTTTTTGCAAGCACGGGTATCGGTTATGAACCCTTATGCAGAAAGCTTTGCGCGGCCCTTGCCGCGACGAGCAGCAAGTACTGCGCGTCCTGCGCGGGTTGCCATGCGGGCACGGAAGCCATGCTTTTTGGCACGACGACGTGTGTTGGGTTGGAAGGTGCGCTTTGTCATTGAAAACTCCTAATAATGAACTTCTACTGCGGGCCAGAAATACGGGGGAAGCAAGGAGGTAACGGTAGAGGTCTGGGGATAAGCGGGTCAAACTGGCGACAAAAGGGTTGGGGGTTTGTCCAGATTGTGGATAACCAGTTGCTTTTTTAGCCAAACCGCTCTACTTTTCACTCCCCCTCCACAGGTAATCGATCTTTTGGGGGTATTGCAGGGCTCAACCTGGGGTTTAGACCACAGGTTGTGGATAACCCTGTGGATGAGCTTTTAAGAGGAATTGAGGCCCGAGTGAGCGTTATTGAAGTTGAGCTACCCACACTGTGGGGACGGGTCATTGAAGAAGTTGCGATCAACGCTCCTCAACACCGAGCGTTTTTGCAATTAACAAGACCTTTGGGTCTACTTCATAACGATGATCAAACAACCTTATTGGTTGCAGCGCCCAATCTTTTTGCTAAAGATGTTTTAGAAAGTCGCTTACGTACAGTTGTTAGTGAAGTTTTAACTCGCGAGCTTGGATCAACTACAAACATCGCAGTAACTGTTGATGATTCTTTAGAGGTAGTTACAGCTCCGACACAAGATGTGGAAGTTGAATTTGTTACTCCAAAAACTGGTACAGGTCGAGATGATGCTCCGGCTTTAAAATCTGTTGAGACCTCAACTTTAAACCCTCGTTATATCTTTGAGACTTTTGTTATCGGTGCATCTAATCGTTTTGCGCACGCAGCTGCGGTTGCTGTTGCAGAAGCGCCAGCAAAGGCATACAACCCGCTATTTATTTATGGTGAATCTGGGTTAGGTAAAACTCACTTACTACACGCTATTGGAGCCTATGCCCAGGAGTTATATGGAAATGTCCGTGTTAAGTATGTTTCATCAGAAGAGTTCACAAATGACTTCATTAACTCTATTCGTGACGATAAAGCATCTGCTTTCCAGCGTCGTTATCGCGATCTAGATATTTTATTAGTTGATGATATTCAGTTCTTAGAAAACAAAGAGCGCACACAAGAAGAGTTCTTTCATACATTTAACACTTTATATAACGCAAATAAGCAGATTGTTATTTCAAGTGACCGACCACCAAAACAACTAACTACTTTGGAAGATCGTTTACGTTCTAGATTTGAGTGGGGTTTGATTACTGATATTCAACCGCCTGAGTTAGAGACGCGTATTGCGATCCTTCGTAAAAAAGCAGCGCAAGATAAACTAAACGCACCTGATGATGTTCTTGAATACATTGCAAGCAAGATCTCAACAAATATTCGCGAGCTTGAAGGCGCACTTATTCGTGTGACCGCTTTTGCATCCCTTAATCGTCAAAGTGTTGATTTATCGTTGGCTGAAATTGTTTTAAAGGATTTAATTCCTAATGAAACCAACCCAGAAATTACCGGTGCAACCATCATGGCCCAAACTGCGGCCTACTTCAGTCTGACAATTGATGATTTATGTGGAACATCTCGTTCACGAGTGTTGGTTAATGCTCGCCAGATCGCGATGTATTTATGCCGGGAGCTCACAGAGCTTTCTTTACCGAAGATCGGCCAAACATTTGGTGGGCGTGACCACACAACGGTTATGCATGCCGATAGAAAGATCCGTCAATTGATGGCTGAGCGTCGTTCGATCTATAACCAGGTTAACGAGCTCACCACAAGAATTAAGCAGCAAAACAGATAGTCTGCGGTTGATTTGGGTTTAATGTCCGAATTGCCACTCTTTACCCCCAACTGGGGACAAGTTGTGGATAACTGTGGAGAATTAAGGCAATACCGTGGATAACCCCGGTGGATTAAATGAAAGGGAGGGTGTGACACAAATGAAGCAGAGTTATACCCAGATCTTTCCACCGGTTATAAACAACTTATACAAAGCCAATCCCCGCGTTGAGCAGGGTTTTTATAACTTACCCACAGGAAAACCCTCTAGTTACTACGACTACCTTTATATACATACATCCAGTTACGCGAATAACCTTTCCACACAAACACCACACAATAAGAAAATGAAGAGTCGAGGATAGATATGAAATTTACAGTCGAGCAATCAGCCTTAACTGATGGGGTTAACTGGGTATCACGCTCTCTATCAACTCGTCCTATTAAAACCGAGCTTCTTGGAATTGTTATCAACGCAACCGAGAACGAAGTATTTTTATCTGCTTCCGATCTTGAAACAGCAAGTAAGTCTCATTTTCCAGCCGAGGTTAAACAACCAGGTAAAGTTTTAGTTTCAGGAAAATTATTAAGTGAAATTTCTCGATCTCTTCCAAACAAACCAATTACTTTTGTTTTAGATGGCACACGAGTTGTGGTCACTAGTGGTAGCGCTAAATTCACACTCCCAACACTTTCTGTTGATGAGTATCCAAACCTTCCTAAACTCCCTGATTCAACAGGAACTGTGGCAAGTAATGTATTTGCTGAAGCTGTAGGGCAAGTAGCAATCGCAGCAGGACGAGATGATTCACTTCCATCACTAACAGGTGTACATATCGAAATTAACGAAGACACAGTCACTTTTGCTGCAACAGATCGCTACCGTTTAGCTGTCCGTGAAATCCAATGGACACCAACCGCGCCAAACACATCCACAACTGCTTTCCTGCGCGCCCGAACAATTGAAAGTGCAGCTAAATCACTCACTGGGTCAAAAGATGTTTCTTTATCTTTTGCGCCAAACACAAGTAATGATCGTTTAGCCGGTTTTGCCGGTGAAGGAAAAACAATGACATCTCGTATGTTAGATGGCGTTTTTCCAACATACAGGCACCTACTCCCACAAGACATAACCACAACAGCACTTATTGAAGTGGCAACTCTTTTAGACTCTGTCCGTCGTGTGGCACTTGTCGCGGATAAAACAGTTCCCTTACGTTTAGATTTTGCAGACAACACACTCTCCTTAGCTGCTGGCGCGGGTGAAGAAGCACAAGCAACTGAAGCAATTGAGATCCTACTAACTGGTGAACCAATCTCCATTGCATTCAACCCAACTTTTCTAGCTGATGGTTTAAATGCTGTTGGAACAAAGTTTGTTCAAATCACATTTACAGGATCTAGTAAAGCGGCGATTTTAATGGGCAAGAGCGATAAAGACGGTTCGGTAATTGAAAACTACCGCTATCTATTAATGCCGACACGATACGCATCATAAACCCGCGATATTTTTCTTAGGGTCTTTCAGTGCGCATTAACAAGTTGGCTCTCACCAACTTCCGTTCTTACAACTCACTTGAGTTAGAGTTTGGACCCGGCGTCAACACCTTTATTGGCGATAACGGTTCAGGAAAAACAAACATTGCTGAATCCTTAATTTATTTATCATTTCTTTCCTCTCACCGTGTTTCTAATAATGTCCCACTTATTTCTTTAGGAAATCAACAAGCAATTATTCGAACTGAAGTGCAGCGAGAAGATCGCACACTGCAAATTGATTTAGAAATCAACGCCTCTAAAGCTAACCGAGCCCGCATAAATGGAAACCCAACCCGGAGCCAACGAGAGATACTCGGAGCAATTCAAATTGTTTATTTCTCACCTGAGGATTTAGATCTTGTGCGGGGAGAACCTGGTAATCGCCGAGATTTCCTGGATCGATTATTAATCACCAGAACCCCACGTTTAGCTGGAGTTATTGCAGATTATGAACGTGTGGTTAAACAACGAAACGCTTTATTGAAAACAAGGGTTTCAGTGGCGGCACTAGTTCCTTGGAACGAACAACTTATTAAATTAGGCGCGGAGTTGACCGCCGAAAGAATCGCTTTAATTGATGCACTCAACCCTTATGTTGCGCAAAACTACGCAAATTTAAATGAGGTTAAACCTGCTTCAATTTCCTATAAATGCAGCACTGAAGGTGTGTCGAAAAATATTGAAGAAAACGTCAGCACATTAACTGCACGTCTAGAAGAAGTGGCATATCAAGAAATTGAAAGAGGTGTGTCTTTAATTGGTCCGCACCGAGATGACCTTCACCTACAACTAGGTGATTTTCCAGCAAAGGGATATGCAAGCCATGGTGAATCGTGGTCAATGGCAATTTCTTTACGTATTGGATCTTTTAACCTTTTAAAATCAGAAGGCTCTTCCCCAATACTAATTTTAGATGATGTCTTTGCTGAACTTGATACATCTCGTCGTATTCAGTTAATGTCTGCCACCCAACTCGCAGAGCAAACCTTTATTACAGCTGCTGTTGAAAATGACTTACCCACAGAGCTTTTAACTCAAAAGTTTTATGTGACACCTGGAATAGTTAAGAAAGGAAAGAGTTAATGACAAAACGAGATTTAGCTCTAGATCTTTTCAAATTATTTAAAACAGGTGTGACTAGAAAACCAAATAAACCCGCGCCAACTATTCGTGTTGGAAAACCGGGTGACCCAGAGTTAATAAGTGAAGTGTTAAACGATTTGATTTCAGATCGTGATTGGGATTCGGGGTTGGCTGAAGGCAATCTTTTTGTTAACTGGAAAAAAATTGTCGGCGATGAAATCTCACAACATGCACAACCAATTTCAATATTAGATAACGTGTTAACTATTCAAAGCACATCAACTGCTTGGGCAACCCAACTTCAATTGATTTCTAATGATCTTTTAACAACGATCCAAAAAGACGCCACAGGGGTGCTTATTGAGAGGCTTGTGATCATTGGGCCACAGACCCCGACCTGGAAGAAAGGGGTCCGAACCATCCGTAACGCTCGCGGCCCCCGTGACACCTATAACTAAAGCTCACCCACTAGGAACCCTCAACTCCACGCTCAAAGTTCGGCTATACCCATCCACAGGGCTTTTTTCGGCTATTTATTGTCGCCATTTATGACTAGGATAAGGCCATTCCGAGAGGTCTATCCTCTCCAAAGGCCCTCAGGGGCGATTTAGCCGATTTTCTAGAAAGGGGTTGCAATGGCCGAGAACTCCTATAACGCCAGCAACATCACCGTCCTGGAAGGTCTAGAGGCGGTCCGCAAGCGCCCAGGAATGTATATCGGATCTACAGGAGAGCGCGGGCTGCACCACCTGGTCTATGAAGTCGTGGATAACTCAGTGGATGAAGCTTTGGCTGGATATTGCACTGAAATCAACATAACCCTGATGGCTAACGGCGGTGTTGAGGTAATTGATAACGGCCGCGGTATCCCAGTTGATATTCACCCAGTTGAAAAAAAACCAGCACTTGAGGTTGTTCTTACTGTTCTACACGCCGGTGGAAAATTCGGCGACGGTGGTTATTCGGTATCCGGTGGACTTCACGGCGTTGGCATCTCTGTTGTGAACGCACTTAGTACAGATCTTTCAGTAATTGTTCAGCGCGACGGAAGTTTTTGGTATCAAGATTACAAACTAGGTGTTCCAACTGCGCCAGTTCGCAAAGGTGATACATCTACGCAATCCGGAACAACCGTTCAATTCTGGCCATCAAAAGAAATCTTTGAAACAACAGATTTTTCTTTTGAGGTTCTTTCTACTCGTTTTCGCGAAATGGCATTTTTAAATAAGGGATTAATTTTAACTCTGACTGATATGCGTGATGGGCATGTTGATGAAAAAGGTGAACAATTAACGGTTCGCTACGAGTACGACGGCGGCATCGCAGATTTTGTTAAACACCTCAACTCAACCCGTGGCGAAACCCATAAATCAATTATTTCATTTGCCTCTGAGGATAAGAAAAACAAGATTTCACTAGAAGTGTCCATGCAATGGAATGCTGGTTTTTCTGAATCTGTTTACACCTTCGCAAACACAATCCACACCCATGAAGGTGGATCACACGAAGAGGGTTTCCGCACAGCGTTAACTTCAATTGTAAATAAATTTGGAGAAGAGCAAGGGTTTATCCGCAAGAAAGAAGATCGTCTAACAGGCGATGATGTTCGCGAAGGATTGACCGCAATTGTTTCTATCAAACTTGTAGATCCACAATTTGAGGGGCAAACAAAAACCAAACTAGGTAACTCTGAAGCAAAAACATTTACACAAAAAATTGTTAATGAAGAGCTAACTAGTTGGTTTGAGCAAAACCCTGCAGAAGGTAAGGAAATCGTACGTAAAAGCATTGATGCGGCCGCAGCTCGAGTTGCTGCGCGCAAAGCTCGTGACCTAAGCCGTAACCGAAAAGGATTACTGGAAGGTCGCGGGATGCCAGGCAAACTAGCTGACTGTCAGTGGACAGACCCGGCAAAATGCGAGCTATACATTGTTGAAGGTGACTCTGCGGGTGGCTCAACAAAAGGTGGTCGTGATTCACGCAACCAAGCAGTGCTTCCTATCCGCGGAAAAATATTGAATGTTGAAAAAGCACGCATTGATCGTGTTCTACAAAACAATGAGGTTCAAGCGCTAATAACTGCACTGGGTACTGGTGTTCATGATGATTTTGATATCGATAAACTTCGTTATCACAAGATTATTTTGATGGCAGATGCTGATGTTGACGGACAACACATTCGCACACTTCTTCTAACTTTATTGTTCCGTTTTATGCGCCCATTAATCGAACAAGGTTATGTGTACTTTGCCCAACCACCTTTATACAAATTGAAGTGGGCCGGTAAAGAACCAGTTGAATACGCTTTTAGTGATCGTGAGCGCGATGGCATGATCGAACTTGGTGTTGCAGCAGGAAAGCGTTTACCTAAAGATGATGGAATTCAGCGCTTCAAAGGCTTAGGTGAGATGCCAGCAAAAGAGTTGTGGGATACAACCATGGATCCAGAGCACCGCGTTTTGGTTCGTGTGACTTTAGATGATGCTGCAGCTGCCGATGATTTGTTCTCAGTTCTTATGGGTGAAGATGTTGAAAAGCGCCGGGCGTTTATTCAGCGCAACGCAAAAGATGTCAGATTCTTGGATATCTAATGGATGAATTAAACCCAAAGAACCTCGAAAACTTTGACAAGATCGAAACAGTCGATCTTCAAGTTGAGATGGCACGTTCATATCTTGACTATGCAATGTCAGTTATCGTCGGTCGCGCACTTCCAGATGTTCGAGATGGTTTAAAACCTGTTCACCGCCGCGTGTTATATGCGATGTATGACGCCGGCTATCGCCCAGATAAGGGTTATTACAAGTCTTCTCGCATCGTCGGTGATGTCATGGGTAATTACCACCCACACGGTGACACCGCGATCTACGACTCCGTTGTTCGTTTAGCCCAACATTGGTCACTTCGTTACTTATTGATCGACGGAAATGGAAACTTCGGCTCTCCTGGAAATGATCCAGCCGCAGCTATGCGCTACACAGAAGCACGCCTGTCTTCACTTGCTATGGAGATGATGCGGGATATCGATGAAGACACAGTTAATTTCATCCCGAACTACGACGGTCGCTCACAAGAACCAACGGTTCTACCTAGCCGCCTACCAAACCTTTTAGTTAACGGCTCTGCAGGTATCGCAGTTGGAATGGCTACAAATATTCCACCGCACAACCTGCGTGAAATTGGCGAAGCGGTTATTTACTCTCTTGAACATCCTGAAATGAAACAGGATGAATTACTTAACGAATTACTTAAGATTGTTAAAGGACCAGACTTTCCAACAAAGGCATTAATCGTTGGTCGCACCGGCATTGAAGAGGCGTATCGCACAGGCCGCGGCTCAATCACAATGCGCGCTGTTGTTCAGGTTGAAGAGATCAATAAGCGCACCTGCCTTGTTATTTCAGAACTTCCTTACCAAGTTAACCCAGACAATCTCGCATTAAAGATTGCAGAACTAGTTAAAGATGGAAAGATCAAAGGCATCGCAGATGTTCGCGATGAAGGAAATGAGCGCTTAGGACAACGCCTTGTAATTGTCTTGCAACAAGCTGCTATCCCAAAGGTTGTATTAAATAACCTTTACAAACAAACACAACTTCAAGACACATTTGGCGCAAACATGTTGGCTCTAGTTGATGGCGTGCCACGCACACTTCGACTTGATGAATTTATTCGTTACTACATCGAACATCAGATCGAAGTTATTGTTCGCCGCACCAAATACCGTTTGGCAGAAAAAGAGAAGCGCGCACATATCTTGCAGGGCTATCTCAAAGCACTAGATGCCTTGGATGCTGTTATTGCTTTGATTCGTGCTTCAACAACCCCAGAAGAGGCTCGCACAGGGTTGATGAAATTGCTCGACGTTGATGAAATTCAAGCTAACGCCATTTTGGATATGCAACTGCGCCGCATTGCCGCACTTGAGCGTCAAAAGATCAATGATGAGTATGACGGGTTAATGGCTGACATTGTTGAACTCAACACAATTCTTGTAAGTCCTGAAAAACAACGCACAATTGTTAAGACAGAGCTTGCGGAATTGGTAGCAAAGTATGGCGATGATCGCCGCACACAAATTGTTGCAAGCGAAGGTGATTTCAGTGCTGAAGATTTAATTCCAGACCAAGATGTTGTTGTAACAATTACCCGCGGTGGTTATTCAAAGCGCACCATGGCTGATCTTTATCGATCACAACGCCGTGGTGGTCGTGGAGTAAAAGGGGCTGCATTAAAAGAAGATGATGTTGTTGATCATTTCTTTGTGGCATCCACCCATGATTGGTTGTTGTTCTTTACAAACCAGGGTCGCGTGTATCGCTCCAAGGTTCATGAATTACCAGATGCTGGACGTGATGCACGCGGCCAGCATGTGGCAAATCTCATGGCATTTAAACCAGATGAGAAAATTGCAGAAGTTTTGTCATTAAAGGATTACACAATCTCACCATTCTTAGTTCTTGCAACTCGCAACGGATTAGTTAAAAAGACTCCTTTGATTGAATATGACTCACCTCGCACTGGTGGCTTAATTGCAATTACTTTAAAACCTGGTGATGAAGTTGTCTCCGCTTCCCTCATCAACACTGATGATGAGTTATTGTTGGTCTCAACAAAAGGAATGTCATTGCGCTTTACAGCAGATGATGAGTCGCTGCGATCTATGGGCCGTTCCACAAGTGGTGTGATCGGAATGAAGTTCCGCGCCGATGACAACTTGTTAACTATGGCTCGAGTCAATGCGGAGCAAGCAAAGGACTCGTTTGTATTTACCGCTACCGATGGTGGCTATGGAAAGAAAACCCCAATCGATGAGTATCGATTACAAGGTCGCGGTGGCATTGGTATTAAAGCTGCAAAGATCGATGAGAATTCACGTGGGTCCCTTGTTAGCGCATTGGTTTTACGTGATGAGGATGAAGTACTTGCTATTACTTCAGCTGGAACTGTCATGAGAACCCCTGCAGCAGAGGTCCGTCAGACCGGACGCGACAGCATGGGTGTGCGGTTGGTGAACCTTGATGAAGGTGTGAGCCTGTTATCTGTCACCAAAAACGGCGAAGATGAGATTTCAGCGAAAAGTTAGTATGGTTCGCATCCTGAGTTAAAGGCAGTAACCCCCGTTTTGGGAGTTAGTGAAGTTCAAGGTAATCTTGGCACTTCGCGCATTAAAGAGTGATCTTTACTGCGGGCCCATAGCTCAGCCTGGTTAGAGCGCTTCCCTGATAAGGAAGAGGTCGGTGGTTCAAGTCCACCTGGGCC
>JBIJAA010000049.1:0-4578 GCA_044346015.1 Candidatus Planktophila sp. | reverse complement strand
CCTTTTTTCTGAATTTCAAAAGACATACGGCGACGGCCCCACAAGTCGAGCTTGTTGACTGTTCCACCTGAGTCTTTAATGATCTTCAAGTATGTTTCTAGGCTTGGTGTGACTGTGCGTTCTTCTAATTCTGGATCAAGAATGACCATAAGTTCATAATGACGCATGTGTTAACCCGACCTCCTCTGGACTAAGACGGCCACGGTATTTCCGTGACAGGAGGGTTACATTTTCACTTTTCCGAAGAATTGTGAGGGCTAAGGGTAAGGCTTTCCCGCCTCAAACAGTAAATCGAGGAGTCTGCTGTGCCCATTTCGAGCCTGTAATGCCCGTCTGGCCAGGACGGCCATGAGGTAGATCGTGCCCGCGATTCGAACCAGGGTCAGGATCGCATAGGGGGTTGGGCCTAGTCCAAACTTTGCATGCTCAATAGTTGCGATGTGCTGCCAGATTGCCACATGATAAATAACTTCTGTTGCTTGCCACAGCCAAAAAGCGTGCAAATCTTTTTTGTTAGTGAGTGCAATGACTGCGAGCGGTGTCAACCACAACACAAACTGTGGTGAATACACCTTGCTCGCAACCATCACGGCCGCCATCACAATAAAGGCAACTGATGCAAGTGTCGGTGTGTATTTAAGTTCAAACAAAACTATTGCAACTGATGTGAGTGCGATGAGCAATAAGAGAATTGACAGATAATTTAAATTAGTCAGTGAAATACCAAGTTGTCGCAGCGCAAGCCAAACTGAACCCCAATCTGCTCCACGCTCCAGATTTAACTTGAAGAAACGCCACCAGCCAGTCGGGGTAGTAAAAGCAAATGGTGCATTCATTACAATCCATGTTCCAGCCACCACTGCAACATATTTCACAAGTTCTTTTAACTTTGCGTCTCGCCACAAAATAAACGCGATTGGGATAAGTAAAAAGATCGGCAAAAACTTTGTTGAAATTGAAAGTGACAGAATCAGGGCACTGTGTAGATACATCTTTCGATCAAACCAATAGATCGCAAGCATCATGGCTGCAATTCCCCATAAATCCCAGTTGATGAAAAGGGATGCAATCATGGCTGGTGCTATGGCCGATAGATATGCAAACTCTGGACGAATCTTTCTCACCACAATTACTGTTGCGATAAATAACAAGACTAGAAAGAAGATGTTTATGTTGAAGTATGAAACTGGTGAGTTGGCAAGAAAGCTCGTTGCATACATAACCATGGCTGTAATAACTGGATACTCAACACTGTTGTCATCACTTGAATATGGCCACGCATTTGAATCTAACCCTCGTGCTGAATAAAGAGCTGGTAAATCGCTATAACACGCGTGAATGTATTGACCTGGGCTTGCCCAGCCAGTGCTTTGGCAATGATTAAATTTTGCAAATGAAAGTAATGAAGCAAGTATCGCTAATGCGATCAATATGCGAAGCTTCATTACGGCTTTGGTTTTTGCTTTCCGCCAGATGTCATAACAATCGGATCAAGACCGCCAATGTTTGCAGGGGCCGGGAAATCCATAATTGGTTCGCCCTTTAATGCCCCCTTCATAAACTGAGTCCAAATACGAGCTGGGAATGAACCACCTGTTACAGATGTCATTCCGCCAATACCGTTGAGAGATTGAGTTGCGTTATCGCGGAAGAGTGCAACAGATGCCGCAATTTGTGGTGTGTAGGCACTAAACCACGCTGATGCATTTGATTGCGAAGTTCCGGTCTTGCCAGCCACAGGACGCCCCAGTCCAAGGGCTGCAGCGCCAGTTCCACCAGTAATAGTGCCTTTAAGCGCGTAGGTTAAATCTGCCATTACCTCTTTACTAAATACTTCTTCGGTTTGAGGTGTTGCTTCAAACAGAACACCTTTATTACTTCCAATGACCTGGCTAACAAGGTAGGGCTTTGATTTGATTCCTTGTGCAGCAAAGGTTGCATAAGCATTTGCAACGTCAATCACATGTGGGCTTGACGTTCCAAGCACAACTGAAGGTGTGGGCATCATCGCAACACTTTCAGGAATTCCTGCACGGCGTGCAACATCAACAACATTGTCTGGTCCAACTTTGATGCCAAGTGGAACAAAGATTGTGTTAACTGAATGCTTTGTTGCATACAGCAGATCAATCTGTCCCCAGCCTTCGTTGCCATAGTTAAAGACTTCATATGGCTTTCCTGCATCGTCAAATGTTTGTGGTGAATCTCCATTCCACATTGATGTCAGCGGGATGCCTTGCTCTAATGCAGCAACTAGTGCAAATGGTTTAAAAGTCGAGCCGGCTTGGGCAATTGATTGAGTGCCATCGTTTAATTGGCGCTCTAAATAATCTCGCCCGCCATACATGGCAAGGACTTCACCAGTTCCGGGGCGAATTGCGATTAAACCAATTCGAAGGTCAGCTGGTGCATCTTTAGGATAAAACTTATTAACTGCATCAACAGCGGACTGCTGCGCTTTTTGATCAAGGGTTGTCTTAATTACTAACCCGCCAACAAGTAGTTGCTCCTGGTCAAACCCAAGTTTTGCTAACTCTTTTTGCACAGCTTCGATGATGTGACCTTTAGGCCCACTGAGTTGTCCTGATGTTGCTCGAGGGGCAATGGCTGGCATTTTCATCTTTGCAGCTTCTTCTTTAGTAAGCCATCCAGACTCAACCATGTTGTTCTTTACATACTCAAAACGATTAGCTAAGCGTTCGGCATTGCCTTCTTTAAATGCTGGGTCATACAAACCAGGCGAGCGCAAGATTGATGCAATAACGGCTGCTTGTGCATTTGTTAATTGATCAACATCTCGGTTGAAATACTGTTGCGAGGCGGTCATGACTCCGTATGAACCACGACCAAAATAGATTGTATTTAAGTAACTTTCAAAGATCTGATCTTTTGATAATTGGTTTTCCAATTTAATTGCAATGACAAGTTCTTTAATCTTTCGTTGGATTGTTCGACTAGGTGTTAAAAATGCCGTCTTTGCATACTGCTGGGTGATTGTTGAACCACCTTGCAGCGAGCCACCCTTTAAGTTATTGACGATTGCTCGCAAGATTCCAGTAATTGAAAATGCCTTGTTTGAGTAAAAACTTTGATCTTCAGCTGCAAGTACCGCATGACGAACATTGAGCGGAATTTTTGCTAGCGGCACAATTTGTCGGTTTTGAGTTCCAACGCGGCCAATCTCTTCACCATTGGAGTACTGAAAAACTGTTGCTTGGCTGTTTACATATGCATTGGCATCTGGAATTTCAACAGTGAAATAGGCAAGTGCAAACAACACAGATCCTGCGACAAAGCTAAAGCCAAGAAGAAAGACTGTTCCTCTAGCCAGCATCTTTCTGATCACTTGCTAATGCTATCCCTTGGCGTAATCCTCATCCTCCAAGGTGCGAACCTTGCGCGGGGCTTTTCGTTCAACCCCATCACCTAATACGTATGACGCGCACAGGTGATTCCATGAACAGTTCTTGCAGACTTCAACGATGTATACGGTGAACTCTCCAAATTCACGTTCCATCGCGATTAACTCTTTGGGAGTCTTAATGCGGCCTGAGTATTGGCCTAATTGCTCGCCGAAGGTGTAGCGCAATTCAACGAGCTCTTCTTTTTTGCAGACTGGGCAGTTACGTGAGACTCGGTCACCATGCCACTTAGCCGCTCGCATCAAATATGGATCAGCGTCACAGGCATCAACAACTCCACGAAAGAGAGCCATCAAAGTGGCGCGCTTATCGAGTGAATAATCGATGAACCCTCGCTGTGATTTCATTAGGGTGAAGAATAATCCCAATTAGAGAGATACGCTCTTTGTTATGAGTTTTATTGGATTGCTTAGACACCCTCGGCTATCTCGTCTAATTGCCATTCGATGGGCCGGCCAAGCAACTGATGGGATTTTTCAAAGCGCTCTTGCATCTTTTGTTTTGTTCTCACCTGAACGCCAGGCAAATGCTTTAAGCGCCGCAATTGGTTATGCCGTTGTGTTGCTGCCGTATTCGATAGTTGGTCCATTCGTTGGAACCATTTTGGATCGAGTTTCTAGACAACGAGTACTTTTCTTCTCAAATCTTGCGCGCAGTGCAAATTTACTGTTGGTTGCACTTCTTATTTATGGTGGCACAACTGGGGTTCCTCTAATTATTGTCGTCTTGGTTGCTTTCGGGATTAACCGCTTAATTCTTGCCGCACTATCTGCCGGTCTTCCCCTCTTGATTGATGCAAAATCTTTGATCACCGCAAATGCAATAGCTGTTACCGGTGGCGCAGTTCTTGTTGTCATTGGTGGTGGGATTGGAGTGGGTGTTCGCGCATTAGTAGATGGCGCGGCAATTGCAGATCATGCAGATGCAGTACTTATTTTGCTTGCTGCAACAGGCTATTTCATTGCCGCATTGCTTGCCGGTCGACTAAAAAAGCAAGAAGTTGGCCCACTTAAACATGAAAAAGAGGCCGCCTCCTTTACGCAAGGTTTTAGAGATATGCAGGAAGGTTTTAGATACTTGCAAGGACATCTTGATGCCTCTCGCGGAATCATCGCTACCGCTGTTCAGCGCGGAGGACTTACCGCTTTGACTTTAA
>JBIJAA010000002.1:0-133236 GCA_044346015.1 Candidatus Planktophila sp. | reverse complement strand
GTACCGGCATACATTCCGCCGGCCTTTCCAAAAGGTGTGCGGACGGCATCGACAAGAACAACTGTGCGGGACATGGAACTTCCTTTACCTAGGGCTTAGCCCAAAGGTTACTCGCCAGTAAGGGTTTAGGACAGTAGCGAATTAGGCGCTGACTGCGCTCTTTGTGCGGGGCTTGGCAAGGTAGGGAACTAGGACTGCGCCTAGATATAGGACGTAGACGCCTAGTTGGAGCCATGAGGTATTTGCATCAAAGCCGATGGTTCCAGAAAGGAAGGCACTGAGGACTGATTCCTTAGGGATGGCAGCGGTGACATCCCAGGCATATGCCTTCTCCCAAGGAAGATATCCAAGCTCTTGGAACTCGTGGATTCCGTAGGACAAAACGCCTGCGGCAACAATAATCAAAGCCACGCCTGAGTAGGTGAAGAACTTTGCAAGATTTAATCGGATAGCGCTCTTGTAGATCAAATAGCCAAGGGTGATTGAGACTGCAAATCCTAAAATCAATCCAATGGTAGAGCTGGTAGCAGAGTCAACTGTTTGAAAGTTTGTGTAAACAAATAATGAAGTTTCTAGACCTTCGCGAATAACAGCGATAAAAGCCACTCCAGCAAGGGCTAGAGGACCTGTTGCCACAGCAGTGTCTAACTTGCCGTGCAATTCATTGCGAAGAGTTCTAGCAGTTCTTTTCATCCAGAAAACCATCCACGTAACCAAAGCAACTGCAATAAATGATGTGACTCCCGCAAATAACCATTCTCCGCGCTCGCTAAGTGATACAGAAGTTCGTGTTAGAAAAGCGCCAAGGCCAATACTCGCGATGACTGCGGCTACAACACCGGTCCATAAAGGCTTTAAATAGCCCTTGCGATCGGTCTTTACGATGTAGGCGACCAGGATTCCAACAATGAGGCAGGCTTCTAGGCCTTCTCGCAGGGCAATAATGAAAGTGTTGAGCACGAGGGAAAATCTAAGGGAAAAGGGGTATTTACGCAACTCTTATGTTGCGTAAATCAGCCCTCCTCAGGCGTGGTTTCCGTCACCTCTGAAGCAGGTACTTCAGGCACGGGAACCGGTTCTTTTTCTAAAAGAGCAGATGCCACGGCAGAAGCAACAAGGCCTATCTGCCACTGGCGAGCACCTAAATCAGCCAAAGCTTTCTCGACTGCCTCTAGTGAGAGAACTTCTGTCGCACCGGTTGGAGGTTTCCAACACACTCGTCGGACATGTTCAGGAGTGATGAGATTTTCAACTGGGATTTCATTTTCTTGAGCAATGAGTTCAATAGCAGCGCGCGCATGTGAAAGTGGCGCGTACTTTTCTGGAAATTTATCGCGCCACAATTTTATCGGTGGCAATGTATCCGCATTTGTTCGCATTGCAGGCCACTGATCTTCGGGCAACGCAACAGCGGTTGAAATACTGCTGAGCCACAGAGGCAAATTTTCCAGCCATCGCGCACGAAGCCCCAATGGGCGCAAAGCTTTCTCGAACTCTTTCTTAGTAACAGATGCGGCCATTGCAAGTTCTACTATCGCACCATCATTTAGTAATTTCCCAGGAGCGATATCCTGTTCAGAGGCAACGCGATCACGTGCGACCCATAACTCTTTGATGATCGCAAGTTGATCACGTCGTTTAATTTTATGCATCCCTGATGTGCGTCGCCATGGATCAACGCGTGGGGGAGCCGGGGGTGCTTTGAGAATCGATGCAAACTCTTCTAGAGCCCACGTCAATTTATTTGATTTTTCCAACAATTCAAACATTTTGTCACGAAGCTCTACTAGTAGTTCAACATCTAATGCGGCATATGTAAGCCAGTCTTGTGGCAATGGGCGAGCAGACCAATCAGCGGCGCTATGTTCTTTAGCTAATGAAACTCCCATGAGTGTTTCTAAAAGCGGACCTAATCCAACGCGTGGCAAACCAGCGATTCTTCCTGCTAATTCCGTGTCAAAAAGATGAATTGGATTAATGCCTAATTCGCGTAGGCACGGTAAGTCTTGGGTGCTGGCGTGCAAGATCACTTCATCGGTGTTCATTAACGCATTGAGTTCTAAAAAGAGGTAGTGGCCGGGACCAAAAGGAATTGGATCGATTAAGTGCAATCCACCGCCGTTCCTTTTTACTTGAATCAAATATGCTCGCGCGCTATACCTAAATCCTGAGGCTCGTTCAGCATCTACTGCAAAAGGGCCATGGCCCTGCGATAACTGCGCCAATGCTTGCTTGAAACTTGATTCAGTTTCAATTACCGGGGGAGTTCCCAAAGCGGGGTGGAGTAATGGGACAACCTGGATCTCTTCGCTCATGATTAATAGCGACGAGCAGATGTAATAGCAGAGACGCCTTCGGGTACGGGCGGCAATCCTGCGACCTCTGAAATTAAATTACACCAACTTTGAATGTGTTTCATTAATTCATGAGGCTCAGTGATTATCGGGGTCCACGAAGCGCGAATTTCAATTTCTGCATCATCACTTCGTGGAGAGAGTTTGCCAAAGGAAGCGCTAGATACGCGCGTTACCGTTCCGCTAGGTGCGTTGAAGGCACAGTCATTGCTTTCTAATGATTCAAGAAACCAGCTCCAGCCAACTTCTGGCAACAAAGGATCCTCTTGCATTACAGCATCAACATCAGCGCTCACAAAGGTTACGCATCGGAATTCCCCATCCCATGTTGCTTGCCCACCAGGTTCATGCAGAAGTACGAAGCGACCGTTGGCTACTTCATTTTCTTCCTCACCGATTAATCCGTTGGATACATCTGCCGAAAATGCGAAGGCAAAGGTTGCGAGTTTTTGAGGGGCAGGTACTTCGATAAGAGCGACCTCTGGTCGTGGCGTGAAGGTACGAAGTAAATCTATTAGTCGCTCGAAAGCATTCGCATCCACAACTCAAGGATAAAGAATTAATCACGCATTTTATGGGAGGCGGGGCGGTAGCCTTGAGTCATGGCCTCGTTATTAGCACTACTTTCAAGTGCAATGTGGGGCACCGCAGATTTTTTTGCCGGACGTCTCAGTAAGAAACATCATCCATTCGCAGTCCTTGGTTTTTCTCAAGTTGTTGGTCTTTTTGTTGGAATTTTGATTGTCATTGTTTCGGGAAGTTGGGAAGGCAAAGTCTTAGGTTTTGACGGCTTTCTAATTCCTGGCGCACTTGCTGGTCTTTTTGGCTACATCGGGCTTGCCTGTTTATATGAAGGTTTATCTACTGGACGCATGGGTGTTGTTTCCCCAATTAGTTCATTAAGCACCCTTATTCCATTGGGTTACGCCCTCATCACAGGTGATGTTCTTTCATCAGTGACTTTGCTGGGTGTTGGAATTGCGTTGATCGGAGTCTTTTGCGCAAGCGGTCCAGAACTTTCTCAAGGACTTCCGCGCAAGCCACTATTCTTGGCATTAGGCGCAGCAGCTGGCTTTGGACTTGCACTGACATTTATTGCTATCGGATCTCAAAGTAGTGCCTTGCTTACGATGGTTTCGATGCGAGTTGCAACTTTTTTTGTAACTATCTATTTGGCAATAAAATTTAAGACGACAGGTAATTTCAGTAGCAAAGAAATGCCGACGCTGATCTTTATTGGAGCGGCAGATTTTCTTGCGAATCTATTACTTGGGATCGCATGCACCAAGGGCCTTGTCTCTGTTGCAATGGTGTTTGGTTCCTTGTTCCCGATAGCTACTGCGTTATTGGCATACAAGTTTTTGCACGAAAGGCTTCTCAAAATTCAGTACGTTGGAATTGCACTAGCCGTTATTGGTGTTTCAATCATGCAGGCCTTTAATGTTAAAAGCTGAATAAAAGGTAGTTCCCTCTATTTCGTGCGATTCACAGTGAGCAAAGTGTGCAAGCAACGCTTTCCAATCAATTCGATCATCGCCACCTGACGCAGGGGTTACACTGAGTTCAAGTCGATCAATGAGGTTGTGAGTGATTAACTCATTAATCATTGTTATTCCGCCTTCAATCAAAATCTTTTTACCAAACTGTGCTCGTGCCTTTTCCACGGCTTGAACTGGGGAACAGTTCCACAGTAAAGCCAGATGGTTGCCTTGCACTGGGTTGACCAATGAACGTGAGATGACAACTAGTGGGACAGGGGTTCGGTTATATGGCTCGTGGCGAGCGGTATTGCCGCCAATGATGATGCAGTCCACTTCGCGGCGACGTTGGAGAAATATCTTTCTGTCTGCTGCAGAGCTGACACCGGCTGAACGGCTCTCTTTTGAGGTTGAGCCATCCGCGCCTACAACGAGGGTTGCCACGATACTCACGGAACTAAGTATTGCTTATTGCTAAATATATTCTCTAAAGAATCTGTCAGTGGCTTCATTTACAGTGGCAACTATGATCATCGATTGCAATAAATGCTCTATGGCCACTATCGCCTGTAATACATGCGTTGTCGCTTTCTTCCTCGAACCCGCACCTGATCTCAGCGATGCCACGCTCTCAGCGCTAACCGTTCTTGCTGACAGTGGACTAACCCCTCCTCTCCAGTTTGACGCTCGGAGCGCTTAATTCGCCCTGAATTCACAGCCTCTTTGAGCGTTATGAAGTTGAGATAGGTGCGCAGGCGCGGCTAGCCTTGCCTCTATGTCTCTTCCACTTCGCATTGTTGTGGCCCTAGCGATGGTTGCTGGGGTGCTTGCCCCTACCTCGGCCAATGCTGCCCAAACCTTGGCACAAGTCCAAGCAAAGGTGCGTCAGTTAGAGGAGGAAGCAACAACTGCAGCAGAAGGTGCGCAAGAGGCCAAGGTTAAATTGGCCGGTCTTACCAAAACTTTAAACGGCATCAAAGCCAAAGCCGAGATTCAAGGCCAGACGGTGTCAACTCTGCAACGCTCATTAGGAGTTATTGCTGTCGAGCAATATAAATCAGGTGGCTTTGGTCAAAGCTTTGAACTGCTGTTTTCAACTGATCCAACGCTGTATCTTTCGGCAGCAGGTTCACTCGATGCAATTACTCGAAGAAAATCATTACAACTGCGAGAATTTGAGGCAGCACAGCAACGTCTGAATGCAACGACTTTAACGGTCAACGACAAGATTGCCTTAGTGGCTGCAGCGGAGAAGAAATTGGCAGCCCAATCTGCAATTGCGCTAAGCAAATTGGCTGAGGCAGAAAAACTCTTATCTAAACTTTCTAAAGCTGAGCGTGAACGTTTGGCCAAACTGACAGAGGATGAAGAGAACGCAGATCAGAAATCTTCCTTAGAGGCAGCCAAAAGCGCCAATGGTGTTTCTGGCCGTGCTGGTACGGCACTTAAATATGCACTACAGCAAATTGGAGATCGTTACGTCTTTGGTGCTGCCGGCACTGTAACCTGGGATTGTTCCGGATTGACCATGCGCGCATTTCAATCTGCGGGAGTCTCTCTACCTCACTCATCTGCTGCTCAATCTCGTTTAGGAAAGAAGGTTGCCTTGAACGCTTTAAAGCCTGGCGATCTTTTATTCTATGGTCGCCCGGTATCTCACGTTGGAATTTATTTAGGTGGAGGAAAGATGGTGCATGCACCTCGTTCAGGTTCTCGTGTGAAAGTGGCTTCGAGTACATCTCTTGGTAGAAAACCATTGGTTGGAGCTCGCCGTTTCTAATCCACTTCTCTTTGTAACTAACGACTTTGGTCCACGATCAGGTGGCATCGAAACTATGGTTATTGGCCTGCTCCAACATCGCCCTTTCGGCCAAACAATTGTGTATACATCGTCGCAGGAAAATTCAGAACAATACGATGCTGAGTGGTTTTCCAATTATGGAGTACGGGTAATCAGAGATCAATCCAAAGTTCTTTTGCCAACCCCAAGAGTTGCATTTGAACTAAAAAAAATTATTCGAAGCGAAGGTATTACAACAGCTGCCTTCGGGGCAGCAGCACCCCTTGGGCTTTTGTCAGCCAGTATCAAGCGCGCTGGGGTCTCACGCATTGTCGCGATAACACATGGACATGAAGTCTGGTGGGCTAAGGTTTTTCCTTTCAATCTATTACTACGCAGGATTGGCTCAACAGTTGATGTGATGACGCACTTGGGAGAGTTCACCAGAATTACTATTTCAAAGGCGTTAAGTTCTGATGCACAGCGCACCCTGGTTCAACTGGCCCCTGGAACTAACTTTGATCACTTCAAGCCCACCGATGCAACACTTCTTCGAGATACCTTGGGTTTAACAGATAAAAAAGTTATGGTCTGCGTTGGGCGCTTAGTCCGTCGAAAAGGCCAAGATAAATTGATTCAGGCTATGCCACAAATTCTTAAAAGCATTCCGAATGCTCACTTATTGTTGGTAGGAGATGGTCCCTATCGTGACTACCTTCAAAAGTTGGTGGAAAAAAATAGTTTGGAAGGTTCAATCACAATTGAAGGCAGAGTGGAATTTGAAGATCTTCCCATGTATATGTGTGTTGGAGATATTTTCGCAATGCCCAGTCGTTCACGATTAATGGGTCTGGAAGTGGAGGGACTCGGCAGTGCTTATCTTGAAGCTACGGCATGTGGATTGCCAATCCTTGCAGGAAATTCTGGGGGAGTGCCTGACGCCGTAATCCACAATAAAACTGGCCTAGTGGTTAATGGCAGAGATGAAAAAGAAATTGCATCAGCGGCAATAGAGCTTCTATCAAACTCTGATTCTGCAAATCAAATGGGACTGAATGGACGCGAGTGGATTCTTGAAAACTGGCGATGGGAAAAGTGGTCCAAGGATTTTGAGGATTTACTCTATAAGTAAGCCTCGTTCACGAGCGATCTTCAGTGCTTGAACTCGGTTTCCTGCATCTAATTTTCGTAAAATTGAGGACACATGAGTTTTCACCGTTGAAACTGAAATAAAAAGATTTGAAGCTATAGCACCATTACTTGATCCAAGATTGATTAATTGCAGCACATCAATTTCTCGTGCACTTAAACCAGAATCTATTTCTGAAAGACTCACGTTTTTACTAGAAAAAAGAGATTGACTACTGAGAGCTAAATCAAGGGCAGCAAGCAAATCTGACAGAGGGGCACTTTTGACAATAAATGCATTTGCTCCTGCATCCTTAGCTGCCCGTATGTAATCTGCGCCATCATTTAGAGTAAGAACCACAATTGCAATGGTGGGAGAAACTTTACGTGCCCATGAGACTAAATCGTATCCAGAGCCATCTGGAAGATTGATATCGACAATAATCGCATCAGGGTTAGTCTGTGCCATAAAGGATTTTGCTTCATTAATTGAGCCCGCAACCGCCACAACTTCATATCCATGGGATTGAATTGCCGATTGCAATCCATGACGCACAACGGCATGGTCATCGACAATTACAATCTTCATTATTACCTTTCCAAAGGGACTTCAATTCTTATCATGGTTCCTTTTTCACTAGAGTCAATATGGATATCCCCATCTAGCGCTGAAATTCGTTCCCTGATTCCAACTAGGCCAAAGCTGCCTTTTTTACTCTGCGCTCCGCCAATCCCGTTATCTGAAATTTCGATGGTTAACCGTGAAGCCTGAGCGTGCTCGGAAACATTTCTAAGAATTTCCGATACGGCTCGAAGTAACTCATAGTGCGAGTCTTTGTCTGAGGTGCTGGAAACTAAATCGTAAGAAGTGCGAAGTTGATGAATCTCTAGCCTGACTTTTTCAATCAAATCAGTGATCGTAAATCGCACAGCGCGCAGTGAATCGCGCACTTGTAAATCTTGACTAGAAGCAATGAGCGAATCAATGGAATAGCCCAGGACAACTAGGTCCTGGGCTATTCCATCATGAAGTTCTTGAGCGAGTATTACCCGCCTGTCGTTCATTTAGTAAATAATGCATCGATTTCTTGCGCAAACTCCTTCGCAACTACGTGACGCTTAACCGATAGTTTTGCAGTCAAATGACCACCTGCGATAGTGAAGTCCACAGGAAGAATTGTGAATTTACGGATTGACTCAGCCTTACTCACGGCCTTGTTAGCCTCATCGACAGCAGTTTGAACAACTGCGATCAAATCTGGATCATTGATCAATTCGTTAATTGATGCGCCATCTTTCTTATTGTTGGCTACCCATACTTTAAGAGCATCTGCATCTATGGTCACAAGAGCTGCAATGAATGGTTGATTGTCTCCAACAACTATGCACTGACTTACCAAAGGATGAGCACGTAAGCGATCTTCAAGAACGGCAGGTGCAACATTTTTTCCACCTGCAGTAACAATCAATTCCTTCTTGCGGCCAACGATATAAAGGAAGCCCTCATCATCAAGCTTTCCAAGGTCACCAGTCATGAACCAACGTTCACCGTTAAAGACCTCTTGATTTGCTGCGTCATTTTGCCAGTAACCCTGCATGACGATCGGTCCTCGAATGAGAACTTCACCATCTTCTGCAATTTTGATGGAAGTGCCTGGAATTGGCTTTCCAACAGAACCTACGCGGTGAGCTCCGATTAGATTCAGAGTTGCACCAGCAGTTGTTTCAGTTAAGCCATATCCCTCAAGAACTGTTACTCCAGCACCGCGATAGAAGTGACCAAGACGCACACCAAGAGGCGCACCACCTGAGATCGCAGCCTCTACGCGCCCACCCATTCCAGCGCGGATCTTGCTGTAGACCAATTTATCGAAGAGGCCATGCTTGAGTTTAAGAATTGGTGAGACTTTTTTCTTATCAAGTGCTTCTGAATAAGCAACTGCAACTGCAGCAGCTTTGCGGAAAATGTCTCCCTTTCCTGCAGCTTCAGCTTTTGCTTCGGCACCGTTATAAATCTTTTCAAAGATACGCGGTACTGCCAGAACGAAAGTTGGCTTAAATGATGCGAGATCCATCGGCAAACGACCAACAGGATCACTGCAATGTGCCATGTGCAATCCAGAAGCTATTGCACCGATTTCAACCATGCGGCCGAAGACGTGAGCAATTGGTAGGAAGAGCAAAGTAGATCCGCCAGGCTTTAAGAAGAGTTCACTAGCACCTTGAACTACATTTCCACACTCAGCTAAGAAGTTACCATGTGTTAGCTGTACTCCTTTTGGCTTTCCAGTTGTACCTGATGTGTAAATCAGCGTTGCAAGAGTTGATGGCACCAGAGCATTACGTCGACGATCTATCTCATCGTCTCCGATGTGCTTACCAGCCTCACGCAAAACAGCGAGAACATCATCAGTCATGGTCCACATGTTTCTGGTGTGTGATGGCTGAACTGTCTTTACGAGTTCTGCAAGTGCTGGAGTTTCAACAATAATTCCAACAGAGTGTGAATCATTGAGAATCCAATCAATTTGTTCGGCAGATGATGTGTCATACACAGGTACTACAACTCCACCAGCAAACCAAATGGCAAAATCTAAAATCGTCCATTCATAGCGAGTGCGCGCCATAATTGCGACTCGATCACCAATCTGCACACCCGATGCGATCAACCCTTTAGCGGTAGCGCGAATTTCTTCTTCGACTTCGCGTGCGGTTACTGGCTGCCATCCATCACCCAAGGGGCGGGACATCATGATGCGCTCTGGTTCAAACCAGGCGCGTTCTGCGATCAGGTTAGTGAGATTTCCAGCTATTGCAGCGGGAACTAGCGGAGGGATTGAGATTTCATTCATAGCCCTACGCTAGCGTGAGGCAAGCGGAAAGGTAAAGAGGGTAACCTTTGCGCCATGAGCGAATTCAGCAAATCAACTATTTCCATCGATGCCCCAATTGCCGCCGTTCAAGAGGCGCTTTTTGCCCTAGACAAGTACCCGGACTGGTCAACCCAAATCAAGTCCGCCGAAGCGCTCACCCATGATGACCAGGGACGCATCACCAAAGTCAAGATGAGCATCGATGCAGGCATGATGAAAGATCGCCCAACATTAGATTACGACTGGAGCGCAGCTCCTGGCACATTGAGTTTTTCACTAGATGAGGCTGACCTGTTAACTGGCATGGATGGTGTTTATTCCATCAAAAGCATTGATGAAGACACAACTGAAGTTACATACCAACTACAGGTTTCGCTATCGATGCCAGTACCCGCAATGATGCGACAGAAAGCAGAGAAGGCAACGATTGATGCAGCGTTGACTCAACTCAAAACCCATTTAGAGGAATAGTTTAATGTCGTACACGATTGGCATCGATGTAGGTGGCACTAAAGTTTTGGGTGGCGTAGTTGACGAGAATGGAAAAATTTTAGCTACTGCACGAAAAGATACTCCGCGGCAGGGTGGAAGTTTTTTAACTCAAACTATTGCGGACACCGCCCTTGAATTAATGTCAAAACATGAAGTTACTTCAATCGGTGTTTCTGCCGCAGGATTTGTTTCTTCAGATCGAAAGACAATGCTTGCAACACCCAACATTGCCGATTGGAATGGCGTTAATTTAGATTCTGAATTGACTGCTCTCATTGGTCTGCCTGTAGTAATTGAAAATGATGCAAATGCAGCTGCATGGGGAGAAGCAAAGTTTGGTGCAGGTCGAAATCAAAATCACATGATGATGTTGACGGTTGGCACTGGTATTGGTGGAGGAATTGTTGTAAACGGTGAGCTATACCGAGGAGCATTTGGAATTGCTGCCGAATTTGGACACCTACGTGTAGTACCAGAGGGCCATCTCTGCGGTTGTGGTGCACGCGGCTGTTTCGAGCAGTATGCATCCGGAAACGCTCTGCTACGACATGCTCGTGAGGCAATTAGCGCAAGTCCTGAAATAGCACGAAACCTTTTATCGCGAGGCGATGGAACTATTGCCGGTTTAACAGGACAAGCAATCACTGAGGCAGCACGAGATGGTGATCCAGTGGCACTTGCAGCATTTAACACAACAGGCCAATGGCTTGGTGCTGGCATAGCCTCTTTGTCAGTTTTGTTGGACCCATCATGCGTTGTCATAGGTGGGGGAGTAATTGATGCAGGTGAAATTTTGTTGAAGCCAACCCGGGAGTCCCTTGAAAGAACAATGCCATTTGCCGGCAAGCACCCGTATCCAACTTTGATTGCAGCTGAATTAGGCAATGAAGCCGGACTCGTTGGTGTTGCAGATCTAGCTAGAGTTTAATTCTCGAACGGGTATCGCAACCCAATGTGAGAGCGAACAGTGTCAAGAGTTTTCATGATGTCAACGATATCGTTCCAGTTTAGCAATTCGCTTTGCTGCTTTCCTGAAAGAACTAATTGTTTAAATACTTCAGCTTCTTCACGTATTCCATGGCCTTTGTAGGTATTTGGGTATTGGGTGACCGAGCCATCATAGAAATTAACCCTCATGCTTGTTGGGCTGTAAAAAACTCTATCAATCTCTAACCAGCCATTGACGCCAGCAACCACAGCGCGACATGGGGTCTGCTCCATCATTGTTGTAGTTAAGACCGCTTGAGCTCCATCTGCATAATCAAAAATCATTGATGTTTGTCCATCAACTCCTTTTTCTGTTAACACCCCACTTGCAGTTATTTTTGACGGATTACCCAAAATCATGTGCGCGAAGGAAACTGGATAAATTCCAAGATCCAATAGCGCGCCTCCAGCAAGAGACGGCTCTATCAAGCGAGGAATATTCTGATCAGCCAATCGCTGTCCATGATCAGCATGAACTGTAAGAATCTTTCCTAAAACTCCACTTGCGATGATTTCGCGCACCTGTGCGTAATGAGGAAGAAACCTAGACCACATCGCTTCCATGAGTGCAAGATTATTTACTTGCGCGGCATCCACCATCTCTTGAGCTTCCCGCGCATTTACAGCAAATGGTTTTTCACATAAAACTGGTTTACCTGCGTTAAGCGCCGCGATGACATTTTCTTTATGCCACGGATGAGGTGTTGCTACGTAGATTGCATCAATATGTGGATCCATTACAAGTTCTTGATAACTTCCGTAGGCAGTTCCACCAAAACTTTGTGCAAACTCCTGAGCATTACCAAGAGTTCTTGATCCAACTGCAGCCACTCTATGTCCATCAAGTAGTGCAATGTCCTTGGCGAAAGCGCGAGCGATTCCACCCGGACCTAAAATTCCCCATTTAAATTCACTCATATGGCTGCGCCATCATCATCGCGGTGATCACGATTGAACCATCGATTGATTGCGGCTTTGGCAGAGGCGATAAATCCTCGAGGTGTTTGACGTGGGGGAATAGGTGGCACAAAACTCTCATTATCGATTTGCTCGAGCTCATCCAAATAGGTAGTTGGAGCAGACTCATCCAAGGACAGGCCAGAGACTATGGATTCGAACTCGGAACGGATTAATTCCTCCTCATCGAAATCCTCAGGCTCTTTCTCACCGTTACTCACCCTCAGATAGTGTCATAGCCGTCAATAACCACTAAATTAGGCCCGTGCTGAACAATCTGCCCTACGGAACCTTGCGAGCATTCCTCACCCCTTTCTTGATGCTGGCATTTCGCCCCAAGGTGCGTGGTCTTCGCAATGTGCCAGCTAAAGGCCCGGTCATCATCGCCTCCAACCACTTGTCCTTCAGCGATTCAATTTTCATGCCTTTAGTAGTTCCTCGCAAAGTAACATTTTTGGCCAAGAGTGAGTACTTCACTTCACCTGGCCCGAAGGGCTTTATTAAGAAGTTAACTTTCATCGCATTGGGTCAAGTACCGGTTGATCGTTCAGGAGGTCGGCGAAGCGAGGCAGCACTTATCACCGGACTTAAAGTTTTGGCTGATGGAGATTGCATCGGTATTTATCCTGAAGGAACTCGCTCACCGGATGGACGCTTATATAAGGGTCGGACAGGAATAGCTCGTCTTGCCATTGAATCAGGTGCACCTGTAGTCCCTGTTGCGATGTCTAACACCGACAAGATTCAGCCAACTGGAAAAGTAATTCCAAATGTCCAACGAGTTGGAATGAGGTTTGGTAAGCCAATGTATTTTGATGGTGATTCAACCGACTTGCAATATCTGCGTGATGTCACCGATCAGATTATGAATTCGATTCATGCTTTGTCAGAGCAGGAGTATGTAGATATCTACGCACCAAAAAAATCAAAGCGAAGCCAAATTCAAGAAGAAGAGGATTAATCCAAAGCGTTTCTGGCATTTAGGTAGTTACATGTTGGGCATTCTGGGCCTGAGTCAGGTAGTTCACCTTCGAGAACATCAATTAACTCTCCTATCACCGTGAGGAAGTTTGCTTGATCTCTTTCAACAGGAACATATTTTTGAACAACACCAAATCCATAATCTTCAACCGATGTACCAATGGCGGTATCTGGTTTCCATACCAGCAATCCCATGGATGCAACTGTTTGTGATCTACCTACTGCAGGATTTTCAAGACACAATGCGTAGGCTTCGAGCTGAGGAGAGTAAAACTGCCCACTATCACGCTGACTATCTGAGACTTTGCAATCTATTAAACCAAGCGTTCCATCCTCATTTGTTGCCACAAGGTCATACTTACCAAAGATGCGCCAACGAGTTTCAACCCCGTTAACTACCAATGGCTTGCTCTTTACGAATTCACCCCACTTGGTGACCTTTCCTGGTCGCAGTGATGCATCGATTGTGGGCATGTCTGCACCTTGAAAATGTTCTTCTTGCAAAGCTGCCATGGTTCCCACTAGCGGGAACTGCCCTGGCATTGCGACTTTGAACCAGTACTTAATCCACAGACACCTCTTGCAGGTGGAAAGACCAAAAGTTAAATCTGACGGTGAGATATTTTCGCGGGCTGGTTTGGCTGGTTTGATCATGAACTAATTGTGTACTTAGGCACTGACAATTGCAGCAACCAAAACAGAAATTCCAAGAATGATCATGATGGTTCCACCTGTCGCGCGGAGTTTTTCTAAGCGCTTGGAATCTGTTGCAAGCCATTGGCGAGCCGTTCCAGCTAGAAGCCCCCATGTTCCATCTGAAAAAAATGCAAGAATCGAAAAGATTGCCCCAAGAAGAATTAACTGGCCCGTGACTTGTCCACGTTCTCGATCAATGAACTGAGGCAGAACAGCTGCGTAGAAAACCAGTCCTTTGGGGTTGAGTGCGCCTACCCAAAAACCATCTCGGATTGAGCGGGGCGCAGTTGGCGCAAACGCTCCTTGGTTAGTCATATCAGCCGCGTGTGCGGAGCGATGTCTAATGGCATCTATACCTAGATAGACCAAGTAGAGACCACCACCCCACTGGACAGCGATGTAGGCGATCTCTGATCTCTGCAGGACTGGGCCCAAGCCGAAGGCAACAAAGGTGGAGAGAACAAAGGCACCTGTCACATTGCCGGCAACGGTAAAGACGGCAGTTTTGCGGCCCCAGGCGATGGCACGAGCGATTACAAAGAGCACGCTGGGGCCAGGGGCCAAGATGATGACCATGGCTGCCACGATGTACTCAGCTAGCCGCGTGGGAATGATCATGTGGGCAGTTTAACGGCGAGTCTGGGTTGCGCGGGGCAGGTATATCCCAATAGATTACGGCTCGATATATCGAATGGATACATTCCACGGAGTAATTGGAAAGGAGGCGTCAGATGCGCTCACGTTCAGAGTCACTTGAATTCGCCCTCCTTGGCCTGCTCTCACAAGCTCCATTGCACGGCTACGAGCTTCGAAAGCGCATTGGAACCATCTTCGGTCCATTCCGCGCATTGTCATTTTCTGTTCTCTATCCGCAGCTTCGCCGAATGGTTGAGGCAGGCGTCATTGAAGAAACAGTTGTTGAGGCAACCTCGCGCCGATCTCGCATTGTCTATGCGATTACCGACAAGGGCGCTCGCAGATTTGAATCGTTGACTGAATCAGTAACACCTGAAACTTGGGAGGATGAAGGTTTCGAAATTCGTTTCGCATTCTTTTCTCCAACCTCAGCAAATAACAGAGTAAGAATTCTTGAGGGGCGCCATCGTCGCCTTAAGGAGAAAGCCGAAATCCTTCGTGGTGAACTCGAGAAGTCACCTGTTGGTATCGACAAATATCTGGAGGAATGGCGACGTCATTCACTGGAGACAGCTGATCGAGAGATTGCTTGGCTGGAAGACATGATCAAAACCGAGAGGAAATAGAGTGAATATCACAACCGGTAAAGGCGACATCCGTGTTGCAATCGTTGGCGTTGGAAACTGCGCTAACTCATTAGTCCAGGGCGTTGAATACTACAAAGATGCAGCCCTAGATCAAGAGATCCCAGGTCTTATGCACGCTGTTGTTGGGGGATACCACATCTCTAGCATCAAGTTTGTTGCAGCCTTTGATGTTGATGCAAAGAAGGTCGGACTTGACCTTGCAGATGCAATCTGGGCAAGTGAAAACAACACAATTAAATTTAGTGATGTTCCTAAAACTGGTGTTCCAGTTTTACGTGGCGTTACAAATGATGGTCTTGGCAAGTACTACCGCGAGACAATCAAGGAATCAGATGCTCCAGCTGTAGATGTTGTGCAGGTTCTAAAGGATGAAGCGATCGATGTATTGATCTGCTACCTACCTGTAGGTTCTGAAACAGCTGCTAAGTACTATGCACAGTGCGCAATTGATGCAGGATGTGCATTTGTTAACGCGCTGCCAGTATTTATCGCATCAGACCCAGTGTGGGAAAAGAAGTTTGCTGATGCTGGACTTCCAATCGTTGGAGATGACATTAAGAGCCAAGTTGGTGCGACAATCACTCACCGCATCATGGCTAAGTTGTTCCAGGATCGCGGAGTTCACCTAGATCGCACCTACCAGCTAAACGTTGGTGGAAACATGGACTTCAAGAACATGCTCGAGCGTGATCGTCTTGAATCAAAGAAAATCTCTAAGACAAACTCTGTGACTTCACAGTTAAACCATGAACTAGGTGAGAAGAACGTTCACATCGGACCTTCTGACTACATTCCATGGCTAGATGATCGCAAGTGGGCCTACGTTCGCCTCGAAGGCCGTGCATTTGGTGATGTTCCTCTGAACCTTGAATACAAGTTGGAAGTGTGGGATTCACCAAACTCTGCAGGCGTCATCATCGATGCGCTTCGTTGTGCAAAGATTGGTCTTGATCGCAAGATTGGTGGAGCATTGCTTTCACCATCTAGCTACTTCATGAAGACACCACCAACTCAGTACACAGATGAGGCAGCTCATCAAAAGACTGAAGATTTCATTTCAGGAAAGATTGAACGCTAAGGTAGAAAGAGATGTAAGAGAAAGCGCCCCTGGGATTACCCAGGGGCGCTTTTTTAACCCATCACGGAGAGTTGAGGGTTAAATCAGTATCTCTTCACCGGTATGACGGCGGTGAAGAATTGCAGCAACTCCTAAAACCAGGAATAGAAGTGCGCCAAGCAAGGAAGCTAAAGCGGCATAACCGGCAATCACGCCCATAGTTCCAAATGCGTAGGCCTGAAGAAGCATTCCGCGCAAAGTGTTTCCCATGAACAGTGTCTCTCGCAAATCTCCGAGTTGTGCGATCTTTGCGGTGTCAGTGCTACCACCACGGACAAGGCCCATGTATGCGCCAGAAACCTCAGAATATGTTGCAGGCTTACCCATAACGGCAGTTGCAGAGGCCTTCATATGTTCAAGAATGTATAGATCTGAATAGTCGCGTGCCATTTCTCCAGTCATAACCTTTTGTCCAGCCCATTTAGCGAGTGCATCTTTGGTTGCAACAGGCAGAGCTTCCTCTGCTGGGAAGCTAATATTTTGCATTTCCAACTGTGAAGCCACATTCTCATCAGCAAAAGATGCACCCCAGTTCAACAAGCCAGCAAATGAAAGAAGCAGTACTGCAAATCCCAAACTTACATTTGAAACAATTTTATCAAGTGTTCTACGTTTCATAATATTCCCTCTCCAAATTAGGTATTGAATAGAAAATCAATACATAGGTATTTCTACTCTGCGCATGGAAGGAGAAATGGCGAAAGTGCGAGGGTCACCACTCGATAACAAGCGTGGAGAGGTTGCCCTCAGAAGGTGTGATCTAAAGAACGATAGTTAATCGATGTGACGATTACACATTGCTCTTCCATCTGGACCAACTTCCAGATGTGAGCAAGGGACATTTAATTTGTCAAAAGCTTGATCTCCGTAATGTGCTCGGTATGCCAGAGCTAGTAGCACACGAAGATTAGTTTCACTATCTGATTTAATTCCAAAAACTTGTGCGCTTCGGCTTACCGTATTTTCAACTACTTTTTCGGAGTGAGAAGTCTTAAGGGCGATGGCAGCGTTAGATTTACCTTCACAGACCAATTCCAGAACCAATTGTTCAAATGGAGTTAATACCCTGGTTGAAATTGTGATGTCTCTTGCCATGTAAATATCCGCCTCTCCGCGTGTCCCTATTGTGCTCTTTTTGTTTACGCGAGTCACCCCATAAGATGCCCGAATGAGTGAAATCTTGACCACACAAGAGGGACGAGTGCTAACCCTCAGTTTTAACCGACCTGAAAAGATGAATGCCTTAACACGGTCGATGTATTCAGATTTATCTAAAGGGCTCAATGATGCTGCTGGGGATTTCGGCATCAGAACGGTTGTTCTAACCGCCGAAGGACATCACTTCACCGCCGGCAACGACATCATGGATTTCATGAACAATCCGCCGACATCAGGTGATTCAGAGGTAGCACAGTTCTTGGCAGCAATCCTGAACTTTCCAAAGCCGTTACTAGCTGCGGTCAAAGGCAATGCTGTTGGGGTTGGAACAACAATGTTGTTGCATTGCGATGTTGTCATTGCTGGCACCACTGCAAATTTTTCAATGCCTTTTGCATCCTTAGGATTAGTACCTGAAGCAGGATCTAGTTTTCTCTTCCCTCAGTTGGTTGGATATCAAAGAGCAGCGCGTATCTTTATGACAGGTGAGAGCTTTGATGCAGATTCAGCAATTGAGATGGGATTGGTTGCAGCAAAAGATGCGGATCCACTTGCTCACGTGATGAAAATTGCCCAACATATTGCCGAACAGCCACCGCAGGCGATTATTAATACGAAAGCTCTTTTAAAGGCCAAGAATCATGACGCAGTTGCTGCGATCATGAAGGCTGAGTTTGAAATTTTTGCAATGGCCTTACAGTCTGAAGAAGCAATGGAAGCATTCATGAAGTTCATGTCTAAGAAGGGTAAATAAATGTCACTAGCAGGAAAACGAATCTTTATCACAGGCGGATCCCGAGGAATTGGTCTAGCCATCGCATTACGTGCAGCCCGTGACGGGGCATCAATTGCAATTGCTGCCAAGACTTCAGAGCCCAATCCAAAGCTGCCGGGAACGATTCACACTGCTGCAGCTGAAATTGAGGCCGCCGGCGGTAAGGCCCTTGCAATTCAATGCGATTTGAGGGATGAATTGCAGATCGAATCTGCGATCAATCAAGCAGCAGAGGCCTTTGGTGGGATTGATATTCTGATCAATAACGCGAGTGCGATTAACTTAACTAGAACAGATCAAACCCCAGCCAAGCGTTTTGACCTGATGTTTGATGTCAACGTGCGAGGAACCTTTTTAACCTCTCAGGCTGCTTTGCCACACTTGCGCAAATCAGCGGCCGAAGGTCGAAACCCTCATATTTTGAACCTTTCTCCACCGCTTTCCATGAAGCCTGTTTGGTTTAAAAATCACGTTGCCTACACAATGGCAAAGTACGGAATGAGCATGTGTGTTCTTGGAATGGCTGAAGAGTTTAAGCGTGATGGCATTGGTGTAAATGCCCTGTGGCCTCGAACTGTTATTGATACCGCAGCGCTTCAAATGATTCCTGGAATCGATGCCTTAGCAGGTCGCACACCAGAGATTTTGGCAGATGCGGCATACATCATTTTTAATCGGGATGCTAAAGAGTGCACGGGTAATTTCTTTATTGATGATCTTGTGTTAGCAAGTGAAGGAATCACAGATTTGGAGAAGTATTCAGTTACTCCTGGAACTAAGGATTTCCTTCTTGATTTCTTTTTAGACTAAACTCTCTGTATGCGAAAATTCCTTGTAACTCTTTTGCTTGTTGGATTAACAGTTTTTACAGCCCCATTTGCTTCTGCGCATGTGGAAATTGTGGCGTCATATCCTGAGCAATACGCAAATGTAAGCCCAATTCCGACAAGTGTGTGGATTGAGTTCAGTGGTGAATTACAGAATTTAGATGGCGCGATTGTTAACACACTTGAAGTTACAGACTCAACTGGATTGGTAGTTAGCTACGAGGATGCCATGATTGAGGCAGGCAGGATTACAACTAAGGTTTCAGGACAAAGCGCCGCTGGTAGCTTTACAGTTAAATACCGAGTTGTTGGCCAAGATGGGCATGTAATCGAAGGTGATTATATTTTCAACGCCTCACCAGAATATGCCGAAGCGGTACCGGTAACCACTTCAGCTCCAAAAGAGAGTTCGAATTTTCCAGTTGGTGGTGTTTTGCTGGCATTTTTGCTTGCGACTATCTTTGGTGGTACATACGTGAAAACTAGAGCTCGGAAAAACTCGTAGTGCCAGCTTTTGATCTTGAACTAAATGGTCCAAATACGATCCAAGAGTCAGAGCGCAAGGGAAATGCCAGATCACTGTTCTGGCCGTGGGCAGGTGCAAACGTTTCACTCCTTGCTTTGTCCTATGGCTCTGTCTTTCTAGGGTTTGGTATTTCATTTAGGCAAGCCACTTGGGCCGCCATCATTGGAACCATTTGTTCCTTTTTCTTAGTGGGTATTAGTTCACTTGCTGGTAAGCGCTCGAATGCACCAACCATGGTTCTGGCTCGAGCATCTTTTGGAGTGCGAGGCAGCATCGTTCCAGGAGTGCTTTCATATTTTATTTTCGTGGGTTGGGAAACGGTTCTAGTCTCACTTGCAACAATTGCTACAGGAACAGTTTTTTCACGAATTGGGGGAGTGGACCAAAACCTTGCCTTAATCCTTGGATTTATCATTGCGGTTTCACTCACCATTTTCGGTGGGGTACTTGGCTTTAGGGTAATTATGAAGTTGCAGAAGATACTGACCCTGATCACAGTGGCTATGACTGTTGTTTATATTGCTCTCACTGTCGACAATGTTAATTGGAGCGCAGTTACTGCAATCAAGGATGGTTCAACTCAGGGTTTCATCGGAGCGCTCATATTTGGAATTACAGGTATTGGTTTGGGTTGGGTTAACTGCGCCGCCGACTACTCTCGCTATCTACCAAGAACAGTTTCAAGCAAAGCTGTCGTGGGTTGGACGGTGTTCGGCGCTTCAGTTGTTCCGATTGCATTGGTCATTTATGGGGCTGCTTTGTCAGCTAGTAGCAAAGATTTAAGTGATGCAATTGCAATAGATCCAATTGGTGCCCTTACATCACTGCTTCCTACTTGGTTCCTCATCCCATTTGCACTCATCGCAATATTTGGTTTAGTCAGTGGAGCAATACTTGATCTTTACTCATCAGGTTTAGCTCTTGTTTCTATTGGAGTTCCCATCAAAAGGCATCAAGCGGCAATTATCGATGCTCTAATAATGCTTGCCGGTTGTATCTATTTCGTGTGGGTAGCTGACAACTTCTTCGATCCATTCCAAGGATTCTTAATAACGTTGGGTGTGCCGGTTGCGGTGTGGTCAGCGATATTTGTTGCAGATGTCATTCTACGTAAGAAGGCATACATCGAAAAGGATTTATATGATCCACAAGGAATGTATGGATCAATCAACAAGGGCTCTATCGCGTTAATGGTAATTGGAACATTTATCGGTTGGGGATTTGTAACTAATCCCTTTGCTAGTGATGCATCCTGGTTATCGTGGCAGGGATATCTTCTAGGAGTTATTGGGGGCAAAGAGGGAGCGTGGGCTTTTGCTAATGTGGGTGTGATATTTGCACTTATCATCGGTTTTGTGGGCCACATATTGCTGTCGATTCGTAAAATACGAGCGCAGGAGAATGCACTCAGTTAAAGTAAGGCCATGACCTCGCGCATCTCGCCACTTAGAGATTTTCTTGGGCGTGAATCCACAAGCGGAATGCTTGTTCTTGTGGCCGCCGCGTTGGGGTTGATTACAGCCAACTCACCTTTGTCAGATAAGTATTTTTCAGCTCTAGAGTTTCAGATTGCCATTGGTTCAGGATGGTTTTTGGTAGAACTTTCAGTCCTCAAAATCATTAACTACTTGCTCATGAGCATCTTCTTTTTTGTTGTTGGTCTTGAAATCAAGCGCGAGTTAACATCTGGACACCTTGCATCATTGAAAAAGGCGATGCTTCCCTTTGTGGCCGCACTAGGTGGAATGGCAATCCCGGCCCTGATTTATTTAGCAATTGCTGGAGGCGTTGCACCGGGTGGTTGGGGAGTTCCTGTTGCAACCGATATCGCATTATCGGTCGGCTTATTAACAATGCTTGGTTCAAGTGTTGCGGCATCGCTTCGCTCCTTTTTGTTGGCACTTGCAGTGATTGATGACATTGGCGCAATCCTGGTTATTGCCTTTGTGTACTCGACTGGAATCAGTTTTTCTTGGCTTGCCGCAGCGGTATTAAGCGTCCTCTTTATTGCACTGTTGAAAAAGACAGGCGTTTCATCCGTTGTCGTTTATTCGTTGTTTGCATTCACTTTATGGTTCGCCCTATATAAGACTGGAGTTCACCCAACCTTGGCGGGTGTAATTCTTGGATTGATGACTCCCAATGTTCCGCACAAAGGGACAAAACTTGAGGATGCAGAGGATGGGTCAGTATCACTTATTGAATGGCTCGAGCATAAATTCCATCCTGTTAGCACATTTATTGTCGTGCCAATTTTTGCCTTTGCAAACACCGGTGTTGTCATCACCAGCGAATCAATTAAGGCAGCATCTCAATCACTTATCGCCTGGGGAATTTTCTTTGGACTAGTAATTGGCAAGCCACTTGGAGTGCTCTCCGCAGCACTTCTTGCACGGCGTCTAAAGGTTGCCGAACTTCCGGATGGCGTGAAGAGAACTTCATTATTAGCCACAGGTAGTGCAGCGGGAATTGGGTTTACGGTTGCCATTTTCATCGCAAACTTAGCCTTTGATGACTCAGCAACTCAGGATATTGCTGTACTTGCCGTGATCGTTGCTTCAGTAGTAAGCGCGCTGATCTCGACGGTGCTATTCAAAACAATCGCCAAGAGGTAAAAACAAAACCCGCCTTTTTAGGGGCGGGCTTTGTTCTAACAGATATTTTAGAGATCGTAATACAGCTCAAACTCTGCTGGGTGTGGACGTAGTCGAACGTAATCAACTTCTTCCTTACGCTTAAATGCGATCCATGTGTCAATAAGATCCTTGGCGAATACTCCGCCCTTGGTTAAGAACTCATTGTCTCTTTCTAGATTGTTTAGAACTTCATCTAGTGAACCAGGAACCTGAGGAATTGCTGCTGCCTCTTCGCCTTCTAGTTCATAGAGATCCTTATCAACTGGAGCAGGTGGTTCGATCTTGTTCAAGATTCCATCAAGGCCTGCCATGAGCATTGCTGCAAATGCTAGGTATGGGTTTGATGATGGATCTGGACAACGGAACTCAATGCGCTTTGCCTTTGGATTGGATCCTGTAATTGGGATACGGATACAAGCTGAGCGGTTACGAGCTGAGTACACAAGGTTTACAGGTGCTTCATAGCCTGGAACTAAGCGGCGGTATGAGTTAACTGTTGGGTTTGTAAATGCTAGAAGTGATGGTGCGTGCTTTAGCAGACCACCGATATACCAGCGGGCCATGTCTGAAAGATCGCCGTATGTTCCTGCTTCGAAGAACAGTGGCTTTCCATCTTTCCATAGTGATTGGTGTACGTGCATGCCTGAACCGTTATCTCCGAAGAGTGGCTTTGGCATGAATGTTGCTGTCTTTCCACCTTGCCAGGCAGTATTACGAATGACGTACTTAAACTTCATAACATCATCGCCTGCACTAAGTATGTCTGTGAAACGGTAGTTAATTTCCATCTGACCAGCAGTTCCCACTTCATGGTGTGAGCGCTCAACAAGAAGTCCAACCTTGCCAAGTTGCATAACCATTTCATCGCGAAGATCTGCGAATTGATCTGTTGGAGAAACTGGGAAGTAACCACCCTTTACACGTGTGCGATATCCGCGGTTTGGTGTTCCATCAGCATCGTATTCAACGCCTGTGTTCCAAGCGCCTTCATAGGATTCGATCTCGTGAACAGCAGAGTTAATTCCTGTCTTGAAACGAACGCTATCGAAAACATAGAACTCGGCTTCTGGTGCAAAAAAAGCAGTGTCAGCAAATCCAAGTGAGCGCATGTACTCAACAGCTTTTGCGACAACGCCGCGTGGATCGCGGCTGTAGGGTGAGTTATCCACTGGATTGTGAACAGAGAAAATAATAATGAGGGTTTTTTCTTTACGGTATGGATCCATGTATGCAGACTCTGGAACTGGCAAGAGTTTCATATCGGATTCATTGATTGTTTGGAAACCACGAATTGATGAACCATCAAACATTAGGCCCTCTGTAAACACCGCTTCATCAAATGACTCAACAGGTACATTGAAGTGGTGCTGGATTCCAGGTAGATCCGTAAAGCGGACATCGACAAGCTTGACATCCTCTTTCTTAATGTAAGCAAAGATTTCTGCTGCGTTCTTAAACATGCTTCTCCCAATTTCACATGTGATGCGCTGAATCTCTCACCATTGAGCCTTGTGCGCTTGTAGTAGTCGAACCCTAGGTCCATGGAGTGAAAATGACATAACCTGCTTGTTAAATCCATGTTACGTCTGGGCGGGCAGGGGATTAGGCTTGGCTAATGAGCACTAATTTTGTCCGAGTGAGCCTAGGTCGCCGCCTGGCTGCCCTATCAGTGGATTGGTTGGCCTGCTATTTCATCGTTGCAGCCTCATCTGGGGGGTTGGGGTCTATGGATCCCAATAGCGCTTGGTCAATTCTTGCTTTGTTCTTTGCAGAGATTTCAATTTTCTCGGCGCTTCAAGGTGCAAGCCTCGGGCACAGAATCTTTGGAATTCGGATCATCCGATTCGCCGATGGAGGAGCAATTTCTCCGATTCAAGCACTCATTCGATCAGCGTTATTAGTGAGTGTAATTTTTGCTATTACCTTTGATGAAAATGGCAGAGGAATGCACGAACGATTTAGTGGCTCAGTTTTAACTAGGAGTTAACGGATTTTAGGTGCACGAGTTGGCATTGGACCTTTAGGAATTGGCATAGACATTCCGCCAACAGCTTTTAGTCGTGCGCGTACTTCACGCATTTGATGAGCTGTTAACTTCTTAGGAAGTCGACGCATGTGCCGTTGTAATTTTTGAATTGGCACTCGTCCAGCTTCTTTACCCACAAGAATCTCGATGACCGGAACTCCCGGTGCAAATCGTTCAGCTTTCTTCTTTTCATCAGTCATCATTTGTCTAACTGATTGTGAACCTTCGCCAGTTAAGACAATACCGGCTCGGCCAACGCTGCGATGAACCATGTCTTGGTTGCGAGCAACTGCTACCGCCGGAGTTGTTGTCCAACCTTTACGAATTGCCATCAACACACTAGCTCCTGCGCCTATTTGCCCATCAATTGCTGCATAAGCCGCACTACCTGCTTGTCGTGTGAAATAGAAAAGAGTTAAAAGTGCGGCAAGAGGCAAGGTTACAAAGCCGGCGTAGTAAGGGCTTCCAAAAAAAGCACCAATACCAATTCCAACCGCCCACGTGCCAATAAAAATAGCGGCGAGAACAAAAGGAATCCAAGGCTTTACCTGTCTTGTGACCTTATAGGCATCACGGAAAACTTGAAAGCGCGGCTTCTTGATCTTCTTTTCTTTAGCTTTTCTCTTGAACATGCGTGTTAGTTTAGTGGGGCCGGAGCGGTTCCACCAAGACGAACCGGCGCCCAGCGTTGGCCGAGGTGGCTATCAGGGTACTTTTCCTGCACATCACGCAATAATTGGATCATTACTTCACGCAAATGCTTTTCGGCGGCCTCAATATCTGTCTCACGCGAATAGGCAATTGGAGCTCCAAAGGAAACAGAGACAGGTACTTTCTTTCTCTTGAAGTTTGGTTTGACTCCCTTTGTGTAAACACGCTGACCACCCCACACGATCGTTGGGATCACGGGAACGTTGGCACCTATCGCTAAACGAACTGCGCCAGATTTCAATCCCTTTATTTCAAAACTGGTGGAGATTGTCCCTTCAGGAAAAATTCCAATAATTTCACCTTGCTTGAGTAAACGCAAAGCAGCGACAAATGAAGCAGAACCATTTTCTCGATCCACGCTGATGTGATGCATTCCGCGCATTAGTGGACCGGAGATTTTGTTATCAAAGATCTCTTTTTTGGCCATAAATCGCACATATCGCTTGGCAGGTAATGCTGCAGTTCCAGCTAATGCAAAATCGAAATAACTCGTGTGATTTATTGCAAGGATTGCGCCACCTTTGCGCGGAACGTTGTCCTGACCATTAAAATCGAATTTCAAACCTAGATATTTCCACAATGACTTTATAAGAACAATTACAGGGGGATACACACGATCAGCCACGAGCTGACTTCTTATCCATTGCTTGTTTATACAAACGACCAGCGCGATATGAAGAGCGAACTAGTGGACCACTCATTACCCCTAAGAAGCCAATCTCTTCTGCCTCTTGTGCGAGCTCAACAAACTCTTGTGGTTTCACCCAACGTTCCACAGGGTGATGCTTATTGGTAGGCCTTAAATATTGTGTAATAGTGATTAGGTCACATCCAGCGCTATGTAAATCAACAAGTGCTTGCGAAATCTCTTCTCGAGTCTCACCAAGGCCAAGAATCAGATTTGATTTTGTGATCAACCCAAAGTCTTGTGCCATCCGTATGACGCGCAATGACTTTTCATAGGTAAATGCCGGGCGAATCTGCTTAAAAATACGGGGGACTGTTTCTAGGTTATGCGCAAAAACTTCTGGCCTGGTTTCAAAAATTGGATTGAGCAGCTCAGGATTAGCATTGAAATCAGGAGCCAACATCTCAACGCCAGTTCCCGGATTTAACTCGTGGACTTTGCGAATTGTCTCGGCATAGAGCCAGGATCCTTCATCTTCAAGATCATCACGGGTGACACCAGTGATCGTGGCATAACGCAATCCCATGGTCTTAACTGACATGGCCACCTTGAAAGGTTCAGCCCGATCAATTGGTAATGGTTTTCCTGTATCAATATTACAAAAATCACAGCGTCTGGTACAACGATCTCCACCAATAAGAAATGTGGCTTCCTTATCTTCCCAACACTCAAAGATATTTGGACAAGCCGCTTCTTGGCAGACGGTGTGTAGTCCTTCTGATTTAACAAGACTGTGTAGACGTGTGTATTCAGGACCCATGTTTGCCCGAGTTTTAATCCATTCAGGCTTTCTTTCAATCGGTGTTTCGGCATTGCGAGCTTCAATACGCAGTAACTTGCGGCCTTCAGGTGCCATAGTCATGCGCTCACCTTTTTCAATGATTCAAAAATATGTCGCTCCAAAAGGGGTGCAACTTCATCAATTGTAATTGCTCTACCGAGTTCGGTTTCTAGGGAGGTAACGTCAGCATCAGCTATACCGCAGGGAACAATCTGACCGAAAGCGGTTAGATCTGGATTCACATTCAAGGCAAAACCATGCATGGTTACCCCTTGAGCCACACGGATTCCAATAGCGGCCACTTTTCTATCGCCGCGATCATCCTTGACCCACACACCAGAGCGACCTTCAATTCGAAGGGCGGTGATTCCTAAATCAGCACACACTCGTATAAGTGCAGACTCAATCTCACGAACAAAACCAACAAGTTCAGTTGGCTTTTGTAGTTTCACAATGGGATAACCAACTAACTGTCCTGGTCCATGCCAGGTGATGCGTCCGCCGCGATCCACATCAATGACTGGTGTGCCATCTGCTGGACGTTCGGCATCATCTGTTCGACGACCGGCTGTGTAAACAGAGGGGTGCTCAAGTAGTAGCAAAGTGTTGGGGCGAACTCCAGAGACAACTTCTGCATGGATTGTTCGCTGTACATCCCAGGCCTTTTGATATTCCACTAAGCCATGACGGGAGAGGGCAATACTTGCATTGGCTGGGCTCTCTAGAACTGGCACACCTCTAGCCTAAAGGTAGGCTTGCCTCCTTACCAATTCACCCTTGAGAGGTCTGATTCAGTGTCCACCACATCCACAAAGAAGAGCCGCCGCCCACTTGTCTACGCTTTATTGATCATCTTCTTGTGGTTTGGGGCAAGCGGTGTTTTCGGGCCTCTCTTTGGACAGCTTTCAACGGTTCAAGAAAATGACAACTCAGCCTTTTTGCCAGATAGCGCAGAATCCACTCAAGCAGCAAAGGTAATTGAGAAGTTTAACCAAGATCAAAATCAAAATCTTCCAACCCTGGTTCTCTACTTAGGTGAAGTTGATGAGTCCAAAATCGCAGCACTCAATGCTCATCTAGCGAAATTAGGCGATACAAAAATTATTGGTACGGATGTGCCAATGTCGAAATACTTAGCAAAGGGTGAGCAACTATTTGCTTTTCCATCACAAGATGGCAAAGCGCTGCTAGTAAATCTTCCCTTTACTTCAGAAGTAGGCACGGAGCTACTACCAAACAAAAAACCAGCTCTTCCTGAAATTATTGAAACACTTCGTGAAGATTCGGCAGAGTTTGCAAAGAGTGTGGGGCTGACTTCTAATGTAACTGGAATTGGTGCCCTACTCGGGGATCTCTTTGGCGCTTTTGAAGGCATTGACTCGTCATTGCTACTTACGACTTTAGGTGTTGTTGCTTTCATTTTGATTATTGTTTATCGATCACCAGTTCTCTGGATTTTGCCGCTCTTTTCAGCAGTAATTGCTCTTTCTACAGCGGGTGGACTGGTATATATCCTGACAAAAAATGATGTGATTGATCTCAATGGTCAGTCCCAAGGAATCCTTTCAGTGTTAGTACTGGGCGCTGCAACAGATTATGCGCTTTTGTTAATTTCAAGATATCGCGAAGAGTTGCATCATTATGAGCAACCAGCCCAGGCAATGAAAGCTGCGCTCAAGGGAGTCTTTGAACCGATTGTTGCATCTGGTGCAACAGTTATTGCCGCACTTCTTGTCTTACTACTGAGCGATCTGTCCGGTAACCGCGGATTAGGTCCTGTCGGTGCAATTGGTATTGCAGCCGCAGTGATCGTGATTCTGACCTTGTTGCCTGCGTTATTGGTTGCTTTCGGACGATGGGTTTTCTGGCCACGCATCCCGAGAAATGATGATGTGAACACTCAACTAACTGGCACCTGGGCAAAGATCGGTTCCGCAGTTGAAAAGCGTCCTCGTAAACTATGGATTGTTACAGCGGTACTTCTAGCAGTTTTGGCTGGTTTTTCAACAACATTAAACGCTAAAGGCTTATCAACAGCAGATGCTTTCACTCAAAGACCAGACTCAGTAGTGGGATTAGAGCTCTTGGGTCAGCACTATCCAGGTGGATCAGGTCAGCCAACAGAGGTTGTAGTTCCGGAAGGTTTAGTTGCGCCAGTTTCGGCAGCGCTTTTAAGTGTTGAAGGTGTTTCATCTGTTGAACCAATGCGCATTTCTCCAGCGATCCCTGGACAACCACTTTCTGACATTAAGGTTATTGATGGTCAAGTGATTTTAAATGCAACACTAGCCCTGAATCCAGATTCAGTTGAAGCGCGAGATATTGTCCCGATCATTCGAGAAGCGGTTCATGCAATCGATCCAAATATTCTAGTTGGCGGCAGCACCGCGGTTGCATTTGACACAGATGTTTCCGCAAATCGCGATAACCGAACAATTATTCCAATCGTTTTGGTTCTTATTACTTTAATTCTTGGAATTCTCTTGCGTAGTATCTTGTCAGCGGCTCTGCTCTTAGGAACTGTTGTCTTGTCATTTTTTGCAACGCTGGGAGCCTGCCAACTTGTGTTTGAACACATCTTTGGATTTAAAGGAGCTGATACCTCATTCCCATTGTTTGCCTTCATTTTCTTAGTTGCACTGGGAATTGATTACAACATTTTCTTAATGACTCGAGTGAGAGAAGAAAGTGCGAAAATTGGCACTAGAGCCGGTGTCATTAAGGGCCTAACAGTTACTGGTGGGGTTATTACCTCAGCCGGAATTGTTCTAGCTGCAACCTTTGCAGTGTTAGGCGTTCTGCCACTTGTATTCTTAGCTGAGCTAGGTTTTGCAGTTGCCTTCGGTGTTCTGCTTGATACCTTGATTGTTCGCACGATTTTGGTACCAGCACTCGTTCACGACATTGGTGGAAAAGTCTGGTGGCCATCTAAGTTGCAAACCAAGTAAGAATGGCAGCGCGCTCAGCCGAAGTTCTGATCGTTGGAGCTGGATTAGCTGGTTTGAGCGCTGCACTGAGCCTTCAGGCTGCAGGTAAAGATGTTCTAGTTGTTGAGTCTTCCGATAGAGCCGGAGGTCGTGTAGCAAGTGATCTCATTGATGGATTCATTTGCGATCGTGGGTTTCAGTTAATCAATGCCAAGTATCCAGCGCTGCAAGAGCTAGATGTGATCAAAGAGTTAGATTTCCTTCCAGCACCTAGAGTTATTGAAGTTTCACTGGGGGAGAAAAGACACCCAATCGGTGATCCTCGACAAGCTCCGTGGACGGTGCTTAATAGAGAAACCGGTTCAATTTCTGAAAAGATTGCCCTGCTACGTTTTATCGCTGGCAAGGCTAAACCAGGTCAATCGATCGCCGAAGCGTTAAGAAGCGCAGGAACATGTTATGACAGAGTTTTGCGACCATTCTTACAAGGTGTTTTCTTAACGGACCCAGAGAATGTTGATGCGGTTTATGGCCGCACAATCGTAAAGAGTTTTGTCAATGGTCAACCTGGTGTGCCTAGCAAGGGTGTTGGTGAACTTCCTAAGGCCCTAGCAAAACGTGTTGAAAATTTTGTCTATAACGCTCAAGTTGAAAGGATTGAAAAGAAATCAGTCAAAACGAATAATGGGACTTATACAGCGGAAAAGATTTTGATAGCAACTGATGCGACAACTGCTACGCAGTTACTCGGTTTAACTGAAGTCCCTCGCATGGCTGGGTGTATTACCTGGTATCACGCAACTTCACATAATCCTTCCGGAACTGGGCATCTAGTTGTAGATGGGCAAAGGCGTGGTCCAATAATTAATACAGTGGTGATTTCAGATATTTCGGAAAATTACGCACCCACCGGCCAGAATTTGATATCTACAACTACTGACTTAAACGTTACTGAGTCGGATGTGCGTCGTCACTTGGCAATTTTGTGGGGGACAAGCACCCATGGCTGGCAATTCATCGCTAAGTATGAAATCCCAGCAGCGCTTCCTATTCACAATGTGGGTAGGGCTCTTTCGCAAGGAATGAAAATTAATGATCATCATTTTGTTGCCGGAGATCACCGTTCTGTTCCATCACAGCAAGGCGCGCTATTTTCAGGACGCCTTGCGGCCCAATTAATTCTCGACTAGTTGGGCAAGGGCTTCAGAGATATGTGGGTAATCCCATGTAAAGCCAGCCTCTTGTAGGACTTGCGGAATTACACGCTTAGATCCGAGAACTTCTGAAGAGAATCCACCTAATGCAATCTTTAATGCAATTGCGGGTGCTGGAAAGAGTGCAGGACGGTGCATTGCTCGAGCAAGTGCTGATGTGAACTCCTGATTTGTCACTGGATTTGGAGTCGTTAAATTAACCGGACCAGATATTGGATTCTCCAAAGCAAAAACTATGGCGCGAACTTGATCATGCAGTGTGATCCAGGACCACCATTGCTTGCCATTTCCTAGTTTTCCACCAAGACCTAAACGAAATAGTGGCAACATCTTTCCAAGTGCCCCGCCGGTTGGATCTAAAACAAGACCTGTGCGAAGTTTTACGGTTCTAGTATCTCCAGCCAAATCTGCTGCGCCTTCCCATTCTCGACATACTGCAGCAAGGAAGTCATCTCCGGCACGATCGGTTTCAACAACAGCGCGATTACCGCTCTCGCCATACCAACCAATAGCAGAGGAGGAAATAAACACTTGTGGTTGTAGTTCTGCGACAGCATTGGCGATGGCAGTCGTGCCGAGCAATCGTGAATTGAGGATTTCGCCTTTAAACTTTTTGCTCCAGCGCTTGTCACTCACACCAACACCAGCTAAGTGAATGATTGCATCAACGCCACGAAGTGGTTCTAGATCTACGAAACCTGTTTGAGGATCCCACTGCACTTCATCAGCTGTTATAGGCGCGCGGCGCACCAACCGTTGAACTGTGTGACCTTCACTCTTTAGATGACCAGCAAGTGCGCTGCCAATGAGCCCTGATGCACCTGTGATAGCAATGCGTTGTGGAACTGACATCTGGTAATTAAAGCCCTAGATCTGACTCAAAAGCGCCACCTTCGAGGCGTTCTTTGAGTGTTACTAAGAAGCGTGCGGCATCTGCGCCATCTACAACTCGGTGATCGTATGAAAGTCCAAGGTAGACCATTGAACGAATGGCGATTGTTTCTCCACCATCTTCGCCACGAACAACCATTGGGCGCTTAACAATTGCTCCCAATCCCAGAATCGCAACTTGTGGCTGATTAATAATTGGGGTGTCAAATAGTGCCCCGCGACTGCCTGTGTTTGTCAGTGTGAAAGTTCCTCCACCTAATTCATCGGGAGTTACCTTGTTATCGCGTGTGCGAGCGGCAAGATCTGCAATCTTTCGTGCCACGCCACCCATATTCAAATCACCTGCGTTAGCAATTACCGGAACAAGTAATCCTCGCTCTGTATCAACTGCGATACCCAAGTGCTCTGCGCCGTGATAAGTGATCTGGTCACCTTCCACAGATGAGTTCAACACTGGATGCTGCTTGAGAGCTTCACACACAGCAACTGCAAAGAATGGAAGGAATGAGAGTTTTACGCCTTCGCGTGCTTCAAAGCTTTCCTTCGCACGATCACGAAGTCGAGCAATCTTTGTCACATCAACTTCAATGACAGTTGTTAGTTGGGCGCTTACTTGAAGTGATTCAACCATTCGCGCAGCAATTACTTTGCGAAGTCGAGACATCGTCACGGTAGTTCCGCGAAGTGGTGAAACTGCGACAACGGGAGCTTTTGCCGTGTTTGGTGCAGATGCAACCGGTGCTGCTGCAGTGCGAGTTACTGGTCGCGCCAAAGCTTCGACATCTTCACGACGAATTCTTCCGCCGATTCCCGTGCCAGTAACTTGTGCAAGATTGACACCAAGCTCTGATGCAAGTTTGCGCACTACAGGAGTCACATAAGCATCAGCCGGTTGAGAAACGGGTGCGACTACAACAGGTGCAGGGGCTGCAACAACAGGGGCTGCAACAACAGGGGCTGGAGGTGGTGTAACAGGAGCTGCGACTACGGGTGCAGGCACAACAGGAGCTGCGACTACGGGTGCAGGCACAACAGGAGCTGGAACAGAGGCAGCACCACTGGTAGTACCAATCAGTCCAAGTCGCGCACCAACTGGCACAGTCGTGTCTACCGCAACATCAATAGCAAGGAGTGTTCCTGCAACTGGTGAAGGAATTTCTGTATCAACTTTGTCTGTAGAAACTTCAAGTAATGCTTCATCTACCGCAACCGAGTCACCAACGTTTTTTAACCAACGCGTAACAGTGCCTTCTGAAACACTCTCACCGAGGGCAGGCATAGTAATCACAGTTCCTGAACCAGATGGTGCAGGCGTGGTTGCAACTGGTGCAGGCGTAGGCGTCACCGGTGCGGCAGCAACTAGTTCTGGCTGTGGAACAACAGGGGCTGCAACTGGCGCTGCAGGTGCTGGGGAAGACGCAGCAGCTCCGTCAGCGATGATTGCAAGTTCTGCTCCTACTGGAACAGTTTGATCAATCTGCACAACTATCTTTTGCAGAATTCCTGCAACAGGTGAAGGAATCTCTGTATCAACTTTGTCAGTTGAAACTTCTAGGAGTGGTTCATCAACATTTACATGATCACCTTCGGCTTTTAACCAACGAGTGACCGTGCCTTCGCTAACGCTTTCGCCAAGTGCTGGCATCGTTACTGAAAATGTCATCTGTTTTCTCCTTGGTTATCCGTGTGCATGTAGCGGTTTGCCTGCAAGAGCCATATGAGCTTCGCCCATGGCCTCTGACAGTGTTGGGTGTGCATGGATCAATGGAGCCACATCACTTGCACGTGCCTCCCAGTTATAGATTAATTCTGCTTCGGCTAACAATTCTCCAACTCGTGCACCAACCATGTGAACGCCAAGAACTGGTCCATCCTTTTGTGCGACGAGTTTGATTGATCCTGCAGTGTTTAGAATCTGCGCCTTACCGTTACCGGCCAGATCATATGAAAGCTCAACAACATCGTGGCCGCGCTTTTTCGCCTCTGCAGTCGTTAATCCAACTGATGCAACCTCAGGATCTGAATAAGTTACCCGTGGAATTCCGTCATAATTAATTGCACGAGGATTTAATCCCGCGATCTCTTCAGCCACCAATATTCCTTCGGCAAAGCCAACGTGGGCTAACTGCAAGGTCGGAATTAAGTCGCCAACAGCCCAGATTCCTGGAACATTGGTGCGGCACTTGTCATCAACTAGCACGTAGCCACGATCCATTGCGATGCCTTGCTCTTCATAACCAATATTGGAAGAAACTGGACCACGTCCAACTGCAACCAAGAGGACCTCAGCTGTAAATGTCTTTCCATCTTCTAATGTCACAGTAACGCCATCTGCAGTCTTGACCGCTGATTGGAAACGAACGCCAAGTTCAAAATTAATACCACGCTTGCGGAAGGCGCGCTCTAACTGCTTGCTAGATGATTCATCTTCAAGTGCGATTAAGTGCGGCAAACCTTCGATGATTGTTACTTCAGATCCAAATGATTTCCATACTGATGCGAACTCGCACCCAATAACGCCGCCGCCTAAAACAATGACACTCTTTGGAACATGGTTCATCTTTGTTCCGTGATCAGAGGTAATGATTTTCTCTCCATCAATTTCAAGTCCAGGCAAAGTCTTGGCATACGACCCTGTTGCAAGAATTACATTTTTGCCGGTGTAGCGGGTTCCATTGACTTCAATGGTGTCTTTTGAAACTAATTTTCCGTGACCTTCAATAAAGGTAACTCCACGGGACTTAACCAAACCGGACAAACCTTTGTAGAGCTTGTTGATCACGCCATCTTTATAAGAATTAACTCCGGCCATGTCGATGCCATCAAATGTTGACTTCACACCAAAGTGGGAACCATCTCTGGCACCATCTGCAATTTCTGCTGCATGCAGTAGGGCCTTTGTAGGAATACAGCCACGATGTAAACATGTGCCGCCGACTTTGTCCGATTCGATCAGGGCTACAGAAAGGCCCAGTTGCGAGCCGCGTAACGCTGCGGCATAACCCCCGCTGCCACCACCAAGGATGACTAGATCAAATTGAGACAACGAACAGCTCCTCTCACATACCCATGTGGGCTAGGTGCCTATCTTGCCTCAAAGAGGGTCAAACCTCACAATGCATTGGGGCAGATTTACGCTTGTTCGGCCAATGTCACAAGTGATCGGAGGGCTATCCCTGTTCCACCCACTGGGGTGTAACCATGGGGCTTAGCCTCGTTGTAGGCAGGGCCTGCAATATCAAGGTGTAGCCATGGAAGTTCTGGGTTAACAAAATCTTTTAAGAACAGACCCGCAACCAACATGCCGCCCATACGGTCACCAATGTTTGCAAGATCTGCAACTGGAGAATCTAATGAGGCGCGCAGCTCTTCAGGAAGTGGCATGGGCCAGAACTGTTCACCGCATTGTGAGGCGACCTGCAGAAATGCATCACTGAACTCTTGATTGTTAGTCATGACCGCACTTGTGCGGGTACCGAGAGCAATAACTTGTGCGCCAGTTAATGTGGCAACATCAATAATTCCATCCAACTTATTTTTAGAGGCCTGTGCCTTCATTAAGCCATCGGCTAGAACAAGACGACCTTCAGCATCTGGGTTGAGGACTTCAACAGTCTTGCCACCAAAGATTGTGATGATGTCACTTGGTCGTGTTGCTGTATCACTTGGCATATTTTCTGCCAGTGGTGCCCAGCACTCAATTGCAACATTTAATTTTAACTCTGCAATCGCAACAACAGCGGCGCTAACTGCAGCAGCACCACTCATGTCAGATTTCATTGCTTCCATACCAGCTGCAGGCTTTAGTGCAAGGCCGCCTGTGTCAAAGGTAATTCCCTTACCAACGAATGCATAACGCTTTGCAGCCTTGCCCTTTGGTGTGTAAGAAATATGCAGTAATCGTGGTGGGTTAGCAGAGCCTTGGCCCACACCAATAATTCCACCGAAACCTTGAGCCTTTAACTGCTTTTCATCCCACACCTGAATCTTCAATCCAGATTTCACACCGCCTGCAGATTTAACAACTGCAGCTAACTTCTTGGTGAATGAATCTGGAGTCAAGTGGCTTGGGGGAGTATTGATAAGGTCACGAACAAGGTAGGTGTATTTGGCAATTACTGCAGCACGCACAATCGAAGCCTTTGCCTCTGCATTCGAGGCTAACTTTGAATGAACCGTGATTGTCTTCAAAGGTGCTTTGTGATCATCTTTTGTTGCTCCACGGAACTCTGTGAATGAATAAGCACCAAGGGCCGCACCTTCTGCAACTGCAGCCACCTCAGCCAAACTCTTTGCCGGCAAGGAAAATGTTGCTGCTGAGTTTCCTGCCAATGCGCGGGATGCACTACCTGCAGCTCTGCGTAGAGTTTCATGAGTATAGGTTGCTGACTTCTTTCCAAGTCCTGTGAAAACAATCAGGCGAACATGTGAACCAGGAAGCTTTGTTATTTCATCGGCCTTTCCGGTGGCTCCCATGTCTACCAACTGGGAAAGAATGGTCTTGGTATCGATAGCCATGTCACCGGCTTCGATAGCGAGGCCACCCTTCGAATTTGTGGAGGCCAGTCCTAAAACTAAAACCTCATCTTTTACGACGCCATCAGAAATCTTTAGTGTGCTCATAAGGAGAAGGGTAATAGATGTATTGGTAGGTTTGTGCAATGAAGATTTCGCCACTTAATCAAAAGCATCTGGACCTAAACGCCAAAATGGCCGACTTTGGTGGATGGATGATGCCCATTGAGTATCCAGGCGCAGGGGTATTGGCCGAGCACGCTGCTGTTCGTGAGCGTGTAGGAATCTTTGATGTTTCCCATTTGGGTAAAGCCTCAGTGACAGGAGTCGGAGCCCTAGCCTTCTTGAATCGGTGCCTGACAAATGATCTCACAAAGATTGCCAATGGTTCTGCTCAATACACATTGCTATGCACCCCACAAGGTGGGGTAGTAGATGATCTGATCGCTTATCGAAATAGCGAAACAGATATTTTCCTTGTGCCAAACGCTTCTAACACCACAGATGTTGTCTCTGTTTTGCAACAACAGGCACCAGCTGAAATCACAGTGACAAATCTGCATAATGATTACGCAGTTTTAGCGGTTCAGGGACCTCTGGCTCCACAAGTACTTACTGCTCTTGGAATCAGCACAGATATTGATTACATGGCCTTTGCTCACGTGAACATTGCTGGTGCCGATGTGATTTTGTGCCGCACTGGATACACAGGAGAGCTCGGATACGAATTACTTCCACGCACTAAAGATGCAGTTGAGGTGTGGGATGCATTAGTCGCTGCGATCACTCCACTTGATGGATTGATTTGTGGACTGGGCGCGCGTGACACATTGCGCACCGAAATGGGATATCCATTGCATGGTCATGAATTATCTCTCGGCATATCACCAGTTGAAGCCAGTGCCTCATGGGCCGTTGGTTGGAAGAAGGAATCATTTATCGGCTCTGACGTATTACTTTCCCAAAAAAGTGGAGCAATAGAGCGCAAGAGCGTTGCCATCAAATCACTTGACCGCGGAATCCCACGAGCAGGAATGAGTGTTAAGAACTCTCATGGTGAAGTGGTTGGCGAAGTAACGAGTGGAACATTTTCTCCAACACTCAAACACGGAATAGCTTTGGCTTTACTCTCAAAGGATGTTGCAGTTGGGGATCAATTAATTGTTGATGTGCGTGGTCGTGATTCACATTGCGAAGTAGTCAAACTGCCTTTTGTTACTTCACACGTTCGCTAAAAATAACTGGAGTTGAAAAAGCCGCCCGTGTATAGGTGCGGCGAAGTGCGGATAAAACTGATGGACCAGTAAATGCAATTAATACACAGGTAAAAATCGCTCGTGGTATGTCCCAGGCCATCGCGCTAGCAAAGTGAAATGTAATGAACCTGCCGAAGTTTTCAGATAGTGAGCCACCAGGAATGTATGAGAGCTGGGTATTGCCTCCTAACGCCCATGGCCAAAACTGCAGATCCATGAGGAGTCCAAAACTCCCGGCAGCGAATACTCCAAAAACTAGAAGCATTGCGATTTCGCTTCTGCCTGACACTTTTTTGGGCAACAATCCTGCAGCCATGCCTATCCAGGCAGCGGCAAACATTTGATAGCCAAGCCAAGGTCCAAGGCCGCCAGTTAACAACGCTGATGCGAACATCGAAATAATTCCGAGTAGAAAACCAAAGGATGCTCCAAATACGCGAGCACTTAAAATCAAAACAAACCACATGGGCTCTATTCCTACTGCGCCTGCACCTAGTGGTCGTAGCGCAGAAATGAGCGCTGCTAAAACACCCAACAGTGCAACAGATTTAGCATCTAATCGTGCAGATGAGATTTCAAAGATGACCAGTACAAATGCAGCCAGAATTGCGACCCAAAAGAACAACTGTGTTCGAGGCAAGTCCTGACCTGTGTAGAAAAATGGCCAGATGAAACCCGCAATACTAAATAGAGATGCAATAGCTAGAACTATTGAGTTCTTAGCGGTAAATCTAATGACTCCACTAGTCAGCATCATTGGTGAGCCTGGATCGCTGCAACGACATCTGAAACTTTAAGCCAGGGTAGTGGTGACATAACCTTTGAAACTTGTGGGGCAAAGGCAGGAGAAGACAGAAGCACATCAAGAGTTGTCCCATCGGCAACGATGTCACCGTCGGCAAGGAACATAACTCTTGTGGCCAATTCAGCTACTAGCTCAACATCATGAGTTGCCAGGACAACGCACTTTCCGGTTGCTCGAGCAAAATCAAAAAGAATTCTTGTCAGCTCTTTTTTGGCTTGATAATCAAGTCCACGTGTTGGTTCATCCAGGATTAGTACAGCAGGATTTGAAGATAAGACAATACTTAAGGCAAGGCCTAACCTTTGACCTTCCGATAAATCACGTGGATGAGTTGTTGGCAATACCCCTGGCACAAGTTGTTGCAGTATCTGAGCGGTAGTTCCACTTGGCATCTGATTGTCCTTATCAGCCTGGTCACATTCGATCTGCACGCTTTGGCCATACAAAAGATCACTTGGCTCTTGTGGGATAAACCCAATCGTGGATCTGCGCTCCTTGCCTTTGAGATTTTGCGGATTAAAGCCAGAGACATTTACAAAACCAGTTGCCAGTTGTGAAATGCCAGCCAAGGATTTTAGAAGTGAGCTTTTGCCAGCACCATTACGTCCCATAACTGCAACGATTTCATTACTAGCGATAGTTGCACTTACAGATTTCAGGGCAGGCTTGCCGTCATATGTCACGGAGAGATCGCTTACCTTAATAATTGTGTCTCCAATTTGCGCTGGAGCTGCAGCCTTTTCAACATATTCCTTGCCGCGAATATCTGCAGTCATGCGACGCATTTCGCGCACCGACACGCCAATTTCTTTTAAGCCCAGGGCTCGTGCCAAATGAACAATTGGGGGAGCAATGGGTGAATGCATCAAGATGTCTTCAGGTGTGCCAACCTGTGCCACACCTGCGCCATTGATATGAACGATGCGGTCTGCGAATTGAATAACTCGCTCCAACTTATGTTCTGCAATAACGACGGTAAGACTTAAGTCATGCACTAATCGATGCAAAATTGAGAGGACTTCTTCGGCAGCGATGGGATCGAGGGCACTTGTGGGTTCATCTAGAACTAAGACTTTTGGATGTGCAACCAATGCCGAGCCGATCGCTACTCGTTGTTGTTCTCCGCCGCTGAGTGTGGCGATAGATCGATCGCGCAAAGGAGCAAGACTTAATAGATCTAGAACCTCTTCGACCCTTTTGCGCATAACATCATTTGGAAGGTTCAAGGTCTCCATACCAAAAGCTAACTCTTCTTCAACGGTGTCTGCGACAAAGCCATTAGCTGGGTTTTGACCAACAATTCCAATCAGATGTGCCATACCGCCGGGTTTAACCAGCTGCGTTGAATTTCCATCAACGCTGACATCGCCTGCCAAAATACCGCCCGTGTGATGGGGGACTAAACCGTTGATCAATCGCAATAGAGAAGATTTACCTGAGCCTGTTGGACCAATGACCAGGACCATTTCGCCCTCTGCGATTTCAAGGTTCAAGTTTTCTAGAACTGTCGTTGTTGAGTTGGGATAAATCAGAGATACATTTGAAAACTTAATCATGATAAACCGAGCACAATCAGTGCCGTGAATACGACTGCAGAGTCGGCAGTCCGCCATTTGATGGGGCGATATCTAGAACGTTTTTTGCTGACGCCGTAACCTCGACTATCCATCGCAGCTGCTAGATCTAACGAGCGAGCAAGTGATTCTTCAAGGAGAGGGATTGCGACTCTTCGCCACGAAGTGAAACCACGTAAGGATTGACCTCGTAGTTTTTGTGCTTGGCGAATTCGAGATACTGAACTAACTAGCTGCGGCAGTACTGAGGTGGCAATAACTATTGAGATTCCAAATTCATAGATATAGACCGGAAGTACTCGCAACAATCGGTGTGGGCTTGTCAATGAGGCAGCTGCGCCGAAGATGACGATAATCGCGCAGATCAAGACACCTTCAGTCAAAGCCGATGTTAAACGCTCTGCAGTAACTGTTCCACCAATTCGGATACCAGGCATCCAGCTAGGTAGAGGAAGAATCGGGATTGTAAAAAGTGTTGTGCCGGGAATTGGTACACCGATTAACACGCCGATAACTGTCCTAACGAGCAAGATCCAGGCAGATAATTTTAAAGTCCAATTAAAGCTTTTGCCCCATGGGGCATTTTCACGATTGAGGAAAACAACAACTGCAACTGCACCCACGCAACTGAGAGTGAATATGGTGTTATCGAAACGAATGACTGCGATAGCCAATCCGATCGCCCATATCCACCAAGTCAGTGGGTGCAGAGACAGCTTTTTCATTTACTATTTTTTGATGAGTGATTTAGGAGTTGGTATTTCCACACCACACTCTTTTGCCGGATATCCAGATAGTCCGCAGATAAGTCCTGAACTCGCAGCACGAATCTTTGTCACTTGTCCCAACACATCGATGCCTTGGGATTCCTTTGCAACTCGAACGCAGGTAGTAATTGTCTTCCTAACTTTTTCACCCTTGGGTGCATATGCCGAAGATCCAAAGTCAATTACTAATCCAATTCGCTTGGTGTCCTTATCGGCTTTGACACCGGCGCAGATACTTTTGAAATCAGGCTTAACACGTGGCAGGACAGAAGGAATGTCATCTGAGCTAAACACGAATGACCACCCTTCAACCGAACCATCGGCGATATCAACTGTGGGTCCAGTCATTGCAGGAGTCCACACAGTTTTACCTGGGGCTGCTTGGAAATATCCCCAGTAGCGCCAACCTTTATCTGCAGCTTGGGCAGATGGGGTAACAAAAGTGGAGATAAGAATTAATGCTAAAACGATTTTAAACTTCATTGCTGTGTAGCCTCTCGATGTTAAAAGAGTCTCACAGGGAGTGAACCGCGCAAAGATGGGAAGGAATAATCCACACATCTTGCGTTAGGAGCACACCCCGCAAACCTCGACGGGTGTTTGTCTCATCTGCACTTGTTAGGTAATCCGACTTATCTCTGTATGGGTACATACATCCTGAGATTCACGGTTGCGGGTCAGCGTCGGATTTTCACCGAACTTCCCCTACCAAGTGAGCTATTAAGTTGTAGGCGAACCAAACCACAGAGCTCTCGGGTTGGCAACTAGGCGCGCTCGTCGTAGGCTTGCCAACATGGAATACAGACGCCTTGGCAGTACCGGAATGTACGTTTCTGAAATTGCTTACGGAAACTGGATCACTCACGGAAATCAAATCGAATCAGATGCAGCGATCAAGTGCGTGAAAGCCGCACTCGAGGTTGGTATTACAACCTTTGATACCGCAGATGTTTATGCTGGCACTAAAGCTGAAGTTGTTTTAGGAAAAGCACTTAAAGGTGTTAAGCGTGAGTCATATGAGCTATTTACAAAGGTGTATTGGCCTACGGGTACGGGAAAAAATGATCGTGGGCTTTCACGAAAGCACATCATCGAATCATGTAATGCATCCCTGAAGCGACTACAGACAGACCATATTGATCTTTATCAAATGCACCGCTTTGACTTTGAGACACCTCTAGAAGAATCGCTGAGCGCATTCGATGATTTGATCCGCGCTGGAAAGGTGCACTACATCGGATTTTCCGAATGGGACGCAGCACAAATTAAGTCGGCTCTTGCAATTCAAGATGCTCGTGGATACAACCGCTTTGTTTCAAGTCAGCCTCAGTACTCTGCTCTATGGCGAGTGATTGAATCAGAAGTGGTCCCACTTTCTCAGAAAGAGGGCATTGGTCAGATCGTCTGGTCGCCAATGGCACAAGGAATTTTGACCGGTAAGTATTTGCCAGGAAAGAAGGCACCTGCCGGATCGCGCGCGACCGATAAAGGTAGTGGGGCTAACATGATTAAGGGCTGGATGCGCGAAGAAGTTCTCGAAGCAGTTCAGAACCTGAAACCGATAGCTGAAGGCTTGGGATTGACTATGGGACAACTTGCGATTGCATGGGTTCTTCAAAATCCTAATGTGTCCAGCGCAATCATGGGTGCTACAAAGCCAAAGCAGGTCAAGGAAAACGTAAAAGCTTCTGGAGTAAAACTAGATGCAGATGTCATGAAAGCAATTGACAAAGCATTAGGCAATCTTCCAGAACGCGATGCTAAGAAGAATGCCAGCCCGAATCCTCGAGCTTAGTTTTTCTTTTTGCTTATTTTAACTTGAGGATGAGGCGCACGTAGGCGTCGCATTTGCGTTGATCGAAGCCATGCATACATTCCAAGGCCCTTTGTTTCTGTGCCTGGAAATTGTGCTGCTACCTCTTTGCGTAATTTGCGTGTAAGCAGAATTCCATCAATAACAGCGATGAACAACATTCCATACATCATTGCGATTGATACTGCTGTAATCATGTTTCTTGTATTTTTATCAGAAGTAAAGGATGTTAAGTACGTCAATATGAGCACGACAAAAATCGCTGGAAGGAAATACTCACCTGTAGAGCGACGAGAATCTACATAGTTGCGAACAAATCGGCGTGCAGGTCCACGATCACGCAACGGCAGGGCAGAGTCTTCTCCGCGCAGATATGCATCTCGCTGGGCATGTCGATCTTTACGGGCTTGTGCCTTTGCGGCTTGTTTCTGGTCTTTAGTCACAACTGGTGAGAGCGAAGAAACTTTACGTTTTGACTCAGCCTCTTTGCGCTTTGGGGTTGGGCGACCTTTTCCTTCTTGTGTACTCATGGCATAACTATAGAGCCCGTGTTGGCCTGCTTTAAAACTCGCTTGCCGGAGTCTGGGGGAGTAGGATTTGCCAAGTAGTCAATCAAGGAGAGTAATAATGACAACTGAAGCAACCACAGCAACTGGAATTCAACTAACAGATGTAGCCGCCGCCAAGGTGTCGGCTTTGTTGGCTCAAGAAGGACGAGATGACCTCAACCTTCGTGTAGCTGTGCAGCCAGGTGGATGCTCAGGCCTTAAGTATCAGCTCTACTTTGATGACCGCAATATGGAAGGTGACATCGTGCGCGAATTTGGCGCGGTTAAGGTGATCACAGACAAGATGAGCGATCCGTATTTGTCAGGTGCAACTATTGATTTCGTTGACACAATTGAAAAGCAGGGATTTACTATTGATAATCCACAAGCACAGGGTTCTTGTGCCTGCGGCGATTCATTCAACTAAGTATCCGTACTTTTCGCATTAGTATCCCCACATGAAAATTGGTGTTGCGGGTTCTGTCGGTCTTGATCATCTGATGACCTTTTCGGGAAAATTCACAGACTCCCTAGTTGCCGGTTCTCTCGAAAAAGTATCACTGTCATTCCTGGTAGATAGTTTGGATGTACGTCGCGGGGGATGCGCAGCAAATATCGCCTATGGCATGGGTGTTCTTGGATTGAACCCAATTCTAATTGCAGCCGTTGGCAAAGACTGGGCTGATTACGATGCCTGGCTTTCTCGTCACGGAGTTGATACCTCTCATGCATTGGTTTCAACGACATTACATACTGCCCACTTTGTAGTGACAACTGATCAAGATCTCAATCAAATTGCTTCCTTCTTTCCAGGTGCTATGTCAGAGGCGCGCAATATTGAACTAGCTCCGATAATGCAAAAAACTGGTCGCTTAGACATGTTGGTGATTTCACCTGATGACCCAGAGGCAATGTTGCGACATTCTGAGGTTTGTCGAGAGCAGGGAATCGCATTTGCCGCAGATCCTTCCCAGCAAATGGCGCGCATGTCTGGTGAGGAAATAAAGCTGTTGATTGATGGCGCCGCATACCTGTTTCTCAATGAATATGAACTTGCATTGGCGATGCAAAAGACAGGGTGGACAGATCGGGAAATTTTAGAACGTGTGAGATACCGAGTTGTGACTTTAGGGTCAAACGGGGCAAAGGTAGAAAGTTCAGCAGGGGAGTTTGTGCAAGTCGGCTGTCCAAAGGAGAACTCTAAGACTGATCCAACTGGTGTCGGCGACTCATTTAGGTCCGGTTTTATTGCCGGCCTTGCCTGGGGACTTTCTCACGAACGCTGCGCGCAGTTGGGTGCACTGATTGCCACCTATGTCATTGAAACATTGGGCACCCAGGAGTATCGCTTCACGAACCAAGAATTTGTTGCTCGGTTTGCCGAGGCTTATGGCCAAACCGCAGCCGATGAAATTGCACTGCATCTGAAATAGATGTGAGGAGCGCCACCTCTCTTCGTGAATGCGCTCGTGCCACGCTGGGCAGGAATACAAACTATCCTTATCTCCATGCCTCGCACATCGCTTTCCCGCTTACGAGCACTGCTCCTAGTTCTGCCTGTTTTTCTGCTGACAAGTTGCTCTAGCAGTACAGATTGGGGATTCCCCGAGGGCGTTTCAAGCGTTAATGATGCCTCTCTGTCGTTATGGCAAGGTGCATGGATTGCAGCAGGTGTTGTTGGAGTTGTAACTTTAATTTTGATTTTATGGCCTGCGGTATTTCATCGTGGCAAAAAAGATGGCCCAGAGTTTCCAAAGCAAACTCAGTACAACGTTCCGGTGGAGATTGCATACACAATCATTCCCTTCATCATCGTGGCAGTTCTTTTCTTTTACACCATTGAAAGACAAAACATAATCACGGAAAAGACAGACACGTATGCACATGAAATCACAGTTGAGGGATTTCAGTGGTCGTGGCAATTCGGATATCCAGAAGCAGGTCCAAATGCGGTCGTCACTGGAACACCTACACAGCCACCTACTCTTGTAGTTCCGCTAGGCGAGCGTGTGCGTTACACGATTACATCCAATGATGTCGTCCACGGATTCTGGATTCCAGCCTTCATGATTCAGATGCAAAATCTTCCTGGAGTTACTAACGAACTCGAGTTTACCGCTCAGAAGTTGGGCGAGTTCCCTGGCCGTTGCAATATTTTGTGTGGACGTAACCATTCTCAAATGTTGTTTACCGTAAAGGTAGTTACACCTGAACAATACGATGCTTATTTAGAAACAATTAAGGGAGGGCAAGCATGACAACCTATGCACAGCGTCCAATGGTCACTGCCAATGGAACTATGCCCACCCCAAAGGGAAAGTCTTTCGTAAAGTGGATTACATCAACTGACCACAAGACGATCGGTTACATGTATTTGATGACCTCATTTGCCTGGTTTTTAATCGGTGGAATCCTGGCTCTTGTTCTTCGAGCTGAGTTAGCCCGACCAGGGATGCAGTTCTTGAGTAATGAGCAGTACAACCAGATTTTCACAATGCACGGAACGATTATGTTGCTGATGTTTGCAACCCCATTATTTGTGGGCTTTGCAAACGTCATCATGCCTTTGCAGATCGGTGCTGCAGATGTTGCATTCCCTCGCTTGAACATGTTTTCTTATTGGCTTTTCTTATTTGGTGGATTAATGACCTTTGCAGGGTTCTTATCGCCAGGAGGCGCGGCATCATTTGGTTGGACCGCCTATGCACCACTGTCTAACTCAGAATACTCACCAGGTATTGGTGGGGATTTGTGGTTGATTGGTTTAGCCATCAGCGGTGTGGGAACAATTCTTGGTGGCGTTAACTTCATTACGACAATTTTCACAATGCGCGCACCTGGAATGACGATGTTCCGTATGTCTATTTTCTCGTGGAACGTTCTACTTACTTCGATTCTAGTTTTACTCGCATTTCCTCCTTTAGCGGCAGCCTTCTTAGGCTTAGAGTCAGACCGACTCTATGGTTCACATTTGTTTGATCCGGCCAATGGTGGTGCAATGTTGTGGCAGCACCTCTTTTGGTTCTTCGGTCATCCTGAGGTTTACATTCTTGCGCTCCCATTCTTCGGAATCGTTACAGAGATTTTGCCGGTCTTTAGTCGCAAACCAATCTTTGGATACTTAGGGTTAATTGCGGCAACTATTGCAATTGCTGCTCTATCTGTATCTGTGTGGGCACACCACATGTTTGCAAGCGGCCAAGTGTTACTACCATTTTTCTCCTTCATGACATTTCTCATTGGCGTTCCTACTGGAGTGAAATTCTTCAACTGGATTGGAACTATGTGGAGGGGACATGTGACCTTTGAAACCCCAATGCTGTGGGTGATGGGCTTCCTTGTGACATTCCTATTTGGTGGTCTTACAGGAATTATTCTTGCCTCACCACCTCTGGATTTTGCAGTCTCTGCTAGCTATTTCGTAGTTGCACACTTCCACTACGTATTATTTGGAACTGTAGTGTTTTCAATGTTTGCAGGTTTCTATTTCTGGTGGCCAAAGATGACAGGGCGCATGCTCAATGAACACCTAGGAAAGATCCACTTCTGGACTTTGTTTGTTGGCTTCCACTTAACCTTCCTGATTCAGCACTGGCTAGGTATTAAGGGCTTCCCACGTCGTTATGCTGATTATTTGCCAGGTGATGGTTTTACATTTATGAACACAGTCTCAACAATCGGTTCATTCCTGCTAGCGCTCTCAATGATCCCATTTGCAATCAATATTTGGATTACTCGCAAGGCACCTCTTGTGGGAGTCGATGATCCTTGGGGTTATGGAAGTTCACTCGAGTGGGCGACCTCTTGCCCACCACCTCGCCATAATTTCTTATCAATGCCTCGTATTTCAAGTGAGCGACCAGCTTTTGATTTACATCACCCACATGTGAAAATTGAGGGGAAGCAATAAAAGATGAAGGCTTCATGGAAGTTATTTGGCGGTCTTGCGGTTTTCTATGCCATTGTCACGGTTATTTACGTAATGATCGGCGGAGAACCATTAGGAATTAGCGGCTTACTTCTTTCGGCCTGCTTAGCCGGGATGGTCGGCTTTTATGTGTGGTTTACGCAAAAGAGAATTGGCGTTGAGCTTCCTGAAGATAACCTCGAGGCTGAGATTTCAGATGGAGCTGGTGAATTAGGTTTCTATAGCCCTCACTCATGGTGGCCATTGCCAGTAGCCCTCAGTGCCTGCACGCTTGGCTTGGGTTTAATCATCGGGTGGTGGCTTTGCCTCATCGGTCTTGGCGCTTTAGTGATTTCTATAATCGGCATGGTGACCGAATATGAAAAGCCGTTGAGCAATACTTCTCACTAATGAGTAAAGAACGGGCAGAGATTCTTGCCACCGATCATCCAAAGAAAACTGCTGCCCGAATAGTCATTGCCGCGCCAGCAAAGATGATTTTTGATTTATTGGCAAACCCAGCCATGCATCAATTATTTGATGGTTCAGAGACTATAAAGAATTCGGTGTCGGGTCCTAAGCGGTTGTTCTTAGGTGCTCAGTTTTCAATGGCCATGAAGATAAAGATTCCATATCGCATCAAAAATACTGTCGTGGTTTTTGAAGAGGATAAGCAGATCGCCTGGTGCCATTTAATGAAATGGAGATGGCAGTACGAGTTAGTTGAGTTAGGTAATGGCACTACCCAAGTCACTGAATCATTTGATGCCAGCGAAATCCCATTTTTTGCAAAGCATTGGCTCAATTTGACCGGGGCAATAGCTCATAACCCTAAATGGATGAGTAAGTCGCTTGTAAAACTAAAAGCATTGTGTGAGGGTTTTAATTCCCTCTAGTGATGCTCGATTTCCTTGAGATCATCAGCTGAAGCTTTCGTTACCTGCTCAGCATTTGCAATGCTCATACGGGAGCGCAACTTGTTTCTTAATGCACCCGCGCGCTTGACTCCGCGGCCATCAACTGCTGGTAATTCAAGAGGTGGTGCCTGCTCATGTGATGTGAGTAGGTAGGCCTTTTCAGGAGAGATTGGCTCATGAACTTCCACGAACTCACCATGAGGCAAACGAAGAAGAGTTCCAGTTTCACGTCCATGAAGGACCAGCTCACGATCAGCTCGCTGCAATGACAAGCAAAGACGTTTAGTCACCACGAATGCAATTGGAGGCAGGACAAATACTCCAATACGAGTGCCCCACATAATTTGATTAATTGATAGATCAAAGTGAGTTGCAATGATGTCATTACCACCGTTTATCAAGGTAACCAACACGAAGGTTAATGACATTACGCCTAGCGCAGTGCGATTTGGTGCATTGCGTGGACGATCAAGCAGGTGATGTTCACGCTTATCGCCAGTTATCCAACTTTCTATAAATGGATAGAGCGCCATACCTGTAAATAAGATTCCAGGGACTATTAATCCCGGAATCAAAATGTTCCAAGAAATTGTGTTACCAAAAATGTAACTTTCAATTGGGGGAGCCATGCGCACTAAGCCATCAAGCCAACCCATGTACCAGTCAGGTTGCGAACCAGCCGAAATTTGTCCTGGCGTATAGGGACCATAAAGCCAGATTGGGTTGATCGATGCAACTGCGGCAAGAAATGCTGTGACACCGAAGACGATGAAGAAGAATCCGCCAGCTTTAGCCATGTAGGTAGGCATCAGTGGATATCCGACAACGTTCTTTTCTGTACGTCCTGGACCTGGGAACTGAGTGTGCTTTTGGTACCAGACCATCATTAAGTGAGCGGTAATTAGCGCCAAGAAGGCACCAGGTAAGAGCAGCACGTGCACAGTGTAAATACGTGGGATGAAAGCTTCACCGGGGAATGCACCACCAAATGCAAAGTAAGCAAGATAGGAACCCACTACAGGAATGGCTTGAATGATCGCCTCTGCAATACGAATTCCAGTTCCTGACAAAAGATCATCTGGCAGTGAGTATCCAAGGAATCCTTCAACAATTCCTAGAGTCAAAAGGCCAATTCCAATGATCCAGTTTCCTTCACGTGGCTTGCGGAATGCGCCGGTGAAGAAGACTCGCAGCAAGTGAGCAACAATTGCTGACATAAAAATAAGAGCCGCCCAGTGGTGAATTTGGCGCATTAAGAGACCACCACGAACCTCAAAAGAAATGTGAAGTGTTGAAGCGTAAGCCGCTGACATCTTCAATCCTTCTAGTGGTTCATAGCTACCCTCATAGATAACTTCACGCTGGGAAGGGTCAAACCAGAAAGTTAGAAAGGTTCCAGATAGCAACAAGATGATAAATGAGTACAGCGCGACTTCACCGAGAAGGAAGGACCAGTGATCTGGGAAAACCTTTTGAAGATTTTTCTTCATCCACGCAGCAGCACCTGTGCGCTCATCTACATAATTGGCAACGCTGCCCAAACGATTTTCAACTGTCATTGTGAGTCACGCTCCCAGAAACTAGGTCCGACTGGTTCGGAGAATGGTTTACGAGCAAATAAATAGCCTTCGCTATCGACGGTGATATCTAACTGAGGCAGTGGGCGCGCAGAAGGCCCGAAAATAACTTTTGCCGCTCGAGTTACATCAAATGTTGATTGATGACATGGACACAACAAGTGCTTTGTCTGTTGCTCGTAGAGAGCCACGGCGCAGCCCATATGGGAGCAAATCTTGGAAAAGGCAATTATTCCTTCGTGTGTCATTGCCAATCTATCTGGTTCAAGATTGAACTCTTGTGGGCGAAGGCGGATGAGAAGGACTGCATCTTTTGCGATGTCACTGAGCTTGCGATGCTCAGGATCTGCTATTTCTGGGAGAACTTGTGCAACCGAGCCAACCTCAAGATCAGATGATTTGATTCGTCGATTGCCAGGGTCAGTTACTAGATACGTGCCTGATTTCCAGGTTGTCTTTTCGAGTTCATTGCCTGGCAATGGACCTAAATCCCGAAGAAGTAGCAATGGAGACAAGGCAGATAATCCAAGTGCTGCGCCAAGTGATCTCTTTATCAAAGAACGACGGCCCAGACCTGAAGCATCCACGCCAGATTTAACGGCTTCTACAAACTCTTTGCGATCCTTATCAGGGGAGCGGAATTCGTGACGTTGTGCGACAACTTCGGTGTCAGGCATCAATGTCTTTGCCCAGTGGATAGCACCCATGCCGATAAAAAATAATGAGATGGCCATTCCTAGCCCAAGGCCTAATTGATGCGCATTCTGATCGCCCATAACTGGGATGAAAATAAACACATCATCTGGAATGAAAAGGTAGGAAACAATGAGTAGAACTGTTCCAAGTGCAGAGATTGCAAACAAAATCGCTACCTGACGTTCGGCTCGCTTTGCAGCAACAGGATCTGTATCTGCCTTACGGTGAACGTGGGCAGGTAGTCCTGGATCTTTTATGGCTTCGATTTCATTAGACATTGTTTTATTTCGCCTTCATCGCTAGCCAGACAGCAACACCAATAAGCATTCCAAGTCCTAGAACCCAACCTAATAAGCCTTCAGTCACAGGTCCTACGCGTCCAAGAGATGCTCCACCTAGATTTGGTTCTTGCTCTGCTGATTTAATCCACTTAATAATTGATAGCTTCTCTGCAGGTGTAAGAGTCTTATCGCTAAACACTGGCATCGATTGTGGGCCTGTCACCATAGCTTCATAAATATGTTTTGGCTCAACACCCATCAAAGTTGGGGCGTACTTGCCTTGTGTTAACGCACCGCCTTGGCCAGCAAAGTTGTGGCACATGGCGCAGTTGTTTCTAAACAATTCGCCACCTTCTGCCGTGTTGCCATCTCGTTCGTAGTTAAGTGATGACTCAGCAGGAATTTCTGGACCCGGCGCAAGTGATGCCACATATGCAGCCAGAGCAGCCGTTTCCTCGGCGTTGTAGATAGGTTCCTTGCGCATTGCTTGTGTACTCATGTCAGCCATTGGCATGCGACCTGTACCCACTTGGAAATCAACTGAGGCAGCACCAACGCCAACAAGTGACGGTGCAATTTGTGCGCCTTCGGCGTTTAATCCATGACAGGAAGAGCAACCTTTCAAGAAAATTTGTCGCCCCTCTTCAATCAAAACAGAGCGATCGGCAACCGTTGCTTCGGTCTCAGTCACCGCACTTGCCACGTTAAAGGTTGTGCCGATGGCTAGAAGTGCGAGAACTAGCAGAAAGGGTCCAGCTGCTTTGTGTCGGCGGTAGCGAGATATGCGCTTCAATTTCTTCCCTTACTACTTAATCAGATAGATCGCTGAGAAAAGCGCGATCCATACCACGTCGACGAAGTGCCAATAATAAGAAACAACAATTGCTGTAGTTGCCTGCTGATGTGTAAAGCGACGTGCTTTTGCAACGCGCACCATCACAATCAAAAATGCAATCAGTCCGCCGGTCACATGCAGACCGTGGAAACCGGTAGTAATGTAGAAGACAGAGCCGTAGGCATCTGATGAAAGAGTTTTACCTTCAGAGACCAACATGGCATATTCGTAAATTTGACCGGAAACGAAAACTGCGCCCATCAAGAATGTTGCGGCAAACCACTCTCTCATTCCCCATCTATTTACTTGAAATATATTTCCAGTGCGATGATTTTGAAAACGCTCAGCAGCAAAAACACCGAACTGACAAGTAACAGAAGAGAGAACAAGAATTGTTGTGTTGACTGCGGCAAATGGAATGTTCAACAGCTCTGTTGACTCGGCCCAAATTACTGGACCTTGAACTGCGCGGGTAGTGAAGTACATAGCAAACAGGGCCGCAAAGAACATGAGCTCACTGGACAACCACACGATTGTTCCAACAGCTACTGCGTTGGGTCGTGTGATTTTCTGATGTGCTACTGCGCTTGACATAGGGGAGATTATTCCCGAAATTGGGCTCGGCGTCCTCCACAGATGGCCTCAGGGTGTCGGTTTTGAGCATATAGGAGGTGAAACGGGTCACTATAAAAGTGCTGGCCCTAGGGATTAAAGATGTAGGTATAAAACGAAATCAAGAATAGACTTTCCCCATGGACGAGATTAAGAAGCAGATCATTGTGTACTCAGATGATTCATCTGTTCGTGCATCTATTGCTTCAGCTCTAGGTCGTCGGGTCGCTGTGGATCTTCCTGAACATGAAATTCACGAGTTTGCCACTGGCGCAGCCCTTCGTGCCTACATTGACAGTAAAGGTATTGGCGGTCGCTCACGCGCCGATTTGTTTATTCTTGACGGAGAAGCCGCACAAGAAGGTGGCATGGGGATTGCTCGTCAGTTAAAGGATGAAGTTTTTAACTGCCCACCCGTATTGGTCATAACAGGCCGAAAAGAAGATGCATGGCTTGCGGCCTGGTCAATGGCCGAGGCTTCAGTCGTTCACCCGATCGACCCATTTACCCTTGCCAAAACAGCAGCGCAATTACTTCGCGGCACCACTCTCGTTTCTGCTTAAATAATTCCATGATGCAATCGCGCTGGGATTTACATATCTCGCGTTTGAATGCTGGATTAGATCTTGACTCCGATGATGTCCAATGGTGCATGAATGAAATTCTCACGGGCAAGGCTGATAACGAGATTACAAAGCAGTTCTTGCTCGCTCTCAAAGAAAAAGGGGAGACTTCTGAAGAAGTTGGCGCACTAGTGGCCCAGATGTATCAACACTGTGCGCCTATCTCCATTAGCGAAAGAGCCGTTGACACCGTTGGCACAGGCGGGGATGGAGCCCACACAATTAACATCTCAACTACCGCTGCAATCATCGCGGCAGCCGCAGGTGTGAAAGTTGTCAAGCATGGAAACCGCGCTGCTTCATCCAAGTCTGGATCAGCGGATTTACTAGAGGCGTTAGGAATTAATATCAATTTGGATGGCGTTGGCGTAGAAAGAACTTTCAGAGAAGTAGGCATTGGCTTTTGCTTTGCACCTGTCTTTCATCCTGCTATGCGCTATGCAGCCCCGGCCCGAAAAGAGCTAGGAGTCCCAACAGTTTTTAACATTCTGGGTCCAATGGCTAACCCCGCCAAACCACAGGCCGCGGCCATTGGTGTTGCAAATGAGCGGATGCACTTAGTAATGGCGCAGGTGTTAGCTAATCGCGGAGTTGATGGATTCGTATTCAGAGGCGATGATGGATTAGATGAGATCACCTTGGCCACAACAACTTCAGTCTTAACAATCGGCAACGGTGAGATTTCAAGTGATCTGATTGACCCACAAGATTTTGATATTCAACGGGCCCCAATTGCAGCACTGGTTGGGGGAGATTCAACAGAAAATGCGCGAATCACGATGGCGATCTTTGCTGGTGAAAAAGGTGCACCTCGAGATGCTGTTGTCTTAAATGCAGCAGCTGCAATTGCGGCCTATGACGCTAGATTCGATTTGAATCTTCACGAGCGGATGGCGCTAGGAGTTTCACGCGCCATTGATGCAATTGATTCAGGTGCTTCAACTCGTTTAGTCGCACAGTGGGCCGGGCTTACTCAGAAATTGGGCGCTTAACTCGCCTCTTTCGTGAGGGAAAGCTTCTCATTTCCTCAAAGGTCCACACCTGATGACCGGCCAAACGTTCAATAATTCCGTGCAGCACATCAACGGTTGCCAGGGCGTCATCTAGTGCTCTGTGATTGGGCGATGTGTTTGCATTGAAAAAGATTGCTAATGTTCCAAGTTTACAATTGACGACTTCATCTGGATCAAGGACTGCTCGTGCTAGTCGAGCGGTGTCAACTGTTAAGTAACTAGGCCAGGGGAATTTATGGACGAGCGCAGCAGCTTTTAGGAAACTCATATCAAAGGGAGAATTGTGAGCTACTAATACAGTTTCATTTGGCGATCCTAAGAACTCAATAAGGGTTGGAAGTACTTCATCAATGAAGGGGGCCGAAGTCAACATTTCATCAGTAATACCGGTTAACTGTGTAATAAACGGTGGAAGTGAATGACCTGGATCAACGAAACTTTGAAAGGTATCTAGTACGACCCCACCGCGAACTTTTACTACACCTATTTCTGTGATCCCGGCCCCAGAATTTGGAGAGCCACCAGATGTTTCTAGGTCAATGACAGCGAAAGTTGTATCCGAAAGGAGAGTTTCACCAATGTTTGCCATAAGGGCGATCGTATGTCATTGAACTGACAACAGTGTGGTCATAGTATTTACATATGGCAGTTGAGGGAGCACCACACGGTTGGATGCAGGATTGGTCTGCAATTGGATCCGGAAAGAATGCACGTATTGGCGTTCTTCTAGTGCATGGTTTTACGGGATCGCCCCCATCAATGCGACCATGGGGAGAGTTTCTCCACTCTAAGGGCTACACAGTCCGCGTACCACTATTACCTGGGCATGGAACGAAGGTTGAACACCTCAACGAGATAAAGTGGCAAGAGTGGCCTGCCAAAGTTACCGTCGAGCTAAGAGAGCTTCAAAAAACCTGCGACACAATATTTTTAGTCGGACTTTCAATGGGCGGTGCAACGGTACTTAATGTTGCTGAATCACATAATGATGCACTAGCTGGGCTTATATTAGTAAATCCCATGATTTACGTTAAGGGCGTTCCTGTTGAGTTGGCCTACTTTTTGTCTCGGCTTCGTAAGTTGCGCACCAGTGTTGGTGATGACATTAAGCGCCCAGGGATAACTGAATGGGGTTACGACCATCTTCCATCACGTGGTGTTTATCAGTTGCTTAAAATGTTGCGTGTTACCAGACGCAACTTAAGAAAAGTGACCATCCCGGTTCAGCTCTTCCATTCCGTTGAGGATCACACTTTGCCGGTGGGTAATACTGAAATTATTCTCTCTGAGATAAGTTCACAGAACAAAACCCGCATCGAACTAATGAATAGTTACCATGTCGCAACTTTGGATTATGACCAAGAGGCAATTTTCCAAAACAGCCTTGTTTTTATTGAAGGATTATCGCCCCGAGAAGGCAAGCCCTAGGGCAAGTCCCATAATTCCAAGAGCAGAGATTGCTGTGAGCGTTCGACGCACAATAGGTTTTTGAATATATGTCGAAGATTTCTTGACGGTCCATATCAACAATAGATTCCAAGAGATAGAAACGATCGCCCATATAGATCCAAATATAAATATGCCCCACGCCAAGGAGAAATCACGTGGGACGAAAGCGGGCAGAAATGCGACCGCATATACCGCGGCCTTCACATTTGTCAGGTTAGTAATCAAACCCAACCTAAAGGATGCCCAGTTACTGCCCTGCTTTTTGCCATTGAGATCAAAGTTTCCAAACTCTTTTCTCAGCGTGAAAGCTGTTTGCAAGGAGACTAGAACTAAGAAAACTACGCCAGTCCATTTAAGGAGTGAGTAAGCAATTTCTGATCGCGTGAATATGGCTGATAAACCGATTGCACTTGAAATTGACCAGATAAAAATTCCGGCACAATTACCAGCGGCCGATAGTAGAGCCGCCTTGCTCCCACCCATGATCGATTGCTTGAGAACCATGGCAACACCTTGGCCTGGAACCATAACTAATAGAAGTGTCGCTCCAGCAAAAGCTGGAATGTTTAGAAGTAATTGTTTCATAGATGCTTTAGTGGGGGATTAGTTCCTTCAGGAAATTGATTGCCTCGACTGCATTCCAACCATTTGGGTACTTCGCACGCATTGCGCGAGGTCCTTCAAGATCAGAGCCAAAAGTTAATAGTGAAATCTCAGTTCGTCCATCAGGTCTGCGTTGACCTAATCCAATATCTGCCATGAGCGCATTGCATAAACACTTTGAACCTTGAGCTTGTTCTACTTCACCGTTTTTGAATTCATAATTGTCGAGAGGCTCGGCAGGGCAGCGATATCCAATCCCGCCCTTTTCACGTTGATACATAGTGCGCAAATACCCTAGATCGCAAATTCGCATTCTCTCTTTATAGAGATTGTCATTTGAGAGTGTTTGATTATTCTGAATCACCTTAAAAGGGAAACCAGTAGGCGATGCACTTGCATCAGTTAGAACTCGCATATTGGGATCGCCAAGAGAGATAAGAACAGTGGATCTATTCTCATCTGTAAATCCAGATTCATTAGATAGAGCAAAAACAGAACCTACTTGGACCCCTTTAGCACCGTAAGAAATAGCTTCAACTAGCTTTGCGGGTGTTGCAAAACCTCCTGCTAGCCAAAACGGAGAACCAGATGCCAGGATCTTTTCAAGATTGGGGATATCTTGATCGTTGTAGATTGCTTCACCGTTCTCATCAATTGCATTCTTTGCCCGCGGGGGAGCGTTGTGTCCTCCGGCCACGTGGTATTCAATTACAAAACCATCCGGCTTGGTTTCTACATCTTTATTTAAGTATGCAACTAACGCATGAGATGAAACGATTGCCAAAAATTGTGGGCGCTTGACCGGGAAGTTGTCGATCCCAAGTGTGCGTGGATCAAAGTGCAGGTAATGCTTATCTTTTGTATCGGCAACTTCAACTTTCATAGCTACCTTATTGCCAACAGATATCTCATTGAGTAAATGTGGAATTTGAGCCGGGATGCCAGCACCGATCAAAATGTAATCAGCCTCGGCCAACATCGCACCGTATAGCTGGGCCGGAATGGCTAACTGAATCTTTTCCAGAATATTCATTCCTATAAGACCTTGATGGCCCTCTTTGGCAAGCCAAACTTCCACAAAACTTGAAACAGCCAGAAGATTATTTGAAAAGAGATTTCCCTTGATGCTCAATTTTGGAACATCTAAATATGGCTTATCTGGCGCCCGGCCACCTTCGATAAAGAAGCGGTCCATGATTTCATCAATTGTCTTCTTGTTAGGAAAGTGCGACATAGCCCGACGAATATCGCCTGAAGGATCGCCATCTTGAAGGCGACGAGCAATAACAGAATCGATTGCAGTTCCTGAGATGACTCCAAGTTCACCTGCAATTGCAACTTGTTTTGCCAATTGCCATGAAGAGACGGCAATACCCATGCCTCCTTGAATAATCATTGGGTATTTAATCTCTTTAGTCATGCGTGAACTGTAAAGATCCACGAGCCGAACTCGCGAGTAGGCATTGCGAATTTAGGGGTTATATGCGCTGAATGTGAGGCATCTCTTATGTAAGTGGACCGTACTGGGATCGAACCAGTGACCCCCACAATGTCAATGTGGTGCTCTACCGCTGAGCCAACGATCCTTGCTGGGTTGAACTATACAACAGTGCTTTATCGGGCGTAATCATCCTCAATTCGCTCAATATCATCTTCACCAAAATATGTTCCAGTTTGGATTTCGACAAAGATTAGTTCTTCGCTGCCTCGATTGCCGATGCGATGTAGTTGACCTGCTTCAACACTTACTGTTTCACCCGGAAGCTTCTCAAAGGTTTCACCCTCGATGACGACAGTTGCAACACCGGAGACAATGAACCAATGTTCCCGACGCTTTTGATGACGCTGATAGGAAAGACGTGTGCCTGGAGTTACATAGATGCACTTAACTTTATGGAAATCGCTCTCTTGCAAAACTTCATACCGACCCCAGGGTCTTGTTGAATCATCTGCAGACATTTTCTGACTTCCTCCGTTAGGTATAGAGCGAACTCTTCCACTAATCATGGAGGTCGGGACGGGATTTGAACCCGTGTAGAGGGATTTGCAGTCCCTTGCCTCGCCTCTCGGCCACCCGACCATATAAATATCGCCGTTAGATTTCATTCCCTAGAGAGATCAATCAAACGGCGAATATCAGAGCGGACGACCGGGTTCGAACCGGCGACCTGAACCTTGGCAAGGTTCCGCGCTACCAACTGCGCTACGTCCGCGAGGAGGGCAAATCTATCGCAGGAGAGCCGTAAGCGCCAAAGCGAGGTTGATTGGTTAGCGTTAGCCCGTGCCATATGGGGAAAATTCATCACTGTTTTGGATGGGCGGCAGGCTAGCTACCGACCTGATCGAAGTTTCCCATGACCCAGAGTGCTTAAACGATGGTGGGTTCTGGGCGGTTTCAACAACTTTTGAAAATGCATTTACAGCTGCGCGCTTTGCAACTGTTGTTGATTCCCCATTTCCAGAATCCACGTGGATACGTCTACAAGGTGAGTGGAGTTCCTCTTTAGATAGCGATCAATACGTCGGATATGTGGAAAGAATTCGCAGCGCAGTAGCACAGGGTTGGGTCTATCAAGTCAATGCCTGTAGACGTTTGAGTCATCCTGATGATGGTCAATCACTACGTGGTCTTTTTTCGGAGATCTTAAAAAATAATCCTGCACCTTGGGCTAGCTATTTTGAAATTCCCGGTGTGATGATCGCATCGGCATCACCTGAACTTTTCCTAAGCCGGAGTGGTTCGACGGTGAAAACTTCACCAATAAAAGGAACTCAGCCCTCCAACTCTCAACAATTTGGGGTTAAAGACCAAGCAGAAAATGTGATGATCGTTGATCTCATGCGAAATGATTTAGGTCGCATTTGCAAGAGTGGAAGCATTGAAGTGCCTCGACTTCTATCAAGTGAGGAGCACCCAGGTTTGCAGCATCTTGTTTCTGATATTCAAGGAGAGTTACTGGAGGATGTTTCTTGGAGTCAGATCTTTTCTGCTCTTTCACCACCAGGTTCAGTAAGCGGTGCACCAAAGTCATCTGCAACGCAGGTCATTGCTGAGAATGAAGTCGCGAGAGGACCATACTGCGGCGCATTAGGTTGGGTGCAAGGAGATCAAGCCTGCCTTGCAGTTGCAATTCGCACTTTTTGGAAAGATTCACAGATTAATTTTGGAACAGGAGCTGGTATCACCTGGAGCAGCGACGCTCATTCTGAATGGGAAGAAACCCAACTTAAGGCGAGGAGATTGATCAGTATCGCTGGGGGAGATTTATTATGAAAGTGATAATGAATGGAACTCTTGTCCCGCTAGATCAATCACAGTGTTCACCTCTTGGCTGGTTGGATGGCGCTGGTATTTTTGAAACTATAAAAACCGTTGACGGAAAACCTTGGGCTCTATCTCGCCACATGCGCAGGGCTGTTAATTCTGCGCTTAAAGAAAGTATTGCCTTGCCTAGCGAAGAACGAGTGCGGGATTCAATTGCGGTGTTGCTTGAAGCAGAATTTCACCCGAGGGGTCTTTTGCGAGTGTCATTTGACGCGCAAGGAAATTGGGCCGTGGTTCATCTGGGATATGAGGAACATGCTTCGGCTGCAAAGGTGGGCAAGCATCCCGTGCCACTTGTCGTCGAAGGTGTTCCCGTGAAGAGTTTTCCATACAACCATCGCCTTGAAATTCTTGAGCAAGCGCGGGAGCGTGGATTCGATGAGGCATTGGTGATTAGCACAGATGGGAGAGTGTGCGAGGGATCAGTTAGCAACCTGCTTCTTAAGATTGCAGGAACATGGTGCACTCCACCACTTTCTGATGGAGTCTTGCCCGGGATCATGCGTGCGTTAGTTATCGAAAATTGCGATGTCATGGTGCGCTCCATCGCGGTTTCTGAAATAGAGAGTATTGAATCTGCATTCTTGTTAAGTAGTCTTCGAATAGCTCAGTCGATCGCATCAATTGATGGTCGAGAATTATCCCAATCACCTGAATTCAGGGATGAAATACAAGCGATGGCGCTAAGGACTTCGGTAGGCTAAGGCCATGTCCCAGATATCAGTCACTGTAGATGGCGCGAAGGTCCAGATAGAGACCGATCAGCGACCTACTCAGATCTTTGCTGACAACAAAGAGATTGTGGTCTGTAAGGTAAATGGCGTTCTCAAGGATTTGTGGACTGATCTTGTAGATGGGGATGTAATTGAAGGGATTTCAATTTCTTCACCAGATGGTTTAGCGGTACTTCGACACTCTACAGCGCATGTAATGGCACAAGCCGTGCAGGAAGTGTATGCAAACACTCGACTTGGTATCGGCCCTCCAATTAAAGATGGTTTTTATTATGACTTTGACCCAGAAAATACTTTCAATCCAGATGATCTAACAAAAATTGAAAGTGCGATGCGCAAGATCATCAAAGAGGGGCAACGCTTCAAGCGCCGTGTGACAACAGAGGCAGAAGCGTTGAAAGAGCTTGCCCATGAGCCTTATAAGTGTGAACTCATTGGTATTAAAGGCCCGGCTGGTGAAGAAGCATCTGTTGAAGTAGGCGGATCTGAATTAACTATTTATGACAATCTCGGCCGCGATGGCAATCCTGTGTGGAGTGATTTATGTCGAGGTCCTCATCTACCTTCTACAAAACACATTCCTGCATTTAAGTTAATGAGGACTGCCGCTGCATATTGGCGAGGTTCTGAGAAAAATCCTATGCTGCAACGTATTTACGGAACTGCCTGGCCATCACAAGATGAACTCAATGCATATTTAGAACTTCTTGCAGAGGCTGAAAAGCGTGACCATCGACGTTTGGGTACGGAACTAGATTTATTTTCATTTCCGGAGGAGATTGGTTCGGGCTTGGCAGTTTTCCATCCCAAGGGTGGAATTGTTCGACGTGCGATGGAGGATTACTCACGCATTCGCCATGAAGAAGAAGGTTATGATTTTGTTTACTCGCCACATTTAACCAAGGCAGCATTGTTTGAAACTTCGGGCCACCTACAGTGGTATGCCGATGGAATGTATCCACCAATGATTTTGGATGAAGAGTACAACGCAGACGGCACCGTTAAGCGCGCAGGTCAGCAGTACTACATGAAGCCGATGAACTGCCCATTCCACAATCTGATCTACAGATCTCGTGGCCGTTCATATCGCGAACTTCCATTGCGTCTTTTTGAGTTTGGAACTGTCTATCGTTATGAAAAGTCTGGTGTCTTACATGGCATCACACGTGCTCGAGGATTCACCCAGGATGATGCACATATTTATTGCACAAAAGAGCAAATGGTTGGCGAACTTGATTCACTACTTACTTTCGTACTTAATCTTTTGCGCGATTACGGCTTAAATGATTTCTATCTAGAGTTATCGACAAAGAATCCAGAAAAATTTGTTGGAGAAGATTCAGATTGGGCCGAGGCGACCGAGGCACTTCGAAAAGCGGCAACTGCTCAGAATCTAGAGTTAGTGCTGGATGAAGGCGGCGCGGCATTTTATGGACCAAAGATTTCGGTGCAAGCAAAAGATGCAATCGGTCGCACATGGCAGATGTCGACGATCCAAGTTGATTTCCAATTGCCACAACGCTTTGAGTTGGAGTATTCAGCCACAGATGGAACGAGACAACGCCCAGTAATGATTCACCGTGCTTTGTTTGGATCTATTGAACGTTTCTTTGGTGTTCTAACTGAGCACTACAGTGGTGCGTTTCCACCATGGCTAGCACCTGTCCAAGCCATCGGTATTCCCGTGGCAGATACTTTCGGAGATTATTTGGGTGATGTGATTCAACAAATGCGTAAAGCTGGCATCCGCGCAGAGCTTGATTCCTCAGATGATCGAATGCAAAAGAAGGTTCGTAACGCCCAAATGCAAAAGATTCCCTTCATGGTCATAGCTGGTGAGGAAGACCAGAAAGCTGGCGCAGTCTCCTTCCGCTACCGCAATGGCGAACAGAAAAATGGCATTCCTATTAAAGAGGCTATCGCGGAAATCAAAAAGGTAGTGCAGGAACGAACTCAGGTTTGATCTGTGAGTAATAGCCTTGATGGGACAGGGATGCCTGATGGTTGGCAACGTCTTTGGGCGCCGCACCGATTGGAATATTTGCTGGGAGAAAATCGTCCCTTAGAAGGAAATGATGTTGTGTGTCCATTTTGCAGAATTCCAACTTTGTCTGATGAAGAAGGTCTGATCGTTCACCGAGGCGCTACCGCATACGTTGTCATGAATCTATATCCATACAACCCTGGACATCTATTGATCTGCGCATATCGTCACCTTCCAGATCTAACGGATTTAACAGAGCAAGAGCGAAATGAAATTAGCGAGTTAACTGCTCATGCCATGAGAACAATTCGAAAGGTTTCAAAACCAGAAGGCTTTAACTTGGGTATGAATCAAGGCGCAATTTCAGGAGCAGGGGTTGCAGAACATATCCATCAACACGTAGTTCCTAGGTGGAGCGGGGATGCGAACTTCATGCCAATAATTGGTCAAACTAAGGTGCTTCCACAGTTGCTAACAATTACTCGTGCTGAAATTTCTTCCGCCTGGTAGTTACTCGACTAACTGTTGTATAAATCCTTCAACAATATCTATTCCAATTCCACGTTCTATCCACAAGGGAATTGCTGGAAACAATAATCCTGCACTAAATGCGTTATCTCCTGCAGCTGCAACCAACTCTAAATACTCGTCGCGAAACTCTTGCACCAAGGTTTTATGTTCTGCATCGCTACTTCTGGAAACACTTGGTTGTGTTGAGTAATCGATTATTTGGAGATCGGCTAAACCGATCAGAGCGGCAGGCATTCCCGCTTCATCATGCAAAACTAAATATGGTGTGGTCATTTGGTCGAAAACACGAGTTGCGATCATTACAGCGTCATCGAAATCTGCTTCAAGTTTTTCTAAGTGGGTCACCACCACAAGGCGAGGAACTTGATACTCATCAAGGGATTGCCACAAATCAATGGTTGCCTGGTCTATGCCCGCAGAAGGGTCGATAGCAAAGATCGCTAAGTCTGATTCTGGTTCGGCAATTTCAGAAAATTGAGCGTTAAAGACTGTGGCCACTTGTGCCGGATCGGCACTGCCGTGGCCATAGACATGAATTCGCAGGTCGTTGATTTGAGATTGCACTGGCTCAGCCTACGATGGTCCTTGATGTTAAGTGTGCGTTTGAAGCCAGCGGTCACTCGGGTTATTACCCCGGTGGCTAAAGCTGCCTTGCGTATTGGCATTACGCCCAATGCGGTGACCTGGACCGGAGCCATAGGTGTGGTGGCATCGGCTTTATTCTTTTATCCAAGAGGTGATTTCCTAATTGGCACAGTGATAATCAGCGTGATGGCCCTGAGTGATTTATTTGATGGAACCATGGCACGAATTTCACAGAAGGGCTCAAGTCAATGGGGAGGCTTTCTTGACTCGACAATCGATCGGATTACAGATTCTGCAATTCTAGTTGGCGTGGCAATTTATTTGATTGACAATGATGATCCACTCTCATGGGTAGTCATGGTCACGTTGGTTACCGGAATGTTAGTTCCGTATATTCGAGCAAAAGCTGAAAGTATGGGCATTGCTTGCTCAGGTGGCATTGCCGAACGCACAGAAAGATTAATTCTTTCCTTAGTTGCTATCGGACTAGAAGGCCTAGGAGTTCCATTTATCTTGGCTATAGGCATGTGGTTATTAGCTTTACTTGGTACCTATACAGTTGCTCAAAGAATGTTGATCGTTAAGCGAGCCAAATAAGTGAAGGAAAACTTAGCAGCCTATGCCTATTTTGCTGGTTGGCGCATAGTCCGATGGTTGCCAGAGAAAGTGGCATACCGGTTTGCTTACGCCGTTGCCGATTTTCTCACTAAGCGCAATGGTAAGAATGTTTCACGCCTGAGATCTAATTTACTCCGCACGCAGCCAGGTATTTCGGAAGGTGATTTAGATACCTTAGTTATAAAAGGCATGCGCTCCTATATGCGTTATTGGTGTGACACCTTTAGATTTCCAGATTGGTCACTAGCGCGGGTTCGCGAGACAGTCAGTGTCACCAATGAGCACCTATTGTTAAATGCCATAGCTGCTAAAACAGGGGTCATAGTTTCCCTGCCACACGCTGGCAATTGGGATCATGCCGGCGCATATTTTTGCGCAAAGGGCATTCATCTTGTAACAGTTGCCGAGCGGTTAAAACCTGAGAAATTGTTTTTAAAGTTTTTGGAGTATAGAAAATCTATGGGAATGGAAGTCTTACCCTTGGATGGCAAAGTCATGGGAGTTTTGGCACAACGACTAAGACAGGGTTCACTTGTGGCGCTAGTTGCCGACCGAGATTTGTCTCGCTCCGGCATCACAGTTGATTTCTTTGGAGGGCCTTCTCGCATGCCGGCTGGCCCAGCTCTTCTTGCGCTGAAAACAGATGCTCCGTTGATCACGGCATTTGTTTCTTATACAGATTCTGGAATACATATCGATTTTAAAGAGGTAGTACTTCCGGCATTGGGAAGTGACAGTGAAAAAGTGGATCAAATTGTTCAGATCACAGCTCAACATTTCCAAGAAGGAATTGCCTCGCATCCAGAAGATTGGCATATGCTGCAACGAATTTGGACCGATGGTGACTTTGTGGAGCGTGTGTGATGCTGACTAGATCTTTGAAAATCGGAATTGTCTGTCCATATAGTTGGGATACACCCGGCGGTGTGCAAAACCATATTCGGGACTTGGCCGAATTTTTAATTTCAGCAGGACATGAAGTTTCGGTCCTGGCTCCAGCGGCAGATGATGAAAATTTGCCAAGCTATGTCGTGAATGCTGGTAAGCCAATTGCAATTCCTTATAACGGCGCAGTTGCTCGCGTTCTCTTTGGACCGGTCGCATTTTCACGTGTGCGTCAATGGATCGCTAATGGTGATTTTGATCTGTTGCATTTGCATGAGCCAGCGATTCCTTCAATCTCATTACTTGCGTGTTGGGCAGCTGATGGACCAATGATCGGCACTTTTCATGCCGCTTCAAAGAGACAAAAAATAATATTTGCGATCGGTCCAATCCTTGAGCCTGCTATTGAAAAGCTTTCAGCCCGAATTGCTGTGTCGGAAGCGGCTCGTTTAACACTTACAGACCATTTGGACACAGATGCGGTGGTGATTCCTAATGGAATTTTTGCATCTCATTACAGCCAAGGAACTCCACAACCACAGTGGCAAGGAAATACGATTGGTTTTATAGGTAGATATGAAGAACCGCGAAAGGGATTAAGTGTCTTGCTCGAGGCTTTGCCCATGATCGCAAGGTTTGCCCCAGATGTGAAGGTCGTGGTCGCTGGACCAGGTGATCCATCTGAAGTGCAAAAGAGTATCGATCCGCAATTGCGACATCGCTTCACTTTCTTGGGGAAAATTTCTGAGCAAGATAAAGCAAACTTCATGTCATCCATTGCAATATATGTTGCACCAAATACTGGAGGCGAATCTTTCGGCATCATTTTGGCAGAGGCCTTGGCTGGAGGTGCTTGTGTGGTTGCAAGTGATATTCCCGCATTTGATGATTTGTTAGGGCATGGAGAATTCGGTGCTTTGTTTGCTTCAGAAGATTCCACCGATCTTGCCAAAGTGGTAATAGATCTATTGCGTGATCAAGACAAGAGAGCGCAACTAGCACAAGTGGGTCGCTCCCGCGGTCAAAGTTTTGACTGGGATATCGTGGCAAAGCAAATTTTCTCCGTATATGAGATGTCCATCGTAGGTAGCGAAAAAGTGAAGTTAGCGTCGGATACTCGTTCATGGAGTCGCTTTCTTTCTAAGGATGATAAGTGATGACAGATTGGGCTTTGGTTGTATTTTTTGTCTTGATTACCATTTGGTACCTAACGTTTTTAGCAACTCGGTTAGATCGACTGCACCACCGGGTTGAGAATAGTTGGGCCAACCTTGATGTGTTGCTGCAAAAAAGAGCGGCTGTCGCACTAGAAATTGCACATAGTGATATTGCAGATCCTGCCTCCTCCTTACTCCTTACAGGTGCGGCATATCAGGCAAGGGATGCAGATATTCAAAGCAGATCAGCGGCAGAAAGTGGATTGTCCGGAACACTCGGTTTGTTACTCGAAGATTCTCGTCATCTAACAACAGCGGCCGATAGTGCTTTATTGACAGAGCTCTCGGCGCTAACTGACAAAATAAGAGTTGCTATCGCTCTGCATAAAGATGCGGTAACCCGCACGCAGATGGTGCGAAAGAAATTGATCGTGAGAGTTTTCCGATTGGCTGGCACTGCGCCGTTGCCGGTCACGTATGAATTTGAGTCTGATGTTCTCTAGACGTTCAATAATCCTGGGTGTGATTCTCGGCCTACTTATTGCAGGAGGCTCAGTAATTTCCACGACAACTACCAAGAAGACAAACACAAATGTGTTAAGTGGGCGCGAGGGTGTTAATGGTCCAGTTTTAGTAGTGAAAATAGATGACACGACCCAAGCTCATCCTCAGGTCGGCTTAGAAGATGCAGACATTGTCTATATCGAACAGGTTGAAGGCGGTCTAACACGTTTAGCCGCAGTTTTTTCATCAACGATTCCGAAGTGGATAGGTCCAGTTCGAAGTGCCCGTATTTCAGACATAGATATTCTTTCCCAGTTTGGACGAGTGGCATTTGCTTACAGTGGCGCACAGCGAAAACTGCTGACTGTAATTGCTGAAGCTAATTTACAAGATTTAGGAGCACAGCGACAAAGTCCAACGATTTATACAACCGACCCAAATCGAATACCTCCGTATGCAATGGTTTTGCGTGCTGATTTATTGATGGAAAAAATCATTGAAAAGAATTACGTTATTGATTCGGCAAAGAGCATTGGGTTTGAATTTGGTGATCTACCCGAAGGGGGAGTGCCTACAGATTCGGCGGTGATGCACTGGCCTGCGGCAAGATATTCGGCGACTTGGTCTGAAGAACAATTACGATGGTTGTTATCGCATAATAATTCTCTTGATGTTGCAGAATCGGGTTTTGTCTTGGGGCCAACCACATTGGTAATACAAATGGTTTCGATAACGCCGTCAGAGTACAAAGATAAAGTTGGGGGAGTCACTCCCTTTTCCCAAACTGTTGGTACGGGCACAGCCTATGTACTTCGAGATGGTCAGCGGTTTGTAACTACGTGGAGTAGGGCCTCATCGGAGGTAGGAACAACCTTTACCCTGCCTGATGGGACTGTCATGCAGTTTGACCCAGGGCAGATTTGGATTGCATTGACAGATCGCGAGCCTGATTTCACCTCGCCACCTGCGGCCAAGACAAAGTAGTATTGCGACCTATCTTTCGATTGAAGCGGAGTACATAAACATGGCTGAAGTAACTGGCACGGCTCGCGTTAAGCGCGGAATGGCTGAAATGCTTAAAGGTGGCGTCATCATGGATGTCGTTAATGCCGAACAAGCAAAGATTGCTGAAGATGCCGGTGCTGTTGCAGTCATGGCGCTAGAGCGCGTACCTGCTGATATCCGCGCACAAGGTGGCGTTGCTCGCATGTCTGATCCAGACATGATTGAAAAGATTCAAGCAGCAGTATCTATTCCCGTAATGGCAAAGGCACGAATTGGCCACTTTGTAGAAGCTCAAGTTTTGCAGTCACTCAATGTTGATTACATCGATGAGTCAGAAGTTTTAACACCATCAGATTATGAAAATCATATTGATAAGTGGGGCTTCACCGTTCCTTTTGTTTGCGGAGCTACAAATCTTGGAGAAGCACTTCGCCGTATTAACGAAGGCGCTGCAATGATCCGTTCAAAGGGTGAAGCTGGTACAGGCGATGTTTCAAATGCCATGATGCACATGCGCAAGATCGGCGGAGAGATTCGTCGTTTGTCATCGATGCGCGAAGATGAACTTTATGTTGCAGCTAAGGAATTACAAGCACCATACGCTCTTGTTAAAGAGGTAGCAGAGACTGGCAAGCTTCCAGTGGTTCTCTTTACTGCTGGAGGAATTGCAACTCCTGCAGATGCTGCGTTAATGATGAGCATGGGCGCAGATGGCGTGTTCATTGGCTCGGGTATTTTCAAATCTGGAAACCCTGCTCAGCGCGCAGCAGCATGTGTTAAAGCGACAACATTTTGGGATGATCCAAAAGTTGTTGCCGATGCATCACGTGGTCTGGGTGAAGCAATGGTTGGAATTAATGTTGCCGATTTGCCAGCACCCCATCGTCTTTCTGAGCGCGGTTGGTAATTTTTTAAGCAATGAAGGTTGGGGTTTTAGCTCTTCAGGGTGATGTGCGTGAACACATTAGTTCGCTCATCGCCTGCGGAGTTAATCCAATTGCCGTTCGGCGAGCAATCGAGCTAGATCAAGTAGATGCTTTAGTTTTACCAGGCGGAGAATCAACAACAATTGCCCAACTGTCCGAAGTCTTTGGCGTTTATAGCCACATAAAAGATCGCATCAAAGAAGGCATGCCGGTCTATGGTTCATGCGCAGGAATGATTCTTTTAGCTGATGAAATCTTGGACGCAAAAGAAGGTCAGAAGAGTTTTGGTGGCCTAGACATAACAGTTCGTAGAAATGCTTTTGGTCGGCAAGTCGACTCCTTTGAATCAGATATCGCATTTGATGATGGCTCAGCAGATTTGGTCAGAGCCGTTTTCATCCGAGCACCATGGGTTGAAAAGGTCGGAGATGGAGTTCAAGTTTTAGCATCTGTTGATAAGCATCCCGTTGCAGTGCGCTCAGAAACATTGTTTGCGACCTCTTTCCACCCTGAACTAACAGGGGATCATCGCATTCATCGCTACTTTATTGAGGAAGTGGCACGGCCTGCATTAGAGAAGGTAAAGTAGACACATCGTTTAACGTCAGATTGAGGTGTTCTAATGTCCGGCCATTCCAAGTGGGCGACGACCAAGCACAAGAAGGCAATCATTGATAGTCGCCGTGCAAAGGTATTTGCTAAACAGATTCGAGCAATTGAAGTTGCCGCTCGCAATGGCGGGGCTGACATGGATGGCAACCCAACACTTTTTGATGCTGTTGCAAAGGCCAAGAAGTCTTCGATGCCAGCAGACAATATTGATCGCGCAATAAAGCGTGGCGCAGGTCTTGAGGCTGGCGCTAAAGACTGGATCACAATTATGTATGAAGGTTATGGCCCAAATGGGGTTGCAATCATGATTGAGTGCTTATCTGATAACCGCAATCGTTCGGCATCGGAAGTTAAAGTTGCTGTCACTCGCAACGGCGGTTCTATGGCAGATCTGGGATCAGTTTCTTATCTGTTCAATCGCAAAGGCGTAGTTATTGTGAAGAAGGATGGAAAAATTACTGAGGACTCACTTCTAGAAGCAGTTCTTGAGGCAGGAGCAGAAGAGGTCAACGATTTAGGCGAAGCATTCGAGATAGTTAGCGAGCCCGTTGATCTCGTTCCAGTGCGCACAGCCCTGCAAAATGCCGGGATTGATTATGAATCAGCCGACTCCTCATTCCTGCCATCGATGTCTATCCCACTAGATTCTGATGGAGCAAAAAAGGTATTTGAACTAATTGATGCGATCGAAGAGCTAGATGATGTGCAGAATGTTTATAGTAACTTTGATGTTTCCGACGAGGTTATGGCGAGCCTCGATTAACTACTTGTTCAGCATCTCTAGGCTTGTGGACTAAACGAGTGAGAAAGAGCGAGGCTAAACAATGAGAGTTTTGGGTGTTGACCCTGGCCTTACTCGTTGCGGTGTTGGCATTGTCGAAGGTGCAATAGGTTCACCGATTTCATTAGTAGGAGTCGGCGTGATTTTGACTCCAACCGATGCTGCCCTTGATCAGCGCTTGTTGGATCTAGACCAGCAACTGTCCGAGTGGATAAATCTCTGGAAGCCAGATGTGATCGCTGTTGAAAGAGTTTTTTCTCAACATAATGTGAGAACAGTAATGGGAACAGGACAAGCTGCAGGAATCGCGTTACTTCTTGCGGCTAAAGCAGGAATACCAGTCATGATGCATACTCCATCTGAAGTTAAGGCATCTGTAACTGGTAGTGGGCGTGCTAACAAAGCACAAGTCGCACTCATGGTTCAGAAGATTCTTAATCTCGACACAATTCCAAAGCCGGTGGATGCAACAGATGCACTTGCTTTGGCAATTTGCCATATCTGGCGGGGCGGCGGAAATACTAAAATTGCTCAAGCGTTGGCTGCCGAGCAATCACGATTAAAGAAATTGCGTGCCAGATGATTTCGATTTTGACAGGATCTGTTCGATCAATATCAACCGATCGCCTCATAGTCGAAGTAGGTGGCTTCGGAATATCTGTCTTAGTAAATCCACAAACCGCATCCCAGGTAACACTTGGCTCGCAAGTTCAATTGTTCACCTCACTGGTTGTTCGTGAAGATTCGTTAACTTTGTTTGGTTTCATAAATGATGAATCTCGTTCTTTATTTGAACTCGTGCAAACAGTCTCTGGCATTGGCCCAAAGGTTGCACTTTCAATTTTGGGAGCACTGACTCCTGAGGATTTAGGCCGAGCAATTTCCCAAGAGGACATCAGTGCGATTGAGAAAGTTCCGGGCATTGGCCGAAAAGGTGCACAACGATTGATTCTTGAACTTAAAGGCAAGTTATCTGATCTTTCATCAGTTCATCCATACAAGGGACATCAGCCGGCCTGGCGCGAACAGTTAACTAGCGCGCTGGTTTCACTTGGTTTTTCACCAAAAGAGTCCGATGGTGCAATTTCTCAGGTTGTTTCAACGCTGCAGGCAGATGGCATAGATGCAGCCCAGATAGATTTGAGTGAATTATTAAAGTTAACTCTTGCCAGCGGAAAGAGCGCACGTGGCTGACGAACGGTTGGTAACCCCACAGATTAAGAACGAGGAATCTTCTGTTGAACACGCGCTGCGTCCGAAGAATCTGCATGACTTTGTGGGACAAGAACGAGTCCGCGAGCAGATCGATGTTTTGTTAACGGCTGCGCGTCATCGTAATACGCCGGCAGATCATATTTTACTGTCAGGTCCTCCTGGTTTGGGAAAAACAACCCTTGCATTAATTTTGGCAACTGAAATGCAGGCACCGATTCGAATTACTAGTGGCCCGGCGATAACACACGCGGGTGATTTAGCGGCGATACTTTCTTCACTCGTTGAAGGTGAAATTCTTTTCTTAGATGAAATTCATCGACTTCCACGACCTGCTGAAGAACTTCTCTATTTGGCGATGGAAGATTTTCGTGTTGATGTTGTAGTTGGCAAAGGTCCGGGAGCAACCGCAATTCCATTGCAACTTCCGCATTTCACTTTGGTAGGTGCTACTACCCGCGCAGGGTTGCTACCTAGTCCATTGCGCGATCGATTTGGATTTACCGCACACCTTGATTTCTATAATGAAAAAGATATTGCACACGTGATAACTAGAAGTTCAGAGCTTCTAAAGATTGTTATAGATAAGGATGCAATTGTTGAGGTTGCTGGGCGTTCTCGTGGCACCCCTCGCATCGCAAATCGTTTATTGCGCCGTGTTCGTGATTTTGCCCAGGTTCAGGGGAGTTCACGCATTTCATTATTGGATGCACGAGCTGCACTTGAGATGTATGAAGTCGATGAACTAGGTCTGGACCGGCTGGATCGAGGTGTTCTTGTGGCCCTGATCGAAAGATTTAACGGGGGACCAGTAGGGCTTTCCACCTTGGCTATTGCCGTGGGCGAAGAAGTTGAAACCGTTGAATCCGTTGCTGAACCATTTCTGGTCCGAAATGGCTTCATGGCACGCACTCCACGCGGGCGAGTAGCCACCACACAAGGCTGGCGGCACATAGGACGAACACCACCTGCGGAAATCTCTACGCTTTTCGACTTACCAGCACCTGACGCCTAGACTCTCGCCTTATGTCTACAACTAATAAAACAGCAAAGACGGCTTCACGCCCTGGCCGTTCTTTAGCGATCCTCGCCATTCTCCTAATAGCCATGACCAGCCTGGTCTTCATTCAGGGAGCTACTTCGGTTCGTTTAGGTCTAGATCTTCGCGGTGGAACCTCTGTGACCCTGCAACCTCGAATTGCTCCTGGTGAAGAAGGAAAAGTAACAAACGAATCGATCGATCAAGCTGTTTCTATTATCCGACTTCGAGTTGACGGCAGAGGCATCGCTGAATCAACTGTCACAGCTCAAGGTAGTGGAACTAATCGTCAGATAGTTGTCGCACTACCAGGAGCAACTAGTCGTGAACTAGTTGAGTTAGTAGGAACAACAGCGGAAATGAGATTTCGTCAAGTATTGGCTATAGGTTCTGGGATTCCAACTGCTGCAGATGTGGCGGCTGCTCCACTTCAAGGTGTAAGTCCGGAAGTGAGTGCAAGGTTCGCAACCATTGATTGCTCTAAACCTGAAAATCTGCAGGGCAACTCTGCTGATCTTCCTGAAGCTGTGATTGTTGCCTGCGATAAGGCGGGAAAAACTAAATATGTTTTGGCTCCAGCTGAAGTCTTGGGGCGTCAAATTTCTGACGCATCTGCAGACCTTGACACTCAAGCCGGAAGCAACTGGTCTGTGAATCTTACATTTGATTCGGAAGGCGCGGCAGCTTTTGGTGCCTTAACTGCACGTGTTACTGGATTACCAGACCCAATCAATCAAGTTTCCCCAACCAATCAAGTTGCAATTGTTCTTGACGGGGTAGTTATTTCATCACCTCGCATCAATGAAGCCATCCCTGGTGGAAATGCGCAAATTACGGGCCGCTTCACCGCAGTAGAAGCAAGCGATTTGGCTAAGAATCTTAATTACGGATCCTTGCCATTGGCATTTGATCGCGGTGAAGTTCAGCTAGTTTCCCCAACTCTTGGTGCAGACCAACTTAATGGCGGTTTACTCGCAGGTGCACTTGGTCTTGGTCTAGTTATGTTGTATTCCTTGTTGTATTACCGCGGACTGGGATTAGTGACAATTGGTTCATTAACTGTGGCTGCTGGCGTGATCTATCTACTCTTCCTACTTCTTGGAAAGTGGATTGGATTTACTCTGACTTTGGCGGGTATTGCGGGTGCAATTGTCGCAATCGGTGTTACCGCTGACTCATTCATTATTTACTTCGAGCGTATTAAAGATGAGATGCGTGAAGGAAAGTCAATGCGAACAGCCGTAGAAACCGGTTGGCTCCGAGCGCGAAGAACTATTTTGGTGGCGGACTTCGTTTCCTTAATTGCTGCTGCTTTGCTTTATATATTCGCTGTAGGTGGCGTTCGAGGTTTCGCGTTCACATTGGGACTCACCACGCTTGTTGACCTGCTCATAGTGTTTTTCTTCACTAAACCGCTCGTCGAGCTACTGGTAAAAGTTCAATTCTTTAGTTCAGGCCATGCCTGGTCGGGATTCTCAAGCAAGAGCTTGGGCACTTTAGTTGCGAAGGAGGCATAACGATGTCGAAGATTTCAGGACTTGGTGGCCGCCTTTATCGCGGTGAAACTGCGGTTGATTTTATTGGAAAGCGTCGCCGTTGGTATTCAATCTCTGCATTATTCATACTTGCTTCAATTGCTGCACTGGCACTACAAGGTTTGCATCTTGGAATTGAGTTTAAAGGTGGTTCGTCGTTTACGGTGACCAAGGCAACTGCCACCGTTGAACAAGCTCGTACCGCCGTGGAAACACTAGGCATTCCGGGAGAAATTATTGTTCAAACAATCGGCGATGACAAAGTCAGCGTGCAGACCGGTGCTCTTGATACTTTGCAAAACAATGCTGTACAAGATGCCTTGGCGAAAGAATTCGGCGTAGCAACTGATTCGATCGATATCCAAATAATTGGTCCTTCGTGGGGTAAAGAGATTACTCAAAAGGCCATTTATGGACTTATTGGATTCTTGATCGTTGTGATGCTTTATCTAGCAATGGCATTTGAACCGAAGATGTCCATCGCAGCTATTGTCGCAGTGGTGCACGATGTATTCATTACCGTCGGTATTTACGCATTGGTTGGCTTTGATGTCACTCCTGCAACGATTATCGGGTTTTTGACCATTCTTGGTTATTCGCTGTATGACACTGTTGTGGTTTTTGACAAGGTGCGTGAAAACACCCGGACAATTACATCTACATCAACTAAGACTTACTCACAAGCGGTTAATCACGCAGTGAATCAAACGCTTGTGCGTTCTGCTAACACTTCACTTATCGCACTTTTACCGGTTGGCTCGATTCTCTTCGTCGGAGCAGGACTACTGGGTGCAGGAACTTTGAAGGACCTTTCTTTGGCGTTATTTATTGGACTAGCCGTTGGAACCTATTCTTCGATTTTCATTGCACCGCCAGTTCTTGCGCAGTTACGCGAAAGAGAGCCAGCGATGAAGGCTCTAGCAAAGCGTGTTCATGCACGAGCAGGCGGATCGGCTATTGCCGAACCTGTGACAGCAGGGGCTGCAATTAATGGTCGCGGTCCTCGTAATCAACCAAAGCGTAAGGGTCGTAAGTAAGGTCTCTTGTGGATACATTGATAGCACCAGTAATTAGTGCTCTCAAAGAAAATCACGCCTCCGTAGATTCTGATGAGGTCTCACGCGCATATGAAGTCGCGCGGGACGCCCATCAGGGTCAGCTTCGAAAATCTGGTGAACCTTACATAACCCATCCAGTAGCGGTGGCCGAAATTCTTGCTCATCTTGGATTAAATCCTGCGACTGTGATCGCTGCATTGCTTCACGACACCGTGGAAGACACGCAATATTCACTGACTCAGTTACGGATTGATTTTGGGGATGAGATTGCAAATCTTGTAGATGGAGTTACTAAGTTAGACAAGCTTGCTTATGGTCCAACTGCTGAGGCAGAAACTGTTCGCAAAATGGTGATTGCAATGTCTAGAGACATTCGAGTCCTTGTAATTAAATTGGCAGATCGTTTACACAACGCGCGAACCTGGAAGTATGTTTCTGCAGAGAGTGCGTTACGGAAAGCACGAGAAACCTTAGATATCTACGCACCACTAGCTCACCGTCTAGGGATGAACGCGATTAAGTGGGAGTTAGAAGACCTCTCCTTTGAGGTATTAGAACCTAAGAAGTTTGAGGAAATCTCGCGACTAGTCGCCGAGCGCTCACCTTCGCGGGACGCTTTGACCGATCAAGTTATTGCTTCAGTTAAAGAAGATTTCTTACGTGATCATATTGAAGCCACCGTGACTGGAAGAAAAAAGCATTTCTTCTCCGTTTATCAAAAGATGGTTGTGCGCGGACGTGAGTTTAACGAAATTTATGACCTTGTTGGCATAAGAGTATTAGTAAATGATGTGCGTGATTGTTACGCAGTTCTTGGCTCAATACACGCACGTTGGAGTCCCGTGCCAGGGCGATTTAAAGATTACATAGCGATGCCTAAGTTTAATTTGTACCAGTCATTGCACACTACGGTAATCGGACCAACTGGAAAAGCGATTGAAATTCAAATTCGAACCTATGACATGCATGCACGTGCTGAGTTTGGTATTGCCGCCCATTGGAAATATAAGCAAGGTCCAGAGAACACAGATAGTTCACCTGAAATGCTCTGGCTGCGCCAGTTACATGAATGGCAGAAAGAAACGGAGGATCCTTCTGAGTTTTTGGAGGCATTGCGCTTTGATTTAGGAACTCCGGAAGTTTTCGTCTTTACTCCCAAGGGCAGTGTTGTTGCCCTGCCTGGTGGCTCGACACCTGTTGACTTCGCTTTTTCTGTACACACAGATGTTGGACTTCGGTGCGCAGGGGCGAAGGTAAATGGTCGATTAGTTCCGCTCGATTCACGACTTAACAATGGTGATGTGGTCGAGATTGTTACGAATAAGAGTGAGACTGCAGGACCAAGCCGTGATTGGCTGAATTTTGTTAAGAGCCCAAGAGCACGTTCGAAGATCAAAGCCTGGTTTAGCAAAGAGCGTCGCGAGGAAGCTATCGATGCCGGTCGTGAATCAATTGCCCGTCAGATGCGCAAAGCTGGACTGCCTTTACAAAAGATTTTTGCAGGCCATTCACTACTGGAGTTGGCACACGATTTACGCTACCCAGACATTGATGCCTTGTATTCAGCGGTTGGAGATGGTTATGTCTCTGCCGCATCAATCATCGACAAACTAGTAGCGGCAATAGGTGCTGAAGATTCTCATCCAGAACCGACGATGGAGGTATTTGCAAATAGAGTTCCTACAGCTAGACGCTCTAGCAATGCCGTAGATGTTGAAGGTGCTGATGATGTGCTTGTAAAACTTGCTCGTTGTTGCACTCCTGTGCCCGGAGACAAAATCATGGGATTTATTACCAAGGGCAGCGGAGTTTCAGTCCATAGGGCAGATTGCTCTAACGCGCACGACTTACAGGTGCATCAATTGGACAGAGTCGTCAACGTTAAATGGCGCATCGGAGCCTCGTCAGTATTTTTAGTCAACATTCAAGTTGAGGCTCTTGACCGCGCTTCACTCCTTGCCGATGTAACGCGGACCTTGTCGGATCAGCATGTAAATATTCTTAGCGCTGCAGTGAGTACATCAAAAGATCGAACCGCTTTTTCTCGCTTCACCTTTGAAATGGCAGATGCCACTCATCTAGATGCGGTGCTTGCAGCCGTGCGGGGGATTGAAGGCGTTTATGATGTTTATCGAACAACTAATAACTAGTTAAACTCGGCTAAACCCTTTTCAGCCTCTGCCAACCAAACTCTGCGTGCTGCTGCAGATTCTGTGGCCTCGTCAGATTTCTTGGAGTTTCCGCTAGCGGCGAATTTCGCCGCAGCCTTTTCGTAATTTGCGATTGATTCAGTAAGTTGATCAACAACTTCTTGAGCCCGCTTCTTCGCTGCTGGATCAGTTTTGCGCCAGATTTCAGTCTCAGATTCCTTGACGGCATTGTCAACAGCAGATACTCGTGCATCCATCGCTGCACGCTTATCTCTATGAGTCATACCGATTTTCTCCCATGAACGAAGATGCTCATTGAGGGTTTTTCTTGCTTGTTTAACATCTGTAATAGGCAGTACGGCTTCAATCAATACGAGTAATTCTTCTCGCTTTACAAGGTTTGTCGCCATGGTTGCATCCCGCTTTTCAAGGTCTGCATTCTTTGCGGTAAAGAATTGGTCCTGTGCGAGCTTAAAGCGTGACCACAGCTTTGCATCATCATTTTTCTTTCCACGTCCGGCTGCTTTCCACAGATCCATCAGTGCTTTGAAGCGTTTAGCCGTTGCTACCCAATCAGTTGAAGTAGCAAGTTTTTCTGCTTCCTCAACAATCTGCTTTTTGGCATCTGCCACAACACTTTGAGTTGCTTCAAGAGCAGCAAAGTGTGTTCTCCGACGCTTATCAAACTTATTTCTTGATGAGGAAAAACGCTTCCATAGATCGGCATCAGCTTTCTTATCAAGACGTGGCGCTGCCTTCCATTCATCTAAAAGTACTTTGAGGCGATCTCCAGTGCTCTTCCAGCTTTCAGAAAGTGCTAAGCCTTCAGCCTCTGCAACAATTTTTTCCTTTTCAACAACTATTTGTGCAAGTCGTGCTGCCTTAGCCGCTGTCTCAGCTGCTTTCTTCGCTTCATATGCTTCACGATGTCCCTCAATCAGAGGCTCAATTTGTTCAACTGATGCTGCCAACGCATCCAAATCACCAACCCCATTAAATTCTTTAACTTGATCGCGCAATTTCTTTACGGCCGTATATGCATCTTGCGGAACCATTGCTCCACTTTTGATGCGCGCCGCTAGCAGTGCAATCTCACCTGCTAGTACTTCAAACTTTCTCACGAAGTATGACAATGCTTCCTCTGCAGTTTTACCAGGATATGAACCAACTGCTTTTTCACCGTTCGAAGTGCGAACATAAACGGTTCCATCTTCGCCTACTCGACCAAAAGCCGAAGGATCTCCTATCAACGCACTTGCTGCGCTGGCCTGGTGCGGGAAATTCATATCTGTCATGAGAGTGATCCTTTCAGCGCGTTTCTTCAGTTGGAAGTTCGCTATGTGGTGGGTGCGATGCTCAGAAGTTTTAAGGCTTCTGAGCGTGGGTTGAGGGTGTATTCGTGTGCAAAAGGTACCCTGTCTCATGGTGTGAGCGTCAATCGCTCTGGAATCTGAGCGTGAGAAGAGGTGGGTTGAGCATGCTAATCGACTCATTTGCCGCACAGATGTATGCCACCAATTGCTGGGTGATCGCAACTGAGCCAGGGACCGAATGCGTGGTCATTGATCCCGGCATGCCAGATGTTTCTCAGCAGCTGACTGAAATATTGGAAAGGCACAATCTAAAGCCGGTAGCTGTGATTGCAACCCATGGTCACTTGGACCATACCTTTTCTATCCAAGCAATCGCTGACGGGTACAGCATCCCTTCATACATCCATAGTGAAGATCGGGCAGCCCTGTCGAACCCAGAAAAGCTTGTCAGTTCAGAATTTCAAAGCACCTTATCTGGAATGAATTTTTCTGAAGCAAAGGATGTTCGCGAACTTCGAAATGGCGATGTAATTGAACTAGTTGGTCTTTCCTTTAAGACAATCCACGCTCCCGGTCATACTCGAGGCTCTTTAATGTTTGAAGTTTCCAATGAGGTATTAGTCAGCGGGGATGTCCTGTTTGCTGGTTCAATTGGTCGTACCGATTTACCCACTGGTTCTGCAAAAGATATGGAAGAGACCTTGCGCAAGAAAGTATTGCCATTAGCCGATCACCTACGAGTGTTGCCTGGACATGGCCACGACACAACTATTGCCCATGAAAAAAAGAACAATCCCTATTTGAAGAGTTTGGCAGGTCGTTACTAATGTCAGGTCAAAAGATTTCGGCTCCAAAAGGTGTGAGCGAATACGTTCCAAGTCGCTCTGTTGCCTTTGAATTTGTTCGAGAAAATTTAATTGCTCCTGCAAAACGTGCAGGCTATCAATTAATTGAACTGCCTGTTTTTGAGGACACAGAGTTGTTTACGCGAGGTGTTGGTGAATCTACTGATGTCGTTTCAAAAGAGATGTATACCTTTGAGGATCGTGGTGGACGATCAATAACATTGCGCCCAGAAGGAACTGCTGGCGTTATGAGAGCGGTCATTGAGCATGGCTTAGATCGCGGACAGTTGCCGGTGAAGGTTTGGTATTCAGGTCAATTCTTTCGTGCAGAACGACCACAGGCAGGGCGTTATCGACAGTTCTATCAAGTTGGAATCGAAGCAATTGGATTAGATGATCCTGCTATTGATGCCGAAGTCATCGCAATAGCTGATGCGGGCTTTAAGGCTATAGGGCTTTCCAAATACCGTCTTGAAATCACTTCATTAGGCGATGCTGAATCTCGCGCGGCTCATCGCATTGACCTGGTGAAGTTTATTTCTACATTGACACTCGATGAGGCAACTTCAGCGCGAGCCCAGATCAATCCATTGCGCCTTTTTGATGACAAGCGCGAAGAGATGCGAAAGATGATGGCTGATGCACCGCTTTTGATTAATTACTTGAATGAAGAATCCAAATTACAGTTTCAGCAGGTTCAAAAGTATTTGGACGCCCTTGGTATTTCTTATCAATTAAATCCACGAATGGTTCGAGGGTTGGATTACTACACAGGAACCACATTTGAATTTGTTCATGATCTCTTAGGTGCTCAATCAGGCATCGGTGGAGGCGGAAGATATGACGGCCTGATGGAACAACTTGGCGGTCAATCACTATCTGGAATTGGTTTTGGTTTAGGAGTAGATCGCGCACTTCTCGCCGCAGAAGCAGAAGGTGTTATTGGTAATGATGATTTTGTGTCCGATCTTTTCATCATTCCGCTCGGGGAGTCAGCCAAGGTAAAAGCTCTTACTATCGCTGCGGACCTTCGTGCCCATGGCAAGACAGTCGAGATTGCTTTTGGTGACCGCGCTCTTAAAGGTGCCATGAAGGGTGCGGATAAGAGCGGTGCAACCCATGTCATTGTTCTCGGTGAGTCAGAGATTGCTAGCGGTAGCGTTGAATTGAAAGAGATGAAATCAGGACAGACATCTTCCGTTAAGATTGACTCATTGCTCGAAGCACTCTAAAACGGAAAATTGGACTATTAATGTTGCGCACACATGAAGCAGGATCACTTCGTAAATCCCACGCGGGTCAAACCGTCACCCTTGCAGGTTGGGTTTCACGACGTCGAGATCATGGTGGTGTGGCATTTATTGATTTAAGAGATGCTTCAGGTTCGGTTCAAGTTGTTATCCGTGATGAAAAAGTCGCAGGTTCTTTACGCGCAGAGTGGTGCTTACTCATAACCGGCGAGGTTGTTGCTCGTCCCGACGGAAATCAGAATACAAATATCGCAACAGGTGAAATAGAAGTAATGGGCGACACTGTTGTGGTTCTTTCTGAATCTGCACCATTGCCGTTTCCTGTTGATAGCGGCGATGAGTCAGATATCAATGAGGAAGTCCGTTTGAGATATCGCTACTTAGATCTACGCCGTGAAAAGCCAGCACATAATCTGCGTTTGCGTTCAAAGGTTACTTCCACGATACGCCGTGTAATGGAAGAAGAAACTTTCCTCGAGATTGAAACCCCTTATTTGACGAGATCAACACCAGAAGGTGCTCGAGACTTTTTAGTACCAGTGCGCCTGCAACCAGGCAGCTGGTATGCGCTGCCTCAGTCACCGCAACTGTTCAAACAGTTGTTGATGGTTGCAGGTATGGAAAAGTATTACCAAATTGCTCGTTGTTTCCGGGATGAAGATTTCCGTGCAGACCGCCAGCCAGAATTCACTCAGTTAGATATCGAAATGTCATTTATCGATCAAGAGGATATTTTGGCCGTAGCTGAAAAAATTGTTGCTCGCATTTGGAAAGAAACTGTTAACTACGATATTCCTCTACCTTTGCAACGTATGACCTATGCCGATGCGATGACACATTATGGATCTGACAAACCAGATCTGCGGTTCGGTAATCAGTTGGTTGATCTCACAACATTTTTTGGAGAGACGCCATTTAGAGTTTTTCAGGCACCTTACGTGGGCGCTGTTGTTATGCCAGGGGGAGCATCATCTGCTCGTCGTGAGTTAGATGCTTGGCAGGATTGGGCTAAAGCACGTGGTGCAAAAGGACTTGCTTACATTCTTGTTAATGAGGATGGAACTTTAGGCGGACCAGTTTCAAAGAATATTTCTGAGAAAGAAACTGCCGGAATCGTGCAAGCAGCCGGTGCGAAAATTGGAGATGCAATCTTCTTTGCAGCCGGTGATCGCTCATCCTCCTTAAATCTATTGGGCGCAGTGAGATTAGAAATTGGAAAAAGATGCGGGCTCATCCCTGATGGGAAATGGGAATTTTTGTGGGTAGTAGATGCTCCAATGTTTGAACCTACAGATAACGGCGGGTGGACCGCTGTGCACCATCCATTTACTGGTCCAAAACCAGAGTTTGCAGGAACATTTAAATCAGATCCTGGCGCGGCACTGGCATATGCCTATGACATTGTTTTGAATGGAACTGAATTAGGTGGTGGATCGATTCGTATTCATGATCGGAACATTCAAAAGGATGTGTTCTCTGTCATCGGTTTAAGCGATGAAGAGGCAAACAGTAAGTTCGGATTCTTGTTGGAGGCCTTTAACTATGGCCCCCCTCCCCATGGTGGAATTGCACTTGGACTGGATCGTGTGTGTGCATTATTAACAGGCTCTGATTCGATTCGAGAAGTTATTGCTTTCCCAAAGACAGCTAGTGGGGGAGACCCATTAACTGGTGCCCCAACTCCAATTACTCCCGCTCAACGCAAAGAGAGCGGAATTGACTGGGTTCCACAAGCAAAAACCGGCGAAGATAAGTAAGGGTCAGGTAGAGTAGACCCATGGGATCTGGCGGAATTGCAACAATAATTGCAGCATCATCACTGGCGATAATTGCGATCGCCGTTGCCTATGTCGTAGTTCGATTTGGTCGACTAGTAGATGAAGCACGTGTTTCTCTCAAGGTGCTAACTGATGAAACAGCACCACTAATCGATGAATTAAACACAACTGTAACTTTAGTTAACGGCCCTCTTCATAGCATTAATCGCGTTAGCAAGAATATAGAAGAGATGTCGGATAAGTTAAATGCAGCTACTTCAACGTTTGTGGATAAAAATAGTTCTGCAGTTAAGGTTGCTGGGGCTCTTTTGTCTGCTGCACAACTGGGTAAAAGTCGCTCAAAGAAGAAGAAGAAGGCTGAGTGATCTTAGCTAGTGGAATCCGCCGAGATCCGTTCGCGCTGGCTGCGCTTTTTTGAATCAGATAATCGTCAAGGCTTAACTCACACTGTTGTTCCTTCAGCATCTTTAATTGCTGATGATCCGAATCTTTTATTAGTAAACGCCGGAATGGTTCCATTTAAGCCGTTTTTTCTGGGCGAAGTTACGCCACCTTATAAGCGTGCAACTTCGGTTCAAAAATGTGTTCGCACTCTAGATATTGATGAAGTTGGTAAGACTACTCGTCACGCATCTTTCTTTCAGATGTGCGGTAATTTCTCTTTCGGTGATTACTTTAAGGAAGGCGCGATCGCTCTTGCATGGGAACTACTAACACGTCCAATTGCAGATGGTGGCTACGGTTTTCCCGAAGAAAAATTGTGGGTAACTGTTTACTTAGACGATGATGAAGCAGCCGATATTTGGCATAAGCAAATAGGTGTTCCAAAGGAGCGAATCCAACGACGTGACATGGCCGATAACTTCTGGTCTATGGGAGTTCCGGGGCCATGCGGGCCGTGCTCTGAAATTTATTACGATCGTGGTCCTGCATATGGGGCCGAAGGTGGCCCGATAGCAGATGAGAATCGCTATCTTGAAATCTGGAATCTAGTTTTCATGCAGAATGAGCGAGGCGCAGGAGGCGGTAAGGACAGCTATCCAATCCTTGGTGAACTTCCAGCTAAAAGCATCGATACAGGGCTTGGGTTAGAACGTACGGCGGCTTTGCTACAAGGTGTTGAAAACATTTACGAAATCGATACAACAATTATGATTTTAAACCGTGCTTCTGAGCTAACCGGAGTTAAGTACGGATCGTCTGAAAAGTCAGATATTTCCCTCCGTGTGATCGCAGATCATGCGCGCACATCTGCGATGTTGATAGGCGATGGGGTAACACCTGGTAATGAAGGAAGAGGTTATGTTTTACGTCGAATGATGCGTAGAACAATCCGCAATATGCGCCTTTTGGGATCAATGGATCCGATCATGTCTGAACTAACTATTTCTGCAATCGCGGCTATGGGCCCGCAATATCCTGAACTGGTTGCGGATAAGAAGCGCATATTGTCAGTCAGTGTTTCCGAAGAGGAAAGTTTCTTGCAAACCCTCAAGAGTGGAACACAAATATTTGATCTAGCATCTGTTGCTCTAAAAAAGAGCAAATCAACAATTTTGCCTGGGGATGAAGTATTCAAGCTGCACGATACTTATGGATTCCCTTTTGATTTAACACTCGAGATGGCTCGCGAAGAAGGTCTTGAAGTTGACGAAGATGGCTTCCGTCGCCTGATGAAAGAGCAAAAGGATCGAGCCAAGGCTGATGCTAGGGCCAAGAAATCTGGCCACACAGATGTTTCTGTATACAAAGCTATTGCCGACAAGAGTGGCAAAGGTGAATTCATTGGCTACACGCACCAGAGTTCGGAATCAAAGCTAACTGGAATAGTTGTAGATGGCATTGGAGTTTCAAGTGCATCAAAAGGTGAAGATGTAGAGCTAACTCTCAACCGCACTCCTTTTTACTCTGAAGGTGGCGGTCAGTTAGCTGATGGTGGTCGTATTACCTTGAGCAGCGGCGCAGTTGTTGAAATTGAAGATGTTCAATCACCTGTTCCTGGATTGTCTGTTCACCGTGGCCGAGTCATTAGTGGATCAATCGAAGTGGGCAGTGATGCACTTGCTGAAATCGATATTGAACGTCGCCACGCTATTTCTCGCGCGCACACCGCTACACACATGGTTCATAAAGCTTTCCGTGAAATTCTTGGCGAAACTGCAACACAAGCAGGTTCTGAGAACTCACCTGGACGATTCCGATTTGATTTTCCAGCAACGGGCTCAGTACCCGTAAGTGTTTTAAATGATGTTGAATCACGCGTGAATACTTTATTGCTCGACAACCTAGAAGTAACAGCAGAGAGCATGAGCCAGGCAAAGGCTAAAGAGCTGGGTGCGATGGCATTGTTTGGCGAAAAGTATGGGGATGTTGTTCGCGTAGTCAGTGTTGGTGACTGGGCTCGCGAATTGTGCGGTGGTACCCACGTCGAAAGATCTGGACAGTTAGGTGTTATCAAGTTGCTAAGCGAGTCTTCTATTGGAGCCGGTGTACGTCGCGTAGAAGCACTTGTCGGTGTCGATGCTTACAAGTTTTTAGCTCGTGAACATGTATTACTTAACTCCCTCACTGATTTGATAAAGGGCGCTCGGACCGAAGAGTTACCAGAACGTATTTCTGAGTTACTAAACAAAATGAAAGAGATTGAAAAAGAGCTTGCCTCAGTGCGTTCAGCACAAGCATTTTCCCAAGTTGGGGAACTGGCCAAGAGGGCCTTGGTAATTAATGGAATTTCCTTTATTTCATCTGTAATGGCAGATGGTGTTTCAGGTGATGATCTGCGCAAGATTGCTATCGATCTACGCTCTCGCGAAGCTCAATCTGTCGTGGCTCTGATCAGTGCAAATGAGGGAAAACCAGTTTTAGTAGTAGCAACAAGTGAAGGCGCACGAACCGCTGGCGTTAAGGCCGGTGCATTAGTAAAGATAGGTTCAACTATTCTTGGCGGTGGCGGTGGCGGCAAGGATGATTTTGCCCAAGGTGGCGGCATTGATGCATCTAAGTCACTCGATGCGCTCTCGGCAATCTCAAAAGCACTCATTGGTTAAATGATGGAGCGCGGACGTCGTATCGCATTTGATTATGGTGATGTTCGGATTGGCGTAGCGGTTAGTGATCCTGATTCAATCCTATGCTCTCCCTTAACTACCCTAAAGGCGACGGATAAAGATTTGCGAAAGCAGATTTCTGAGATATTGATCGAGATCGAACCAGTAGGTATTTACGTCGGTCGCCCCGCCTTGCTCAGTGGAAATGATGGTTCTGCAACTGAAAAAGCAGTTGGATTTGTTGAGGTTCTCAGCACAATCACAAAGGTTCCTATTGAGTTAATCGATGAGCGGATGAGCACAATAAGTGCTGCTCGTAATCTTCGTGATGCCGGACGTAACGCAAGAGATTCAAAAGAGGCCATCGATATGGCAGCAGCGGTTGCTATTTTGGAGTTTGCACTTGAGATAGAGAAACGTAAATGAAGGTTCGCTTGGTTGTTGCCGTTATGGGAGTTGCGTTGCTGGGTGCGTTCTTCTTCGCGCGATCAGGGCCAACTGTGGCACCAGATTTTCCTACCAATATGATGATTGCTGATCAGTCAGAAGTTGTCATCGATATTCCGAATGGATCGACAGGATCGGAAATAGCACAGTTGCTCTTTGAAAACGAAGTAATCAAATCCTCTGAGGCCTTCTTTAGAGTGGCGGTAGGGGATAAGCGCTCGGAGAAGATAGCACCAGGTAATCATCGAATTTCGCAGAATATTTCGGCACTGCAAGCACTCGAACAGTTACTCGATGCCGATCGCATTCCTAATCTAATCAGAATTTATGAGGGCGGCTGGAAGAGTGAGGTAGTAACCGAACTTGTTGCTTATGGGTTTGATAAGCAAGAGATCAACAAAGCATTGGCACAAGTTGTTTTGCCAAAAGGATTTACGGATTCAGAAGGATTGCTTTTTCCTGCACAGTACTCCTTTGCGAAAGGCACTTCGGCATTGCAGGCAGTTCAAGCCATGGTAGATCGCTTTACAGCAGAGCCAGTTGCTCAACAATTATTGATGGGAGATGACAAATTTACTGCTTCTGAGCTTTTGACTATCGCTTCAATAGTTCAGGCCGAAGGCGGTGAAAAGGATTTTGCTAAGGTGTCACAAGTTATTCGAAATCGCTTAAAAATTGGAATGCCGTTACAGATGGATGCTACCGTCCATTTCGTTAAAAAATTGCGTGGTCAGATTTTCTTAAGTTCCCAATCAACTCTGATTAACTCACCGTATAACACCTATAAAAAGTATGGTCTTCCTCCTGGTCCTATCGGAAGTCCAGGGGTTGCGGCTATGACGGCTGCCCTACAACCGGCCTCCGGGGATTGGTTGTATTTCGTTACAGTTGCACCTGGTGATACGCGGTTTACCAATTCCTTTGAAGAATTCAATACCTGGAAAGCCCTATACGTAAAGAACCGAAAGGCTGGTGCATTCAAGTGATTGCCGGCGGTGTTCTAGGTTCACCAATCTCGCATTCACTCAGTCCTCTATTGCACAAGACCATGTATGAATATCTGGGTATAGATGCAACTTATTCTGCATTCGAAGTTCAATCAGGGCAGTTACAACTTTTTCTAGATAATGAAGGATCATCTCTAAATAGCATTTCCCTAACGATGCCCCTCAAGGAGGAGGCTCTATTAGTTGCAGATTCGGTGTCAGATGTTGCGCGCAAGATTCAAAGTGGAAACACCTTGTCTAAAAGAGATGGCCTATGGAATCTAGCCAGTACTGATGTTGAAGGTTTTTCTCACGCCTTGGATTCACATGGTCGAGACGCTCGTGGACGAGTTTTAGTTATAGGAGCTGGTGCAACCGCCAGAGCGGTCGTTGCTGCTTGTGGTGGCGTTAGCCAGGGTGTCACGGTTATCCATAGAAATCCGGCTCGCGAACTTGCAATAAGAAATTCGGGGCTTAATCTGGCTATGGATTTCATTGAATGGGATGCAACGATTGATTTCAACGAATTCGATTTGATAGTAAATACGACACCAGGTGAGACCGCATCAATCTTTGTTGACCGAATTTCTAACACCAGTTCAACATTTTTTGAGGTTCTCTACAATCCATGGCCAACTACCATATTGTCAAAATGGCGAGAATCAGGTGGATATGGAATCGATGGTTTAGATCTATTGATCCATCAAGCTATCTCTCAAGTTGAAATATTTGCATCGTGTTCGGTTGACCGAATGCAGGTTGCCAAGATGCTACGTGCCGTGGGGGAGAAAGCTCTGGCTTAATCCACAGGCGGTTTTCTGCCCAGAATCGCCTTGTAGCGTGGAGCAATGAATATCGCACTTCTTGCTCTATCAATACCGATATGCATCGCTGACATGAGCAACTTCGTTATTCCAAATATCTACAACAAAGTCCTTCTCTATTGCGCTCTCACTTATCTAGCTCTTGTCGGATTAGGTCAGCTGAGACAGGTTGCAGTATCTCTAGCGATACTAATTCTGCTGTATCTAATAGGTACGGGTATGGGCGATCTGAAACTTCTTGCAATAATCCTTCTGACGCACAGTTTTAATGCGGCCGAATATATTGCCTTCGTGTTTATCGTTTCGCTGGTTCATATTGCGGTGATGACTGCATTTCATCGAGCGATTCCATCGAAAATAGCCCTAGCCCCAAGCATTTTCATAGGGCTTGGAACATATTTGGCAACGAGGTAGTAGAGATATCTGCAAGAATACGCTTATGCGTTGGTTAACAGCAGGTGAATCTCATGGCCAGGCCCTTAGTGCAATCGTTGAGGGCATTCCAGCATCTGTATCGATTACTACCGCCGACATTGATTTTCATTTGCAACGTCGACGCTTAGGTGTTGGTCGCGGAGCACGTCAAAACTTTGAAGCAGATAAGGTGACAATCCTTGGTGGCATTCGTCTGGGATTAACGCAAGGTGGGCCAATTGCAATTCAAGTTGGCAATTCAGAATGGCCTAAGTGGGAAAAGGTTATGTCTGCCGATCCCGTGCCAGAGGAAGAGATCAAGGATTTAGGACGCAATGCACCGCTCACCCGACCGCGTCCAGGGCATGCTGATTTAGTTGGAATGCAAAAGTATCACCTAGATGATGCACGTGCGATTTTAGAACGTGCGAGTGCTCGTGAAACTGCTGCACGAGTTGCACTTGGCGCTGTTGCTCGAAATTTCCTGCAGCAAACAGTTGGCATAACAATTCTTAGTCACGTGCTTTCTATTGGCTCTGTTCGAGTTGACGATGGTGCCACCTTACCTCAAGCCGGCGATATGGCATCGATTGATGAAGATCCAGTTAGATGTGCTGACAGAGCAACAAGTGAACTGATGATTACCGAGATAGAAAATGCGCATCGAGATGGCGACACCTTAGGAGGGGTTGTAGAGGTTTTAGCTTTTAATATGCCACCTGGGCTGGGTTCGCATGTTCATTGGGATCGACGACTAGATTCAAAATTAGCTGGAGCAGTAATGGGCATCCAAGCAATTAAGGGCGTTGAAATCGGAGATGGTTTTAGAACTGCCGCACGTCGTGGATCGGTTGCACACGATGAAATCGAAAAGGATTCAACAGGAAAGATAGTTCGACGCACTGATCGTGCAGGTGGCACTGAGGGCGGAATGTCTAACGGTGAGATTTTGCGGGTACGCGCAGCGATGAAGCCAATTTCCACTGTTCCAAAAGCACTAGATACCATCGACGTCGCTACAGGTGAAGCGGCAAAGGCAATCAATCAAAGATCCGATGTGTGCGCAGTACCAGCGGCAGGAGTTGTTGCTGAGGCTATGGTGGCACTGGTTTTAGCAGAAGTGGTGCTTGAAAAATTTGGTGGCGATTCAGTTACTGAAACACGGCGCAATTTTGAGTCCTATATCGCCAATTTGAACTTCAAGTAAAACATCCTCATGTCACGCATCGTATTGATCGGGCCGCCAGGAAGTGGCAAAAGTACTGTCGGTGTAGCTCTAGCGGCTCATTTACAGTGGCCCTTCGTTGACACAGATGCGTTGATTGAATTAAAAGCGTCAAAAAAGATCACGGATATTTTTGTCGAAGATGGCGAAGAGCATTTTCGCACTATTGAATTTGAAACATTGCAAGAAGTTTTACTGGAACCCTCCGCTGTTATAAGCCTGGGTGGCGGTGCTCCGATTTCCCAACGTGCTCAAGATGCGCTGGTCTCATCTGAGTCAAGTATCGTGTTCTTGGATGTTTCCCTTGCGACAGCCGCGCCTAGGGTTGGATTCAATCGAGATCGGCCTTTGCTTCTAGGTAATCCTCGTGCGCAGTGGCAGGCACTTTCAGATCAAAGAAGGCCGATATACGAGAAACTCTCAACGCTATCTATTAAAGTTGATGACATGAGTGTTGATGAAATAGTTTCAATTATTGAATCGATCATGCCGTGACGACTATTTTAGTAAAGGCAGAGCACTCTTACGAAGTGACCTTCTCGAATGCTTGGTTTAGCAACTTGGCAAAGAAGTGTGAGGGTCGTGTGCGAGTTGCAATTATTGTTTCCAAAATATTTTCGCCCGATTTGACCACACTCAGAGATTTAGACGCTGAGCTTCATGTTTTCGAGGTACCAGATGGTGAAGATGGTAAAAATGTTGAAACCATCGCAAAACTCTGGAATTGGCTAGGTGCAGCAGGATTTACTCGCTCTGATTTAATCGTAGGAATAGGCGGGGGAGCAGTCACAGATTTAGCTGGCTTTGCTGCTGCGTCATGGCTTCGCGGATTAGATTGGATAGCAGTCCCAACTTCATTGGCCGGAATGGTTGATGCATCAGTCGGAGGCAAAACAGGGATAAATTCAGATTATGGAAAGAATCTAATTGGTGCTTTTTACTCGCCAATAGAAGTGATCATCGATACAAATTTCTTAAGCACTCTGGCAGATCGTGACATCGCAGCTGGTATGGCTGAGGTTATTAAGTGTGGGTTTATTGCAGACCAGGCAATTCTTGATCTAGCTGGGTTGCACTCAGTTGAATCCCTACGCAAAAGTCCAGAGGTGATCTCTGAATTGATTCAGCGTGCCGTAACCGTGAAGGCCCAAGTTGTTTCCTCTGACTTTAAGGAAAGTTTTTCACGTGAAGCTCTTAATTACGGTCACACTTTAGGTCATGCCATTGAAATCCATTCCAAGTACGAGCTCCGCCATGGTGAAGCTGTTTCGATCGGCTTGGTGTATGCAGCAGAGTTAGCTTTGGCTCGGGGTTTGATATCGCAAGCGGATTTAGATTTACATCGAAGCATTTTACGTTCGTATGGTTTGCCTATTGCTTATGATCGACAAGCATGGCAAAAACTTGCACCAGTACTGGCCTTAGATAAGAAGGCGCGTGGCAATACCATCAGGTTTGTCGCTCTCAATGGAATCGGTTCAACTATTAGACTTGAGGATTTAACCTCCGCTGAACTTGATGCTGCCTATGAGAGAATCAGCCTATGAAGTTATTAGTTCTCAATGGCCCTAACTTGTCGCGATTAGATATTCGCGATTCTTCAATGTATGGAGACCTCAACTACAGCGAACTAAAGTCAATGATTGAGATTGCTGCCGCAAAACATGATTTCGAGGCCGATGTTCGACAGAGTGATGACGAGGCAACAATCATAGGTTGGTTACATGAAGCGGCTGATCTAAAAATTCCCGTAATTATTAACCCGGCTGCATTTACTCACTATTCCTACGCAATACGCGATGCAGCAGAACTCGTGAAGGCTCCGTTGATTGAGGTTCACCTTTCAAATCCACTCTCACGTGAAGAGTTTCGCCACACCTCTGTTATTTCAGGTGTGGCCAACGGAACTATCGGAGGATTTGGCCCGAATTCCTACGTTTTAGCCATCATTGCAATGCAAAATCTTGTAGCCAAGTAACAAAGCACCCCATGGGAGCGGGTATCCTTATCCCTTCGATTACTTTTTCAATTAAACCAAATGGATAAAGAGCGGGTGGATTAGCTGTGGCATCAACGAATGATCTAAAAAATGGAATGACGCTAGATATTGAAGGTCAACTGTGGACTGTAGTTGAATTTCAACACGTTAAGCCAGGCAAAGGCCCAGCATTTGTGCGCACCAAGCTTAAGTCTGTTCTTAGCGGCAAGGTCGTTGATCGTACATATAACGCTGGTGTGAAAATTGATATCGCAATTCTGGAAAAGCGTGAAATGCAGTACCTCTACAAAGAGGGCGATGATTTCGTGTTTATGGATACTAAGACTTATGACCAGATGACAATTAGCGCAGCCACAGTTGGTGATGCTGCAAATTACATGCTTGAAAATACCGAAGCAATAGTTGCGGTAAATGAAGGTAACCCTTTGTACATCGAGCTTGCAGCATCAGTACCTTTAAAGATCACTTACACAGAGCCTGGCATTCAAGGAGATCGCTCTTCTGGCGGAACCAAGCCAGCAACCGTTGAAACAGGTATCGAAATTCAGGTTCCGCTTTTCATAAAGCAGGATGAAGTTGTTCTGGTTGATACTCGTGATGGGTCTTACCAGGGTCGCGCTAACTAGTGTCCGCTCGAAGTAAGGCTCGTAAGCAAGCTTTGGATTTACTGTATGAAACAGATATCCGAGGAACTAATCTTGTGGAAACTTTGGAAGCACGTGACATTCCTGCCGAAGGTCCAGATGCACGGCCAATTCGTGATTACACTCGCGAACTAATTAATGGTGTTTCAGATAATCGTCGCAAAATTGATGAACTTATTACAACGTATGCACAAGGTTGGGATATGGATCGCCTGCCAGCCGTGGACCGCAACATTCTACGTTTAGGAATTTATGAGATTCTATGGTCAACCACTGTGCCAACTAGTGTGGCCATAGATGAAGCATTGGATTTGGCTAAAGAACTTTCAAGCGATGATTCCTCTAAGTACATTCACGGCGTACTTGGTCGTATTGCAAGTATTAAAGACACTATTTCGATCTAGGAAATCCAAACTCATCCATTGCCTTTTTGATTTCAGCGGCCGATAATCCAGTAAAGATTTCCAGGTTATTGACATCGCTTGCCCGCAGTGAAATTACCTCGCCATTCCAATCACCACGCATCCGGGCAATATTCCGAATGACGTCTGTGATTCTTTTGGCTATGGGATCAGCTCCCGTGACGAGCTTACGTAGATCGATGCTGACCCTTTCTTGAGTCATATATTTTTGTTGCGCTTCGAATAGCTCTGAAATGGGCACCTCATACAAGCGAGCTATGGTGAGCAATTTGCGAGCGCTGACCGATCTATCGCCACGCTCATAGGAACCCAGGGCGATGGCTGATATCTCACCGTTGGAAAGCTTTGCGGCCTGAACAAGTGTGAGGTTGCGGGACTCTCGAATGAGACGCATGCGGGCATAGAGATTTTGAATATGAGGCTGAGAGTGAATTGTTGTCATGTTCCAGACGCTATTGCACTAACGACACTTGAGGATTGCGATATCCACAGTCATGCCCAGTCGATGCTAGTATCTGCCCTGCATCCTTTAACGACCCATCCTGAGAGGTGGGAAAGGAGATTTACATGAGCGTAGCCCTGTCCGCACAAGACATTTCACGTGCGTTGACCCGGATTTCCCACGAGATTCTTGAGAAGAATCAAGGTTCTATAAATATCGTCTTACTTGGTATTCCTACTCGAGGCGCACATCTTGCTCACCGAATCTCTTCGATTATCACCTCGATTGAAGATACAGAGGTGCCGACTGGAACGCTCGATATAACATTATTTCGAGACGATCTGAGAATGCGCCCTCCTCGTCCAATCATGCCCACCAAGATTCCAACATCTGGAATTGAAGGCAAGGATGTAATTCTTGTAGATGATGTCTTGTTTTCTGGCAGAACCATCCGCGCAGCGCTAGATGCACTGGGGGAGATTGGCCGTCCTCGCACCGTTCAGTTAGCGGCGCTAGTTGATCGCGGGCACCGAGAACTGCCCATAAAAGCTGATTTTATTGGAAAGAACTTACCGACCTCAAAGAACCAATCGGTGAAGGTTTTACTCGGTGAGATTGATGGTCGAGATGAAGTAACTATTGAAGAGGGGGTTGAATAATGCGCCATCTGCTCTCGATCTCCGATATCAATAAGGCGGAGGCAATTTCGATTCTAGATACCGCAAGTGAGTTAGCTCGGGTTAGCGACGGAGCGGTCAAGAAGCTACCAACGTTACGTGGTCGAACCATAGTGAATTTGTTTGCCGAAGACTCAACGCGAACACGTATCTCCTTCGAGGCTGCTGCTAAACGCCTCTCGGCAGATGTGATTAATTTTTCAGCTAAGGGTTCGAGCCTGAGCAAAGGGGAGTCATTAAAAGACACAGCAATGACTCTTCAAGCTATGGGAGCAGATGCTGTCATCATCCGCCATCCAGCATCAGGTGCGGCGCAAAGGTTGGCCGATTCTCATTGGATGTCAGGAAGTGTCGTGAACGCCGGAGATGGAACTCATGAACATCCAAGTCAAGCCCTGCTAGATGCATTTACGATCCGTAAGCATTTAGGAATGGGCGGAAGTGATCTATCTGGACTTAGCGTCGCGATCGTTGGTGACATCTTGCACTCACGTGTAGCACGTTCAAATGTTCTCTTATTAACGATGCTTGGAGCTAAAGTGACTTTAGTAGCACCACCAACATTGCTGCCGGTGGGAATCGATAAATGGCCAGCAACAGTCTCTTATGACTTTGATTCAGTCATTCCTCATGTGGATGTTGTAATGATGTTACGTGTTCAGCAAGAGAGGATGTCAGATCTTTTCTTCCCTAATGCTCGTGAATATTCACGATATTTTGGTTTGAACGTTGAGCGAATGAGCAATATGAAGAAAGGTGCAATTGTTATGCACCCTGGACCAATGAACCGTGGGTTGGAAATTTCTGCCGAGGTCGCAGACAGCGCGCGATCTGTAATCACTGAACAAGTTACAAATGGCGTGAGTGTTCGGATGTCAATTTTATATGTATTACTTGCTGGCGGAGCGTTAGAAGTTGGGAGTAACTAGATGAGCACTGCAGATTACCTAATCAAAGGTGTTTCATTACCTGACGGAAAGAAATCCGATCTAGCGATCTCTGATGGCGTTATCACATCGGTCAGCAGTGGATTCAAGGGCCAAGCACAAACTGTCATTGATGGATCAGAGTGCGTGGTATTACCTGGTCTTGTTGATCTGCATACTCATTTGCGTGAACCAGGTAGAGAAGATGCTGAGACGGTAATGAGTGGAAGTCGTGCTGGGGCAAAAGGTGGTTTTACTGCGCTTTCAGCTATGGCTAACACATCACCAGTTGCTGATACGGCAGGTGTTGTCGAGCAAGTATTTAGGTTAGGCCAAGAAGCAGGCCTGTTGGATGTATTTCCAATTGGGGCTGTGACACAGGGTCTCAAAGGTGAGGCGCTATCTGAAATTGGTGCGATGGCAGATTCAGTTGCACGTGTTCGCGTGTTTAGCGATGATGGCAACTGCGTCTCGGATCCTTTAGTCATGAGACGTGCTTTGGAATACATCAAAAAATTTGGGGGAGTAATAGCCCAGCATGCTCAAGATCCTCGAATGACCATTGGTTCTCAAATGAATGAAGGTGAAATCTCTGCTCGATTGGGCCTTAAGGGTTGGCCGGCGGTAGCTGAGGAAGCAATTATTGCTAGAGATGTATTGCTCGCAGACCACGTTAAGTCGCGTCTTCATATTTGCCACCTGACTACGGCTGGCGGTGTTGAAATTATTCGTTGGGCCAAAGCTCGAGGGATAGATGTAACCGCAGAAGTTACACCGCATCACCTCTTACTAACTGATGATTTAGCAAGTTCGTATGATCCGGTCTATAAAGTAAATCCACCGTTGCGAACCGAATCTGATGTGCACGCGCTGCGTGAAGCACTTGCAGATGGAACCATCGATATCGTGGCAACAGATCATGCTCCGCATCCGACAGAGTCAAAGGAGTGTGAGTGGCAAGAGGCATCCTTTGGAATGCTTGGACTGGAAACAGCCCTATCTATAGTGCAAAAGACAATGGTTGATAGCGGGATGATGAATTGGAGTTCAGTAGCAGATCGCATGTCCATTGCTCCGGCACGAATCGGTGGTTATGAAAACCATGGACTACCTCTAGTAGTTGGTTCTATAGCCAACTTAGTTGTGATCAATCCAACGCAAAAATGGACGGTTGACAGAGATTTGGTTCTATCAAAGTCATCTAACACTCCATATCATGGACATGAATTGCCTGGTGTAGTAACGCACACCTTCTTTAAAGGCAAAGCGACATTAATTAATGGAATTGTCACACAAATGGGAGGTATGTAATGCCAAGTGCTTACCTTGTCCTTGATGATGGACGGATTTTTGAAGGATCCTCTTGGGCTGCAACAGGTAAGACATTTGGTGAAGCTGTTTTCCAAACTGGAATGACGGGGTATCAAGAAACATTAACGGACCCCTCGTATCACAAACAAATCGTGATCATGACTGCCCCGCATATTGGTAACACCGGAGTAAACGATGCAGATAACGAATCGGCTAAAATTTGGGTCGCTGGGTTTGTAGTTCGCAATCCTTCATCTGTAACATCGAATTGGCGCGCACAGAATGATTTAGAGACTGAATTAGTTTCACAAGGAGTTATTGGAATTCAAGGTGTAGACACACGGGCGATAACGCGTCATTTGCGTGACCGCGGTGCGATGCGTGTTGGTATTTTTTCGGGATTAGAACTATCCCGAGAAGAAATGGTTGTGGAAGTTCGCAAAGCCGAAGCAATGACTGGGGCATTTTTAGTACGTGACGTTTCAACCCCTAAAACGGTTGTAATTCCTGCTATTGGTAAGAAGAAATTTACCGTTGCAGCTTTGGATCTGGGAATCAAGGGCGCAACTCCACGAGCATTAGCCAATCGTGGTGCTGAAGTGCATGTAATGCCCTTTGACTCAACAGTTGCGGACATTATGTCGGTTAAGCCTGATGGCGTTTTTCTATCCAATGGTCCTGGAGATCCTGCGACGATGACCGATGTAATTGAAGTGGTTCGTGAATTGTTGCTGACCGAAATTCCATTGTTTGGGATTTGTTTTGGACACCAGATTCTTGGTCGAGCGCTAGGTTTTGAAACATATAAATTGCAATTTGGCCATCGGGGCATCAATCAGCCAGTGATGGATAAGAACACCGGAAAAGTCGAGATAACGGCCCATAATCATGGCTTTGCTGTTAAAGCCCCAACTGATTCTGAATTCTCCACCGTCTATGGACGTGGAGAAGTGAGTCATGTGTGTCTCAATGACGGGGTTGTTGAAGGCCTGCAACTACTTGATAGACCAGCTTTTTCTGTTCAATATCACCCAGAAGCAGCCGCTGGCCCCCATGATGCCCAATACCTTTTTGATCGATTCGTAGATCTCATGTCTAAGAAGGTGCACGCGTAATGGGTCTTGATACCTCGATTAAAAGCGTTCTAGTTATTGGAAGTGGACCAATTGTTATTGGTCAAGCATGCGAATTTGATTACTCAGGCACTCAAGCTTGTCGAGTTTTGCGTGCTGAAGGTATTCGAGTTGTTTTGGTCAATTCAAATCCCGCGACAATCATGACTGATCCTGAGTTTGCAGATGCAACATACATCGAACCAATTACGCCAGAGATAATTGAACGCATCATTGCTCATGAAAAGCCAGATGCAGTTTTGGCTACCTTGGGTGGTCAAACTGCGCTCAATGCTGCGATCGGGTTATTCGAACGCGGCACTTTGAAAAAGTACGGAGTAAGACTGATTGGCGCAGATGTGGATGCAATCAATCGTGGCGAAAATCGTGAACTGTTCCGAGGGATCGTTGAAAAAGTTGGGGGAGAGTCAGCAAAGTCCAAGATTTGCCATACAATGGAAGAGATCTTAGATGCAGTTACTCTTCTAAAGTATCCAGTCGTGGTTCGTCCTTCTTTCACAATGGGCGGACTTGGTTCAGGCATTGCCTTCAATGAGGCAGAGTTGAAACAAATCGCGGGTGCTGGCCTGCGCCATAGTCCAACCTCAGAGGTTTTGCTCGAAGAATCCATCATTGGTTGGAAAGAGTACGAACTAGAGGTTATGCGTGATCGCAAAGATAACGTCGTAATCGTATGTTCGATTGAGAATCTTGACCCCATGGGAGTTCACACGGGAGATTCAATAACAGTTGCACCTGCTATGACATTGACCGATGTTGAGTATCAAAAACTGCGTGACCTTTCGATGGACATCATCCGTGAGGTTGGCGTAGATACCGGTGGCTGCAACATTCAATTTGCGGTAAATCCTGACAATGGTCGAATTATTGTAATTGAGATGAATCCACGTGTTTCACGATCTAGTGCTCTAGCTTCCAAAGCAACTGGATTTCCGATAGCAAAGATTGCAACAAAACTGGCAATTGGATACACATTGGATGAAATCCAAAATGATATTACTAAAGTCACCCCCGCCTCTTTTGAACCAACTTTGGACTATGTAGTTGTCAAGGTTCCTCGATTTGCTTTCGAGAAATTTGCCGATGCTGATCCACGTCTGACCACGACAATGAAGAGTGTCGGAGAGGCTATGGCTATTGGTCGATCTTTCTCTGAGTCTTTAATGAAGGCTCTTCGATCACTAGAGCGCAAGGAAGCTATTTTCTCCTGGCCTGATGTGAGCGAAACTGAACTGTCATCGCTACTTCAATCAATGCGAATCCCAACGGAGTATCGCTTGCAGCAGGTTCAAAAAGCAATGTGGGCGGGAGCCAGCATCGATCAAGTCTATGAAGCTACAAGAATTGATCGATGGTACTTACGCCAGATTGAGATCATTAACGAGCAAGCATCGGTTATTGCCCAGCCTGGTGATTTATCAAAAGAATTGTTGAGATCTGCAAAATCACAGGGCTTTTCAGATTCACAAATCGCGGTTTTGCGGGGGGCGACTGAGGATGAAGTACGTAAAGCGCGGCATCATTTAGGCATTCGTCCGGTATACAAAACTGTTGATACATGTGCAGCTGAATTCGATGCTTTCACTCCTTACCATTACTCAAGCTATGAAGAAGAAACAGAAGTACGTCCGCGCCTGACTCCCGCCGTGATCATTTTGGGTAGTGGGCCAAATCGCATTGGTCAGGGTATTGAGTTTGATTATTCGTGCGTCCACGCCTCCTTCACTTTGCGTGAGGCTGGTTATGAAACGATTATGGTCAATTGCAATCCCGAAACGGTCTCGACAGATTACGACACAAGTAACCGTTTGTACTTTGAGCCGTTGACATTAGAAGATGTTCTAGAAGTAGTACACGCTGAGACACAAGCTGGTCCTGTTCTAGGAGTGATTACTCAGTTAGGCGGCCAAACGCCATTGGGCTTGGCGGCAGGATTAAAGGCTAACGGTGTAACAATTTTGGGAACCTCGCCAGATGCGATCAATTTAGCTGAAGAGCGCGGAGCTTTTGGAAACATTCTCGCCGAACAAGGTCTGACAGCGCCGAAGTTTGGCATGGCTTCTTCGCAATTAGAGGCAACCACAATTGCCCATGAAATTGGATACCCAGTTCTTGTTCGACCTTCATATGTATTAGGTGGCCGAGGCATGGAGATTGTTTATGACGATGTCGCACTTGGTGGATTCATTACTCGTGCAACTGACATAACTCCGGATCGTCCTGTTTTAGTCGATAGATTTCTCGATAACGCAATCGAGATTGATGTCGATGCACTCTTTGATGGCCACGAACTTTTCCTTGGGGGAGTTATGGAGCACATCGAGGAAGCTGGGATTCATAGTGGTGACAGCGCATGTGTATTGCCGTCAATGACAGTTACGGATGAACAACGTGACGAGATAAGAATTGCAACTGAAAAGATTGCACGTGGTGTTGATGTTCGTGGGTTGATTAACATTCAATTTGCTATAGCTGATGAAACTCTTTATGTTCTCGAAGCTAATCCACGAGCTTCTAGAACAGTTCCTTTTGTCAGTAAGGCAACAGGTGTGCCATTAGCAAAGGCTGCGGCCAGGATTTCAGTCGGCTCAACTATCGCCGAATTGCGCACCGAAGGAATTCTGCCTGCAACTGGAGATGGAATTGCACAGGGTGTTTCGGTAAAGGAAGCCGTTCTCCCGTGGAACCGTTTTCGCCGTACTGATGGCAGAGGTGTGGACGCAGTACTGGGTCCAGAGATGCGTTCTACCGGTGAAGTTATGGGAATCTCTCCATCCTTTGGTGAGAGTTATGCAAAAAGTCAGATCGCCGCTTTTGGGCCATTGCCAAAGGCTGGAACAGTATTCATCTCCTTAGCAGACAAGGACAAGGCCACCGGAATAGAACCTGCAAAGGGATTTTCTGGCCTTGGTTTCCATATTTTAGCAACGGATGGAACCGCCCTCTTTCTTCGAAAGCACGGCATCGAGTGCACTACAGTTCGTAAAAACTCAGAAGGAACTGGTTCGATGGGCGAAAAGACGATCGTTGACATTATCAATGCAGGAGAGATTGATTTGGTAATCAATACTCCAGTTGGCAGAGGAACGCGAGCAGATGGATGGGCGATTAGAACGGCTGCAGTTCAGCGATCTATTCCATGCATAACAACTACTGCAGGATTTAGTGCAGCCGTTGATGCTATTTCTTTCTTACAGAATAATCCTTTGAGTATTCGGTCACTGCAGGAATGGTTGGCATAGATGTCACACATAAATAAGAGCGCGCAGCAATTGTTGGCGCCAATTATCAGTAATAAAAAAGTTGGCCAGTATCAGCAGATCATAATTAATGTAGGGGATCTAGCCGCGTTGTGTAAGCCCGGTAATTTCGTTGCAATAAATGTTGGTGGTAGCTCCTCGAGCATGATTTTGCGACGAGCCTTTGCGATATCCCGTGTATCCACTAGTGCAACATTTGGTGGCACTATGGAACTAATTGTTGCTCCTCATGGTCAAGGAAGTAAGTGGCTATGCGCACAAGGTGAAGGAGTAGTGCTCGACATAGTTGCACCACTGGGCACTGCATTTGGAATTCCGACTGAGGCCGTGCCAGTGTTATTAGTAGGTGGCGGTTATGGTTCTGCGCCATTATTCGGCCTAGCCGAAGTCCTCAACGCCAGAGGGTGCAGAGTAGACATGTTGCTCGGTGCAAGTACCGGGACAAAAATCTATGCACCTATGGAGGGCAAACGCGCTGTTAACTCCATGCGCATTTACACAGAAGATGGCTCTATGGGTCAGCCCGGACGAATCACAGATCCGATTGCAGAATTAATCAAGGATTTGGACATCGCAGTTGTCTATTCCTGTGGACCAATGCCTATGTTGTCGGCTATCACCACAATTACTAACTCTTTATCTGTTGTGCACCAATGCGCGGTAGAAGAAGCAATGGCCTGTGGTATCGGTGTGTGTATGACCTGTGTTTTACCAGTTGCCAACGATGATGGATCAGTTTCAATGTTGCGTTCATGTATCGATGGTCCTGTGATGGATGGTTCAAAAGTTCAGTGGGATCAGGTAGGAAAACAATTATGAGCACTCTAGATTTCTCAACCACGATTGGTAATACCTGGTTTCCTGCTCCGACCTTTACCGCAAGTGGATGTGCTAGTTCTGGTCGTGAGTTAGCTCAGTTCTTTCCTCTGCGCGATATGGGGGGAGTCGTCACAAAGTCAGTGATGTCAAAGGCCCGTAATGGTCGACCTACGCCTCGCATGGCTGAAACGCCAAGCGGCATGTTGAACTCAATCGGTTTGCAGGGTCCAGGCATTGATGCCTTCATCGCAAAAGACATTCCGTATTTGGTAGAACAAAAAGCTCGCATTATCGTCTCTATCGCAGGTGAAACGGTGGAAGAGTATTCAACGTTAGCTCGCAAGTTGAGATCTGTTTCGGGAATTAGTGCGATAGAAGTCAACATCTCTTGTCCCAATGTTGAAAATCGTGGTCTGGTTTTTGCCTGTGATCCTGAGGCATCACGTCGTGTTATAGATGGTGTTCGTCGCACAATTGGAGGAGAACTGCCAATAATTGCAAAGTTATCTCCAGATGTTACCGATTTAGTATCAATTGCTCGCGGCGTTGTAGAGGCTGGCGCCGATGGGTTAGCACTAATTAATACTGTTCTTGGTATGGTGATTAACGTTGAGACCATGCGTCCACATCTAGGTGGAAAGACCGGAGGATTATCCGGTCCAGCCATTAGACCAATTGCCGTACGTGCGGTCTATCAGGTACACGCAGCACTGCCTAAAGTTCCTATTTTAGGAATGGGTGGAGTTGCATCTGGCAAGGATGCTTTAGAAATGATCTTGGCTGGTGCAAGTGGTGTTTCTATTGGTACGGCAAGCTTTGGTAATCCAACAGCCATCATGAAAATTCAAAATGAATTAAAGCAGCTGCTAATTGATCGAGGATTCACATCACTTAATCAAGCTATTGGTTTTGCTCACCGACCAGAGGCGGAAAATTCCGATGCCTAAAGCACCAATTGTCTTGGCGGTAGATACGCCTGATTTAACTACCGCTATCGAATGGGTGAAGGCGACGCATGAAAGTGTTTCAGTGTTCAAACTTGGCTTGGAGTTCTTTTTAACTTTTGGTAGCGATGGAGTTAAAGCCATTAAGGCTGTTACTGATTCTGAGATTTTTCTTGATTTGAAGTTGCACGATATTCCTCACACAGTAAGTGGCGCAGCAAAGGCTGTGTCTCACATTTCTCCGAGGTTTTTAACTGTGCACGCTTCCGGTGGCGAAGCGATGATAAGGGCCGCAGTTGAGGCCTCACCAGGTACTCACATAACAGGAGTTACTATTTTGACATCTTTGTCGGAGGAAGATGTGACACACGTAGGGTTTAAAAACAATGCACTCAACTCGGCAGTTGCCTTAGCACGATTGGCGGTAACAGCCGGTGCTGGCGCGATAGTTTGCTCGCCATTGGAAATAGCCGCAATACGTGCTGCTGTGGGTACTGCGCCCATCATTATTACACCAGGTGTTCGCCCAGCAGATTCTGCATCAGCTGATGATCAAGTACGCACCATGACACCCAAGGCAGCTATAGATAGTGGTGCAAATTTAGTTGTAATTGGTCGTCCCATAACTCAGCGTTGGAGTTCGGGTGCTTCGGCTATGAGGGAAAGAGCGGCAGAAATAGCGGGCGAACTTATCTGATTTAAGGACTAGATTTGGGTTATGGGAACACCTCCGCAATTGACTCCGAAGGAGCGACAAGAAGCTCTTCTCAAGGCTGCGATATCACGAAAACGTCGCGCGGAAATCAAGACTAAAATCAAAATTGGCGAGATTTCATTTGATGCAATTTTAGAATTGGCAAAAGATGAAGATGCGATTGCAAAGATGCGTGTCAAAGAGTTATTGGAATCTTTATCTGGTGTTGGAAAAGTTCGAGCGCAAACACTCATGGAACGTTTAAAGATCTCACCTACCCGTAGAATTCAGGGGCTTGGTCGTCTTCAGATAAAGCAGTTGCGTGAGGAGTTCATGAAGTCAGAACATGCGGTAACACCGGGGAAGCTATTGGTTCTCTCTGGTCCTGGTGGTGTTGGTAAAAGCACTGTGGCAAAAAAACTCCGAGAGATTGGAGATTTCTGGGTAAGCGTGAGTGCGACAACTAGAAAGCCTCGTAGTAACGAAGTTGATGGCCATGATTATTATTTTGTCAGCAATGAAGAGTTCACGCGCATGATTAATGCTGATGAATTTTTGGAGTGGGCTGAATTTGCTGGAAACCGTTACGGAACTCCACTTGAGAAGGTCAAGCATGCATTGCTACTGGGCAAAAATGTATTGCTTGAGATCGAAATCGCAGGAGCCAAGCAAGTGAAGTCCCACCTTCCACAATCTGTCCTAGTGTTTTTGGAGCCGCCAACATGGGAAGAGTTGGTATCTCGCCTTGAAGGTCGGGGTACCGATAGCCCTGAAAGACGGGCTGAACGCTTGGAATTGGCTCAAGAAGAGCTCGCCGCCGCATCATTTTTCGATGTGGTCTTGGTAAATGACCAGGTCGAGAGCGTGGTCGGAAAACTGATAGAGTTATCTCATAATTAATAGGGTCTCATTAATTCGATATTAATCAATGAAGCGGGGAAAACCATGGATGGAATCACTAATCCACCGATTGACGAACTTCTAGACAAGAGTGGCTCTAAGTACAGCCTAGTTCTGTATGCGGCAAAGCGAGCACGTCAGATCAACGCTTACTACTCACAACTCGGAGAAGGCCTACTTGAGTATGTGGGACCTCTAGTTGAGACCCATGTGCACGAGAAGCCTCTTTCAATCGCTCTTCGCGAAATTAACGAAGGTCTTCTTACAATCGAAAACCTCGAGCCAACAGCTTAAAACCTTTCTATGTCACTAATCGGCCGTGAAGTTGTACTCGGCGTTGGTGGAGGGATTGCAGCCTATAAATCCTGCGAACTATTGCGCCGACTACAAGATCGAGGTTATTCGCTCACAGTGGTTCCAACGCCTTCCTCTCTAAATTTTGTTGGCAAAGCAACCTGGGAAGCACTCTCTGGTCGTCCAGTACATACGCAGGTGTGGGAAAACGTGCATACCGTGCCACACATAGCACTTGCTGAATCTGCACACTTCTTTCTGATCGCTCCTGCTACGGCGGACTTAATTGCACGCCTGGCTGCCGGTCGCGCAGATGATTTACTGACGAATTTAGTTCTTGCATCGGATGTTCCTAAGATGTTGGTCCCTGCAATGCATCCATCTATGTGGCTAGACCCGGCAACAGTTGCAAACGTTCAAACGTTGCGTTCTCGTGGTTTTATAGTTATGGAGCCAGAGGTAGGCAGATTGACGGGCAACGATATTGGTCCCGGACGTTTTCCTGAAGTTGCATCCATTATTGCAAAATTTGATGAATTAACAGGCAACGTTCAAGACCTCAAGGGAAAACGAGTTCTCGTAACAGCTGGAGGCACTCGAGAAGCCATCGACCCAGTTCGGTTTATAGGAAATAAGTCATCGGGCAAGCAGGGCATAGCAATCGCATTGGCCGCCCGTAGCCGAGGCGCAGATGTACATTTAGTCGCGGCTAATTTCGAGACCGCGGGGTTATCTGGGATAGAAATTTCTAAGGTGGAAAGTGCAGCTGATATGCAGAAAGTGTTGGCAGAGCAGTTTCCTCTCTGTGATGTCTTGATCATGAGCGCAGCTGTGGCCGATGCACGACCTAAGAATTCATCCATTGAGAAAATTAAGAAAGCACTTCTCGGTAGTATCGAACTCGAAGAGAATCCCGACCTCTTGGCCTCCCTTGCTCCATTGAAAAAGGGACAAGTAATTATCGGTTTTGCCGCTGAAACCAAGGATCATCTGCAAGAAGCTCGCAGGAAGTTAGAAGCTAAGGGACTAGATCTTATCTATGTCAACGATGTATCTGGCGGGGCGATATTTGGTCAGGACCTAACTATGGGTACGATACTCCTACGCAATGATGCGGATATAGCGGTCAAGGAAGTCTCCAAAGACGCTCTCGGAAATTTACTTCTTGATCAAGCCATCCGGCAGATAGGTTAAAAATGTCAAAGCGTCTTTTTACTTCAGAATCAGTAACCGAAGGACATCCAGACAAGATTGCAGATGCAATCTCTGATGCCGTTTTAGATTCATTATTAACTCAGGACATAAAGAGCCGTGTTGCAGTTGAAACTCTCATAACTACAGGCCAGGTGCATGTGGCCGGTGAAGTGACAACCGATGGTTATGCAGACGTGATGGGTATCGTTCGCGACACTGTCTTAAACATTGGCTATGACTCTTCTGAAAAAGGTTTTGACGGAAATAGTTGTGGTGTTTCGATTTCAATCGGTCAGCAATCCCAAGATATTGCTCAAGGCGTCGATGATGCCTATGAACACCGCGTTGCTTCAGCTGTTGATCCACTAGATCTTCAAGGTGCTGGCGATCAAGGTTTAATGTTTGGTTATGCCTGTGATGACACTAAAGAACTCATGCCGTTGCCTATCTGGTTGGCGCATGCTCTGGCTCAACAGCTAACAAAGGTTCGTAAATCCGGTGCTCTTCCTTATCTACGCCCAGACGGCAAAACTCAGGTAACAATTGAGTATGACGGTGATCGTGCGATTGCGATCAATACGGTCGTTATTTCTAGCCAGCACGCCGAAGAGGTTGATGTAGTCAAGAAATTAACCCCCGAAGTTGTCGAGTATGTTATTGATCCAATTCTTGCAACCATCGATCTTCCTAAAAGTGATCTTCGTACTTTAATTAATCCAACTGGACGTTTCGTTATTGGTGGCCCAATGGGAGATGCTGGTCTTACTGGTCGCAAGATTATTGTTGATACATATGGCGGAATGGCTCGCCATGGCGGGGGAGCATTTAGCGGTAAGGATCCATCCAAGGTAGATCGTTCAGCTGCGTATGCAATGCGTTGGGTTGCAAAGAACGTCGTGGCTGCCGGTCTTGCTCGTCGCTGTGAAGTGCAAGTTGCTTACGCCATCGGTAAAGCACAACCTGTTGGAGTCTTCGTTGAGACATTTGGAACTGAAACTGTTCCAGTTGCAAAGATTCAAGACGCTGTCCTCGCAGTTTTTGATTTACGTCCAGCTGCAATTATTCGTGATCTTGATTTGCTGCGTCCTATCTATTCACTCACCAGCGCATATGGTCACTTCGGTCGTGAACTTCCCGAGTTTGCTTGGGAACGAACCGATCGTGTCTCAGCGCTTCAAAACGCAATTAAGTAGTCGGTGGCCACGCCGAAGCTTTTTAGATTAAAGGCCGAAGTTGCTCCGGCACCTTCTGGGCCTATAGCTTCGGTTTTGCCTTACGCGCGTGTGCGAGTAGACACTGGGGTTTTTCACCTAGATCAGTTATACGACTATCAGATTCCAGAAAAACTTACTGCGTTAATTCAGGTTGGCGTACGAGTGCAGTTGCCTTTTGGGAACCGTGAAACTGAAGGAATTGTCGTTGAACGAGTGGCACAGCCTGAAAGGGCTGGAGAATTAAAGAGCATCACTAAGGTTTTGTCTGCTACGCCAGTTGCGACAGTACAAAGCTTGCATGTGATTGATTTGATTTCACAACATTACGCATGTAATCCATGGGATTTGATTCGATCCGCCATTCCTCCACGGGTTGCATCCGTCGACAAGAGTATTCAAGGCGTCATTGTTGATTCGAGCAAGAGTTCCAGGCGAACTATCGAGTTTCAAACCCTCGCGCCTTTTAATCAAGCCCACAATCAAGTTGTTCGGTTAGTGCAGGAAAATCAGGATACGGGTTCGATTTTGATCGTGGCCCCTGATGAGAAGGATGTCGATCTCATCATCGGTGCTTTGAGTACGATCGGTCTTTCATCTCTCAAACTCACAGCTGCCATGCCCCGCGAAGAGCGTTATCGCAATTTTCTTGAGGCAATGCGCAGATCCATTAGTATCGTAGTCGGAACTCGAAGTGCAATCTTTGCGCCAGTTAACAATTTAACCACTGTGATCATTCACAAAGAATCTTCCTTGGATCATTACGAGGTGCGATCACCTGGCTGGAACACGCGGACCGTAGCTCTCATTAGGTCAGAAGTTGAGTCTTTTAAGTTAGTTCTAACAGGATTTTCTCCCTCTATTGAGGTGTCACAACTAATCGACGAACGGGAGATTAAGTATCTCAACGCGAAAGAATTGGTAACTGTAAAGGCTTTTACTCCCAGCGAAGGAGCACTTCTTCCAGGTCGAATCTTCACTGATGTAAAGAAGGCGTTGACCACTGGGCCTGTTCTTTTTATCGCTCCACGAAAAGGATATGGAAATGCACTGTTGTGCGCTCATTGTCGAAATGTTGCAGCGTGTGAATGTGGAGGTCGACTTTCGGTATCAGCAAAAGGTAAAGCGCCTTCATGTGTCCATTGCGGCAACTCCTTTCCTGCTTGGAAATGCACTTTCTGTAATCGTGACAAGCAATATTTAGCAGGAAGAGGAATTGAACGTGCTGCAGAGGAAATCTCCCGAGCCTTTCAAAATTTTCCAGTGGTTATTTCAGCAGGAGAGGTCATCAAAGATCGGATTGAGGCTAAGCCTGCTTTGGTGCTTGCAACACCAGGGGCGCAGCCTCAGGTTGAAGGTGGCTATGCAGCGGTTGTGATTTTGGAAGGATTACGGTTTTTCGCTCACACCGATCTTCGCACACAGGAAAGAGCCCGGGAACTTTTCCTAGAAACCTCTTCTCTGATCTCTCCCGAAGGTTCGGTCCTGTTGGTCATCGATGACTCACACCCCATAGTTTCAGCTATCGCTCGGTGGAATATTGCGCCGCTTCTTAAGCGAGAGTTAAGCGAACGTCTGGAACTGAAGTTACCGCCTTCAGTTTTTTCAGTCGTGTTGGTAATGGATCAAGCTATTAGCATGCAGATTGCTAATGGACTAAAGAAGGCAGCAGCCGAGGGGCGAATTCCACCTTCGTCATGCATCTATGGCCCGACTGAAATATCCAAGGGTCAGGTAAAAATAGTCATACATGCTGACAAGAAAGATGCGAGTGCTTTGACAGATAGTATGCATGAACTTCAAAGGCGAAGAAGTATTGCAAAGAAGGAGTTATTTACGCTTAGAGTCGAACCATATTCACTCTGATCAATTGGTAGACTAACCGCATGTCAATTCAAGAAATACGTTACTTCGGCGATCCGGTGTTAACAACCCCGGCTTCTTTGGTCGTAGATTTTGACAAGGAATTGCGTGTTTTAGTTCAGGATTTAACGGACACAATGATTGATGCCCCGGGTGCAGGTTTAGCTGCACCTCAGATAGGTGTTCCGCTGCGTGTTTTTGTATGGGATGTAGATGAAAAGCTCGGTCATTTGATAAATCCCGTCTTAACACTGAGCGATGAAATGCAGGATGGCGAAGAGGGCTGCCTTTCATTTCCAGAGATTCGTTATCAAACGCCTCGGGCCATGAGAGCAGTTGCTAAAGGGTTCAATATGTACGGTGAACCAATCATGGTCGAAGGATCAGAGTTTCTGGCACGTGCTTTGCAACATGAGACAGATCATCTCAATGGAATTCTTTTCATCGACAAACTTTTGCCAGAGGATCGCAAATTAGCGATGAAGCAGATTCGCCAGTCAGATTGGTTCAATCTTGCATCAGAACAAGGTCGTCCAATTGAAGTCAAGGATTCTCCGCACACTTTTTTCGGACGGAATTCTTAGTGCGTATCGGAGTAGCCGCTACTCCGGATGTAGCAATACCAACGTTGAATTGGTTATTACATTCCGATTATGAAATCGCCTTAATCATCACTCAGCCAGATAGACCAGCTGGTCGTGGTCGCTTGCTACAACAATCTGTCGTGGGTGAGTGGGCACATCTTCACCACATTGAAACCCTCAAACCCGAACATCCTGATGAGTTGATCGGAAGAATCGAAGAATTAGATCTAGTTCTGACCATCGGATACGGAGTATTACTACCTGAAAGCATTTTGGCTTTACCCAAGAAGGGATTTCTGAATTTACACTTTTCTCTTCTACCTGCCTATCGAGGTGCAGCACCTGCACAAAGAGCGCTACATAACGCAGAAAAATTTACTGGTGTGACTGTTTTTCAATTAGATAAAGGTATGGATACCGGCCCGATATTTGCCCAGGAGTCCATCACGATTGATCCTTTATGGAGAAGTGTTGAATTATTGCAACATCTTGCTGATCTTGGCCCAGGGGTCGTTCAGCGCGCATTTGAGATGGTTGAAAGCGGGAAGAGTGCATCTGCACAAGATGGGGCTTCATCACTTGCGCCAAAAATCAGCAAAGCGGAAGCAAAAATTGATTTTGCAACAAGTGCGTCTCAAATTTCCAACGCTGTTCGGGCTTTTACATACGAGCCGGGTGCTTGGACGCTTTGGAAGAATGAACCCTTCAAGATTTGCGCTGTTAAAACAGTTGAATCAATCCTTGGCGCTCCGGGTCAAATAGTGGTGGCCGATAAATCGGTCTTCGTCTCAACTGGTTTAGGTGCCATAGAACTCTTACGAGTTATTCCCGCCGGCAAAAAAGAGATGGATGCAATTGAGTGGGCACGTGGAGCACGGTTGAGTGGTGGTGAAATTTTTGGTTGAAGCCCGACGTAATACCTTCAAAGCGCCAAAACCAGATGCGGCTAGATTGCTGGCTTTTGATTTATTAACAGAAGTAAATCGTAATGAGGGCTATTCCAATTTACTCTTACCGCAGGCGTTAAATGCCAGCACGATGGATGATCGGGATCGCTCTTTAGTCACCGAGCTTCTATATGGCACGATCCGAATGCAAGGTAAACATGATTGGGTTTTAGCACAAATTAGCGATCGACCTTGGACTCAAGTAGATCCTGGAATCGTAGATATTTGTCGATTGGGAGTACATCAAATTCATGAAATGCGAATACCTGACCATGCCGCAGTTGCTGCAACAGTAGAGGTAGCACGCAAGAGGATTGGTGAATCCAAGGCAAGTTTTGTAAATGCTCTGCTTCGCAGTGTCACGCGCAAGTCGATCGAAGAGTGGTTCGCACCATTAGAGTCCATAACAGATGTTGTTGAACGATTATCAATCAGATATTCACATCCTGAATGGATTGTTTCTGCCTATTACGATCTATTAAAGAGTTGGGATGATGTTGAAGCGGCACTAAAGATCAACAATGAAGCGGCAACACCGACTTTGGTGTCATGGCCTGGGTTATCTACTCAAGAGGATTTAGCGGGGATAGGGGGAGAACCAACTGAATTCTCGCCCTATGGAGCTCATTGGAAAGGAAATCCTGGAGCACTTGATCTAGTTAAAGCACGAAAAATTGGAGTTCAAGATGAGGGTTCACAACTTGTCGCTGAGGTCTTTTCAAAGGCTGCAAGCGGAACTTCTTGGCTAGATCTCTGCGCTGGTCCTGGCGGAAAAGCAGCTTTGTTATCAAGCATAGCTAGACAGCGACAGATAGTTTTTACCGCAAATGAAATATCAACTGCTCGTGCTGAACTTGTTAAACAAGTTGTCCAAGGGGACAGAGTGTTAGTTTCAGATGGCCGCACTATTGGCTCATTACCTGAGAAGTTTGATGCAATTTTAATTGATGCGCCATGTACTGGTTTAGGTGCGTTACGTCGTCGCCCAGAGGTTCGCTGGCGTCGAACACTTCAAGATCTTCGTGCTTTGACACAACTTCAGCGCGAGCTGGTTGATTCTGCAATTCAAGCCCTGAACCCTGGCGGGGTTCTAGGGTATGCAACATGTTCACCGCACTTGGCGGAAACCAGTGTCCAAGTCTCCGATATCAAAAAGAATAATCCAGAGCTGCACCAGTTAGATGTGGATCCGTTCCTTCCTCCCTCTCTTCATGATGCAACACGTGATGGGGCATTATCGCTGTGGACTCATAAACACGGAACTGATGCCATGTATCTTGCACTTTTTCAAAAGAGCATTGGTTAGGATTTGAGCATGAGTCGAGAAATTCGCATTACGCCCAGTATTCTGAATGCAGATTTTTCGCAGTTAGATCTGGAAATCAAGCGAATAGCCGATGTCTCTGATCTGCTCCACTTAGATGTAATGGATGATGTTTTCGTCCCAAATTTTACTTTTGATTTTGAAGCGGCCTCGGCAATCATCAAATCCTCAGTGTTACCAGTTGATGCTCATTTAATGGTTGCCAATGTGGATGAGATTGCGGTGCAATATGCTGAGATTGGTTGTGCATCTGTCACGATTCATGCTGAAGCAACCGCAAATATCCCGCAAACTTTGCGAAACATCCGAAAAGCCGGAGCACGATCTAGTCTAGGAATTAAGCCAAACACTGACATCGCCGAGTATCAGTCGGTAATTGATGATGTTGATATGTTCCTAATCATGACGGTCGAACCGGGCTTTGGTGGTCAGAGTTTCATGGAATCAATGATGGCTAAGGTCCGCCGCACGCGCGAGATGATCGGAAACCGCCCAATCTGGCTGCAAGTTGATGGTGGCATCTCGATGAAGACGATAGAGATTGCATTAGAGGCAGGTGCTGACACTTTTGTGGTTGGTAGTGCTGTATTTAATGCTCCTGATCCGGCTGCAATGGTCGTTTCACTGAGAGAGTTTGCAACTTCACACGGGAGCAAGTGAGTCTCTAGTAAACTCTTACTATGAAAACCTTTGAAACTTTGTGGGCAGAGCTCAGCGAGAAGGCTATAACTCGCCCAGAAGATTCGGGCACTGTTGAGGCATTAGATGCTGGCATCCATGCCATCGGAAAGAAGATTCTTGAGGAAGCTGGAGAAGTGTGGCTTGCTGCAGAACACGAGTCCGATGAAGCCTTAGCTGAAGAAATTAGTCAACTTATTTATCACCTGCAAACTTTGATGCTTGCACGTGGGCTATCAATCAACGATGTTTACAAGTTTCTGTAGGAGGAACAATGTTGCGTATAGCCGTACCGAATAAGGGATCTTTAGCTGAAAGTTCAATTCAAATATTAAATGAGGCTGGATATCGCCAACGCACCGACAGTCGTGATCTTGTATTGGTAGATAATGATAATAATGTCGAGTTCTATTACTTGCGCCCACGGGATATCGCAGTTTATGTGGGTTCGGGGGAGTTAGAGGCCGGAATTACTGGCAGAGACCTTCTTATCGATTCGGGCGCAGAGGCAGGTGAAATCTTATCTTTAGATTTTGGTGCATCCACCTTCCGTTTTGCAGGCCCAAGTTCTAAGAATTGGTCAGTTCAAGATATTGCAGGAAAGAGAGTTGCAACTGCTTATCCTGGTCTGGTTGAACATAGCCTTACAGCCCTTGGCATCAAAGCACAGATAGTTCGACTAGATGGAGCGGTTGAAAGCAGTGTTCGCTTGGGCGTGGCTGATGTTATCGCTGACGTTGTGAGCACTGGTAACACATTGCGTCAAGCGGGTTTGCAAATATTTGGTGAGCCGATATTAACTAGTGAGGCAGTTGTAATCTCACGCAGAAACGTAGCTGTTCCTGCTGAATTAGAAATCCTGATCCGCCGTTTGCAAGGTGTAGTCACCGCGCGTCGTTATGTTCTACTTGACTACGACATTCCTAAAAATCTTGTGGACAAAGCATGTGCAATAACACCTGGATTAGAATCTCCAACTATTTCGCCACTGCAAAAGCAAGATTGGGTTGCCGTTCGTGCAATGGTCTTGCGGAAAGAAACTAACCAAGTGATGGATGAACTGTGGGCAATTGGGGCACGGGGAATCTTAGTTACCGATATCCACGCATGTCGTTTGTAGTTTTACTTTAATCCCATCAATTGGGCAACAGATCTCAACGATTTTTCATTGATCGCACAATCTGCTGCATCAACAACTATTGGCTTTGCATTAAATGCGATGCTCAAGCCAGCTGCAGCCATCATGTCTAGATCATTCGCACCATCACCAATAGCTACAGTGTTTACTAGTTCGACGCCACTAGCGGAGGCGAATTCATGTAAAGCAGCACCTTTTGCTGCGCGATCAATTACAGGACCAACTAGCTCTCCGGTGAGGAATCCGTCAAGGATGGCCAGTTGATTGGCCTTGTAGTACTTGATTGATAAGGAATTAATCATTGGTCTGATGATGTCTATAAAGCCACCTGATACCAGTGCGACGCTATGTCCTTGCGCGTGGAGTGTCTCGACTAGTTCCTGTGCTCCATCAGTCATCGTGATTTCTTTTTGAACGGCTTCGATAACAGATTCTGGTAATCCCTTTAAAAGACCAACTCGTGCGCGCAAGCTCTCCTCAAAATCCAATTCTCCCCGCATAGCAGAGGCGGTAATTGCTGACACTTGTTCCAGTACCCCCGCTTTTGCAGCTAGAAGCTCGATCGCCTCCTGCTCAATGAAAGTGGAGTCAACATCGAATTGAACTAAACGTTTTACAAAAACCATATGCCTAGAGATCGTTCACAGTAGTAGTTGCATCTTCAAGAGGCAGATTTTCAAGTGCTGCTGAGATTTTTTCTACAGCACATCCAGAAACTGTCATGCAAATAGAAGTCGGGTTAGTAGATTTACGTACAAATCTTTCAATATTTGCGCCAGCATCGGCAACTGTTTTTGTTACAAGAGCGACGGTCCGTGGATGCAATTTGACCGAACTGATTTGTATCTCAACCAAACCTTTGGGAACATCCGTGAGTGAGCTTTTTGCAAATATTGTTGCGATGTCAACATCTAGTGCAGACGCACACGCTGCCAGATCTTCTTCAATAGCAGTTTGATGTGCTGGATTAGCTCCAATCAAGACCGTCAATATGAGGCGATGATTTATGACTATCTGTTCAATATCAAGAATGTGCACAGCAAAGGGAGCGAGAGTCTCAAAAAGTGAAGCGGCGATGCCAGGTTTGTCTGTTCCGGTGAGAAGGATCAGCCCTGTGAATTGCTCTTGTTGTGCGGTGTTTTCTGTCATAAGGGGGCAAGGTTATCGTGAATAACTCCTTGTTAAGGCGAGGCTTCGACCCCCTTTCTTGCGATAGCCACTATCTTTTGCATCTATGAGCACTACCGTTTTGAGTCTGAATGATGTCTCAGTAAGAAGAGGCGAACGAGTCATTCTTGGGCCTCTGAACTTTGCTATTTCTCAAGGTGAACGATGGGTTGTCTTGGGTCCGAATGGAGCAGGCAAATCGACCCTCCTGCAGATACTTGCTACCAAAATGTTCCCCACTCAAGGTGTGGTTCGAGTCTTAGATAAGCAGATGGGAATGGTTGATCTGTTCGAATTGCGAACACGAATCGGAATTTGTGGCTCTGTTATCGCCGAAGATATTCCATACGAGGAAACAGTTAAAGATGTGGTTCTCACGGCAGCCTATGCGATCTTGGGTAGATGGAATGAAGATTATGACTTGTGGGATGAGTCGCGAGCGATGGCGTTGTTAACAACTTTTGGAGTGCGCGAACTTGGGGACCGAACATATGGGACTCTGAGTGAAGGTGAAAAAAAGCGCGTTCAAATATCTCGTGCATTGATGACAGATCCAGAGCTATTGCTTTTAGATGAACCGGCAGCAGGATTAGATCTTGGAGGGCGGGAAGATCTTTTGCGTAGATTTGCAAACTTCTCGGCCGATCCAGCAGCGCCAGCTACTATTTTGGTCACACACCACATAGAAGAGATTCCTGTTGGCACCACGCATGCACTGCTTCTTAAGGACGGTCAGATTGCAGTATCTGGTCCCATCGACCAGGTAATTACCTCCGAACATGTATCAGCCGTCTTTGGAACATCTATTACCGTCACTCCTGAGGCTGGACGCTTCTTTGCCCGTGCATCTTTTTGATCAGCTGCATCCTGATTGGCAAAGTGTTCTAACTCCACATAAGGACTTGATTGACGAGATTGAAAAGAAGTTAGTAGGTGTCGATCACACCCCCGAGTTCTCGAGAGTATTTCGATCACTGACCCGTTCAATTGCATCTACCAAGGTCGTGATATTTGGACAGGATCCATATCCTTCCCGTGGCCATGCCCACGGATTAGCGTTCTCAGTTGATACCTCTGTTTCTCCACTGCCCCCATCGCTAAGAAACATTTTCACCGAGCTATCGACAGATGTTGGTGTTACCAGGACTTCGGGGGATCTAACAGATTGGTTTGAACAGGGAGTTCTTCTTGTCAATCGCATTCTAACTACAGAGGTCGGTTCGTCTTTAGCTCACGCTGATCTTGGATGGCAACAAGTTACGAATGCAGTTGCGCAAGAATTAGGAAAGCATGATGTCGTAGCAATCTTGTGGGGTAAAAGTGCGGGGGAGTTATCACCCTATTTTCGCCCTGAATGGCGCATCGAATCTGTTCACCCAAGTCCATTATCGGCATATAGAGGGTTTTTTGGATCAAAGCCTTTTTCGAAGGCAAACGAAATTCTAGATAAGCACGGCATTCCAGCCATTTCATGGGCTTAGACAAAGAGAAGGGCCGCGAGGTGATTCCCGCGGCCCTTCTTTAGTTAACTCTTAATCTATGCAACCCACAAATTGATAGGTGATTGCATGAAGTAAACAACGAAAAGTGCCGAAACGATGTAAAGAAGGTAATGAATTTCCTTAGATCGACCCTGAATTAAACGAATGATCACGTGAGAAACAATTCCAACGCCAATTCCTACTGAGATGTTGTAGGTAAATGGCATCAGGATGATGCTCAAGAATGCTGGAATACCGATTCCATAATCAGACCAATCGATGTCCTTAATCTGTGACATCATCAAGAATCCAACAATTACGAGTGCTGGTGTGGCTGCTTCGTAAGGAATTACTGCAACCAAGGGAGACAGGAATGTCGTGAGAAGGAAGAGGAATCCTGTAACAATAGATGCCAGGCCTGTTCGAGCGCCTTCACCAACACCTGATGCGGATTCGATATAGCTGGTGTTTGAGGAGATGCTTCCTGCTCCGCCAGCAACTGCTGCTATCGAGTCAACAAAAAGAATCTTGTTGTTGTTAGGAACATTTCCATCTTTGTCGATTAGTCCTGCTTCGTTTCCGATTGCTGTAACAGTGCCAACAGTGTCGAAGAAGTCAGAGAGCAATAGCGTAAAGACAAAGAGAATTGCAGCAATAATCGTTACGCCCTCAAAATTGAAAGCTCCTAGAAGATCAAACTTTCCGAAGAGAGAAAAGTCTGGAGTAGCGACAATACTTTCAGGCACAGAAGGGACATTTAGACCCCAGCCTTTGGGATTTACGTAAGCAACAGTTTCCAAAATCGCCTTGTCTTCGGGCCCCTTTACCCACTTAGAAATAACCTCGCCCTTATATTCAGGAGGCATTTTTCCTCCAAAGCCTTCGTCTACAACCTTACCTGGAAGGTAGTTTGTTCCAATTTTGAAGGCTTTTTCAATAATGACTGAAAGAATTGTTGAGGCGATAATTCCAATGAGGATCGCACCTTTCACCTTTCGCACCATCAAGATAATCATTAATAACAAGCCGAAGCCAAAAACAACGATTGGCCATCCAACAAGTTCACCATTGAAGCCAAGGGTCACTGGAACTGGACCAGTACCAGGAGTCTTGCGAACAAAGCCTGCATCGACCAGTCCAATCAAGGTAATAAAAAGGCCGATACCGACTGAAATTGCGATCTTGAGTTGCTGAGGAACTGCCTTAAACACGGCAGTACGAAACCCAGTTAGAACGAGGATCGTAATGATTATGCCCTCGAGGACAACTAGGCCCATGGCATCGGCCCATGTCATTTTCGAAGCGATACCAACTGCAACAAATGTATTGAGACCGAGGCCAGTTGCAAGTGCTAAAGGAAAATTGGCAACTGTTCCCATAAGAATGGTGAGCAATCCCGCCATAAGCGCTGTCATGGCGGCAATAGCTGCATAGTTAGCGCCAGTTGTGCTGCCACCAAGGTATTCACCGTTTTGATCAATTACACTACCGAGAATTAACGGATTAAGTGCAACGATGTAGGCCATCGTGAAGAAAGTAACGACGCCGCCTCTAATCTCTCGCGAGACCGAAGAACCACGTTCTTTGATTTTGAAATACGAATCAAGCATGAAATGTGCCTTTCTAATTTTGTTAACGGGGGTGTTTGCGACCCCGTGTGCTGAAAGGGTGCACAACCCTGGGAAGACAAGTTGAGCCTACGCCCTACTTAGCGCTTAATCTTGAAACGACTCCCAGAGATATTGCGATCGATTGGCCAATCAGCGTGGCAAACAGGAGCGTGCCTAGCCCAACGGTTCCTCCTAAGAGCGCACCAGCTACCAAAACGGTGCCTTCAATCGCCAGTCTGACTCTGCCTATCCGAACACCTGTTTTATTGTGCAAAGCGGTCATCAATCCATCACGAGGTCCAGGACCTAATCCGCAGGTGATGTATAAACTCGAACCGATTCCGACCATCGCGATCCCAAGTAGGCAGTAGAGAATGCCAATGGGATAAGAATTTTGAGATGGAAATATTGTGACTCCTACTTCGATCGCGATCGCAATGATTGCGATGTTTGCCAGAGTTCCGAAACCTGGCCTCTCTTTTAGCGGAATCCACAACAATAGAACAAGGGTGCTAATAGCAAATGTGGACCAACCCATCGTTACTTCCAACTTATTAGAAACGCCTTGAGCCAAGACAGACCAAGGCGCATTTCCAATCTCACTTTGAATAAGCAATGAATCACCAAGACCAAATATAAAAAGCCCAAAGAAAAGAACTGCAGTTCGAAGAGGGGATAGATCCCATCTGCTTTTTGCTGTCCATGGGGTTTGCGGCACTGTTTTATGAGGCCGCAAGAACTCTAAGAATGGGTTGGACACCGCATGAGTATAATCGGCATATGTTTCCTGGTGCAGGCACAATCATAAATATTGTGACAATAATTTCTGGCGCATCACTTGGTGTCTTAGTCGGAAATCGAATGAATACACGCACAAGATCTTTACTTACAGATGTATTAGGGCTTGTGACCCTTCTAGGTGCAGGATCGGCATTGATTCCGTTGTGGTCCAAGAGCTTTATTGATGCTGTGCCGAAAGGTTGGACCTTGTTAGTAGTTCTAGGTTCACTGTTAGTGGGTGGATTAATTGGTTCTGCTTTGAAATTGGAAAGTCGATTGGACACTTTAGGTGAAAGCTTGCGGATTAAGTTCCGAGCTTCCAACGAATCTTCCTTTGTCGAAGGGTTTGTTGCAGCATCACTGCTTTTTGCAATTGGACCACTGGCGATTCTTGGCAGTATTAGTGATGGCATGGGCACTGGGATAGATCAACTAATACTAAAAAGTACTCTCGACTTTTTTGCAGCGATGGCTTTTGCGACCTCATTGGGTTGGGGAGTCGCGGTTTCGGCAATACCAGTGGGCATCTATCAATTCTTCTGGACTTTTATCGGACTTGGATTAGGTCAAGTCCTTTCGCAGTATCAGGTTGACGCCATGAGCGTTGTTGGTGGAATCATGCTGATTTGCATTGCGCTTCGATTGTTAAATATGAAAAATGTTGCTGTGGGAAATCTGCTGCCTGCTTTAGCTATTGCGCCACTTTTTTCTTTGCTGGTGCATTCCTTCTTGTAGTTCTTTCTAGCTATTCTTTGAAAGGCAAAGGAATGGAAGAAGTGTGAGCTGCACCTGAAACCCTGGCTGTCACTTGGCGCATGTGGTGTCTTCGGCATAGGACCTCATAGGCAACGGCTGCCCCCGTTGTTACATCGCCAACAACAACTTGTTCACCTTCCACAACCATAACTCCGCCAACGGTTCGGGCATTATGTGTTGCACGAGAACCACACCAACACAGCGCCTCTACTTGAAGTGTGTTGACGCGATCTGCCAACTCCACCAATCGGGCTGAACCAGGGAAAAGCTTGGTGCGAAAATCTGCCAAGATTCCAAAAGCAAACACATCAATGCCAAGACCATCAACAATCTTGGCTAATTGGTCAATCTGCTCACTCTCGTAGAATTGGGCTTCATCGCAGATAATGTAATCAATGCGCTCACCCATGGACAATTGATCAACGACCAGTTTATGCAAATCAATCGTTGGAGTAACTTCTATGGCCGGACTAGATAAACCTAAACGACTTGAAATCACACCACTACCGGCGCGGTCGTTGTTAGTAAAGATCAAGCCTGTGCGACCGCGGCTTTGATGATTATGGGCGGTTTGTAATGCAAGAGTGGATTTGCCACTATCCATAGTTCCGCAGTAGTAGATCAACTCAGCCATGCGTGCATCCTGCCATAGGCCTAGTCAAAAATCCGCAAAGCAACCAAGGCAGCCTCTAGTTGTTCCTTCAGAGCTAACGCTGCATCAACGGTCAAGTGGGAGGCATCACGATAGACAACGTAACCATCTAGAAAAGCAGGACAGATATCTGTACATAACCATGGAGTCGGGTCGATTTTTTCAAATCCAGAAATTATTCTTATTGGAGTTTTTTCTGTTGAATCGCAGGAATTCGAGTTTCGCGATGCCAAACAGTTCGGAATATCTCTGGATGGATGAGGCGTATCGTTGATATAAATCAAATGATCAGATGAGCCGCGAAGTGAGGCCAGCAGACGGTTCTGCCCATCACTCCACCATTTGTCTCTGTCTGGATACTCGCTGGGGGGAGTGAAGTATTGAAAATTGCTCATAATGACAGCGGTAGGTGCGAGCTTTTGTATGCGAGCAATTGAGTTAACTCGCCATTGATCACAATCCACCGCTTTAAAAGCACCCCTGTCATCACGTGGCACATCAACGGATGGACAAGCTGATTTAGTGAGAGAAACAAGTTTAAAACCACGCTCGTTAGCTAATACTTCCAATGCAGGGAACCATTGCGCTGCGTGAGAGTCTCCATATAAAACAATGGTGGTCTTTGAGTTGATATCACCGTAAGTGCACTCACCTGATTCTGGTTCGCCATAGTTGACATGGCAGCCATCAATATAGATAGATGGTTTTTTCATCACATCGACCAGATCAAATTTGTAGTCGGTTCCTTTGATACTAATAATGGAGGTGGCCGTTGATGAAATGGCTAAGCCAGCACCTAGTGAAATAAGTGTTGTTGAGACAAAGAAGAGAAAGACCTTTTTGCCTGCAATGTTTCTATGTCTAAGGGGTTGTTCGATGTATTTGCTAGTCCAATGAGCAAGAAGAATTGTTACAAAAATGCAGATCATTCGCTCATTTATACTAAGTGGCCGCCCCAAAGCGCTGCTCGGTAATACCAGTGCTGGCCAATGCCATAGATAGAGCGGGTATGAGATCGCACCAAGCCACTGTGAGAGGCGGTTGTTACTTAAATCATTGAAAAATCGGGGCCATTGTGAAATAGAACCAATTAATACCGCGGTTGAGATTACGGGTAGCAGCGCATTGATACCTGGAAAAGCTGTGTTTTCATCGAATATAAGAGTGCCCACCGCTAAACCGATCGCACCTAGCCACGGTAAAAATCTACTTTTCCAGAAACTTATTGGGATGAAAAGTAGAAGCGCTCCTATACCAAGTTCCCATGCTCTAGTAGGAAGTGAGTAGAAAGCCCAAATAGGAGAGCTCTGTGTTTGCTGAATGGAGAGGATCAGAGATGCTGCAGTAATTGCACCGACACCATAGAGGACTGCTCTTTTGCCAAAGCGGGACAGGATCAAAATGAGAATTGGCCACACGACGTAGAACTGTTCTTCTACTGCTAAAGACCAGTAATGAATAAATGGTGAGGGAGTTGCATCCAGATTTTGATAGTCATTTTCCCACCAAGCAAATAGGTAGTTAGAAACATAGGTTGCTGCCGCAAATAGGTCGCGTCCAAAAGCATCTCTTGTGATTGCAGGAAGAACGAAATATCCAACAATCGCGGTGGCAAAGAGAACAAAGACTGAAGTGGGCAGTAGCCTCTTGATGCGACGCTGATAAAAGAGACGTAGATTTAATGTGCCAGTGTTTTCTATTTCACGAAGAATCAGACCAGTGATGAGATAGCCAGAGATAACATAGAAAATGTCAACGCCGATAAACCCGCCTGAAACAAATTTGGCATGGAAGATAGTGACAAGGAGAGCGGCTAAGGCTCGCAGACCTTGAATTTGAGGGATGCGCACCTTTAAGAAACCACCAAAGAAGTAATTGGGATCTTGGGATACTTACTCTCAAGAGTTGCCCTTCCAGATAATCCATCAATTTCCAGTAAGGCAAGGACATGAATCACTTCAGCGCCTAGTCGATGCATCAATTCGATTGCTGCGGCAATGGTTCCGCCGGTGGCAAGAACATCATCAATTAACAAAACTTTTGCACCGGGAACGACAGCGTCTATATGAACTTCTAAGGTGTCGGTTCCATATTCAAGGCCGTAGCTTTCAGAAATTGTGTGATGGGGGAGCTTTCCTGCCTTGCGAATAGGGATAAAACCACTGTGTAATGTATTGGCTACTGCCGAAGCAAAGATAAATCCGCGTGCTTCGATTCCTGCGATCAAGGTTGTGGAATCGGCATAGCTGGCAAATTTTTCAGTTACAGATGCGAAGGCATCACCATGTGCCAGAAGTGGCGTGATGTCCTGAAATCTGATTCCAGGTTTTGGATAATCAGGGATTTCACGGATGAGCGACAAGGCGTCATCAAGTTTCATGTGTCCGAGAGGGGACTTGAACCCCTAATCCCTTGCGGGAACTAACACCTCAAGCTAGCGCGTCTGCCAATTCCGCCACCCGGACTAAGTGTTCGGAAAGAATAGCAATTGGGTGAGAGAATAGCGAAATGACCACAGCGACACACTCAGAACTCGAACTAGATGTTATTCGTATTTGCCAAGAGCTAATCAGAATACCTAGCGTCAATTTTGGCGATGGAAAAGGTGACGAAAAAGAAGTCGCCGCTCATGTTGTGAAGCTGCTCGGTGAAGTTGGAATCCAATCACAAACGTACGAGTCTGCGCCGGGTCGTTGCAATGTTATTGCACGTATCAAAGGTTCCAACCCAGATCGTCCTGGCTTAGTAGTTCATGGACACTTGGATGTAGTTCCTGTAAATGCCGATGATTGGTCTGTAGATCCATTTTCTGGAGAAATAAAAGATGGATTTATTTGGGGACGTGGGGCAGTGGATATGAAGAACATGGATGCGATGATTATCGCGACAGTTCGTCATTGGGCTCGTACAGGTTATGTGCCAGAGCGAGACATTGTTTTGGCTTTCTTTGCTGATGAAGAGGCTGGAAGTGTTTTTGGTTCTCATTACATGGTTAAAAATCACCCAGAAGTATTCGCTAATTGCTCCGAAGCAGTCTCTGAGGTTGGTGGATTTTCTGTAACTGTCGCAGGTGGTAAGCGGTTGTATCTCATTGAAACGGCGGAAAAAGGAATTCATTGGATGCGCTTGACCGCAGATGGTCGTGCGGGCCATGGCTCGATGATGAACGGAGAAAACGCGGTTACTCGATTGGCAGAAGCTGTTGCAAAAATTGGTAGGCATGAGTGGCCGCAGCGCTATAGCAAGACTGTGAAAGCCTTCTTTAAGCGTATCGCTGAAGAAACAGGTAAGCCATACAACGAAGATGATTTGCGTCCTCTGTTAAATGAGATTGGTTTTGCATCAACAATGATTGGCGCAACACTTCAAAACACGGCCAATCCAACGATGTTAGAAGCTGGATATAAGGCCAATGTGATCCCAGGATCCGCAAGTGCCGTTGTTGATGGTCGCTTCATTCCAGGTTTTGAGGATGAACTCAATGACACTATTAAGTCACTAATTGGTGAGCACGTTAAGGTTGAAACAATCACTCGTGACAAAGCCTTGGAAGTTCCTTTTGAAGGAGATTTAGTTGAGGCGATGTGTAACGCCCTGATTAAGGAGGATTCTGTAGCGATACCGGTTCCTTATGTAATGAGTGGTGGAACAGATAATAAAGCGTTGGCAGATCTTGGAATTATTGGTTACGGTTTCTCACCGCTCAAGCTAGATGCAGATTTCAACTTCATGGCAATGTTCCACGGTGTTGATGAGCGCGTTCCTGTCGAAGGTTTAGCCTTTGGAACTCGCGTTCTTAAAGAGTTTTTAGAAAACGCTTAAGCACTCACATCATTTAGGGCATTGCGGACTATCTCTGGCAGTGCTATTTCCTCACTCTTAAGAACGCCGCGCAATTGCGCGCCTGTCCTTGCTCCGATCAGTGAACTTGTTACCCCAGGTGCGTCCCTTACCCAAGCCAGTGAGACTTCCAAAGGGGAGTAGCCCAATCCCTCTGCTGCAACTGCAACTGCCTCGACTATTCGGGAGGATCGGCTATCTAGATACGGCTCGATGTGTTTTGCAAAGTGTGGCGCTGCTCCTCGCGAATCGCTGGGTATCCCTTTGCGATACTTACCAGTTAACACACCTCTTGCAAGCGGAGCCCATGCGACGAATCCAATTCCACAATTTTCGGCAGCATCCAGAATCTCGTCTTCGACAGATCTGTTAAGCAACGAGTATTCATTCTGCGCCGTTGTTAATGGCGCTTTCATTGAATTTGATTCTTGTTTCGTTGAAGCACGAGCAAGCCGCCAGGCGGAGTAATTACTTACACCCACATAACGTGCCCTGCCGGTTGTGTATGCATAATCCAAAGCCGAGAGAGTGTCATCCAATGGAGTTAAATCATCCCAGGCATGAATTTGCCACATATCTACAAAGTCAGTGCCAAGACGATTGAGTGAGCGATCTAATTCTGCGATTAATGAGTGCCTTGTGGCGTCAACTTTTCTAACACCATCAGAAAAGCCGATTCCAGCTTTAGTCGCAATGATTACTTCGTCGCGGGCAAACAATGTCCCAATAAGTCCGCCGATAACTCGCTCACTATCGCCATCTCCATATGTGGAAGCGGTATCAATGAAATTGCCCCCTGCATCTAGATAGGCACGGCACTGTTCTGCAGCCTCGATTTCATCGGTGTCTCGACCCCAAGTCATTGTTCCTAGTCCCAGACGAGAGAGGAAAAGCCCGCTTGAACCTGCGCGTCGCTTTTCCATGGGGCGACCTTAGCAATAGCAACGATGAAAAGCTGCGATAGCCTTTGATTTATGCGATTGGTTTTGATCAGACATGCACATTCCCAAGCCAATGCTGCCGGCATACTTTCGGGACGCCTTCCTGGTGTTCACTTGTCTGACAAGGGAATTGAGCAGGCAGAGCATCTAGTCCAGCGCTTAGGAAATTTCCCAATTTCAAATCTTCGAATTAGTCCTATGGAAAGATGCTTCGAAACTATTGCGCCATGGATTAACTCCGTTGTGCTACCAAATAATCCACAGTTCGAGCCGACAATAGATCAAGATCTCACTGAGGTCGATTACGGATCATGGAGTGGCAAGAAGTTATCGGCTTTGAGCAAAAACAAACTGTGGAGCACAGTTCAAGAATCACCTAGCAGGATGTATTTCCCGTCTGGGGAAGGAATCGCCGCGATGCAGGCCAGAGCAATGAAATCTGTGCATGATGCAGTTTCGGCGCGTGGAAAAGGTAACGCGATAATCGTAAGTCACGGAGATGTGATTAAATCTATTGTCGCATCTGCTCTTGGTATGCATCTAGATGAATTCCAGAGAATTGTGATTGATCCGGCGTCGATTTCGATTTTAGATTTCTCAACGACTAAGCCGCGGACAATCCTGTTAAATGATTCACGATCGGTGGTTACTGATCTATTGCTTGCCCCAAAGCGGTCTAAGAATTTACTAGGTGGTGGAGCGGGTCGATGAAGTATGAATTCACCCACCCAGATCGCTTTGTAGCAGGAACAGTTGGTGAGCCAGGGGAACGCGCTTTCTATATTCAACTTCGTGCTGGTGCTAGATTATTTTCAGTCGCTGCCGAAAAAGCGCAAGTACAGGCAATAGCTAGCCGCTTAGACATTATGGTTGCTGAAATACGCAAAACTAACCCACTCATTACAATCGAACAACTACCCGTTGATGATGCATCGCTGGAGTCTCCAATAGATGCTGAATTTCAAATCGGCGCAATGTCACTGGCATGGGATGAAGAATCTCAATTGATCTGCGTCGCACTCTTTGAACTAGAAGATGATGAAGAGGAGTCTGAAGGGGAAGTTGTTGAAGTCAATATATCTATTGGAATGGCTTTAGCATTTTCTCGAAGATCTAAAGCTGTTGTAAGTGCTGGTCGACTTCCCTGTCCTTTCTGTGGGATTCCTATCGACCCGCAAGGTCATTTGTGTCCGAGGGCTAATGGCTACCGACGATAATTTCCTGACGCTCACACATGGCGAAATGCAGGTAACTGGACGCCTCGTAGATGCCTCGAACGCGACTTTGTATGCAACGTCTACATTTGGTGATCAATCCGTAGCGTGTATCTACAAACCCGTTGCAGGTGAACGCCCACTTTGGGATTTTTCGGATGGTTGCTTGGCCCACCGCGAATACGCCGCATTTCTTGTCAGCGATTTGTTGGGTTTTGATTTGGTTCCGTTAACAATTCTTCGGGATGGACCATATGGTCCTGGAATGGTTCAGCAATGGATAGACATCGATGAAAGCATTGATCTGTCACAGTTCTTTTCCACCGATCATCCCAAACTTCGCGCTATGGCACTTTTTGATGCCATTATTAATAACACCGATCGCAAAATTGGTCATCTTTTGCCACTAGATCAAGAAAGAGTTCTTGGTTGCGATCACGGCGTGACATTTCATGCTGAGGACAAATTACGAACTGTTTTATGGCAGTGGGCTGGCGATCCTTTTACAGCCGAGGAAATAGCGTTATTGGAAGAGACTAGATCTCAGATAAATGGAAAATTAGGAGAACTTCTTTCACCGCTGTTAACCGAGCTAGAGATACTACAAATTGAACGAAGAGTTTCTGATCTTCTGAACTCGGGGACATTTCCTCTACCAAACCCTGACTGGCCAGCAGTCCCGTGGCCGGCTTTTTGATTTGCGATTACGATAAAGACATGAACTCTTGGAGTGATGTAGCGATTCCGTCCATTGATCCAGCATTGAATTTTCCGACACTCCAACTGACAAACACCGCTTCAGGAACAAAAGAACCTATGAAACCTAAGCCTTTATATCGAATGTATGTATGCGGGATAACTCCCTACGATGCAACCCATCTAGGTCATGCTGCGACCTACTTAACTTTTGATTTGATCAATAGATACCTTCGAGCTACTGGCTCAGAAGTGCGGTATGTACAAAACATAACTGACATTGATGATCCTTTATTGGAGCGAGCAACCCGAGATGGTCTCGATTGGGCCGATCTAGCCCATCAACAAATCGATCTCTTTCGTAGCGATATGGTCAATCTGCGGGTTATTCCACCAGCTCATTACATTGGCGCAGTCGAGGCAATCCCTCTTGTTAGTAGTGCTATTGAATTGCTTCAAAAGAAAAAGAGCATCTATGAAGTTGACAACGATCTATATTTCTCAATTCATGCAGATAAGCATTTTGGAGAGCGTTCACATTTATCCATCGAGCAGATGCTCACAATATTTGCAGAACGTGGGGGAGACCCACAACGAACTGGAAAAACCGATCCACTCGATTGCTTAGTGTGGATGTCGCAGCGACCCAATGAACCTGGTTGGCCATCACCTTTTGGAGTAGGTCGTCCTGGATGGCACATCGAGTGCACAGCTATCGCATTAAAGTATTTAGATCCAGATCAGCAGGATGATGCGTTAATTGATATTCAAGGCGGGGGATCTGATTTAGTTTTCCCTCATCACGAGATGTGCGCGGCGCAAGCCCAAGTCATCTCAGGAAAACCTTTGGCAGCAACATATGTCCATGCAGGAATGATTGGCCTGGATGGTGAAAAAATGAGTAAAAGTAAAGGCAATTTGGTATTTGTTTCAAAACTCGTGGCATCAGGGCGAGATCCGATGGCGATTCGTTGGGCTTTGATGAAGAGTCACTACAGGACAGATCGAATGTGGACGGAAGAATTATTACTACAAGCTGAAAGAGAAGTTCAGGCATTGCGAACCGCATTATCTGAAGCAGAGGTCGCAAAGACAGGGCAGTTAATCCAAGACATCATTGATTTGCTGGCAGATGATTTAGATACACCAAGAATCATCGAATCCGTGAATGATTGGGTGAAGCGTTCTTACTCGGGCGAACACGGCGGGGATTCAGTTGCTTTATCAGAGGTCTTAGACTCACTTCTAGGATTGAAGTTTTAATTCTCGTTTTGACGACGTAAATATCTTTCGAACTCTTTAGCGATGATGTCGCCAGAGATGTCTGGCAACTCCGCTGCGTCTTTACTTTCTTCCAATGCCTTCACGTATTCGGCTACATCGCTATCTTCAGCTGCTAATTGATCTACAGATTTCTCCCATTCATCTGACTCACTTTGCAGAGAACCCAAAGGAATGGCAATCTCTAGGAAATCTTCTAAAGAGGTAATCAGAGCTAATGAGGCTTTTGGAGAAGGCGCATTCGAAGCATAATGTGGAACTGCAGCCCAGAGTGAGATCGCATCTATCCCGCGTCGGGCGCAACCATCCTGAATAATTCCGAGAATTCCCGTAGGACCTTCGTATTTGGATACAGAAACACCAAGACGGTTGGCCATATTCGGGTGCGCACTTGTTCCGGTTACAGTAATCGGTCTTGTATGTGGTGAGTCGGCAAGCAAGGAACCAAGAGTTACCACAAGAGAAACCTCTAAATCATCAGCTAAATCTAAAAGTTCTGAAGTAAAACTCTTCCAGCGCATGGAAGGTTCAACACCAGTAACGATTATTAGGTCACGCTTCATCATAGGAACAAGTAGTCCAAAGACCTGAGTTCCAGGCCAGCGGATGCTTCTAATCGATGAATCATCAATGGATATCTGTGGCCTATTAACTTGAAAGTCATAGAACTCTTCAGCATCAACTTCAGCGATCAATTGCGGAAGAACATCATCATCTCTATCTCGCCAGGCCGATAACAAGTGTTCTACAGCACCCGATGCACCTTCAGCGGCATCATTCCAGCCAGTAAAGGCCACAATCATTACAGGGTCCCGTAGTAGCGGTATGTTCAGAATCTCCACGAAACTAACCTTAGGGTAACCTTCGTCAGATGAACACGCCGAAAAAAGCAGATGGTTTGCTGAGGCGTACCCTAGCTGAGCGGGTCGTGATCGCCGATGGAGCGATGGGCACAATGCTGCAAGCGGCCAATCCTTCACTAGCCGATTTCGAAAATCATGAAGGTTGCAACGAGATACTCAACGTTAGCCGTCCGGACATAGTGCGCTCAGTCCATGACGAATACCTCGCAGCTGGAGTTGATGCGATTGAAACCAATACCTTTGGAGCAAACTGGTCAAACTTGGCTGACTACGGAATCGAAGATCGTATCTATGAATTGGCATTTGCAGGCGGAAAGATTGCGCGAGAGGCAGCCGATGCTTTCTCCACACCGGACAAACCCCGGTTTGTTTTAGGTTCACTTGGACCGGGAACCAAGTTACCAAGCCTGGGTCATACAACATACGAGAACCTTAAAAAGGCTTATTACACCGCAGCAAAGGGATTGGCAGATTCTGGATGTGATGCATTACTAGTTGAAACATCGCAAGATTTACTGCAGGTAAAAGCAGCGGTTAATGGATGTAGAGAAGCGATCATTCAAGCACAGCACGACATTGTCTTGATCGCACAAGTTACAGTTGAAACAACAGGAACTATGTTGATGGGTTCTGAAATTGGAGCAGCCCTGAACGCCCTTGAGCCAATGGGCATAGACCTCATTGGTTTGAATTGTGCAACAGGACCGGCTGAAATGTCCGAGCATCTTCGATACCTAAGTAAGAACGCAAAGGTTTCATTATCCGTAATGCCAAACGCTGGACTACCTCAATTGGGAGCCAATGGCGCAACATATCCCTTGCAACCTGATGAGTTAGCAATCGCACTTGATGGTTTCGTCAATGATTATGGAATTTCTCTAGTTGGTGGATGTTGTGGCACAACCCCGGCTCATATGGCAGCTGTTGTGAGAAAGATTGATGGACACAAAATTTCTAAGCGAACGCCAGACCTTGATCCTGGTGCTTCCTCTCTCTATCAATACGTCCCATTTCGTCAAGACAAGACCTATCTTGCTATTGGAGAGCGAACAAACGCCAATGGCTCCCGTGCTTTTCGTGATGCGCTTTTAGAGGAAGATTGGGAAAAGTGTGTTGAAATAGCTCGAGATCAAATCCGAGATGGTGCACACATGTTGGACTTATCGGTCGATTACGTTGGTCGAGATGGTGCGGCAGATATGGCACAGCTGGCATCTCGTTTTGCAACATCTAGCACATTACCGATTGTTTTAGATTCAACTGAACCAGCGGTAATCAAGGCTGGTTTAGAGCATCTTGGTGGTCGAAGTGTAATCAACTCTGTTAATTATGAAGATGGAGATGGACCAACTTCTAGGTTCGCGAAGATAATGCCACTGGTGAAAGAACACGGCGCTAGTGTTGTTGCACTCACAATTGATGAAGAAGGCCAGGCACGAGATTGTGAATGGAAACTACGTATCGCACGTCGCCTGATTCATGATCTCCACGACAACTGGGGCATGAACATTGGCGATATTTTGATTGATTGTTTAACTTTTCCGATTGCAACTGGACAAGAGGAAACAAGAAAAGATGGAATTGAAACCATTGAGGCAATCAAACAACTTAAGGCCGAGTTCCCAGAAGTCCAAACCACACTTGGTGTGAGTAATGTTTCCTTTGGATTAAATCCTGCGGCTCGTGTTGTCCTCAACTCAGTTTTCTTGCATGAATGTGTCCAGGCAGGTCTTGATTCAGCCATTGTTCATCCTTCAAAGATCACACCCATGGCTCGAATTGATGAGCGACAAAAGCAGGTTGCACTCGATCTTGTTTATGATCGTAGAGTCTTTGATGGCGATGAATGTACCTATGATCCACTTCAAGAATTCCTGCAAATGTTTGACGGGGTTGAACTTGCCACCAGTAAGAATGCGCGCGCTGAGGCACTTGCTGCTTTGCCTTTATTTGATCGTTTGCAACGTCGAATCATCGATGGCGAGAAAGTTGGTCTTGAAGATGATTTGAAGGCTGCGATGGAGCAAGGCATGCCACCGCTTGAAATTATTAACTCCCACCTGCTTGAGGGAATGAAGGTGGTTGGTGAACTCTTTGGTAAAGGTGAAATGCAGCTTCCCTTTGTCCTTCAAAGCGCCGAAGTAATGAAGACAGCAGTTGCACTCCTCGAACCATTCATGGAAAAAACCGGTGATGAAGGACGCGGCACGATGCTTTTGGCAACTGTGCGTGGAGATGTGCATGACATCGGTAAGAATCTTGTAGATATCATTTTGACTAATAACGGTTACCGAGTGGTGAATATAGGAATCAAGCAAACAATCAATCAGATTATTGACGGTGCAACAGATAGTCACGCTGATGCAATTGGCATGAGCGGGCTCCTTGTTAAATCAACTGTAATCATGAAAGAAAACCTCGAAGAGTTAACCGCTCGTGGTTTAGATCAAAAATGGCCAATTGTTTTAGGTGGAGCAGCCCTGACCCGTGCCTACGTGGAACAAGATCTAGCATCGATGTTTCCTGGTGAGGTGCGCTACGCACGAGATGCTTTTGAAGGTTTGCGCTTGATGGATGCCATCATGGCTGTTAAACGCGGCGATGAAGGAGCTGCCTTGCCTGCACTTCGCGAACGTCGTGTCGCAAATACCAGACTGAAAACAGAGGATGCACCGATTGACACGCTTCGAAGCGATGTCGCAGCCGACAATTCGATTCCGAATCCGCCATTTTTTGGTTCACGAGTAATCAAAGGAATTCAGTTAGCAGATTATGCCGGCATGCTAGATGAGCGTGCGCTATTTGTTGGTCAATGGGGATTGAAGGGAAATCGTGGTGAGTATGAAACCATGGTTGAAAAAGAAGGACGTCCTCGTTTGCGCGCCCTTATTAATGAAGTGCAATCAAAGGGCTGGCTAAACGCCGCCGTCGTATACGGATATTTTCCTTGCTATAGCGAAGGCAACGATCTAGTCATCCTGCATCATGAGGGGGATAGCAAAGGCAAAGAGCGAACTCGCTTTACCTTTCCTCGACAAAGCCGTGATCGCCGCTTATGCATTAGTGATTTCTTTGCCTCGAAGGAATCAGGAAAAACTGATGTTGTTGCTTTCCATGTTGTAACAATGGGTTCTACGGTTTCAGAAGCTGCAGCAAAGCTATTTGCTGATAACAATTATCGGGAGTATTTAGAACTACATGGTTTGTCTGTTCAATTGACTGAGGCCTTGGCAGAACATTGGCATGCGCGCATGAGAGAAGAACTACACGTCAAATCTGAAGATTCAAGTGATCTACAAGGAATTTTAGATCAAGGCTATCGAGGGTCGCGTTACTCATTTGGCTATCCGGCCTGTCCCGACTTAGAACAACAAGTGCAGTTGTGCGAGTTGTTAGAGCCTGGGCGAATTGGGGTCGAACTCTCTGAAGAGTTCCAGTTGCATCCTGAGCAATCGACTTCTGCAATCATTGTTCATCATCCTGAAGCAAAATACTTCAACGCTAATTAAATCGAAATGAAAGATTTTTTCGATGCCGTCTTTTTTGACATGGATGGACTCATGGTTGATTCTGAGCCGGAGTGGCTGTTATCTGAAAAAGAGGTCACAGAACCTTTTGGCTATACCTGGCTAGATGTAGATCAAGTTGCATGTCTAGGCGGTCCGCTGACCAAGGTGGGTCAATACATGTTTGAAAAGTGTGGACACAAAGAATCACCTGAGTACTTCACACAAACTTTGATTGATACCCAAGTTGCTCGAATGCGCGGTAATACACCCACCATGCCAGGTGCAAAGGAACTAGTCAGGGAACTGCAATCTCAAGGTATAAAAACAGGATTGGTCTCAGCAAGTCCAAGAAACATCGTTGACGCCGTTTTAGACAATCTGGGTCACGAGTTATTTCCTTTTTCGATCAGCTCTGATGATGTCCAGCGCACCAAACCAGATCCTGAGGGCTATCTCAAGGCTGCAGAGATTAGCGGCACTGAAATTTCAAATTGCTTAATTTTTGAGGATTCATTAACGGGTATGAACGCGGCAATAGCTAGTGGGGCCTACCTAATCGCTGTTCCACATCTAGTCTCAATGGATGAATCAAAACGTGTGCGGGTTATTCACTCTCTAGAACAGTTGTCGTTTCCAAAGTTGCAAGAGCTATACACGAATTTTTCTGCGACAATCTAATCGTTGTGTGCAGGGCAAATATTTTTGAAGTAACACCAGTCACATAATCTAGATGGTTTTGCAGGCCAATACTCTTTCTCGATGGAGATAAATATGTCTTTTGCTACTCTGCGCAAAACTTTCTCCGTAGATTCAAGTTCTGGCATGGTTGGATTGCTTTTAACAATTTTTCCATCGCCTAAATAAATCAGTTGCAAAAGCCGGGGGAGTACTCCGTTGTTTTTCCAATACAAGAGTGCATAGACACGAAGTTGAAATAATGATTTTTCTTCCCACCCAGGTCGTGGGGCCTTACCAGTTTTGTAATCAACGATGCGAACTTCACCGGTAGGTGCCACATCTAAACGATCAACATATCCGTGTAAATAGACATTGGTGTCAAAATCGTTTTCTAAGTGCATTTCCTTATGGGTTGCTTCAAAAGTGGTTGGATTTTCAAGGGTGAAGTAGGTGTGCAAGAGCGAAGCTGCTCTGTCGAGCCACTCTTTCTCGTTTGTAACCATTCCCAAAAGAGCCGGCTTGTCAGCTAACTGACTACTCCAACGTGACGGCAAAAGCTCCAAAGCTGATTCCACTGTGCGTCCGGAAGCTGGTATCTCAAAAAGATCCTGCAAGACGGTGTGAACCAAAGTTCCACGCTCTGCATCTAGGGAGGGCGGTTCGGGTAACTTGTCGATTTTTCGATACTTATATTGTTGAGGACAATTCTCATACTCGCTGACTGCGCTAGGTGAAAGACGCAAAGACGGTTCAGTACTCACGAGGCTGAAGATACTCGTACTTGCGCTAGAAATTTCGCCTAAGATGATGCCGTGTCTAACCTTGGGTATTTTGGAGCCGGCGATCGCATTCAATTGACCGACCCCAAAGGAAAGTTATACAGCTTCACGATCACACCTGGTAAAGAGTGGCACACACATAAAGGCTGGATCACCCACGATGACCTTATTGGCATGCCCGAAGGTTCAGTTGTCAGTACAACTGCAGGTTTGAAGTTCACCGCGTTTAAACCGTTGTTAGCCGATTACGTATTGACGATGCCGCGTGGTGCCACGATTGTTTATCCCAAAGATGCCGCGATGATAATTGGCGTTGCCGATATCTATCCTGGTGCTCGAGTTCTAGAAGCTGGCGTCGGTAGCGGTGCTTTGACTATCTCACTACTGCGCGCGACAGGACCAACTGGAAAGGTGCACTCAGTTGAACGACGCGCAGATTTTTCCGAGAATGCACGTTCAAATGTTGACGCCTATTTCGAAGGAGCTCCAGAGAACTGGATTCTTGAGGTAGGCGATCTTCAAGATCAAGATTTCGATTCAGAGTTTGATCGCGTAGTTCTGGACATGTTAGCTCCGTGGGAGTGTGTAGATATTTCAGCACGAGCGTTGCGTCCAGGCGGAGTTTTCCTCGCCTATGTGGCGACTACTACACAGTTATCTGCAACGGCAGAGGCGCTCAAAGAGGATGGACGATTTACAGAACCAGAAAGTTCTGAAACTTTAGTAAGAGGCTGGCATCACGAAGGCCTAGCTGTTCGCCCTCAACAACGCATGATTGGACATACCGGCTTTCTTATTCAGAGTCGACGTATGGCACCTGGTGTTGAGGTATTGGCACGTCGACGCCGTCCAGCGAAAGGTGCATACGGTGTCTCGGAAGCCTGAACGTCTGATTAACCTGACAATTGCACTGCTGGCCACTAAGAGATACCTGTCCAAATCAGAAATTTTTAGAACTGTTGATGGGTATGAGGGAAGTGCTGAAACTAAAGAGCGAATGTTTGAGCGAGACAAAGATGATTTGCGTACTTTAGGTATCGTGATTGAAGTTGGTACCTTTGATCCACTTTTTAATGATGAAGCAGGTTATCGAATCAGGTCTGAACATTATCAATTAGATCTTGGTCCTGTAACTCCCACAGAAATATCTCTACTTTCTCTTGCCGCTGATGCTTGGCAAGGGGCAGCCTTTGCCGATGCAACACAAACCGCTCTTTTGAAACTAAGTGCAATCGGCGTTCCAGCCGATCCAATCGACATACCTGGCTTTGCACCAAAGCTTTCACATAGTACAAGGGATCTTGAGTTAATTACCGATGCAATCGCACAAGCAGATTTTCTTCACTTCTCCTACCTCTCCAGCACTTTAACCTCGGAGGCGAGAACAATTATTCCTTTTGCTTTGTCTAACAGGTCTGGATATTGGTACGTATCAGGCGTAGATCAAGATATTCAAGAGGTGCGAACTTTCAGATTGGATCGAGTTCAGGGAGATATGGCAAGTAGCAAGAACAAGGAATTATTTGAATTTCCTGCTGGATTTGAATTGGATGCTATGGAAATAGGCGCAGTAAGCGCTTTTGCTCTCATCGATGTACGAAAAGGTAAGGGTCATGCACTGCGAAACCTTGCTATTTCTGTAGTTGATCTAGGGGAGTGGGACCAAATAAGAGTCCCACTATTTAATTCCCAGACATTGGCTGCAGAAATTCTCTGGCATGGTGATGATGTTTTCGTC
>JBIJAA010000048.1:0-4853 GCA_044346015.1 Candidatus Planktophila sp. | reverse complement strand
CCCAGAAAATCCAAGACCCACGATTTACGTCAGTGGAGGTGGATGCCGGCGATCTGGTTGCGCTCGAAGGATTGATCCGAAAGGTCAATCCTGATGTTGTGATCAATGCCGTAGACCCACGCTTTGTAATGCAGATCTTTACAGCTGCACAAAATACTGGCGTGAACTATATGGACATGGCTATGTCCCTTTCGATTGCTCATCCAACTGAACCATATACAAAAACTGGGGTCATGTTAGGTGATGATCAATTTGCTCAGGCTAGCGTCTGGGAAAAAACAGGAAAATACGCACTCATCGGTATTGGAATCGAACCTGGTATGAGCGATATTTTTGCTCGCTACGCCCAAGATTATTTGTTCAGCGAGATTGATTCTGTAACAATTTTGGATGGTTCAAATCTAACTGTCGATGGATACGATTTTGCACCATCATTTTCAATTTGGACAACTATCGAAGAATGCTTAAATGCACCTTTACTCTGGGACAACGGCAAGTGGCATACATCTGAACCGTTTTCTGGCGGGGTGGTTTTTAATTTTCCCGAAGGCATCGGTCCTGTTGAATGCGTTGATGTTGAGCACGAAGAGGTTGTTCTCATTCCTAAAAAGGTCAAGGCAAACCACGTTTCATTCAAATATGGACTTGGGGCAGATTTCATCAATACTCTCAAGACTATTCATTCACTTGGCTTATCGAAAAAAGAAAAAGTGAACTATCGAGGAATGGAAATCGCACCACGCGATTTCTTAGCTTCCCTACTTCCAGATCCAGCGACAATTGGTCCACTTATGCACGGCAAGACGTGCGCAGGTGCACATGTGAAAGGTCTTGATAAAGAAGGCAAACCATACGCGTGCTATATCTATAACGTTGTTGATAACAAATGGTCAATGGACAATTACGGTGATCAAGCAGTTGTGTGGCAGACAGCCGTTAATCCTGTAATTGCAATGGAACTCATTGCCAATGGAACATGGAAACCTACTGGTGTTGTTGGTCCTGAATGGCTTGAACCGAAACCATTCTTGGACTTAATCGAGTCATACGGAAGCAGCTGGCACATTCGGGATGAGGATCCCGCTGGAATCGGTGCTTAGATGAATTCATGGGCGTTAGTTACCGGAGCAACTTCTGGAATAGGTGAGAGTTTCACCCGACTTTTGGCTTCGAAGAACTACAACATTGTTTTAGTTGCTAGAGACTTGCTGCGCTTGCAAGAGCGTGCACGTGATCTGGAATCAAAGTTCAAGGTTTCAACCCACGTTATTCAGGCAGATCTTTCTACAGATGCAGGTTGCTTAAGAGTTGAGAAATTCATCGCCGACAACCAGATTGATGTACTGATCAATAATGCTGGTTTTGGAATCAACAAGGCCTTTACAGTGTCAGCATTAGATGGCGAACAACAACTTTTGGATGTTTTAGTCCGCACACCAATGCGACTTATGCACGTGGCCCTTCCCCAAATGAAGCAACGCAATGAAGGTGTTGTAATCAATGTTTCATCAGTTGCCAGCTTTATTGCTGGCGGCACATACAGTGCATCAAAGTCTTATCTGACTGTTTTGTCGGAATCACTTCACACAGAACTTGCTGGAACCAATGTGAAGATCAGTGCTCTTTGTCCTGGATTTACCCGCACCGAGTTCCACCAACGTGGTCGCATGTCCATGAAGGGCCTACCTAACTTCATGTGGCTTGATTCCGACACCTTAGTTGCCAAGTCCTGGAGTGATGCGATCAAAGGTAAGGCGGTATCTATTCCGGGTTGGCAATACAAACTCTTGGTCTTTGTTATCCAAAGATTGCCACGATTCATTGTCAGAAAAGTTGGCATGAGCGTGCGAAGAAAACAGCGTAAATAACAGTTATACCTGAGAACTCTCGGCGGGTTATCAGAGTTCTTTAAGCACTTGGTCGCTAGAATTGCCGGTATTACAACGAGAGGTTCCTTCATGTTTCGTAAAATCGCATCATTCTCAGTAGCACTAGTTGTCGCAGGTGGCGTCATGGTGGCTATTCCAGCCGAGGCAGCGGTCAAGATTTCAAATGGTGTTTCATGCAAGAAGTCTGGACAAACCACTAAAACAAGTCTTGGAACATACAAGTGCGCAAAGAACCCTCTTGTATCAAGCACCAAATTAACCTGGCTGTCGATTGACTGCATTAACAGTGCAAATGGCGCTGTTAAGGCACAGAAGGACTCTGTTGTTACTGCTGCTAGTTTCGCAGCCCAGCTTCCAATCATTGAGCTTGGAATAACAACAGAGACGGCAAACCGTGTAGAGATTCAAGCTAAGTTAGATGCAGCAAATGTTCGGCTTCTTGCTGCACAGGAAAAAGTTTTAGCTGCCAAAACTGAGGCCGATAAGAAAGTCCTAACGACGGCGGTTTCTTCATGGACATCTGCCACACGAGCTTATTCAAGCAAGATTCGCAGCATTGATCTCACAATCAAGAAGCTAGAGGCTGCAAAGCTTGTTGCAATTAATAAGCCTGCAGAACTAAAAAGCAATGTTGCAAGTACACGCGAAAGTGCAAAGCTAATTTGCACAAAGGGTTTATAACACTCTAGATCTAAGTTAAAACCCGCTGCCTTTAAGGTAGCGGGTTTTTTCATACCTATGGATACCCCTATTTGATAATCACTTCTACCTTCCTACTCTCAAAACATGCGAGTGGTGAGATTTTCAGGAGTCTGCTTGCTGCTTATCTATGTCTTTGTCCACTTACTATTTCCAACAGTTTTGTCTGAGCTATTTATTTATAACCTAGTTCCCGTGGCAGCAATCGTGGGGATTGCATTTGCGCCACATGTCAGTGATCGAGTTACAAAGCCGAGTGCTGCAATTGCAGTTGCATTTTGGACTCTTGGATCTGCAGTTGCCAGTTCGGCGATCTACTTTTCGTACTCAACTCTTACAAACACCGCCTCAAACATCTTCTACCTACTCTTTTATCCACTTGCAATCATTGGTTTACCTCGCCTCCTTGCAGCAAATCGAAAACTCTCTGTAATTGAGCTTGTGGACTCCTCGATTTTTGGCCTAGGTCTGAGCACTCTTGGCTCGGCGCTAGTAGCAAAACCCCTTTTGCCGCATTTTGGTGGCGATATAGGTGAAACCTTCTTTGCAACTATGTATCCCATCGCTGATCTAATTCTTGTCTGCGTTGTTATTGCGACTATTTCCATGCAAGGTTTCTCAAGGCGAGGAACAGTACTTTCAATGGGCGTAATTATCTTTGCACTAACCGACATTCTTTATTTGTGGCACAACATAAATGGCAGTTACCTCATTGGTTCTGCGCTTGATATCGGTTGGATCGTAGGTCTGCTTTTAATTGGCGAGAGTTTCTGGCAGCCAGGAATAGATAGTCAGGCTCGGGAGGGAATTAATCCGATTCTGATTTCAATTTCAGTGTCTCTAAGTGCAACCTTGTTAGCGTTAATTGCTATTCGCCCAGATTATTTTCCAAGATTTATTTTGATTCCTGCAATTGCAACGCTGGCACTTGCATTTGCGCGAATGGCACTTGCCTTAACCCAAGCAAGAAGTATCGGTCAAGAGAGATTACTTGCAAGAACAGATGAATTAACTGGTCTTCCCAATCGTCGCCGCTTGGTTACCGAGATCGACGCCTTCGTTGAAAAAGAAGGAGCTCTATTACTTCTTGATCTAGATGGATTCAAGCCGATTAACGATGCACATGGTCACGAGACAGGCGACAAGATCTTGCAACAAGTTGCACTTCGCTTCGAGCGTGCTCTGCCACATGGTGCTCTGTTGGCACGTCTTGGAGGAGATGAGTTTGGTGTTCTCTATGAAGGTGGAGATGAAAGCGCGGTTGAAATCGCTTTGGCATTGCGTGCAACACTGTCATATCCATTTCACATCAATAACCAAGAAATACAACTAGGAGTGAGTATTGGAGTTGCAAAGAACACTGGAGAAAAGGACCTACTTCTGCGAGCAGATAATGCGATGTATAAAGCTAAGCGCGAGGGTCTAGGGGTTTATCGGCTTTAATCTCTTGCAAGCGAGCCAAGGATTCAAGGCGCTCAATTGCATGATCGACAACCCGCTCTGGATATCCCTTGCTATAACCATCTAGAAATAACCAAGGTTCATGAATTTCAGCTGCGGAAAGATGGGCCAGTTCAGGCACATACCTTCGAATGTAATCGCCGTTTTCATCAAAGCGCTTACCTTGTTCAATCGGATTAAAGATGCGGTAATACGGTGATGCATCGGTGCCACACCCTGCTGTCCACTGCCATCCATGCGCGTTAGATGCAATATCGTAATCAACTAAGTGTTCTGCAAAGAAGCGCTCTCCAACTTGCCATTCAAGGTGTAGATCTTTTACCAAGAATGAAGCAACAACCATGCGGGTTCGGTTATGCATCCATCCCTCTTTAATCAACTGACGCATTGCAGCATCCACAAATGGATACCCTGTCTTGCCTTCACACCAGGCCTTGAACTGTTTGCCAGGCTTGTCATATCGCATCTCTGCAAATTTAGGTGCGTAGTAATCAACATCAGTCATCGGATTGTTGTAAAGAACATCAGCATAAAACTCTCGCCAGGCAATCTCTTTGCGAAAAGTGTCATGCGCCTTACTTTCCCGAAGATTTTCAAGCAAAGTACGGGGATGTATCTCACCAAACTTCAAATATGTACTCATTTTTGAAGTTCCATCAATCGATGCCAAATTACGATTTTCGTCGTAAGTATCTAAGCCACTTTTGGTAAACGCATTAAAACGCGCAAGCGCAGCTTTTTCACCAGCGGCAATTATTTGCACTCCTTCGGGGGTAGGAAAATCCGGAAAGTTACGAAACTTTT
>JBIJAA010000022.1:0-16345 GCA_044346015.1 Candidatus Planktophila sp. | reverse complement strand
AAGAACTCTGCTGCAAACAAGAAGTCTTCAATGGCTAAGGCAGCTGCCAAAGCCGGCGCACGTTAATCCCTTTACTACTTTAAAGCGAGGCTAGGTTCATGCCTGCAATTTCACTTGCTAAGGCGCCGCAACCAGCATCAACTAACCCGGCGCAGATTCGTAACTTCTGCATCATTGCCCACATTGATCACGGTAAATCAACTCTTGCAGATCGCATGTTGGGTATCACCGAAGTTGTAGAGGCTCGCAATATGCGCGCACAGTATCTAGATCGTATGGATATCGAACGCGAACGCGGAATCACCATTAAATCTCAAGCAGTTCGCTTGCCATGGAGATCATCATTAGATGGCGGCGAATACATCTTGAACATGATCGACACACCAGGTCACGTTGACTTTACCTACGAAGTATCGCGCTCGCTAGCAGCATGCGAAGGCGCTGTCCTTCTTGTTGATTGCGCACAAGGAATTGAAGCACAAACACTTGCAAACCTTTATCTTGCAATGGAAAACAACTTAACGATTATTCCTGTGCTCAACAAAATTGATTTACCTAATGCACAACCTGAAAAGTTTGCAGCAGAGCTTGCCCGTTTAATTGGGTGCCAACCAGAAGATTGTTTGCGAGTGTCAGGTAAAACTGGAGATGGCGTCGCAGACTTATTGGACCAAATCGTCGCCCAGATTCCAGCACCTGTTGGAGATCCTGATGCACCAGCGCGCGCACTGATCTTTGACTCTGTTTATGATGCATACAGAGGTGTTGTTACCTATGTTCGTGTTGTCGATGGTCATTTATCTCCACGCGAGCAAATTCAAATGTTTTCAACTGGCGTGCGCCACGAAGCTCTAGAAGTTGGCGTGATTTCACCAGAACCTCTTGCCGGTAAGGGTCTTGGCGTTGGCGAAGTAGGGTATTTAATTACAGGTGTTAAAGATGTTCGCCAATCTCGTGTGGGCGACACCATTACTACCTATAACAACCCAACTAAAAAAGCACTTGCTGGGTATAAAGATCCAAAGCCAATGGTTTTCTCTGGTTTGTTCCCGTTAGATGGTGCTGATTTTCCTATTCTTCGCGAAGCGCTAGATAAATTGCAGTTAAATGATGCCGCACTTGTCTATGAACCAGAGAGCTCTGCTGCCCTTGGCTTTGGTTTCCGCTGTGGCTTCTTGGGTCTACTACACATGGAAATCGTGCGCGAGCGACTAGAGCGCGAACACAAACTCAACCTTATTTCCACAGCACCCAACGTTGTTTATAACGTAAACATGGAAGATGGAAAATCAGTTCGTGTTACAAACCCATCAGAATTTCCAGATGGCAAAGTTGCCGCAGTATTTGAGCCTATTGTTAAATCAACAATCTTGGCTCCTTCTGAATACATCGGAACGATCATGGAGTTGTGCCAAGATCGTCGCGGTGTTTTACTTGGCATGGATTACATCTCTGAAGATCGAGTTGAAATCCGATATGACCTGCCGCTTGCTGAAATTGTTTTTGATTTCTTTGATCAACTAAAGAGTCGCACCAAAGGTTATGCATCCCTCGATTATGAAGAAAAGGGTGAGGCTGAGGGCAACCTCGTTAAGGTCGACATCTTGTTACAGGGCGAAGCCGTTGATGCATTTAGCGCAATTGTTCACCGTGATAAGGCATACGCATATGGCGTGATGATGACCGGCAAGCTTCGCGAACTCATTCCGCGTCAACAGTTCGAAGTTCCTATTCAGGCAGCAATTGGCGCGCGCATCATTGCTCGCGAAAGTATTCGAGCGATCCGTAAGGATGTTTTGGCTAAGTGTTACGGTGGAGATATCTCACGTAAGCGTAAGCTTTTGGAGAAGCAAAAAGAGGGTAAGAAGCGCATGAAGATGGTGGGACGTGTTGAAGTTCCACAGGAAGCCTTCGTCGCTGCCCTTGCAACCGATGCCGACATTGAACAGATTAAGGCTGCACGTAAAGCAGGGCAATGATGCTCTCTTTCTACGTTCATATCCCGTACTGCATCAAGCGCTGCGGCTACTGTGATTTCAACACATACACACCAACAGAACTCCAAGATGGTGCAACCCTAGAGATCGTTAGCAACGACTACATCGATGCGGTCTTGCGCGAATTAGATGCTTCGCCTAAAGATGAAGTGCCTACTATTTTCTTTGGAGGCGGAACACCATCTTTGTTACCAGCAGATGATCTGGGCCGAGTAATCAGTGCAATCAAAGCGCGTAATGGATTAGCCGCTGATTGTGAAGTAACACTTGAGGCAAACCCTGATTCAGTTACGGCAGAAAAACTCTCTCGATACCTCGAAGTTGGATTCAATCGAATCTCTTTTGGTATGCAATCGGCAAAACCCCATGTGCTTGCAGCCTTAGATCGCACGCACAATCCTGCCAACGTTGAAAAAGCGATCTCTATGGCGCGCGCTGCCGGTTTCAAGTCAATTAGCGTTGATTTGATTTACGGAACACCAGGTGAGTCTTTAGATGATTGGCAAGAGACTGTTAACGCAGCATTGGCTTTAGATATCGATCACATCAGCGCATATGCACTTATTGTTGAAACTGGCACAAAGCTTGCCGCACAGATAAAGCGTGGGGATTTAACAATGCCAATAGATGACTTGATGGCAGATATGTATTTGCTAGTAGATCAGATGTGCGAAGAGGCTGGACTTACTTGGTATGAATTATCGAACTGGTCTAAGCCAGGACATGAGTGCCGACATAACATTGCATACTGGCAAAACAAAAACTGGTGGGGTCTTGGGCCGGGTGCTCATTCACATGTTGATGGAAAACGTTTTTGGAATTTGAAGCACCCAACCACCTACAAGCAAAAACTTTTTGCAGGTGAGTCCCCGATGTTAGATAGTGAGCAATTGACCTCAGAGCAGATCAAAAATGAGTCGATTTTGCTTGGAATTCGCATGCGAGAGGGCCTAGAGATTGCACTCCTTGAGCCACATGCGTTAGAGGTTTTAGCTGAGTATCGCTACAACGGATTTGTTGAGATCAACGAGGATCGCGTTCTATTGACCCCCACGGGCCGCTTGATCGCAGATCGAATCGTGCGAGAAATAACTATCTAGTACCCTAGGGACAAATGTCATCACGTCGTCTTGAAATCCTCCGCGCAATTGTCGATGAGTATGTTGCGACCCAAGAGCCTGTCGGCTCGAAGTCAATCGCCGATCATCATGGACTCGGAATTTCACCTGCCACAATTCGAAATGAGATGGCTGTTCTTGAAGATGAAGGCTTAATCACCCAGCCTCATACAAGCGCGGGCCGAATTCCAACAGACCTTGGATATCGAGTTTTCGTAGACAAGTTAGCAACTGTTAAGCAGCTTTCAACGGCTGAGCGCAGAGCGATTGAAACATTTCTTCAGGGTTCTAATGATCTAGAAGAGTTACTAAAAAGATCTGCCAAGTTGTTAGCAGATATCACCAAGCAAGTTGCTGTTGTTACATATCCAATTATTGGAGAAGGCCGTGAGAAGATGGCAATCTCTGGAACGGCCAACTTGGCTAGGTCTGGTGAAGATTTGGGTCTTTCGCTATCGCCAATTCTTGAAGCCCTAGAAGAGCAAGTTGTTATTTTGCGTTTGCTGGATGAGGCGCGCTCAACGGTTCACGTTCGAATAGGTAGCGAGCAGAACGAGACTAATTTGCAATCAACATCATTGGTCACAGTTGGTTATGGCGTGGAGTCAGCCCAACATGGCGCTGTGGGTGTCTTAGGACCAACTCGTATGGATTACGCAGGCTCCATTGCAGCAGTTGATGCCGTTGCCCGTTATGTTGAACGATTTATCAATGAGGGTCCATAAGTGGCAGATCATTACCAAACTTTAGGTGTCACAAAAGGTGCTAGTTCTGATGAGATTAAAAAGGCGTATCGCAAACTAGCTCGTGAACTGCACCCAGATGTGAATCCTGATCCACATACCCAGGAAAAGTTTAAGGAAGTTACTGAAGCCTACGATGTTTTAAGTGACCCACAAAAGCGTCAGTCATATGACATGGGTGGTAGTAATCCTTTTGGCGGTGCAAACTTTGGTGGCGGATTTAGCGACATCATGGATGCATTCTTCGGTGGGGGTGGATCACGTGGGCCACGTCCACGTACTCGCGCAGGCCAAGATTCACTTATTCGCATTCAGGTGGATCTCAATGAAGCATGCTTTGGAACAGAGCGCGAAATAACAGTTGAGTCAGCTGTTGTTTGTCCTAAGTGCACAGGTACTGGTTGCTTGGATGGTCAACATCCAGAGACATGTTTGACATGTAGAGGACGCGGAGAAACTCAACAAGTTGTGCGCTCTGTTATTGGCCAAGTAATGACATCTCGTCCATGTAATGCCTGCCAGGGGTATGGCAGTGTTATTAAAAGCCCATGCCGCGAATGTGCTGGCGAGGGTCGAGTTCGTAGTCGCCAAACAATTGATGTGAAGATTCCTGCCGGAGTTGAGACAGGCAACAGAATTCAGATGTCAGGACGAGGAGAAGTCGGTGCGGGCGGCGGGCCAGCAGGGGATTTGTATGTTGAAATTGTTGAAGAGCGTCACCAATATTTAGTGCGCGAAGGCGACACATTACATATGGCACTTGAAGTCACCATGATTGCTGCAGCACTTGGCACAACAGTGACCGTTGATTCACTAGATGGAGCAGTCGATGTCAACATCAAGCCTGGCACACAAAGTGGCACACCAATTGTTGTTAAGGGCAAGGGCATGACCCGTTTGCGCCGCGGCGATCGCGGAGACTTAATAGTTCATGTGGAAGTTATTACCCCAACAAAGTTGAGCAAGGATGAAGAGAAGATTCTGCGCTCTTTTGCCGACGCTCGTGGTGAAAAAGCAAATGAAGCCCACGTAAAGGGCCAGGATGGATCAATATTTAGCAAACTCAAGGGAGTGTTTCACAAGTAATGTTCACACTCTTTTTTGTAGATGATCTGCCCACAACTGTCGGTGGTTTCTATGAGTTTGCCAACGATGATGCCAATCATGCGATTCGTGTGTTGCGCATGCAGGCGGGTGCTGAATTTATGCTCAGCGATGGCAACGGATCATGGTCACAGGTTGTAGCCACTGAGGTCAAGAAAAAGTCCATGCAGGTTCGGGTTATGGATTCAGGTTTTCAAGAACCATTAGCCACAACTATTACAGTTGTGCAAGCATTACCTAAAGGTGATCGCGCAAAAGAGGCTATTGAGTTATTAACAGAAGCTGGCGTTGACCGAATTGTTCCGTGGTCATCTGCGCGCAGCATTGGTAAGGGTTCAGAGAAGTTTGCTGTGACAGCTCGCGAGGCAAGTAAGCAATCACGCAGATTTCGAATCCCAGAAGTAACTGATGTAGCAACTTCTGCGCAGATTTGTGAAGCGATAAAGATAAGCGATCTTGCAATAGTTTTCCATGAAAGCGCAACAGGTAAATTATCTGATCAAGTTTCTTCCCACAATGTTGAGCATTTGCTCATTATCATCGGGCCAGAAGGTGGATTAACCGATGAGGAGATTGCAGCATTTACTGAGTCCGGCGCAAAGGTTGCGCTTATGGGTCGGCCAATCCTGCGTTCGGCTCACGCTGGTATTGCAGCCGTTTCGGCTATGTCGGCTCTTTTGAAGGTATGGTAATTACGTGGCACTAGATCCCAATTGCATCTTCTGCAAGATTATCGAGGGCGAGATCCCGGCAGAAATTGTGTTGCGCAATGAAAACGTTGTTGCCTTTAATGATCTCAATCCTCAAGCCCCTACGCACGTCTTGCTTGTTCCAACCTTGCACACAGAAAATGCCGCAGGCATTGCCCGCAATAGTGCGACCATGACAGCAGATCTCTTTTTAGCTGCAGATCAGATTGCAAAGGAACGTGGTCTTAACGGCTACAGAACTGTTTTTAACACCGGGGAAGAGGCAGGACAGAGCGTCTTCCACGCTCACCTGCATCTTCTGGGTGGGCGCGCCATGACATGGCCACCCGGTTAAAGATAGATTTACCCCTATATGGAGCGAACGCTGATCACCGTACCTAACGCCATTTCAATGGTTGCTGTTGTGGGTCCGCATGATGACAACTTACGAGTTATTGAAGCTGCCTTTCCATCTGTAAACATCACAGTGCGCGGTAATGAAATTACTTTGCGCGGCCCTCATATTGATTGCGCAAAACTTGAAAACCTGTTTAACGAGATGATGGTCGTTATTCGCAGCGGTAACAATCTTAATGTTGATGCGGTCAACCGTGCCATTGAGATGCTTGAGCACGAGCCGGTTGATCACCCAGCAGAGGTTATGTCACTAAACATTGTTAGCAATCGTGGACGCACCATCAGGCCAAAGACAGCCAATCAAAAGCGTTATGTTGATGCGATTGAGGATCACACAATTACATTTGGTATCGGCCCTGCTGGTACTGGTAAGACCTATCTTGCGATGGCTATGGCTGTTGCCGCTTTGCAAGCAAAGAAGATCAACAGAATTATTCTTACTCGTCCGGCAGTTGAAGCTGGTGAAAGTCTTGGATTCTTGCCTGGCACATTAAGTGAAAAGATTGATCCATACTTGCGTCCGCTATTTGATGCGCTGCATGACATGATCGATATCGACACGATTCCTCGGCTGATGCAATCAGGAATTATTGAAGTCGCACCTCTTGCATATATGCGTGGTCGCACCTTAAATGATGCCTTTGTTATCTTGGATGAGGCTCAGAACACCACACCTGAACAAATGAAAATGTTCCTAACCCGCTTAGGCTTTGGTTCCAAAATGGTTATTACAGGTGATGTGACTCAGATAGATCTACCAAATTCACAAAAATCTGGCCTTAAAGTTGTGCGCGATATCTTGCAGGAGATTGATGACATCGCATTCCTTGAATTAACCGCAGAAGATGTTGTACGCCACCGCCTTATTGGGGACATTGTTAAGGCCTATGACAAGTTTGATGAAGCGCGACAGGGATTGCGACCAATTCGCCAACAATGACAATTGAAGTAATAAACACTTCAGGGCAGCTAGTTCCGACCACTGAAATAAACTCCTTACTTACCTTTGCTTTATTAGAGCTAGAACTTAATCTGGAGTGCGAAATAAACGTTTCATTTGTCGAGGATGATTACATGACTGAGTTGCACATCAAGTGGATGGATGAGCCTGGAACCACAGATGTTCTTTCATTTCCTATGGATATGCCAGAAACTCCAGGGGAGGCGGTAACCCTAGGCGACATTGTTATCAGTCCAGTTGTTGCAGCAGAGCAGGCTAAAGCTCAAGGACACTCAATAGAGCATGAGATATATATTTTGGTCATACATGGCTTGCTTCACATCATTGGTTATGACCATGCCGACAAGGCGGAGGAGAAAGTTATGTTTGAACTGCAGGAGAAAATTGTCAAGGATTGGATGAATGGGCTATGACAGTCACACTGATTGTGAGCATTATTGCACTTCTTGTTTTTGCCGGTTTCTTAGCTGCATCTGAATCTGCTTTGACCTCGATTTCTCGCATTGTTATCGAAGAGATCGAAGGAAAAAGGGGCGCTGCTTTGCTGCGCAAATACACTGCCCAGCCCGCTCGATATTTAAACGTTATTTTGCTCGTACGTAAGCTCAGTGAATTTACTGCAACCGTTCTTTTAGCCGTCATCTTGCGCCGTGTGTATCCAAGTGCGCAAGCGATGGCGTTAACTGTTGCAATCATGGTTGTGCTTTCCTATGTAGTTGTCGGTGTTGGGCCACGCACACTAGGCAGACAGCAACCTCACAAGTTCGCTAGATACGGAATCATCGTTGCTTATGGTTTGGCATTTTTACTGGGTCCTGTCACAAAGATATTGATCTCTGTCGGCAATGCATTAACTCCCGGAAAAGGCTTTAGATCTGGTCCCTTTACATCTGAAGCAGAACTTAGGGATCTTGTGGATCAAGCGCACGAGCGCGGCTTAGTGGAATCTAATGAGCACGAGATGATTCACTCCGTGTTTGAGCTAGGAGACACATTAGTTCGCGAATTAATGGTTCCTCGCACCGACATGGTCTGGGTAGAAAAAGACAAGAGTTTGCGCCAAGGATTATCTCTTGCACTTCGAAGTGGTTACTCCCGCATCCCAGTTATTGGCGATGGCATCGACAACATAGTTGGAATTGTTTATGTTAAGGATTTAGCAAAGCGAGCTCTTGATCACCATGAGGCTGAGCAAAGCGAAACAATTGAAAAGCACATGCGCCCTGCCAACTTTGTGCCTGAGATCAAGATGGCAGATGATCTCTTAAAGGAGATGCAGAAAAACCAAATTCACCTTGCAATTGTTGTTGATGAATACGGTGGCACAGCAGGAATTATCACAATCGAAGACATCATTGAAGAGATTGTGGGCGAGATTGAAGATGAGTTTGATGACGGTGAAGAAGAGTTCACTTGGCTCACCCCGGACAAAGGTCGCGCAAAAGCTTCACTACACATCGAAGATTTAGCGGATGAGTTAAAGATCGAGATTGAAAAAGATGAGTTTGAAGATATTGACAGTATTGGTGGATTAATGGCGCAAAAGCTTGGCCGTGTCCCAATCGCTGGATCGACAATTTCATGGCATGGGTGGGCAATTACATCAGAGCGCCCACAAGGGCGTCGTCGTAGAATTTCATCTGTTCTTGTTGAGCGCCTTGTTGAAGAGATTGAGGACGCTGAGTAACGATAGAATGCGCTCATGCGTATCGTTCGATTCAGCCCAGGCCCAGATGCTGGTTTAGGTCAAGATCCTTTATTTGGCGTCCTTGAAGATGATGGCGTCATCAGCATTATCAGTGGAGATCCGATCTACTCTGGAATCCAAAAGACCGCCGCAACAATCGAAGTAAGCAAGGTGCGATTATTAGCACCGATCATTCCCCGCTCAAAAGTTGTCTGCATTGGCAAGAACTATGCAGATCACGCCGCTGAAATGGGTGGGGTAGTGCCGGATGAACCGATTATTTTCTTGAAGCCAAACACATCTGTAATAGGTCCTAATGACACAATCGTTTGGCCAGAAATGTCAGAGCGGATTGACCATGAAGCAGAGCTTGCAATTGTTATTGGACGTATTTGCAAAGATGTTCCGAAAGAGCGAGTCAATGATGTGATTTTTGGATACACGATCGCAAATGATGTCACAGCTCGTGATTTGCAGAAGAAAGATGGTCAGTGGACCCGAGCAAAGAGCTTTGACACATTCTGTCCGATCGGGCCATGGGTTGATACAGACTTCATACCTGGCACGCAAAAGATCACTGCAACTATTGCAGGAGAAGTCAAGCAATCTGCACAAATTAGTGACATGATTTTTGATGTTCCAACAATCATTAACTTTGTTTCTCGAGTAATGACACTGCTTCCTGGCGATATTATTTTGACTGGAACACCTGCTGGCATTGGCCCAATGGTCGCAGGCGAGAAAGCAACAATGGCAATTGAGGGACTTGGTGAACTGACTAACAAAGTGAGTGCGCAGTGATGGCTAACAAGGTAAAGGTTCGTTTTGCGCCATCTCCAACTGGTGATTTGCACGTTGGCAACATCCGCACAGCGTTATTTGATTGGGCATATGCACGTCACACAGGCGGAACTTTCTTGTTTCGAATTGAAGACACCGATACCACTCGCGTTACAGATGAGTACATCAAGGCAGCGATAGACACTTTGAAATGGCTCGGTCTTGATTGGGATGAGGGCCCTGAAGTTGGTGGCGACAATGGCCCATACCTGCAATCACAGCGTTTAGATATTTATGCCACATGGGCACAAAAGTTTCTAGATCAAAAAGATGCTTATCACTGCTACTGCTCACCCGATGAATTAGAAGCAGTTCGGGAAGCACAACGAAAAGCTAACGTGGCACCTGGCTATAACGGTCATTGCCGTGAGCTAACAGATGAGCAAATAGCAGCCTATAAAGCTGAGGGACGCGGGGCAGTGGTTCGAATGCGCATGCCTGATGGCAGCACAACATTTACCGATTTAATCCGCGGGGATGTTTCATTTGATCACAACTTTGTCCCTGACTTTGTTTTGGTGCGAGCAGATGGTTCACCTCTATACACATTAGCCGTTGCAGTAGATGACATCCTGATGAAGGTCACACACGTTTTGCGCGGAGAAGATTTGTTGTCTTCAACTCCTCGTCAGATTCGTGTCTACCAAGCAATGGGTGTTGCGCTAGGGGATTACCCAGTCTTTGCCCACCTTCCATTTGTGATGGGACAGGACAATGCGAAGCTGTCTAAGCGAAATGGTGAAGTGTCAATTGCTTGGTATCGCGAGATGGGTTTCTTACCAGAGGCAATCTGTAACTATTTAGCATTGCTCGGTTGGTCACCAGGAGATGATGTTGAAAACATCACCATGAAGCAACTGACTGAGATGTTCACTGTTGAAAAAGTACATAGTTCACCTGCTCGATTTGATATGAAAAAGCTTGAAGCGATCAATGGCGACAAGATCCGTGCGCTAACACTGGATGATTTTCTGAAATGGTCACTGCCCTTCCTCACTAAGGCAGATGTCATAACAGGTACTGATGCTGAAATAGAACTCGTGAAGAAAGCATTACCCTTGATCCAAGAGCGCATCATTATGCTCAATGAAGTTCCAAAGATGCTTAAGTTCTTGTTCACGACAAACTTTTCAGTTGATGCCGAGTCAGTTTCAAAGATCACAGATGATGGCTCGAAGGAAATCTTGAGGCGCTCGGTTAAGGAACTTGAAACTGTTTCTGAGTGGAATCACGAAAATATCGAAGCAGTTCTACGCGCATCATTGATCGAAGAGATGGCGTTGAAGCCACGAATTGCATTTACCGCTTTGCGCATTGCAACGACTGGCAGCACGATTTCGCCACCGTTATTTGAATCAATGGAGCTACTGGGTAAAGAGGCCTGTTTACTGCGTATCAACGCGGGATTGGCACTATAAATCCGCTGGTATTCTTTGCACTTGCAATACAAGGCCTGAAAAACCTTGGGGTATGGGGTAATTGGCAGCCCTGCTGATTCTGGTTCAGTAAGTCTAGGTTCGAGTCCTGGTACCCCAGCGCAGTACCGAACTACAACTTAATATGTTTTGTCCTAGTTACACAAAAGCATGGCCCCGTCGTCTAGCGGCCTAGGACTCTGGCTTCTCAAGTCAGCTACGAGGGTTCGAATCCCTTCGGGGCTACCACTGATATCTCTCTTCTCACACATCGATTGGGTGAGAAGAGAGATCTAAATTCTATTTAGACCACAGCATCAGCGGTGGTGCATCTGCAAGCATGTTCTGTGCAATCCACAGCGCTCCATCTAAATTATCACCAGCAGATTTAACAATAACTGCATTGGGAAGCTTTGCAGTTATCTCAAGCCCAATCTTTGTTGAGTAAGAAGCATTTCGCGCCAAACCACCCTGAATCACAATCTCTGGTGAGTCAGATTTTGTTCCTCCGGATCCATACCAGGTGGCAACAACTGTTTGCGCCAAAAGAAAAGCTGCTTCATCAACGATGGCTGTTGCAGTTGAGACACCAGCATCTGCGGCATTTAGTACTTTCTGCGCGGTTTTAATTGCAAGAGTAGCTGCTTCAGAACTGTTCTTAACTTCTAGATTATCAAAAGTTGTGCATTCATCTTTAAAGTAAGAAAGCATTTCTTGATCATCGCCACGACCTTGGCGAATACCGAGTGCTTTAGTAATTCCTAATTTTCCGAGCCAAAACCCACCACCTTCATCGCCAAAGGTGCTACCTAAACCATCGCGGTGGACATAATTTCCTTCGTGGCCACCAACAGAGACAACTCCACCACCTATTGATAGGACAACACCATTTCGACCATTAAGTGCACCAATAAATCCTGCAAAACCATCATCAATGACAGAAACTTGGGTTGCACCAAAATATTCGGCACAGAGCGCGCCATAGGCTTGAGGGTTCGGAACAACTCCGTTAAATCCAGTGCATGATAGAGAAACCACATCTGCTGATAATTTTTGAATAGACTCAAAAACAACCCGCAAGGCAGCCACAGGAGTTTCACCGAGTAATTTGCCTCGATCGCTGGATACTTGAAAATCACCCTGCTTAATACGGCATCCAGATTGGCCTAAATCGACTGCTAGCACTTCATTGTTGGCCATAACGTGAAGGATACTTGAAGGACTGTGGAAAGATAGCCACATGAGCAACTTAGGCGCGATTATGGCTTCAGAGATTGCAGAAACCCCAAAGGTATTCACCTCGATTTTAAACAACAAGGATGCATTTAATTCAATTAAGAATGTATTGGTCGAAGAAGATATTCAGTCTGTATTGATCTTGGCTCGTGGCACTTCAGATAACGCTGCCCATTATTTAAAGTATTTGATTGAGACTCAGATCGGCCTACCAGTTGGCCTGACATCACCTTCATCTGTGACTGTCTATGAATCAAAGCTTAAGTATTCTAAAACCCTTGTTGTTGCAATTAGCCAGAGCGGTCAATCTCCTGACTTAGTTAAGTTTGCAACTGCAGCACGTGAAGCAAATGCCTACATCATCGCTATAACAAATGATGATTCATCACCATTAGCAAAAATTGCACACAATCACTTTTCACTACTTGCTGGTCCAGAATTGGCCGTTGCTGCAACAAAGTCATATAACGCTCAGCTCTTGATTTCATACCTTTTGGTTGCGACATGGACTAATAAAACAGTTAATGCATCACAGATCATTAGTGAAGCAACGCGCATCGCTGAAAATACCAATTTAGTATCCCGGGCAGTCAGTGAAGTATCACGCGATAAAGAACTAGTCATTTTGGGCCGCGGCTTTGCCTATCCCAATGCCCGCGAAGCAGCCTTGAAGATTCAGGAAACCTGCAAGATCTCGGTGCAGGGATTATCGACGGCTGACTATCTACATGGCCCTATTTCTGCCCTTACGCCAGAAACTCAGGTATTTATCGTGGCCCCTGCACATATGCCAGCATCTTCGATTACTGAAGCAACTACGAAAATTCGCACAATCAGTTCACGGATATTCTGGATCGGAAACGGCGGAACCCCTGAAGGTGATGACATTGTTCTTGCTGGTTCAAATTGCGACGATGAAATCTCATCAACTTTGGTAGATGCGATGGTCTTACAACTCTTTGCTTTGGAGTTTTCTGTTGCATCTGGCTATGACCCAGATGCACCTGAGGGATTATCTAAAGTAACACTTACGAATTAATCAGAGTTACTGTGTTCTGATTCGCGTTATAGCTAAGTAAATCTGCTTTCTTGCCCGCGGCAATATCTCCTCGATCCTTTAAACCAAGTCGCCTTGCTGCTCGAGTTGATGTAGCAGCAACGGCTTCTGTTAGATCCAGGTTTAATTCATTAAGGGCATATAAGAAAACTCTATCCATTGTCAGAGTGCTCCCAGCCAGCGCGCCGTTTGTTTCTAGGCGTGCAACGCCATTTTCAACCGTTACAGGCAATTTACCTATTGTGTAGTGACCGTCAACGGAGCCTGCAGCAGCCATAGCATCTGTTACAAAGATCAAACGATTGCCAACTGCTGCATATATTTCTTGTGCTGTTTTAAAGGGAACATGCTCTCCATCAAGAATGAGCTCAACAGTTAACCTCTCATCGGCAATAACAAATGAGGCAAAGGATGCATCATTTAATCCTTTATCCATAGCGTTCATAAAGTGTGTGATTACAGTGGCTCCAGCGTTTGTACCGAGGGCAGCATCTGCAAATTTCCCATCAGTATGTCCGAGTGCGACGGTTACACCCGCTGCTGATAAGTAGGTGATTGCTGCAGTTGCGCCTACAAGTTCAGGGGCCATTGTGACCATTGAAATTGCACCATCAGCAACCTCTAAAAGCTCCTTGATTTCACTCAGATCTGGATTGACTAGAAGTTTGGGATCATGTGCACCGCATCTGGCGTGTGATAAATACGGACCTTCTAAGTGAATCCCTGCAATTTGTCCGGACTCTACAAAAGGTTTTAGCCTTTGAATCTGAGCCTTAAGAACATCTACCGGCTCACTAACTAAGGATGCAATCAGGGAAGTGGTGCCATGTCCACGATGTGTTTCTATCACCGAATGTATTTCACCGGGCGTCAAAGCTGAAAAATACTTACCTCCACCGCCATGGCAATGGATATCTACAAAGCCAGGAATAAGCGTTCCGTCAATGATTTGGTCGGGAGTGGAATGAACTCCACTATTTACTGAGCGTATGAGGTTCTCAGTTACTTCTATCCAGGTTGCCCCTGCTAATGCACCATTAATGACTGCAGAGGTAGATTGGATGATCACATCCCGAGTCTACTTCACTGGATGTGGGAAGATAAGGGCATTACAAACTAAGGAGACAACGATGGCCACAGCAAAGAAGGCAGTTGCAAAGAGAGCACCTGCAAAGCGAGCCGAGACTCCAGTAATTCAACCTCGCAATGGTGGCGTTGATTGGCGTTCGCTCTATCTGTATGCGGTGTGCTTAATAACTTTGCTTGTCGTCTTATTTTCTACTGTTGGGCTAATTAACTCCATAATGAATGCAGTTATTCCAGATCCTGCCTACGTCGATGTGTATGCAAAGCCTGAAAATATGCCTTCTGCAGAACTGCTAGCCCAGCAAGATGAGAGCAACCAGGTCCGGGCACTGAAGAGTATTTTCACATCATTTACAACAATCGCTATTGCTGGCTCGCTCTATCTATATCACTGGCGCACAGCACGTAAAATTAACAACTAGCCGATTAGTTCGCGGTTCCGCTTTACTTCACGTTCATGGTTGCAAGGACGCTCTGTATGGGTGTCATAGCAAGGATCACATAGCAAAACTAGCTGGTGGCACTCTGCCTTCTGGCAGTTTCTAAACTGCTTTGTTTTGCTTCCACACTCAGCGCATTCACCGATGAGCTTTGTGTGATCGCTGAAATCAATAGTAAGGCGATCATCGAAGGTATATAAAGAGCCTTCCCATAGCCCGTCATCACCAAACTTATTGCCGTAACGCACGATGCCACCTTTGATTTGGTAGACCTCTTTGAAACCACGGTTTTTCATAACTACTGACAAGATTTCACAGCGAATTCCACCAGTGCAGTATGTAACAACCGGCTTATCCTTCATGTGGTCGTACTTGCCACTTTCAATCTCTGCAACAAAGTCATGTGAAGTTTCAATATCGGGAACGACCGCGTCCTTGAACTTTCCAACCTTTGCTTCAAAAGCATTACGCCCATCAAAAAAGAAGACTTCATCGCCGCGCTCTTCAACAAGTTTGTTCACTTCTTCTGGGCGCAAATGAATTCCGCCTCCAATAACACCATTCTCATCAACTGTAATCTCATCAGGATTTCCAAAAGCGACTAGCTCTGGACGAATCTTGATCTTTAGTTTTGGGAAATCCTGACCAGTTCCATCAGACCACTTGAAATCAATCTTCTTAAACCCTGGGTATGCCTTAGTTGCCTTCACATACTTCTTCAGATCTTCCATCTTGCCACCCAAAGTTCCATTAATGCCGTGGGGTGAAACAATGATGCGACCTTTAATTCCGAGGGATTCACATAAACTCTTCTGCCATAGCTTTACGGCAGTGGTATCTGCAATCGGCGCGAAGCCGTAATACAAAATTACTTTGTCTAAGTCCACGTGGTAATTCTAACCGACAGGCTTTAAACCCTTAGCCACGGTAATCATTTGAGCGTAAGTGATACCACCCATTACCTGAACCTGAATTTCTGTTCCCCTAAGATTCTTGCCAGCCTTTGTAGTGAAAATTAGATATCCGCCTAAGCGCAATATGTCTGTTGTTCCGCACTTGGCAAAAGATGCCGCTTTAGCTGGATCGCAATAGACATATACCTGGGCCTTATTGCCATTGATTACGACAGGCTTTAACAGCTTTGCGACTCCCGGATCAGAGCATTTAACCCCTGCCATAGTTTGCATAATTTCTATGTATCGAACAGTTCCACCATATTTTGCATAGACCCATGGCTCTTCTCCGGGCTGACACTCAATTAATTGAAATAATTTGCCAGGCATACTTAAGGTAGTTGATGGCTTATAGACCGTATAGGTAACTCCAGTTTGTGCATCTGCAAACTTATTGGCAGAACCCATTGCAATAGTGGTTGAGGAAAAAAGCGATGAGGAAATTAGAGTGATTGCTAGGAGTTTTCTCACAGAACAAAGATACTGGGGGTTTCTGTGAAATTACCATGCCCTTGTTCTAGGATTCACGCGTGGATTTTTCATTTAAGGGCGAAATAATCGAATGGCGTGGGCCTGCGCCTTTCTACTTTATTGAAACACCA
>JBIJAA010000058.1:0-5001 GCA_044346015.1 Candidatus Planktophila sp. | reverse complement strand
GGCCAAGCATCTGTTGCATTTAGTGGTGCGGTGGCAAATGGTTCTACTATTGCAAGTTACACAGTGCAGGCATATGACAGTAATGGAAACGCTGTCTCAGGTGCCACCTGTACAAGCTCCACCAGTCATTGCACTGTTACTGGACTTACAAATGGATCTTCCTACACATTCAAGGTTGTTGCTAATTCGACTGTTTATGGTGCAGGTTCAACCACTGCATCGACACCTTCGATTTCATCTAGCGCAGTTACACCTGCAACAACTCCAAGTGCACCAACTAGTGTTGAAGTTACCCCAGGCACAGGGAAAGTAACTGTCTCCTGGACTGAAGCAATTTCAAATGGATCTCCAGTTACCTCTTATCAGGTTCAGGCCTACGATGCCGACGGAAATGCAGTAAATGGCGCTACTTGTAGCGCAGTCGCGCCATTGACGTCATGCGATGTTTCAGCCAATTTGGTTGCAGGTAGTAACTACACCTTTAAAGTAACAGCCACAAGTGTTGTAGGAACTTCGGTGGCATCGACTGCATCAACAGCAGCGGCCGTAAATGCAGTGCCTTCAGTGCCACTTTCAGTAACTGCAGTTGCGGCAAATGCATCGGCAGCTGTTACTTGGGGTGCACCGGCAAATATCAATGGATCTGCAATTACTGGTTATGCCGTCACTGCATATGACGCCAATAATAATGTCGCAGGAATATGTACTTCAGTTGCTCCAGCAACAACTTGTGAGGTAACAGGTTTAGCAAACGGAACTCCTTACACATTCAAAGTAACAGCCACGAATGCAATAGGCACCTCATCTGAATCATTAGCATCTACAGCAGTCACACCATCAACTATTCCAAATGTACCAACAGGTGTAACCGCAGCAATGGGTGATGAGCAAGCAACTGTCTCTTTCCTTGCACCAACCAATACTGGTGGATCAGCGATATTAAGTTACACAGTCACTTCAAGTCCAGGAAACTTCACATGCACAGTAAATGCTCCAGCTACATCCTGTAATGTCACGGGCTTAACAAATGGTACTTCTTACACATTCACAGTTAAAGCAACAAATAAAAATGGAGACTCACTTGCCTCAACTGCATCAACTGCAGGCACCCCTGTTTTATCAAGTGCTCCAACATTAGCTAATCCAGGACAGCCAACCGGTAATCCATATGTTGGTTCGACCTTAACTTCAAATGTCACCTTTAACGGTTCACCAACACCTACGGTTACATATCAATGGAAGAGCTGTGTGGATCCGGCCGACCTTGGCTCTTGCACAGATATTTCTGGTGCAACTTCTGCAACATACACACCAACTATTTCTGAACTCGGGCTTTACATTGTTGTTGATGTGACAGCGACCAACCGTGTTGGGTCAATAACCGAAACATCCAACCCAACCCTAGTAATCAACCCTGAGATAGCTTTTAGCGCTCCTTCACCAGTACCAGCGGCAACAACTGGTACTGCTTATGTATTGAGTTTGGCAGCAGCCGGAGGAGTTGGAACATTTGCATACTCAGTATCAAATGGAACCTTGCCAGCAGGTGTTTCACTTGATCCTGCAACTGGACAAATAAGTGGCACACCAACCACTGCCGGTACATACACATTCACAGTGCGAGTAACGGATTCAAACGGTGTGTTCAAGGAAGTTGTTGTCACTATTACGGTCACAGCTCAAGTCATAGCACCAGTGGTGCCAACGTGTGACGCTGCATGTGTTGCAGCAAATGCAGCAGCCGCAGCAAAGGTGATTGCAGATAGAGAAGCCGCAGACAAGGCAGCAGCAGAGGCGATTGCTAAAGCAGCAGCCGAAAAGATTGCAGCAGATGCAGCCGCTGCTGCAAAGAAAATTTCAGATGCTGCCGCAATCGTGGCAAGTACGAAAGCAGCAGCCGATGCAGCTGCAGCACAAGCCGCGGCGCAAGCAGCAGTTGATAGAGCAGCTGTCGCAGCAATCGCCCAAGCAGCAGCCGATGCACAAGCAGCAAAAGCTGCAATTGATGCAGCAGCTGCACGCGCTGCGGTAGATGCCGCCGCAAAAGCCGCCGCTGCCGCTGCAGCAGCACTTAAGAATTCAACTTCTACTGCAGTTGCCAAAGCTGCAGCAACTGCTGCCGCGGCAAAAGCTTCAACTGATGCAGCAGCAGCGGTTAAAGCAGCAGCCAGTACGGCCCAGAAAGCAGCGGCAACAAAAGCAGCGGCAACAAATGCAGCAAAGCAGGTTGATATTGCAATCAACTCACTGAATTCAAAGACTGCAGCGGCTCAAGCCTCGGCTCAAGCGAATGCAATTGCGGCCGCAGCCAAAGCTGCAGCAAATGCATCTGCTGCAGCCGCGGCAACTAAGGCAACAGAAGCAAAAGCCGTCGCAACGGCAGCCCAAAAAGTGGCATCAGAGACCGCTGCTCGAATAGCAACTGAGCAGAAGCAAGCTGCAGACGCAGCCGCGGCGGCAAAGATTGCAGCAGAGGCAGCAGCAAAGGCGACTGCAGCAAAGATTGCAGCAGAGGCCGCAGCGACAAAGAGCGCACAAGAATTGGCAACGGTTCTTGCAGAAAAAGCTGCACTAGCCGAACAAGCCGCTAAGGCAACAGATCAAGCTGCTCGCGCTGAGATTCAAAGGAAGATAGATGAAGTTTCAGCGAAGGTAGAAGAAGCACAGGAAAAGGTCGAAGAAGCGACAACGAATGCGGAGAATGCAACAGAGGCACAAGAAACCGCAACAGAAAATTCAGAAACCGCTAACGAAGAAGCGCAAACTCAGGCTGAAGAGGCTGTAGCTGTGCGAGGAGAGTCTGCTGAGAAATCTGCTGCTGCAACAAAAGCATCAGCATCAGCATCTGTTGCAGAAAAGGTTGCAGCAGCCGCGAAGGCAGCAGCCGCGAAGGTTCCATCTAAGGCCACACCAACTGCAAAGCCAACTGCAAAACCAACCGCACCACCATCTAAGAACTCTGCAAAAGCAACGGTAAGTGGATTAAAGCCTGGCCAAAAGGTCAAAGTAACTATCAATGTGAAGGGCAAGTAAATGAAGCTAAAGAGAATCATTTCTATTGTTGTGATTAGTTTATTTACTTCGCTGTTTCAAAATGTTCCGGCAGCCAACGCTGCTGCTCCGGCGGTACTGGGCTCTTTTGGAATGACGCAAACTTCAGCAGAATGCAGATATACATTTTCGATTGGTGCTTACACCGGCAATGCAGTCTCGGCATATTACTTCACAATAATTGACTTTCATTCTCCGAACTACAATATTGCCCCAAGTAGTGCAAGCTTTCAATTATTTACTGGTGAGAAAACTATCGGCGCTAACACAGGGACAGGCGTTTCATCTTCAGGATCTGTCGTTATTACTGCAGCAGATCTTCGCGCAGCAAGCATTTCTGCCAGCATGTACGGCAGGTTGTGGGTCCGGGCGTATAACGGAGAAACTGGTGCATTACACACCTGGATGGGAATTGGCTGTGCTCTAAACGATCCAGCAGATACGACAAGACCATCAGTGAGCAGTTTTTCTTCAACATCTGCAAATGGTTCATACAAGGAAGGCTCCACAGTAAATATCACAGCCACGCTAAGTGAAGCCGTTACATCTGCAGCCCGAATTACAGTCACATTAGATACTGGTGAAACAGTCCTACTCTCTCATTCTGCAACCGATAACACACTTACCGGTACGTACACAGTTGGTGCAGGAAAAACTACCTCTGATTTAACCGTTAGTTCTTACGTCCTTACAGTTGCACCCACAGATGCGTCCGGAAATGTTATGAACACAACGACTGTACCTTCAGGTACAAGCAATATAGCTGGATCAAAAGCAATAATTATTGATACAGCAGTTCCTACAGTCTCGAATATAACTTCGAGCCCTTCGAGCGGAACACTGAAAGCTGGGGACATAGTCTTAGTTCGAGTTGAATTCAGTGAAGTAGTTAATGTTACGGGAACACCTCAGATTACTCTCGAAACAGGGACAACAGATCGTGCAGTTAATTACACCTCTGGAAGTGGTACAAATACATTAACATTTAGTTACACGGTTCAAGCAGGTGATACATCTGCTGATTTAACCTACGTTGACTCTACTTCGTTAATTTTGAACGGCGGCACGATCCGTGACATTGCATTGAATAATGCAACGCTTACCCTTGCGGCTGCAAGTTCAGCTGGCTCGCTTGGCGCAAATTCAGCACTAGTTATTGATACATCTGCGCCCACAGCAGCTCTAACTTCGGGATCAATTACAGCGGCAGAAAACGCGGCGGTTACTTCAACTGAAATAGGAACTGCGTACTTAGTTAATAACGCAATCTCTGTTACGAACCTTGCAAGCATCACTGGTGCCGCAGGCTCTTCGTGGAACAGTGTTGCTATAACAACAGCAAATTCATCTACAAACCTAGCTGCGACAGGACTTACTCCTGGAACGTATCGCCTCTATACGGTGGATGCAGCAGGAAACTTGTCTCTGGTTTCAACAGATTCGGTAACAGTCACATTAGCTGCAACCGGAACTCCTGATTTAGTTTCTTCTTCAGACCTTGGTTCTTCCAATACTGATAACACGACAAATGACGATACTCCAGAGATTTCACTTTCTGGTTTAACCGTAGGTGCGGTCATTACTGTAACGGCAACACCATCCTCTGGAACAGCCGTTGTATGTTCATTTACTGCAACTGCGACGACTGGATCCTGTCCATTCACAACTCTTGCTAATGGGACATATTCTGTTGCTGCAACTCAAACCTTTAACGGCGTTACCTCTAGCGCTGCAACACTAACGGGATTAGTAATTAATAAAACAACAATCGCAACGCCTTCAACACCAGATCTTGATACAACATCGGATTCTGGAAGTTCGGCTACGGATAACATAACTTCAGATAACACTCCAAAAATCAATGTTTCTGGCAGTTTTGCAGGCACAGCGGTTGTTACCGCGACAAAGCAAGGAGCTACAAGCGTTTCGTGCACTATCTCAACTAACACA
>JBIJAA010000004.1:0-57733 GCA_044346015.1 Candidatus Planktophila sp. | reverse complement strand
AATAAATGAGCGTTCGTCGTTCAGTTTTACCTAGCGGTCTGCGTATCGTTACTGAAGAAGTTCCTTCGGTACGCAGCGCCGCGATTGGTATTTGGGTAAATGTTGGTTCTCGTGATGAAACCCCGGCCGTTGCTGGGGCTTCTCACTTTCTAGAGCATTTACTGTTCAAGGGAACTAAGCGACGCAATGCATTAGAAATTTCTGCCTCTATTGAATCTGTTGGTGGCGAGATGAACGCCTTTACTAGCAAGGAGTACACCTGCTTCTATGCACGCGTAATTGACACAGATTTGCCGATGGCAATTGATGTGGTTTCAGATTTGATTACTTCATCAGTTGTCTCAGCACTAGATGTTGATGCAGAACGCAAGGTTGTCCTTGAAGAAATCGCAATGCGAGATGATGATCCCAGCGATTTGGTCCATGACCTATATGCCGAGACCTATTACGGGGACACTCCGCTAGGACGCCCAATTCTTGGAACGATAGATTCGATTAACTCTATGTCCAGAAACGCTGTTTTTAATTACTACAAGAAGCGCTATTTGCCGCAAGACTTAGTTGTTGCTGTTGCAGGAAATATTAAGCATAAAAAAGTAGTCGCAATGGTTGAAGCCGCACTTTCTAAAGATGGCTTCTTAGATGTGACTGGTGCACCTGTTATTCGTCCAAGTACTCCTGTTAAGAAGAGTGCGCAACAATCAGTTGGTTTAATTACTCGTCCAACCGAGCAAGCGCATATGTTCTATGGAATGGAAGGCGTTGCTCGCCACGATGATCGACGCTTTGCAATGGGAATTTTGGCATCAGCACTCGGTGGCGGAATGTCATCACGTTTGTTCCAAGAAATCCGTGAAAAGCGCGGACTTGCATACTCTGTTTATGCATATGCCCAGCAATTTGCAGGCAGTGGTCAAATAGGATTTTATGCGGGATGTAATCCCTCAAAGGCGATCGAAGTCGTTGAAATCATCCGTGAAGTCTTGGCAGATGTTGCCAGTAATGGAATGTCACACGAAGAGATCGAGCGGGCAAAAGGTGCTGTTCGAGGATCACTTGTTTTGAGCCAAGAAGATTCAGGCTCTCGCATGAGCCGCATCGGCAAGAACGAGATTGTTTATGGCCACATCATGGGCTTTGATGAAATTTTAAAGGCTATTTCAGCGGTCAATTCGACAGACATCAAGGAAATTGCCAGCGACTTCTTAACGAAAACGCCTACGCTTGCTCTTGTAGGTCCATTTAAGTCTGAGTCCAAATTCGAGAAGGTGTTAAGCACATGATCAATGTTGCAGTGCTAGGTGCTCGCGGACGAATGGGTGCTGAGGTTGTTAAGGCTGTTGAAGCAGCTGATGGTTTGGCGCTAGTTGCCGCACTTGATCTGGGAGATTCAATAGATCAGCTCAAGGATTCTGGCGCACAAGTTGTTGTTGATTTCACCACTCCAGATAGCGTGATGAAAAATCTTGAATTTTTGATTAATAATGGAATTAACGTTGTCGTTGGAACAACTGGCTTTGATGATGCAAAGCTTGCAGCAGTCAAGGGCTGGTTAGCAGAGAATCCCTCAGTTGGCGTGTTGATTGCTCCTAACTTTGCTATTGGCGCAGTTTTAATGATGGAGTTTGCAGAAAAAGCGGCTAAGTACTTTGAATCAGCAGAAATCATTGAACTTCACCACCCAGCAAAGGTCGATGCACCATCAGGAACGGCCGCCCGCACTGCAGAGCTAATGAGTGCCGCGCGCAAAGCAGCAGGTCTTGGACCTATGCCAGATGCCACTACAACATCTTTAGATGGTGCTCGTGGCTCACTAGTAGGAGATATTCCAGTGCACTCAGTTCGTGCTCGTGGATTAGTTGCACATCAAGAAGTTTTGTTTGGCGGGCTAGGGGAGACCTTAACTATTCGTCATGATTCACTTGACCGTGCAGGATTTATGCCAGGAGTTATTCTTGGTGTGAGAAAAATTATTAATACGCCAGGCCTAACCCATGGCCTAGATAAGTTCATGTAAGGAGCAACTCATGTCTAAAGATCAAATCACAATGTACGGCGCCGATTGGTGCGGAGATTGCCGACGCTCAAAGCGTTTATTTGAAGAACTCAATGTTGAATATACATTAATTGATACAGACTCTGATTTAACAGCTGCTGACAAAGTTATTGAAATAAACGGCGGAGCAAAGTCCATTCCAGTAATTGTTTTCTCTGATGGAACACATTTGACTGAGCCATCAGATAATGATTTAAAGGCAAAGCTTGTATCTTTGGGAATTATTTAAGCAAACGGTAAACAACGGCAGAAGAAACTGCTGAAGAGATTACAACGACCGGAAATGGTGCTTTGTAAACTAGTGCAACAATTGCAACATACAGACCAACGATTCGTTGGTCGATCATGAGTTGTGATTTCTCCGAAAATGTTTGCACAGCCACTAATGCGCTAAGCAAAGCGATTGGTATCAATAGATTGATGCGTTGAACCTTTGGATGAGAAAGCCAGCGCTCTGGCACAGAGTGGCCTGAGTATTTAAGAGCAAAGGCAATCACACTAGTTCCGATCGTAGCTACCCAGAATGCAGTCATCGCTTCAGTCCTATGACTATCGCAATAAATGCTGTTGCAATAATTGGAAGACCAGCTGGCAGTATTGGGGTCATTACGATTGCAAAAAGAGCGCAACCAACGGCCAAGGTACGCTCAAAGTTTCCAGTTAACCGGGGCCATACCAATCCTAAGAAAGCTGCTGGTACGGCTGAATCAAGACCAAATGCGCGAATATCGCCCATTGCTTGAGCACCTAACGCGCCGGCCAAAGTAAAGAGATTCCAAAATACGAAGACTCCAATACCTGTGTACCAAAAACCTTTGCGCATGGCTTCATCGCCTTGAGTCTCCTGTCCAAGTGCAACGGCAGTTGATTCATCAATAGTTATTTGTGCAGCAACTACTCGAGTTAAACCCTTTACTTTAAGTCGGGGAGCCATGATGACTCCGTAGAGTGCGTTTCGAACTCCGAGTAAGGATGCAGTTGCGATTCCACTTAATGCAGATCCACCGGCTCCTAGAACACCAATAACAGCAAATTGGGATGCACCCGAAAAAGTAAGTAGTGACAGTAAGCAGCTTTGTAAAACCGTAAAGCCATTGGCCACAGCTGCAGCGCCAAATGCCACCCCATATGCACCGACGGTGAGTGAAACACTGAGCGAATCGCGCAATGTGGTGGAGGCAACCTTGGACACGCGGACATTGTGCCGTATAAATCCGAGGGCCGATAGGGGCAACTAGATAGGGTGCCTCCATGAGTGAAGAGATTATTTACCGCGATGATGTGACTGTTGAATTGGTTAAAGCCAGTGCTAGTGATGCAGATGTTATTTGGGCTGCACGTGTTTCAACAGCTGGCGAGCAATCAATGGAAGAAATCGGGGAGGATCCAGCGCGTTCTGCAGGGCTGATTAATTATTTGGCTCGAGAGCGCCATGGTTCTCCATTCGAGCACACATCGATGACCTTTTTTGTCTCTGCCCCTATTTTTGTATTTCGTGAGTTCATGCGTCACCGTATTGCTTCATATAATGAAGAAAGCGGACGCTACCGCGAATTGAAACCTGTTTTTTATATTCCATCTGCCGAACGCAAACTCATTCAAGTGGGCAAGACTGGGGCATACACATTTATTGACGGTACTAAAGAGCAGTTTGATGTGACTGTTTCTGCCATGAAGGATGCCTACGTTATTGCTTATGAGAGTTATCAAAAGATGTTAGAAGCAGGTGTTGCTCGCGAAGTTGCCCGCGCAGTTTTGCCGGTAGCAACATATTCCTCTATGTATGTGTCGATGAACGCCCGCGCACTCATGAACTTTTTGTCTTTGCGCACAGCACGCGAAGGCTCACACTTTCCAAGCTATCCGCAACGTGAAATTGAGATGGTTGCAGAGAAAATGGAAGCAGAATTTGCACAATTAATGCCACTTACATACGGAGCCTTCGAAAAGTCTGGACGAATCGCCCCTTAAAGCGGGTAGAGTTCACCGCATGACAATCACACCTCCTTTCGGACGGCTATTGACCGCAATGGTCACGCCTTTCACAAAAGATGGTGCGATCGATTGGGCAGGAGTTGAAACTCTTGCTGCTCACCTTGTTGCCAATGGTCATGATGGAATCGTGGTTAACGGAACAACAGGAGAAGCTCCAACAACTAAATCCTCTGAAAAAGAGGAGATCATCCGCGTTGTTAGAAGCACAGTGGGATCGTCGATTAAAGTTTTATCTGGCGCTGGAGATAATGAAACTGAGTACTCCATCAATCAAGCCAAGCGCACCGAAAAAGCAGGAGCAGATGGCTTGCTTGTGGTTACTCCGTATTACAACAAGCCGCCACAGGCTGGAATTGAAGCTCACTTCCGCGCAGTTGCAGATGCAACCGATCTTCCCATGATGATGTATGACATTCCCGGTCGCACCGGTGTTCCAATCGAACCAGATACAATTGTTCGGTTAGCTGAACACCCACAAATAGTTGCTCTTAAGGATGCAAAGGGTGATGTTGCATCTACTTCATGGGTAATTAAGCGTTGCGGAATTCCGGTTTATTCAGGAGATGACATTCTCAATTTGCCTCTTCTTTCTGTTGGGGCAGTTGGATTTGTATCTGTCTGTGGTCATACAGTTGGAAAAGATTTGCGAGAACTACTAGATACCTGGTTTGCCGGAAATCAGGCACGCGCTTTAGAAATTCACCAGAAGTTATTGCCTGTCTACACCGGAACCTTCCGTACACAAGGTGCGATTCTGACAAAGGCCGCGCTTACATTAATGGGCCTACCTGGTGGCCATACTCGTCTTCCTCTAGTCGATGCTACTGAGGCACAGATTGCGCAACTGCGCGAAGATCTACGTGCTGGTGGCGTTGCAGTTAACTAATGAATCATCCACATCCCAATTTAAGCACTCCGCCCAAGTTAGTTGATGGCGGGCTGCGCATTGTCGCCCTCGGCGGCCTGACTGAAATTGGCCGCAACATGACTGTCTTTGAATACAAATCAAAGCTTCTCATCGTTGATTGTGGTGTTTTGTTTCCAGAAGATACCCAACCCGGCATTGATTTAATTCTTCCTGATTTTTCTTATATCCGAGATCGCTTAGATGATGTTGTAGCTATCTTTCTGACTCATGGCCATGAAGACCATATCGGCGCAGTTCCTTATCTTTTGCGCGAACGCGGCGATATTGCAATTTATGGATCAGCGTTGACTCTTGCCTTGATTACTGCGAAGTTAAAAGAACACCGGATTACTCCGCTCACGCGCGAGGTAAAAGAGGGTGGCACCGAGGACGTGGGCCCTTTCACCTTAGAGTTCGTAGCAGTTAATCACTCGATTCCAGATGCTCTCGCGGTTGTAATCAATACAGGCGCTGGTCGTGTCTTAGCAACTGGTGATTTTAAAATGGATCAGCTTCCGCTAGATGGTCGGGTTACAGATTTACGAACTTTTGCACGATTAGGTGAACAAGGCGTTGATCTTTTCATGGTGGATTCAACAAACGCCGATGTTCCTGGATTTACACCATCAGAGCGTGAAATCATGCCTGCGCTAAATCAAGTGATTTCATCAACTAAACGCCGTGTCATCGTTGCTTCATTTTCATCTCACGTTCATCGCGTTCAGCAGGTTATTGATATCGCGGCGGAGCATGGACGCAAGGTTGTATTCATTGGACGATCGATGGTGCGCAATATGAAGATCGCAGAAGACATGGGATACCTCAATGTACCTGCTGATTTAGTGCTTGATGCAAAAGATTTAGATCAATACGATGACAATGTCGTTTTGATTTGCACCGGTTCTCAAGGTGAACCTATGGCTGCTTTATCTCGCATGGCTAATGGAGATCATCAGATTCGCGTTGGCGAAGGCGACACAGTAATTTTGGCTTCATCACTGATTCCCGGCAATGAAAACTCTGTATTTCGAATTATCAATGAATTGACCCGATTCGGGGCCAAAGTTGTCCATAAAGCAAATGCAATGGTGCATGTGTCTGGCCACGCTGCTGCTGGTGAGTTGCTGTACTGCTACAACATTGTGAAGCCTAAGTATGTATTGCCAATTCACGGGGAATGGCGCCACCTTAAGGCTAATGCAGAGCTCGCAATTCAATCGGGAGTTCCGCGAGAAAATACCTTCATAATTGATAATGGAGTTGTAATCGACTTAGTTAATCATGAGGCAGAAGTAGTTGGTGCAATTCCTGTGGGATTTGTGTTTGTGGATGGCCAGAGTATTGGCGATATAACCGAAAGCTCTTTGAAAGATCGACGAATATTAGGTGAAGAAGGATTTATCTCCTGTGTTGTGGTCATTGATTCTCAAAGCGGAAAAATCGTTGCAGGGCCAGATATTCATGCACGTGGATTTAATGAGGATGCTGCAATGTTTGATGAAGTTAAGCTACGAATTGAAAAAGCCCTTGCAGCAGCGGTTGTCGATGGGATCAACGGAACCCATCAGCTATCTCAAATTGTGCGAAAGACAATCGGTGGATGGGTTGGGGGAGAGCATCGTCGAAAGCCGATGATTGTCCCTGTGGTTATTGAAGTTTAAAGCGCGGCGCGCCTAGTAGGTTCCAATTTGTTCACCCTTTACGATCGCCAGTGTGGCTAAAAGAAAAAAAGCGAAAACTAAGTCAGGTGCGGTAACCGGAGCGCTCGGTCGCGGTATTGCTGCCACATGGCGGTTTATCGCAAGGTCACTTGGCAAAAGTGTTCGTTTTGTGGCACGAGGGGCCAGAGATTTAGATCCTGCTCATCAACGTGACGGAATCGCATTCTTAATTTTAATTGCAGCATTAATTGCAGCTGCAGGTGCATGGTTTCAGTCCGACAACTTTCTTGGTCGAGCGGTTTCCTCCGTTTTCTATGGAGGATTTGGCCGCATCGGATTTGTTGCCCCTTTAATTCTTGTTTACTTTGCAATTAGATTGTTTCGTGTTCCCGAAGACACAAAGGCAACGGGAAGAATCATTATTGGTGCGCTCACATTACTTTTGTCCTCTACTGGGTTGGCTGATTTATTTATTGAATCAGCCAAAACACGTGAGCGAGGTGGATGGTTGGGCAATGGAGTTACAAAGCCTCTAGATTGGCTAATGACTCCAGAGCTTACAAAAATAGTTCTCATCATTGTTTTGATTTTCGGTGTATTGGTAATTACAGCTACTCCCGTTTCTGAGGTTTTCTCTCGTATTTCATCTGTCAGTAAATGGGCATGGTCTAAACGTCCCGAACGAGAAGAAAAGGTTGAAGAAGAATTTGAAATCACAGACACCCCTGCTTTTGATACGCCAATTATTGCAGGGTTGAGTGATGAGGAAGATGAAGAGGAAGAAGAGCTTGACGAAGAAAGTTTTGATGAAGAGTTCACTATCCCAGTGCCGGTGACCCCGCTTTCCCACAACTATGAAAATACGGTTGCAGTCGGTCGTCCAGAGCAATTGTTGTTAACAGCAGATGTGATTTACGAACTTCCCGCTTCAGATATTTTGCGAACTGGTCCTGCTGCAAAGGCTAAAAGCAAAGCAAACGAGTCAGTGGTTGCTGCCTTAACCGAGGTATTCCTGCAATTTGAGATTGATGCTCAAGTAACCGGATTTATGCGCGGCCCGACAGTTACACGTTATGAGGTAGAGCTAGGTAACGCGGTGAAGGTAGAGCGAATCACCGCTCTTGCTAAGAATATTTCGTACGCTGTTGCTAGTAGCGATGTTCGAATTCTTTCGCCTATCCCCGGTAAGTCCGCAGTTGGAATTGAAATTCCTAATGCCGATCGCGAGATTGTTGCATTAGGCGATGTTTTACGCTCAACAGTTGCCGGTCAAGATCTACATCCCATGCTTGTGGCTTTAGGTAAGGATGTGGAAGGCAATTTTGTCTGCGCAAACCTTGCCAAGATGCCTCACTTATTAGTTGCAGGTGCAACTGGTGCGGGTAAGTCTTCAATGATTAACGCCATGATTACCTCAATATTAATGCGCGCCACTCCAGATGATGTGCGCTTAGTTCTGATTGACCCTAAGAGGGTAGAACTAAATGCTTATGAAGGCATTCCTCATCTAATCACTCCGATTATTACAAACCCAAAAAAGGCGTCAGATGCTTTAACCTGGGTGGTTCGTGAAATGGATCTTCGTTATGAAGATCTTTCAACATTTGGATACAGACACATTGATGATTTCAATAAAGCTGTGCGTGCTGGCAAAGTTGTTCCGCCACCTGGTAGCGATCGCATCATTGAGCCATATCCATATTTACTCGTCATCATTGATGAGTTGGCAGATTTAATGATGGTTGCAGCCAAAGAGGTTGAGGAATCAGTTGTGCGTATTACTCAGTTGGCGCGATCTGCCGGTATCCACTTAGTTCTTGCAACACAGCGTCCTTCTGTTGATGTGGTTACTGGCTTGATTAAAGCAAACGTTCCGTCACGTCTTTCTTTTGCTACAAGTTCACTTGCTGATAGTCGCGTTATTCTGGACACACCAGGTGCTGAAAAGCTAGTGGGACAAGGCGATGCTTTGTTTATCCCTATGGGATCAAGCCGGGCTATTAGAATTCAAGGGGCTTATGTTTCAGAGAGAGAAATTGAAGCTGTCACGACACATGTTAAAAAACAACTCAAGCCGAGATATCGTGATGATGTAACAGCACCTGTTAATCAAATGAAAATGGTTGATAAGGAAATCGGAGATGATCTAGATATTTTGTGCCAAGCAGTTGAATTAGTTGTTGGCACGCAATTTGGTTCAACATCTATGCTCCAAAGAAAGCTTCGAATTGGATTTGCAAAGGCTGGGCGCTTAATGGATTTGATGGAGTCTCGCGGCATCGTTGGGCCTTCAGAGGGTTCAAAGGCGCGCACCGTTATGGTCAAGCCTGATGAACTAGATTCTGTTCTTGCAACCCTTCGCGACTATTAACATTCGGTAAACAAGGCTAGAGGTGACCCTCTTTCACCCCTAATTCTCACGCTTAGATCTATTCACCCTCACCTGTCCTGCTTTAGAATTATGAATCACCCCACAGTCAGTTTGAGGATTAGTTCATGTCACTTGGCTCCTTGATTACTCAAGCGCGAAAGAGTGCTGGGCTGAGCATAGAAGATCTCTCGGCTTCGACAAATATTCGCAGTGCATTGTTAAAAGAGATTGAGGCAAATAATTTTGCTAACTGTGGTGGAGAAACTTATGCTCGTGGACATATCCGCAATATTGCAACGAAGTTAGGTGTGGAGCCACAAGTATTTATTACTGCTTTCGAAGAAGAGCAGATGCACGCAGATCGCTCAATGCAGGATTTGCTTGTTGAACATAGCGTAATGAAAGAGCCTCATGAATCTCGTAAGGTTTCTTGGAAAGTTTTAGCAACAATTTCTGTCACATCACTATTTATTGTGGGACTTGCGCAAATAATCATTTCAAACACATCTACATCTGATATTCCAGATCCCATTCCTACTGTTACAGCAACAGAAGATGCAAGCCCTTCTGCAACTCCTGATCCAATGGTTACAAGTGAAGTTACCCCAACCGATGAGGCTACCGTTTCTACTGGTACTGGAGTGGAGCTAGTTATTTTTGCTGCACGCGGCAAGAGTTGGCTCTTCGTATCTGATGCCGCAGGACGGACACTATTTAGTGGACAAATTGCGCGTGGTGCCACTAAAACATTTAGTACCGATGTTTCTATAAATGTAAGAATCGGTAACGCCGGCGGCGTGGATCTAACTGTTAACGGCAAAAAGGTTGATTCAGTCGGCGCCGATGCGGAAGTTGTTAGCGTGTCGTACGGAGTAGATTCTTAATAGCCTTAAACAGGGTAAGATCGTGCAAATGAAGCGCACAGTTGCAGTTGTCACTCTTGGATGCGCCCGTAATGAAGTAGATTCCGAAGAGTTAGCTGGCCGACTTGCCGCAGATGGTTGGACTCTCGTTGATGATGTTGAGTCCGCCGAGGTTGCACTTGTTAATACATGTGGCTTCATCGAATCTGCCAAGAAAGATTCAGTAGATGCACTTCTAGAGGCAAATTCACTCAAAGGCCATGGTGTCACTCGCGCCGTTGTTGCCGTTGGTTGCATGGCTGAACGGTATGGAAATGAATTAGCCGAAGCACTACCTGAAGCAGATGCAATCTTAGGATTTGATGATTACAAAGATATTTCCGCCAGACTGCAATCAATTATCGCGGGTGAATCCCATAAGTCACACGTGCCAATAGATCGCCGGGCATTGCTGCCAATTGCTCCAGTTGACCGTGCAGATGCCCGTGAAAGTGAAGAGTTTTCTAGAAAGCGTTTAGGCAATGCGCCGTGGGCTCCGCTGAAAATTGCTTCGGGCTGTGATCGACGTTGCTCATTTTGTGCAATTCCATATTTCCGCGGTTCCTTTATTTCAAGGCGTCCCACCGACATCATAAAAGAGGCTCGTTGGCTGGCTGAAAATGGTGTTACTGAACTGTTCTTGGTGAGTGAAAATACAACGTCATACGGAAAAGATCTAGGTGATCTTCAGTTGATGGAAAAAATCTTGCCAGATATTGCAGCGCTACCTGGTGTTGAGCGAGTGCGTCTGTCCTACTTACAGCCAGCTGAAATGCGTCCAACATTGATGCAAGCAATGATTGCAACAGATAAGACTGCTCCGTATTTCGACTTATCCTTTCAGCACACTAGTCCAACAGTGCTTCGTAGGATGCGCCGCTTTGGTGACAGTGAAAAGTTCTTACATCTGATCAATCAAGTTCGAGCCCTCTCGCCAGAGGCTGGAATCCGCTCAAACTTTATTGTTGGCTTCCCAGGTGAGACGCAAGAAGATTTCGATGATCTAGCTGACTTTATTACTAAGGCAAAGCTAGATGCTGTTGGAGTATTTGGGTATTCAGATGAGGACAATACTGAAGCCCTTGTTTTATCAGACAAGGTAGATCCAGATGTAATTGCGCAAAGGGTTGAGATTTTATCTTCCTTAGCCGATGAGATGGTTTCATTGCGTGCACAAGCGCGAATAGGTGAAAATGTTCGAGTTTTGATTGAAGATGAAGAGTCGCAAGAAGGTCGCGCGGCACATCAAGGACCTGAAGTAGATGGCACTACCTCATTTATTGGAACCAACTTCACAGTTGGTCAGTATGTGGATGCGGTTGTGATTGATTCAATGGGCGCAGATTTGGTAGCTAAGCCGCTATGAAGTTGCCTGCATTCATAACTCCAAACTTTATTACAGTTATGAGACTACTGTTTGTGCCAGTGGGGGCATACACTCTCTTTAAAAATGGTGGAGATGATCCAACCTGGCAATATATTTCTTGGTGCGTCTTTTTCATTCTAGGCTTGTCAGATGTGCTTGATGGAAAGCTGGCCCGAAGTCGAGGAGCGATAACAAAGTTTGGTGAGTTCTTAGATCCAGTAGCAGATAAATTCATGCTCGGTACTGCGATGATCTCGCTGTCGATTTTAGGAACTATGCCATGGTGGATTACGACAGTGATATTGATACGAGAGGTTGGAATCACCATATTCCGCCTTTCCGTCATTAAGCGTGGCGTAATCCCTGCCAATAAGGGCGGAAAGATTAAGGCGGTGATGCAGAATTTTGGCACCGGCTTCTATGTGCTTCCTTTGAGTGAAAGTCTGTATTGGTTCCGGGATGGATTTATGTATATTGCCGTGGTACTCACTATCGTTACTGGGGCGTACTATGTAAAATCAGCTTTCACGCACACAGCATGATTTAAGAAAGGTTATGCAGATGGCATTATCAAAAGAGATACTCGGCTTTGCTGCCGAGATCGTTGATCATCTGCGCCAACGTGAGGAGACGATCAGTACCGCTGAGTCTTTAACTGCCGGATCTGTTAGTTCAGCAATTGTCAGTATCGCAGGGGCTTCGGATGTCTTTGTCGGCGGGACTACTGCCTATCGAGATGAAGTTAAAGTCTCGCACTTGAATGTAGATCCAGAGTTAATCGAACAACACACCGTTATTAGCGAAGAGGTTGCCGTTGCCATGGCAAAAGGTGCGATCCAATCTTTTGGAACAACGTGGGCGATTGGAACGACCGGAGTTGCAGGCCCCAACCCGTTGGATGGATACCCCGTAGGGGTCGTATGGGTAGCTATTGAAGGCCCGATTAGCCACACAATCGAGCTAGCGCTATCGGGGGATCGTGAATCTGTCAGAAACGCTGCCACATCAAGCGCGATAGCTACTTTTGCGCGTATCCTTAGACATCGTTCTTGATCATCTGCTTAAGACATCGACAATTGAAGGGAGTATGACAATGGTTCTAGTACGTGAAGCTATTGGCCAAACCCTTCGTTCTGCACGCACGGCGCAAGGGCGCACATTGAGAGATGTTGCGCGTGATGCCCGAGTATCTCTTGGATATCTATCAGAGGTTGAGCGTGGACAAAAAGAGGCATCTTCGGAATTGCTCAATGCAATTTGCATGGCGTTGGGACTTTCTCTTTCCGGAGTTTTTAGTGATGTTTCTGCAGAGCTCAAGAGCCGTGAGGGCGTAACTCTCACTGTTGTCGATGCCGCTTAATAAGTACGCACCACAAGTAGCAACTCACCGTCGTACACAAAACGCAATTCTTGAAGCAACAAAACAGTTAATTGCAACAACTGGCTTGAAAAAAATGTCAATGATTGAGATTGCAGATGTTTCAGAAGTTTCTCGCGCAACTTTATATAATCATTTTCGCGACAAGGAAAGCGTCATTCGCGCCTTATGCGAATCAGAGATGCAACGATTAGTTGTAATTGCACAGGCAGCTCCAGATGCAACTTCTGCCCTTGAACAGATATCTATTGAAGTTTCTGGCGATCAAGCACTGGCTGCCATGCGCTCGCAAGACCCTGACTTTTTGACTATCGCACTTTCTGCTCAGACCGATACTACGTGGAAAGCATTTTCAATTGCCATGGGCCACCTGTTGGGAAACGAAAAAGGTGAGCTCGCAACACGTTGGCTGATCGGTCAAGCATTACATCCAATTACTCCTGCACAATCTCGTGCTCAAGCAGAAGCAATCACCTTCATTGCGAATCTCTGATCTTCGTGAGCGCATCATCTTGTCCTTTGGGGATGCATGGGCCCCTTCATTCTCATCAGACATCGCGCTATCTGAGTTAGGTAGTAAGAGCGTGAACGAAGCGCTAGCCGCCGGCTTTGAAGCAGATGTTATTTGGAAAGCGGTGTGTAAGGCACATCCCATTGAAACTGAAAAGTACAGGTATTGATATGGCGGTCAAAGCACATTGCTATACACGCGATACAAATAACCCAGCGCTAGTCCTTGTTCATGGATTGGGTTCGGCTGGAAATATTTGGAAGAGTCTTGTGCCGCAGTTAATTGAGAGTTTCACTGTGTATGCAATAGACCTTCCAGGCCATGGCGAAGCCCCACTTACCGATGGAGAAGAACTAGATCCGCGTTCACTTGCTCAGTCGATAGTTGATTACATGGTTTCCGAGATAGGTGTTACCCAAATGCATGTTGCTGGAAATTCACTGGGTGGGTGGATTGCCTTAGAGATGGCAGCGGTTGCCCCAGATAATGTTTTAAGTGTTACCGCATTAGCCCCGGCTGGTTTATGGCATGAGCGACCGCCTCGAAAGTTTCCACCAAGTCTTGATGCACGAATTCTTGCGAAAATTTCCCAATACTTTATGAAGACTGCGTATCGAATTCCAGCGCTAAAAGCAATCGGATATAAGAAGATCACGCACCTGTGGCGTGAATTAAGTTTTGAATCCTGTCGTGATTCAGTAATTGCTATGGCCAAATCAAAGGGATATATGCCGATCTGGCATAGTGCAAATGGGCGTAGATTTGAATCTATTGTTCCTGAAAAAGTAAAGCTTTCAGTTGTCTTCGGCGATGAAGATCTAACGTTGCCAGAAGAGATCGCTCAAGAAAAAAGCGTTGCCCCTGCACACTCTCGTTGGATCGTTGTCGATAATTGCGCTCATGTGATTATGTGGAACTATCCAACATTAACTGTCGAGCTAATTAAGAAAACCGCTCTAATTGCCTCTTAGAAATGCCTCAGCAATACACCTCTAGTACCCACGGAGTTTTCTTATCGCCATCAAATAATTCGCATTCAAACTCCTGCGAAACTATTGCTTCCAGTTCGTAAGGATTAGCAGGAACCTTTGTATTCTTTAGGATGTTATGTGTAACTTCACCACGAGTCTTTTTGGACATATGCGTGATTACTTTTTTCACACCGTCGATTTTGGTGAAGACTTTGATCTCAACAGTTATATCCACGGGGGACTGCCACACCGTTTGGTAGGTCGAAGATCGACAATCAATAATTAACTCAGATTCAACGCCAGCAAGAGATTTCTCAACAAGTGGTGCCATCTTTTTATTGTTGATCTTTTCCTTGTAGGGCTTGATTTGGTCTATCGGGCGCACCACCCCGTATTTAGCTGAGATGATGGCGATTGATTGTGCGCCCAGCTTTTGTTGCGCCTTGGTGAGGCGATCCCATCCCAAAGCGGCATAGAGAACCCCTGTGTAGACCTGGATTGCTGGCCCAGGGGAGGCTGATTTCTTCTCAGAGGGCGGCAGCAGGATCAGCATGTGGGTAAGTATGCCCGTGGCGACACGCCTACATCTGTCAGTGCCGCCTGTTACCTTTCGAACAGATGTTCGGATAAACTTTCCGAGTACAACCAGAGCGGTTCCAACCTCCGCCTGCAGCACTTCTCCACACCAGTTGTGGAGCTTCTGCAGACCGTCGTTGGGTCTCCGTACCTTCTGGGCCGCACACCAAACGAACTGCATATCGCAGGACGTTCTATCGAAAGGAATGTACGTGGCTACTGAAAAAAGTAATAAAGCAAACGATGCAGCACAAGACAAAGCCAACATTGAACGCCACAAGGCGTTGGATACAGCCCTAGCCCAGATCGAACGTCAATTTGGTAAAGGCGCAGTAATGAAGATGTCAGAGCGACAGAACACAGTGATCGAAGTTATTCCAACTGGTTCAATTGCACTCGACATCGCACTTGGTATTGGTGGACTTCCACGAGGTCGCGTTGTTGAAATTTACGGACCAGAATCTTCCGGTAAGACAACTCTTACCTTGCACGCAATTGCTAATGCTCAAAAGGCTGGCGGCATCTGTGCATTTATCGATGCTGAGCACGCATTTGATTCAGAGTATGCAAAGAAGCTTGGTGTTGATATTGATGCACTCTTGGTGTCACAACCAGATACTGGTGAGCAGGCTCTAGAAATCATGGACATGCTTATTCGTTCAGGTGCACTTGATCTTGTTGTAGTTGACTCAGTTGCAGCACTTGTTCCTCGCGCAGAAATTGAAGGCGAGATGGGTGATTCACATATGGGTCTTCAAGCTCGTTTGATGTCTCAAGCACTTCGTAAGATCACAGGTGCGCTGCACCAATCAAAGACAACAGCAATCTTTATTAACCAGCTACGTGACAAGATTGGTGTCTTCTTTGGTTCACCAGAGACAACAACAGGTGGAAAGGCACTTAAGTTCTACGCCTCTGTTCGCCTAGATATCCGCCGTATTGAAACACTCAAGGATGGCCAAGAATCTGTTGGTAATCGTACCCGCGTAAAGGTAGTTAAGAACAAGATGGCTCCACCGTTTAAGCAAGCAGAGTTCGACATTATTTACGGCACGGGCATTTCACGTGAAGGCTCACTCATTGACATGGGTGTTGAAATCGGTGTTGTTAAGAAGTCTGGTGCTTGGTACACATACGAGGCAGACCAACTTGGTCAGGGTAAGGAAAATGCCCGCGCCTTCCTACTTGATAACCCAGATCTAGCTAATGAGATTGAAGGCAAGATCCGCGCTCACTTTGTTCCAGTTGAGGTCGATCCAGCACTTGTTGCTGCAATTGATGAGGCTGCCGCAGAGGTGGATTTCTAAGCTCCAATGCTTGAATATGTAAAGGTTGACCAGGAGGCTGACCCTTACTCAATCGCAAACACCATCGCACTTAATGCTTTGGTTGCCCGCGCAAAGAGTAAGGGTGAGCTTCTGGCTCACTTAAAAAAGCGTGGGGTAGAAGATGATGTTGCCCAGGCTACGATTTTTCGTCTTCAAGAAAATGGCTTGATTAACGATGAAGAGTTTGCGAAGGCCTGGACTCAATCTCGTCACACCTCTAAGAAGTTATCTAAGCGAATTATTGCTGGAGAGCTTCGTACCAGAGGAGTAGATCAATCCAGTATTGATCTTGCATTAGATGAGATCGATGATGAGTCGGAGTATCGAACCGCTTTTTCATTGGGCATGAAGAAATACAACACCATGAGTCGTCTTGAGCCAGAGGTTCAGATTCGTAGAATTCAATCCTTGCTACAAAGAAAAGGTTTTTCTTTTCCTACAATTGCTCGCGTTATTCGCGAGCTAGATGTTCAGTCAGACGAGCTGCAGTAGCAACTACAGCAGCAGCATGAATGCGGCCAGGTTGACGTCCTAGACGTTCGATCGGGCCGCTTATGCTTACTGCGGCAATTACTTTTCCATTAGGTGCCCGCACAGGTGCTGAAACAGATGCCACACCGGCTTCGCGTTCTCCCACAGATTGTGCCCAACCGCGACGGCGATCTGCAGAAAGTTGTGCCGCTGTAAATCTCGCGTTAGTTAACCCACGGTGAATCTTTTCGGACTCTTCCCAAGCAAGCAGAATCTGCGCAGCAGAACCAGCCTGCATAGTTAAGGCAGCGCCAACTGGAACAGAATCACGCAACCCTGATAAACGCTCAGCCACAGCAACGCAGATGCGCAGATCTCCTTGACGGCGATATAACTGCGCACTTTCCCCTGTTGCATCGCGCAGAGCGGCCAGAGCGGGCGCAGCAGCAGCTAATAAGCGATCTTCACCTGCAGCTGCGCCTAGTTCGGCCGAACGCGGTCCTAAAACAAATCGTCCTGTTAGATCTCGTGCAACTAAACGATGAAACTCAAGTGCCACAGCGAGGCGGTGGGCGGTAGGACGGGCAATGCCGGTTGCGGCAACTAACTCAGCAAGTGAATGCGGGCCAGCCTCTAAGGTGCTTAAAATGGCTACGGCTTTATCTAATACGCCAACTCCGCTATTATTCTTGTTCATAGGGTGATATTAACATCTCAAGATGTGATACGCAAACTAGTTGAGCAAGGAGGCAATGACTATGGGTAAAACGCTAGCCGAGAAAATTTGGGCAGAGCATGTTGTTCGCGCTGCTCAAGGAGAACCAGATCTGATTTACATCGATCTGCATTTAATTCACGAAGTAACTAGCCCACAGGCATTTGATGGTCTGCGCCTTGCAGGACGCCGCGTTCGTCGTCCCGATCTAACTATTGCAACAGAAGATCACAATGTGCCAACACTTAACATTGATAAACCAATTGCAGATCCAGTCTCAAAGTTGCAGGTCGATACTTTACGGGCAAACTGTAAAGAGTTTGGTCTTCGCATTCATTCGCTAGGGGATAAGGATCAAGGCGTTGTGCACGTTGTTGGCCCACAACTGGGTGTTACGCAGCCCGGAATGACAATTGTGTGCGGAGATTCGCACACTTCTACTCACGGTGCCTTTGGCGCACTTGCCTTTGGTATTGGTACCTCTGAGGTTGAACACGTTTTGGCCACACAGACTTTGCCTTTGCAACGCCCAAAAACTATGGCAATAAATGTTGAGGGATCTTTGCAGCCAGGCGTTACATCGAAAGACATCATTCTTGCGATCATTGCAAAGATTGGTACCGGCGGTGGGCAGGGATATGTCATTGAGTACCGAGGAAGCGCAATCCGCGCCCTGTCAATGGAATCTCGCATGACTGTTTGTAACATGTCTATTGAAGCAGGAGCTAGAGCCGGATTAATCGCTCCTGATCAAACAACATTTGATTACATCAAGGGAAAGCCACATGCGCCTGAAGATTTTGAGGCAGCACTTGCTTACTGGTCAACACTATTTACAGATGCAGATGCGAAATTTGATGTTGAGGTAAATCTCAATGCTGACGAGCTAGAACCCTTTGTTACATGGGGAACTAATCCAGGACAGGGTTTGCCGCTCAATTCAGTTGTTCCTAACCCTGCAGATATTGCAGATTCAGAGGCACGCACAGCAGCAGAGCGCGCACTTGTTTACATGGGTCTGGAAGCGGGCACGCCTCTTAAAAAGATAGCCATTGACACTGTTTTCTTGGGCTCATGCACAAATGGGCGAATCGAAGATTTACGTGCTGCGGCAGATGTATTAAAGGGAAAGAAGATCGCATCAACGCTGCGCATGTTGGTAGTTCCTGGCTCTGCTCGTGTTCGCCTACAAGCAGAAGCAGAAGGCCTGGACAAGGTATTTCTTGATGCAGGTGCTGAATGGCGAAATGCAGGATGTTCGATGTGTCTTGGAATGAATCCAGATCAGTTAGCAGTGGGAGAGCGTTCTGCATCAACTTCTAACCGTAACTTTGAAGGTCGCCAAGGCAAGGGTGGTCGCACACACTTAGTAAGTCCACTAGTTGCAGCTGCAACAGCGTTGCGTGGAACTCTCTCATCACCTGCGGATCTCTAAGGGGGCCAACATCATGGAAAAATTCATTAAGCACACTGGCACTGGTGTTCCACTTCGCCGAAGCAATGTTGATACAGATCAAATTATTCCCGCTGTTTATTTGAAGCGAGTCACCCGCAGTGGTTTTGAAGACGGCCTATTTGCTGCCTGGCGCAATGACCCAGAGTTTGTTTTGAACAAGGATGCATTCAAGCAGGGCACAGTTCTTATTGCAGGAGCTGATTTTGGAACAGGCTCATCTCGCGAGCACGCAGTGTGGGCGTTGCAAAATTATGGATTTAAAGTCGTTATTTCAAGCCGTTTTGCAGACATCTTCCGGGGTAATTCCCTAAAGGGTGGCTTGTTGACAATTATTCTGGATCAAGCAGAGGTCGAAGCAATGTGGGCTGCAGTTGAAGCAGATCCAGCAACAGAAATTTCAGTTGATTTAGAGAGCCGCGCGGTTAACTATGGCTCAAAGAGTTTGCCCTTTGACATCGATGATTACACCCGTTGGCGTTTGATGGAAGGTTTGGATGACATCGGTTTGACCTTAAAACAGACTGATTCCATTGATTCTTTCGAGAAAAACCGCGCTGAATACAAGCCAACTACTCTTCCAATTCGCTCATAAGGTTAAAAACAAGCGTAAAACGCAGGTTTTGAGCAGGGGTGAATGAGAGTGCGCTCAACCCTCAAGCACGTATTTAGAGTTTTCTACGCATAAAAAATGCGATTTTTGATAATTCTCATGAAAATAAAAACTGCGACACGCGCATTTCAATAACCGCATCACCCCTTGTATGCGCGTAGGTTTATGAACATGTTAAGCAGTTGCTTAACATTTACGCGTAAATAAGGGGATTTCAATGAATAAGGCCCAATTCATTGCTGCGTTAGCACCACACTTCAACGACAGCAAGAAAGAAGCAGCACACGCTGTAGATATCGTTTTTGACACAATCATTCGTAACCTTTCAAAGGGCGAAGATGTAATGATTAACGATTTCGGTAAGTTCAAGAAGGTTGATCGCAAGGCACGTATGGGACGTAACCCATTTACTGGCGAAACAATCAAAATCAAGGCTTCAAAGAAGGCACGCTTCCTACCTGCAAAGGCACTGAAGGAAGTTATTGCTGGAGATCGCAAACTTGCACCAGCACCAAAGCCAGAGCCAAAGGTAGTTGCTAAGCCAGCTGCTAAGAAGGCGGCACCAAAGAAGGCAGCAAAGAAGGTTGTCAAGAAGACAGCCAAGAAGGTTGCTAAGAAGTCTCCTGCTAAGAAGAAGCCAGCAGCGAAGAAGGTAGTAAAGAAGGCTAAGAAGAAGTAATTCTTGTACGTAAAAACGGGGCTGGCTAACGCTGGCCCCGTTTTTTTGTGTTTAACACACTATTATTGAGCACATGACGGAGTTCAAGGTTTCATATGCTCCGCCAACCGGAAAACCTCTTGGCGTTAATCCCATGTTTCGAATTGGGGCATCTGTGTTGATTCCGCTGTTGCGTTTAATCACAAAGCGGACATGGAGTGGCGCTGAGAATTTACCCAAGAACGGCCCTGCAATTGTTATCAGTAATCACCTTTCATACATTGATGTTTTATTGCTCTCCTTCTTTTTATATAAAAATGGTCGTGCTCCCAGGTATCTTGGCAAAGAAGGTGTTTTTAAGGTTCCGGTCATCGGAAAGATAGTTCTTGCTGCAGGCATGGTTCCAGTTGCCCGTGAAAGCAAGGATGCCTCTAAAGCTTTGGATCATGCAGTGCGACTATTAGAGCTTGGCCATTGCGTTGGCGTCTATCCAGAAGGAACATTGACTAGAGATGCCGATCATTGGCCAATGGTTGCAAAGACCGGTCTTGCTCGACTTGCGATTACTACTAAAGCACCGGTAATTCCAATTGTGCAGTGGGGGACTCAAATTGCAATGCCCACTTATGGAAAGAAAATAAAATTGTTCCCACGCACAAAAATCACTTTGATATGTGGCAAGCCCTTAGATTTTTCTCCATGGTTTGGGAAAGAAAGTGATCCGCAGGCTCTAATTGAGGCAACTGCCTATGCCATGCGCGAGCTAACGACTATCCTTGAAGGAATTCGCGGAGAGAAAAGACCAGCAATCATTTTTGATCCACACACATCAGCGCTACCTCGAACCGGCAACTTTAAGAAGGAAAAGAAAAAGTGAGCAAAGTATTGGTACTTGGCGCAGGGCAATGGGGAAGCACCCTTGCTCAAGTTCTGTGCGATGCCGGCAACCATGTGCTGATTTGGGGACGTAATCAATCGGTCGTAGATGAAATCAACGACAAGCACACCAACGCGTACTACTTGGGCGAAAACGCTCTTCCACTCGGACTCAGGGCAACAACTGATATCAAAGAGGCTTTTGAGTACTCCAATATTTATATTTTGGCAGTTCCGGCGCAAACATTGCGAGAGAATTTACAGAGCTGGAAGCCTTATGTGCAACCAGGTGCTATCTATGTCAGTTCACTTAAAGGAATTGAAGTCAGCACATTGTCTCGGATGACTGAAATTATCCAGGAAGTCATGGAAACAGACAATGTAGCAATCATTACTGGGCCAAACCTTGCCAATGAACTTATTCTGCGTCAGCCAGCAGGAGCCGTTGCTGCTGCATCTACGAGTGCTTTAGCTGAAAAAGTACAACAACTATTTGCAACTCCCTATTACCGTGTCTACACATCGGTCGATGTTTTAGGATGCGAATTAGCAGGCTCAATCAAAAGCGTAATCGCACTTGCAGTTGGAATTTCAATCGGCTTAGGGTTTGGCGAAAATACCCAAGCCATGCTTATCACGCGTGGGCTCAATGAAGTAGCAAGACTTTGCGCAGCCCATAATGCAGATCCCTTAAGTGCTGCAGGACTTGCAGGAATGGGGGATCTGGTTGCTAGCTGTGGTTCTGCCTTGTCTAGAAATCGAACATTTGGTGAAGTACTAGGACGAACCGCTTCGATGGAAGTTGCACGTAGAGAAGTTGCCAAGACCGTTGAAGGCGTGGCTTCATCTAGTGCGATTTTAGAAATCGCTCACCGCGTTGGTGTTGAGGTTCCGGTTATTGAAGCGGTTGCAGATGTAGTTTCTGGTTCAATCACACCTACAGAGGCCTTAGATCGCCTAATGGAGATAACTACCAAAGCAGAAAACTTTATTCGGTGAGCAAGCAAGTAATCGCAATCATTTGCGGTGGCCCAAGCAGCGAGCACGAGGTTTCTTGTGTGTCAGCAGGGGGAGTGCTTAAGGGTTTGGACTCGGAGCGTTTTGATCCGGTTTTAATTGGAATTACCAAGTCAGGCACCTGGGTCATGTTACCAATTGATTATCAGTTAGAGATCGTAGATAAAAAAATGCCAGTGATTCAAGACAACGGACAGCATGTCGAATTGAGTTCTTCGGGATTTTCAATTGGCGGAGAACTTCTAGATGTTGATTGCGTTTTTCCTGTATTACATGGTGAATTTGGCGAAGATGGAAAGATCCAGCACTTGCTAGATGAAGCCGATCTTGCCTATGTCGGAAGCGGTGTGAGTGCATCGGCGCAGGCAATGGATAAAGCGGTCGCAAAGCTACTCTTTACATCCAGCGGCATGAAAGTTGCAGATGGGCTAGATGTCAGCGAGCAGGATTGGCAGAGCAAAACGGGATCCTTGAGTTATCCGGTATTTGTAAAACCTTCTAGCGGCGGATCAAGCCGTGGGACTCATAAAGTTAAGAGCGAAGCAGCATTAGATTCGGCAATCAAAGATGCTTTTCTATATGACAATAAAGTCTTAATTGAATCGGCGGTAAATGGCCGTGAAATTGAATGTGCTGTCCTTGAGCGAGATGGCAAGGTTGACGCTTCAGTTGTTGGTGAAATTATCATCAACCCAAAATTTGAATTTTATGATTTTGAAGCCAAGTATTTAGATGATGCAACCACAGTAAGAATTCCTGCAGATATTCCACACGCTGATGCTGAGGAGATTAGACGTTTGGCGGTTGCAGCATTTCATGTGTTGGGATGTTCTGGCTTAGCTCGTTGTGATTTCTTCTATACAAATGACGGGGAAATAATTATTAATGAAGTTAACACTATGCCTGGATTTACCGGAACATCGGTTTACCCAAAATTGTGGCAGGCATCAGGAGTGTCTTATACAGAATTGATTTCAGCGCTTATAGATACTGCGCTGTCTTCTTAACTGAGGTGCGTGACAGGGCAGGTCAATGTGCGAGTAATACCTGGCACACCTTGAACCTTTGACAGTACAAGTCGACCAAAATCTTCCATGCTTGAAGCTTCAGCACGCATGATGACATCGTATGGACCGGTGACACCTTCAGAGAGTGTGACCCCAGGGATCTTTGCAACTGCATCTGCAACTCCTGTTGCTTTGCCAACTTCAGTTTGAATCAGAATGAAAGCTTGTACTGACATGTGAGGTCCTTTCGCTGCGAGGCTCAAACGCTACCGCAGAACCTGCCTTACTCTCTAGTCGATTAGGCTAGGTGGTATGAACTTCGATGAGGCGGGCGTAATTTCTGCGTTAGCGCGCATTTTTGGCCTGACGCATCGCGGGGTCGAAGTAGGAATTGGTGATGATGCGGCAGTTGTTTCAACAACAGATCAAACCGTTATCACAACCGATATGGCCGTTGAAGGTACTCATTTTTCAACCAAGTGGAGTAGCGCCTTTGATATTGGTCGCAAGATAACAGCTGCAAACTTGGCAGATGTCTATGCGATGGGCGGAACACCGAAATACCTAGTGGCCGCAGTAACTCTTACTGGTCAAGAGCACATGGAGTGGATTGAAGAGCTCGCAGAAGGTATTGCACATGAAGCAAGGAGTTGCGGTGCATTTGTCGTCGGCGGTGATTTAGCGAAGGGCCCGTGCATTGTTGTTTCAATGACAGCAATTGGAGAAGTCGATACCCCAATTACTCGTTCTGGGGCCAAGGTTGGAGATTCAATTTATATCTCCTCATTGCCAGGGTGGTCTGCTGCGGGACTTTCAATAATTGAAAAAGATCTGGAAGATGATTTGGCTGTTCATGCAATCTCCGAGTACAGCGCGCCCACTGTTGATTATGTGTCGGCAATTCAGTTTTCTAATAACCGGGCACATTCGATGTGTGATGTGAGTGATGCGCTAATTATTCAGGCTAATCAATTAGCGCAGGCATCAGAGGTTGCTTTGAGATTTGATCAGGGACTAATTACCCAACACTCAGAGTTTGCTACATTAAAGGAATTAGCTGATAGCCAGGATGTAGATGTGTGGCAGTGGATATTTGCAGGTGGCGAGGATCATGTATTTCTTGCGACGGGAATTGATTTAGATGGTTTCTGCGTTGGAACAGTTGTTGAAGGTAACGGAGTTCTTGGAGCAGACATGAAAAAAGCGCCAGATACCTGGCGCCATTTCAATTAACTGTTCGATAAAACTAGCGAGTTACTTTTCCTGCCTTGAGGCATGAGGTACAAACGTTTTGACGCTTAGGTGTTCCAGCAACAAGGGTGCGAACACGCTGGATGTTTGGATTCCAGCGACGACGGGTCTTGACCTGTGAGTGAGAAACATTGTTTCCGAAGCTGGGCCCTTTGCCACAGATATCGCATGTTGATGCCACAGCGGTACTCCCTTTAACTTTTCTATAGATCTGGTTCCAATTGGAACAGGGCGTAAGGGTACCCCTTAGGCGGGGTTCAATGCCAATTCCCGCTTATTGACCGAGTTTTAAGGGATTTAGCGAGAGAATGCCTGAGTGGCAGATCTAGAGAACAAGGTTTCGGCGGTCGTTGGCGACCGCACGGCAAAGGTTCTTCAGACCACCTTTGGCATCAAAACCGTTGGTGATCTCATGCGCCATTACCCACGCCGATACATGGTGCGTGGCGAGCTCTCCGACATATCCGCTCTGCATGAAGGCGATGAGACAACAATATTGGCGCAGGTGTACTCAGCCTCTACTAGGCCTATGCGAGGGCGCAAAGGCAGCATGCTCGAAGTTGTGGTCACCGATGGAACTGACAAGTTATCGCTCACTTTTTTCAATCAAGCGTGGCGAGAAAAGGATTTGAAGGTTGGACGACAAGGGTTGTTTGCAGGCAAAGTCGGGGTCTTCAACAATAAGAAACAACTAGCGCATCCAGATTACGAAATGATTCCGGATGGTTCAGATGTTGATACCGCAGTTGAAGGCTTTGCAGGTAAGTATCTTCCTGTTTATCCCGCTTCAGCCAAGATGCCTTCGTGGAAGATTTCACAATGTGCACAGTTAGCAATTGGTGCCTTAGAAGAAGTGAGTGATTTTCTACCTAATTCAATTCGAGAAAAGCATAATTATCCCTCGCTGCATCAAGCACTAGTCCAGTTGCATCAGCCGGCAGATTTGGAGCACGCAGAACTTTCACGAGAACGTTTGACCTTTGATGAAGCTTTCTTGCTGCAATCGTTGTTAGTAATGCGCAGAATTGAATTAAAGAAGTTGAATTCAACTTCCAGAAAGCGCATTAGTGGCGGCTTACTAGATGCTTTTGATGCGACTCTGCCATTTGAATTAACAGCTGGCCAAGTTGCAGTATGCAAAGAGATCGAAACAGATCTTGCTCAATCACATCCCATGCACCGCTTATTACAAGGCGAAGTTGGTTCAGGAAAAACTATTGTTGCCTTACGTGCCATGTTGGCAGTGATTGACAGCGGGGGACAAGCTGCTCTACTTGCACCCACTGAAGTCTTAGCAGCCCAGCATTTACGAACAATCCAGAAATTATTAGGAGATCTAGGTCAAGGCGGAATGCTGGGTGGTTCTGAAAAGGCTACACAAGTAACTTTGATTACAGGCTCACAGAATGCAGCAGCTCGTAAAGAGGCGTTGACTATGGCTGCTAATGGAAGTGCCGGGATCGTGATTGGCACGCACGCATTGCTGGGTGAAAAAGTTGAGTTCAAAGATTTGGGATTGATTGTGGTCGATGAGCAGCATCGCTTCGGCGTTGAGCAACGCGATGCCTTGAAAGAAAAGGCAGTACTGCCTCCGCACCTACTTGTTATGACAGCAACGCCAATTCCGCGAACGGTGGCAATGACGGTATTTGGTGATTTGGATGTTTCAACTTTGCGAGAGTTACCTTTAGGACGACAGCCAATTACCACACATGTTGTGCCGGTGAAAGAAAAGCCAAGCTTTTTAGAAAGAGCGTGGCAAAGGATTAACGAAGAAGTCGCTCAAGGCCATCAGGCATACATAGTTGCACCGCGCATTAGTGCTGATTCGGATGCAAACGCTGACATTGATTTCTTGTTTGGAGAAGAATCATCTGAAATCACATCTGTTGAGGAGTTAGCACCAACGTTGCATGCAGGGCCTTTGAAAGGGCTAAAAATCGCGATACTTCATGGCCGCTTATCTTCTGATGAAAAAGACACAACGATGCAAGCCTTTACCAAAGGCGATATCGACGTCTTGGTATCAACAACTGTTATTGAAGTTGGTGTTGACGTGCCGAATGCAACAATCATGGTGATTATGGATGCAGATCGCTTTGGTGTTTCACAGTTGCATCAACTTCGTGGTCGCGTGGGCCGTGGAACTTCACCTGGGCTGTGTCTATTGGTAACTCAGTGCGAAGAGGAAGCACCTGCACGCGAAAGGTTAAATGCCGTTGCGGGCACCTTAGATGGATTCGAACTATCTCGAATAGATCTTGAACAACGCCGAGAGGGCGATGTGCTTGGAGCCAGCCAATCTGGAACTCAATCTCACTTGCGACTGCTACGAGTTTTGCGTGATGAAGCGTTGATCGAACAAGCCCGTGATGACGCCGAAGCACTGATTGCCACAGATAACGATTTGTCCGAGTATCCTTTGTTGAAAGCAGAACTTGCGCAATTACAGCGAGATCAATCTGTTGACTATCTAGATAAGGGTTGATCAATTGAGAATTATTGCCGGCGTTGCAAAAGGTCGAACACTTGGAGTTGTGGCTGGTGCAACTCGGCCCACATCAGATCGAGCCCGCGAAGGACTTTTCTCCTCACTGACATCTGAGTTTGGAACTTTTGAGGGATTGCATGTTTTGGATCTCTTCGGAGGATCGGGTGCAATCGGGTTGGAATCATTGTCTCGAGGCGCAAGTTTGGTTCATGTTGTTGAGAAGGATGATGAGGCACAAAAAACTATTGAAACAAATTTCGAAATTGTAAAGAAATCTAATCCAACGGGAAGCTTTCACTTGTATGGAATGAGCGCAGAAAGATTCTTAAAAGATGCACCTAAATCTAGATATCATCTTGTTTATATTGATCCGCCATATGATTTCTCAAACCAGGCTGTTGAAGATGTATTGAGTAACTTGCACGATAACGAATTTCTGAATAAGGATGCGTTTATTGCAGTAGAGCGCACCACACGCGGAGAACAGTTCATATGGCCAGATGCTTTCGTGCCTGCGCGCGAGCGAAAATATGGGCAGGCGACCATTTATTACGCCAATTACCAGCCATAAGAATGGATAACTGGGCTCAGTATTGCTAGCGTTTGGCACATGAAGCGCGCGGTATGCCCAGGATCCTTTGATCCCATCACATATGGGCACTTAGACATCATTGAGCGTGCAGCCCAGCAGTTTGATCACGTGGTTGTGGCTGTTCTGGAAAATCGCACCAAATCAAGTCTTTTCACCGTTGCTGAACGCATTGGGATGATTCAAGATGTGACAACTAAGTTTCCCAATGTTTCAGTGGATTCATGGAGCGGACTTTTGGTCGAATACTGCAAGAGCAATTCAATTCAGGCGATCGTTAAAGGTTTGAGGGCGGTTACTGACTTTGATTATGAGCTCCAGATGGCTCAAGTGAATTTACAAGGTTCCGGAGTTGAAACCATGTTCATGGCAACTTCTCCAGCGCATTCTTTCTTATCATCATCTCTAGTAAAAGAACTCGCCCATTACAATGGCGATGTTTCCACAATGGTTCCACCATCAATAAATGAAGCACTTATAGCTCGAGTAGCGGGGAAGTAGACAATGGATTCAGTAGATAAATTAACATCGGCAATCACGCTAGTTGAAGAAGCTCGTGGTGTTCCACTTTCTGCAAGTTGTGTAGTCCATCGTGCTGAGATGCTCGAAATTCTAGATGATGCTCGCGAAGCGCTCCCTACTGATTTTGAATCTGCGCGAAAGATTATCGAAGCACGTGATGCCATTATTGAAGAAGCTCGAGTTAGCGCAGAGCAACTCATTGCAATCGCTCGTGAAGATGTTGCTCAAATGGTTGAGCAAACTTCAATTGTGCAAATTGCTCGAGATGAGGCTCGCAAGATTTTAGATGATGCTCGCGAAACTGCTGATCAAGAAAAGCAAGAGGTCGAGCAATACATTGATGGCCGTCTTGCAACACTTGAGGTAATTCTCAACAAGACTATGGATGCGGTTTCTCGTGGACGTGATCGTCTTGCCGGGGCTAATGACAAGGATGTCTTGTCTCAACTTGCCGATGACTAAAGCCTTAGATTCCTTCAAGCTCAATACATATGAGCTGCCTCGACGAGCAGGCGAGATGAAGGAGTATGAGTTAGATATTGTTGTTAAGGAAAAGTTCGGCGTTGATTTGATTTCCGTACCTGCAGGTGAGTTTATTGAAGTTGACGCACGACTTGAATCTGTCACCGAGGGAATTTTGCTCAGTGCCGAGGTGTATGCCGTGGCACAAGGAGAGTGCATTCGATGTCTAGATCCTGTAGAGATAGTCATTGAGCGCAAAATCCAAGAGCTCTACAACTATGAGCCAACAAATGAACGCGGTAAGAAGAAAAAGAGAAATGCTGAAGATTTAACAAGCGAAGATTTAGATGGTGCAGAAGAGTTCATGATGGACGGAGATATCCTCGATCTGGAGACCCCTATTCGAGACGCGATCGTCCTGTCATTGCCGACCAACCCGGTCTGTAGCCAGGATTGCCTGGGCTTATGCCCTGATTGCGGGGGCAAATGGGCAGAACTGCCCGACGATCACGCCCACGAAGTTATCGACGCTCGTTGGGCTTCCCTTGGGGGCATAGCTCTCGACGATCCCGATTTCAAGATTTAGCCTTTTTAAGGGATACTTACCCTCTGCAGCCCAGTGGCTGCTTAAGGATTGAGAAGAGGTTCGAACAGTGCCAGTACCAAAGCGAAAAATGTCGCGTTCAAAGACGCGCTCACGTCGTAGCCAGTGGAAAACTACTGCAGCCTCTCTATCAACATGCGGACAATGCCAGCAGCCTAAGTTGCAGCACACAGCATGCCCAACGTGCGGTACATATAACCGTCGCCAGGTATTAGAGGTCTGATCTGAGTTCAATGCTCAGTGAGCAGCTGGGAGTAACACTCGATCCAGCTTTGCTCGAGTTAGCCTTTACCCATCGTTCATATGCCTATGAATCTGGAAGTAAAGAAACTAATGAGCGCCTTGAATTTCTTGGTGATTCTGTTCTTGGTCTAATTGTTACCGAAGAACTCTACAAACGTTATCCAGATTTTGATGAAAGTCGTCTATCACCGTTGCGTTCAGGTGTTGTCAATATGCGTGCGCTCGCAGATATTGCGCGCGGATTAAATCTAGGCCAATACATTCGTCTTGGAAAAGGCGAAGAGGTAACTAATGGGCGCGATAAAAACTCTTTACTTGCAGATGCTCTCGAAGCATTGATTGGCGCTATTTATATGCAATTTGGTTTTGCACAGTGCACTGAGATCGTTCGCACACTAATCACTCCGACAATGGATTCAGCTGTTGCAAGAGGTGCTGGGCTCGATGGAAAAACAGCACTTCAAGAATTGGCGGCATCACTTGGTAAAGGTGCCCCTGAATATATTGTTAGCGAAGATGGCCCAGATCACGATAAGAACTTCACCGCAGTTGCAATGTTGAGCGGTGAGGTAATGAGTGAAGGAACTGGAAAGAGTAAGCGAGAGGCTGAACAGGTAGCCGCGCGAGCAGCCTATGAAGCGTTAAAAACCGCCTTTCCGCAAGCCTAAATTCGCTAAAAACACGCTTCCGAGACGATAGGTTTACCGCGTGTATTTGAAGAGTATGACGCTCAAGGGCTTTAAGTCCTTTGCTTCGGCGACCACTCTTCGACTCGAACCCGGAATCACATGTGTGGTTGGCCCTAATGGTTCAGGAAAATCAAATGTTGTAGATGCCCTCACGTGGGTTATGGGTGAGCAAGGCGCAAAATCACTGCGTGGCGGCAAGATGGAAGATGTCATCTTTGCTGGAACAAGTGGACGAGCACCGCTTGGTCGCGCTGAAGTTTCGCTAACTATTGATAATTCTGATGGTGCTCTACCAATCGACTACACCGAAGTAACTATTTCTAGAATTCTTTTCCGTAATGGACAAAGTGAATATCAGATAAATGGCGAAGCATCTCGCTTACTAGATATTCAAGAACTCTTAAGTGATTCGGGTATTGGCCGCGAAATGCACGTGATCGTGGGTCAAGGCCAACTCGATGCAATCTTGATGGCAACTCCTGAAGAGCGCCGTGGATTTATTGAAGAAGCAGCTGGTGTGCTCAAGCATCGCAAGCGTAAAGAAAAAGCACTTCGCAAATTAGATTCAATGCAAGCAAACCTTGCACGTATTCAAGACTTAACTGTCGAGCTTCGTCGTCAACTACGACCACTTGGAAAGCAAGCAGAAGTTGCCAAGAAAGCGGCAACAATTCAAGCAGATTTGCGCGATGCAAAACTTCGATTGCTAGCAGATGACTTTATTTCAATGTCGAAAACTCTCGAACTTGAAGTGGCCGATGAAACTGCGTTGCGTGAAAAACGTTCAGCAGTTGAAGCCGAAGTTGATTCAGTTCGACGTCGCGAGGAAGCACTCGATGCGCAAGCTGCATATGAGGGCCCACTTTTAGTTGCGGCCCAAGAAACTTATTACAGCCTCAACTCTTTGCGGGAAAAATTTCGCGGAACGCAAAGCCTGGCCCAAGAGCGTTCTCGTTTTCTCAATGAAGAGGCAGAAGAGGCGCGAACTTCAGGTCGCGATCCAGAAAGTTTAGATAAAGAGGCCGCATCGCTCCGTCTTGAAGAAAGCGAACTTCGAGCAAACGTTATTTCAGCCCAGCAAGCATTAGTTCAGGCAACATCTTTTCTAGCAACAGCAGAGAGTGCTTTGAAAAGTGATGAAGACACAATCGCGGCTGCCATGCGAGCCATTGCTGATGCACGAGAAGGAACTGCGCGACAAGAGGGACACATCAAGTCTTTGCAGGCACGACTTGAAGCTATTGCGGGGGAGATCGAACGTCTTACTAAATCCCGCAATGATGCCCAAGCTCGAGTAGACACAGCGCAACGAGAATATGCTTCACATGAATTAGAAATTGCTAGCGCGGACTCTGGCGAGCTAGGACTTGATTCTCAGTTTGAGGGCGCAAAGTCTCAACTTGATACCGCCAAAATTAAAGTAAATGAATTAGTAGATGCTGAGCGCGCAGCAGATCGTGAACGAAGCGCCATTGAAGCAAAACTTGAAGCGATGAAGTTGACCTCACAAAATCGGGATGGGGCGTCTGCTCTCCTTCGCGACTCACGTGGAGTTTCTATTCTGGGAAGCATCGCAGGTTTGATCGAGATTGATAATGGATGGGAATCTGCAGCTGCGGCCGCACTTGGCACATTGGCCGATGCTGTTGTTGTGCAGGATCTCTCATCTGCTGTCACAGCACTTACAACTTTGCGTAGCGAGAACTTAGGACAAGCCGATGTCTTGGTATTTGAACCAGGACAAACTGGCAATGGCAATATTCCTTCAGGTCTAACGCCGCTGTCGGCCCACATTCGTTCAAGCACAATTGGTGATTTGCTAGCATCGTTACTGGCTTCAACTGTTGTTGCAGAAAATGCAAATGCAGCCGAAGCGATCTTGCGATCTCATCCAGGCGTCATCGTTGTAACCCGAGATGGCGATGTGATTTCTCGTGGCCGAGCACGCGGTGGTTCAAAATCTTCATCTTCGCTCATTGAAATTAAGGCTCTCATTGGGGGGCTTGAAAGCAAACTGCAGGAAGTTACCCATAACTGCGATCGCTTAAAGTTTGAAATTTCAACGGCCTCTACCGAACTTGCCACACGCCAAGGTGATTTTGATGCGGCGCTGTCAAAGCTCAATGAGTCAGATGCGCGCATTGCAGCACTCACCGAACAGTTGGCCGTTTCTGGTCAAAACATGAAGTCTGCGATGGCAGAGGTTGAGCGTCTTAATGTCTCAATTACTGAAGCATCTGCGGCAAAATCACGTGATGAAGGCGAAATCGTCATAGCCCAAAATCAATTACAACAACGTGGTGAAGTGGCAGAACCTGATCATTCACATGCAGAAGAACTACGCAATCAAGTTTCAATCGCTCGCACTTCAGAAGTAGAAGCGCGACTGGCTGTTCGTACAATTGAGGAGCGAGTCGATTCAGTAGGTGCTAGAGCATTGGCACTTGAGCAATCTGCTCAAGCCGAACGTGATGCATCAGAGCGCGCAATTTTTCGAAGAAGTGCTCGTGCACGTGCTGCGGTTATTTCACAGGCTGTTGCCGAGGCGGCATATGAGGCGCTGATTCATATTGAACGTTCGATTGCTAAAGCTGGAGTAGAGCGTAGTCGACTAGAAGAATCTCGTTCAGCACGTGAAGGAGAAACTTTGACAGTCCGAACGCGCGGACGCCAATTAACTTCAGATCTTGAACAGTTGACAACGAGCGTTCATAAAGATGAAATCGCTCGCGCAGAACAAAGACTTCGCATTGAAACACTTGAAACAAAGACTGTTGAAGAGTTTGGAATCGACACAACCACTTTGGTGAATGAATACGGACCAGATAAGGATGTTCCAACATTCCACGAAACCGATGATGGCGAGATAATCGCAACTGAACTTGTCCCGTACCGCCGCGATCAGCAAGAAAAGCGTCTTGCCTCCGCCGAACGGTCACTGAATTTATTAGGCAAGATTAATCCACTTGCACTCGAAGAGTTCACCTCACTTGAAGAGCGCTTGAAGTTCTTAGCTGAACAACTTGAAGATCTTAAGAACACTAAAAAGGATTTGCTGGATATTATTAAAGAGGTTGATGATCGAGTTCAATCAATCTTCATGGACGCATTCACAGAAACTGCAAAACACTTCGAGGATATTTTTGCTCGCTTGTTCCCGGGCGGAGATGGTCGCTTGATTCTTACAGATCCAGATAATCCATTAACGACAGGCGTGGATGTAGAAGCGCGTCCTCCAGGAAAGCGCATTAAGCGCCTTTCACTGTTATCTGGTGGAGAAAAGTCACTAACTGCCGTTGCCATGTTGATTGCGATCTTTAAGGCTCGTCCAAGTCCGTTCTATGTTCTAGATGAGGTCGAAGCAGCACTGGATGATGTCAACCTTGGACGTTTACTTGTTGTTCTTGAAGAACTTCGCGCTAGCTCACAGTTGATCATCATTACTCACCAAAAGCGCACCATGGAAATTGCAGATGCGCTCTATGGCGTGACAATGCGCGGTGATGGTGTTACTGAAGTCATTTCACAGCGCCTGCGCGAATCTGACGCTAGCTAGGGTTTAGTTCGATGGGTCTTTTTAGTAAATTCATCGCCAAGATAAAAGGCACAAATGATTTTTCACCTGCCGATTGGGCAGAGCTAGAGCAGGAACTTTTAGCATCTGATCTGGGCCCAACCCTGACTAAGAATTTCCTAGAGGCGGCAAAGAAGGTCAAGAGCGAAAACGCAGAGCTGGCTTTGATTGAGATATTGACAGGCAATCTTTCGAAGAATTCGCACGAGCCAGTGTTAGTTGCCGGAACAACAACAATTATGGTCGTCGGTGTTAACGGCACAGGCAAAACTACATCTGTGGCAAAGCTTGCTTCTTATTATAAAAAAAGTGGAAAGAGTGTCGTACTTGCCGCGGGGGATACATTTCGCGCCGCTGCAGTTGATCAGTTAAAAACCTGGGGAAGTCGAATCGGTGTGCAAGTTGTTTCAGGAAAAGACAATGGCGATCCCGCCTCTGTTGCATTTGATGGAGCAAAAAGTGCGCACGAATCTGCCAGTGATATTTTTATTATTGACACTGCAGGACGTTTGCATAACAAGAATGATTTGATGGCAGAGCTAAGCAAAGTAAAGCGAGTGGTTGAAAAAGTTTCACCTATCAATGAGGTTCTCTTAGTTATTGATGCGACAACAGGCCAAAATGGGTTGCAGCAGGCAAAGATATTTACTGAATGCGTCGAAGTCACAGGGATTGTCCTAACAAAGTTAGATGGCAGCGCCAAGGGTGGTGTTGCCCTTGCCATTGAGGCTGATCTAGGAATCCCGATCAAATGGGTGGGAACGGGCGAATCTGAGTCTGACTTCGCCCTCTTTGACGCTCAGAGCTATATCAAGGGCCTGCTCTCGTAACCCAGATTTAACACAAGAGGACTTTTTGTCACGCGTCTGAAATCGTAGAGGCGTTCTTTCGTAACTGCGCTGCTAGAGGGTTTGGCCATCTCAAAGGCGAGAATTTTTAACCTTTATGAAAGCAGAAGCGACTATGGAAGCGATTGTTTTGCCTGATGCCGGTGATACAGCCTGGATGTTGATTAGTACCGGTTTGGTTGTTCTAATGATTCCGGGCCTTGCACTTTTTTACGGTGGCATGGTTCGCGTGAAGAGCGTACTTAATATGATGATGATGTCATTTGGCGCACTAGCGATTGTTTTTGTCCTGTGGATTGCATTTGGTTTTTCAATGGTTTTTGGAGATTCCGTAGGCGGCCAAGGTCTAATTGGAGATATCAGTCAATTTACTTTTTTAGAGGGTTTGGATAATTCAACTGCTCTGATTGGAACTATCCCGGCGGCAGTCTTTGTTGCCTTCCAGGGAATCTTCGCTGCAATTACAGTTGCACTGATTTCAGGTTCAATTGCAGATCGTGCAAAATTTGGTGCATGGATGGTGTTTGCAGGTATCTGGGCAACACTCGTTTACTTCCCTGTCGCACATTGGGTTTTTGCATTCGATGACTTTGTCGCTAAAGCAGGTGGATGGATCGCAAATGATCTGGGTGCTCTTGATTTCGCAGGCGGTACTGCTGTTCACATTAACGCTGGTGCGGCTGGATTAGCACTCGCTTTCATTCTTGGAAAACGTGTTGGCTTTGGAAAAGTGCCGATGCGTCCGCACAGCTTGCCTTTGGTGATGCTTGGTGCAGCACTTCTATGGTTTGGTTGGTTTGGTTTCAATGCTGGTTCCGCGATTGCATCAAATGGAACCGCTGGTTTGGCTTTGCTCAATACGATTGGTGCCACCACAGCGGCAGTACTTGCCTGGCTTCTAGTTGAAAAACTTCGTGATGGCCATGCAACAAGTCTAGGTGCGGCATCAGGTGTGGTTGCAGGACTGGTTGCTATTACACCAGCTTGTGCTTTTGTCGGTGCTAGTGGCGCACTCTTGATAGGCGCAGTTGCGGGTGGACTTTGTGCACTTTCAGTAGGGCTCAAATTTATGCTGGGATATGACGATTCACTTGATGTTGTTGCGGTTCACCTTGTAGGTGGAATCGTGGGAACAATCATGATCGGCTTTGTAGGTGTAGATGTTGGCCTATTCAATGGTGGCGGAACAGAACAACTTGTGAAGCAAGTTATTGGTGCAGCTGCCGTGCTTTTCTATTCATTTGTAGCAACTCTAATAATTGGAAAAATTGTAGATCTGACAATTGGTTTTAGAATCACAGAAAATCAGGAACTTACGGGTATCGATATCGCAATACACGCCGAGCCTGCATATGAGTTATCAGACAACAGCCAGGGCAATGTCTATGAATTCTCGAGAGGGCAATAACAATGAAACTCATTACCGCAATAATTAAGCCATTTAAGTTAGATGATGTTAAGAATGCGCTTCAAAGCGCAGGGATAACAGGAATGACAGTTTCAGAAGCAAGTGGATTCGGTCGTCAAGGCGGACATACTGAGGTCTATCGGGGCGCTGAATACACCGTCGATCTAATTCCTAAGGTACGCCTAGAAGTACTTGTCAATGACAAAGACGCAGATGCCATAGTCGATGTGATTGTAAAGGTAGCTTCTACTGGCTCAATTGGTGATGGCAAGGTCTGGACATCACCAATTGACCAAGTGATTCGCGTTCGCACGGGTGAACGAGGCTCTGAAGCAATTTAGCAGGGGTTGAAGTACTCTTCGGTTCTTATGTTTGAGTCACTTACATCGCGCTTTAGTGGGGCATTCTCCTCTCTTCGCTCGAAAGGCAAGATTTCTACATCAGATATCGAAACTACCTGTCTAGAGATACGACAAGCACTTCTTGAATCCGATGTTGCTCTCTCGGTTGTTGATGATTTCATTGCTGATGTTCGTCAGAAATCTTTGGATGCTTTGCCAACTTTGCAGTCAGGATCTAACCAAGCAAATGCGATATTTGAAATCGTTAATGCAAGCCTGATTGAAATTCTTGGGGGACAGGCACGCAGAGTGCGCTTTGCTAAAAATCCTCCAACAGTGATCATGCTTGCAGGTTTACAGGGCGCTGGTAAAACGACTTTGGCTGGCAAACTTGCAAAGTTTTATGCTGATCAAGGAAATACTCCGCTTTTAGTTGCATCAGATTTACAACGCCCAAACGCTGTGACGCAGTTGCAGGTAGTTGGTCAATCAGTCAATGTTCCTGTCTTTGCACCTGAAGTAGGCAATGGCCAGGGAGATCCCGTTAAGGTTGCAAAAGCTGGCATAGAGTTCGCAAAGTCTAAGCAGTACAACATGGTTATCGTTGATACCGCAGGTCGTCTAGGCGTTGATGAAGAATTAATGAAACAAGCATCTGATATTCGTGATGCTGTTAAGCCTGATGAAATTTTGTTTGTTGTCGATGCAATGATGGGTCAAGATGCCGTTAGAACATCACAGGCGTTCCTAGATGGCGTTGGTTTTGATGGAGTAGTCCTGACAAAGCTCGATGGTGATGCACGCGGTGGTGCTGCACTTTCTATCGCATCAATGACAAAGCGTCCGATTATGTTTGCATCAACCGGTGAGAAATTGCACGAGTTTGATATTTTCTATCCAGAACGTATGGCCTCTCGAATCTTGGGACTAGGTGATGTCGCAACATTGGCAGAGCAGGCAAAGAAGGCCTTTGATACAGACACATCTGCAAAGTTGGAAGCAAAGTTTGCAAGCGGGGAAGATTTCACTTTAGAAGATTTTCTTGAACAACTACAGGCCATGTCCAAGATGGGCAACATGTCGAAGTTATTGGGAATGTTGCCTGGTGCAGGTCAGATGAAAAAGCAGATTGAAAACTTTGACGAAGGTGAAATCGTTCGGACTAAAGCAATAGTTCAGTCCATGACACCTGCAGAGCGCCAAGAACCCAAACTTCTCAATGGCTCGCGCCGTGCACGAATTGCTTTGGGCTCCGGCCGAAAGGTTTCGGATGTCAACAATCTGGTAGATCGGTTCTCGGCTGCGCAAAAGATGATGAAGCAGGTTCGAAATGGTGGGATGCCTGCCGGCATGCCTGCCGGCATGGGATTGCCGGCGATGCCAAAGGTCAGCAAGCCGATAAATAAGAAGAAGTCCAAATCAGGCAATCCAGCTAAGCGAGCGCTAGAACAGGGTCAATAAGCCCCGATTTCGCATCTGGCCCCTTGAATGGCAGAATTGGGAACCTGTTGAAGGGGCCCTCTACCCCCAGCAACATCCACAATTCGATAGTCATATGAATTGATCGCGCTCCCCGCTGCGATTGATACGCATGACACACAAATACAGGAGTACAAATTTCTTGGCTACAAAAATTCGTTTAATGCGCATGGGCAAAATCCGCACACCATTTTTCCGCGTTGTTGTTACAGATGCGCGTAAGGCACGTAATGGTCTATCAATTGAAGAGATTGGTCGCTACGTTCCAGGACAAGAGCCATCACTAATCGAGATCAACTCAGAGCGCGCTCTGTACTGGCTCGGTGTTGGTGCACAACCTTCTGAAGCTGTAGAGGCTTTGCTTAAGGTGACTGGCGATTGGCAGAAGTTCAAGGGTCTTCCAGGAACTGAAGGAACTCTTCGCGTTGCAGCACCTAAGCCATCAAAGGTTGTTGCTTACGAAGCAGCGATGAAGGCTGCTGCTAACGAACCTGCAGAAGGTGCAACAACATTGAAGAAGAAGGCACAGGAGAAGCTTGCAGCTAAGGCAAACCCTGTTGTTGAAGAAGCCGTTGTTGAAACTCCAGTAGTTGAAGAAGCTCCTACAGTTGAGGCTGTAGTTGAAGAGACTGTTGAAGCGGTTGTTGAAACTCCAGCTGAAGAAGCGGCTGCAGAGTAATAATGATGGATGAAGCCCTAGAGCATTTAGTCAAGGGAATTGTTGATAATCCTGATGATGTTGTGGTCTCTGAAAAGAGCGGACGTCGCGGAACAACTTTAGAGGTTCGCGTTAACCCTGAAGATATCGGCAAGGTCATTGGTCGTAATGGTCGTACAGCAAAGGCACTTCGTACCGTTGTAAGTGCGCTCGCAGGACGCACAGTGCGCGTCGATCTCATCGAGACCGACGAAGCTCGATAACAATGCGCTTGCTCGTGGGGCGAATTGGTCGCGCTCACGGAATTCTTGGTGAAGCGACGATAGAGGTTCGTACAGATGAACCTGATCGTCGCTTTGCCATTGGTGCCACAGTACAAACAGATTCCAACGGTGAATTAAAAGTCATCTCTGGTCGTGTTCATAACGGCATTTTATTGTTAGGTTTTGAAGGAATTTCTGATCGCAATAGCATCGAAAAGCTTCGTAATACATTGCTCTATGCCGATGTAGATATCAATGAAACCAATGATGAAGACGAGTATCACGTGATGCAGCTAATTGGTTGTGCGGCAGTTCTTGAATCTGGCGAAGCATTTGGTGAAATTACGGATGTGATTAATCTGCCGGGTCAGGATTTGTTAGCCATTAAAACTGCTCAAGGCGAGCAACTTATTCCCTTTGTCCATCAATTAGTTCCAACTGTAGATATTGCAAACAAGAAAGTGGTGGTTATTCCGCCAACAATTACCGGGGAGATGGCATGAAAATTGATGCGGTAACAATCTTTCCTGATTACTTTGCACCCCTACAGCTTTCCTTATTGGGTAAAGCACAAGAACAAGGGTTGATTGCGGTGGGTATTCATGACCTACGTTCTTTTTCAACAGACAATCACAACACCGTTGATGACACTCCTTATGGTGGTGGAGCTGGCATGGTTATGTTGCCAGAAATCTGGGCCAACGCTTTAGATCCACTAATGACTCCTGAAACAGATTTAATTATTTTGACACCTGCGGGTAAACGTTTTGATCAACCAATGGCTGCGCAATTTTCACAATCAAAGCACTTGGTTTTTGCTTGCGGTCGCTATGAAGGTATTGATGATCGAGTTCGCCAACATTATGAATCAAAGAATTACCGTGTCCATGAAGTATCTATCGGAGATTATGTTTTAGGTGGCGGAGAAGTTGCATCCCTAGTGATGATTGAAGCAATCACACGCCTGATCCCTGGAGTATTGGGAAATCCTGAGTCTTTGGCTGAAGAGTCACACAATCAAGAGGGGTACTTGGAGTATCCAAACTTCACAAAACCTTCAACGTGGCGAGACATAGAAGTTCCGGCAATTTTGCTCAGTGGCAACCATGGGGAGATTGCTAAATGGCGTGCGGCACAAGCGCAAGAGCGTGCCAAGAAGAATCTCTAGGCTTCAAGTAGAGTTGCGACTATGTGCAGACTTCTAGGATTTACTTCTACCGAACGCAAGAGCTTTTACGATGTTGTCGGGTCCGATTTTGACGCCTTTGTTGAATTATCTGCCGTGCACAAAGATGGCTGGGGTATCGGTTACGAAGGCGAAATCGTTAAAGACATCAATCCTGCAAAGGAAAGTACTCTTTTAAGCCAGACGAGCCAATCTCTAGAAACAAATGGCGCATTGCTTCATTTGCGCCAAGCTTCTAAGGGAATAAGTGTTGATATCAACAATAACCATCCCTTTACGCACGGTGCGATTACTTTCATGCATAACGGAACCATTCGTCCCGGTAACACGGCCGAACAATTCATTTCCGATAAATACAAGAGTTTGATTCAGGGCACAACCGATAGCGAACGTTACTTTTACGCATTAATTTCAATGGTGGATGAATTTGGCTTAGTCGAAGGTGTGCGCCAAACTGTCAATTCAATTCGCGCCATTGCTGATTACTCCTCACTCAACATCATGGTTCAGACTCCAGATATGCTGATTGCTGTTTGTGAATTTAATGCAGAGAATAAGACTGAGTGGAGCTCGGAGGATCATTATGAACTTCGATTCAAAAAAGAAGGAAGTGATGTGATTATCGCATCAACTGGTTGGGGTAACTCTGATTGGCAGCATCTAGATAATCATCAGATGCTCGTAGTTGATCGATCTACTTTAGAGTATTCAATCTCTTCTCTATGACCCGTACCTACACAGTCGAAACCTACGGCTGTCAAATGAATGTCCATGACTCGGAGAGAATTGCCGGACTCTTAGATGAGGCTGGCTATATTCCTGTCACAGTTGGCGAACAAGCAGATATCGTTATTTTTAATACCTGTGCAGTGCGAGAAAATGCCGACAACAAACTGTATGGAAATTTGAGTTTCTTAGCTCCGATAAAGAAGTTAAACCCCAATATGCAGATTGCCGTGGGCGGATGTTTAGCGCAAAAAGATCAGGCGACAATTATCAAGAAGGCACCTTATGTTGATGTTGTCTTTGGTACGCACAATGTTGGCTCGCTACCGGTCTTACTTGAACGTGCACGGATAGAAGAAGAGTCACAGATAGAAATTCTGGAATCTCTAGAGCACTTCCCGTCAACACTGCCTGCGCGTCGCCTGTCTGCATTCTCATCCTGGGTATCTGTCTCAGTGGGGTGTAATAACACCTGTACTTTTTGCATTGTTCCCACATTGCGCGGAATCGAAAAAGATCGAACCGCAGCAGATATCTTGACTGAGGTTAAGACATTGGTTGATCAGGGAGTCATTGAAGTAACTCTTCTTGGTCAAAACGTGAATGCCTATGGTGTTGATTTTGGTGACCGCCAGGCCTTTGCCAATTTATTGCGCGAATGCGGCAAAATCGATGGATTAGAGCGTGTGCGCTTCATGTCTCCACACCCTCGAGATTTCACAGATGATGTAATCGAAGCGATGGCTCAGACCCCTAATGTGATGCCACATCTGCATATGCCTCTGCAATCAGGATCAGATCGAGTTTTGCAGCAGATGCGTCGCTCATATAGATCTGATCGATATTTAGGTATTTTGGATCGAGTGCGCAGCGCTATTCCGCATGCAGCTATAACAACTGACATCATCGTTGGATTTCCGGGTGAGACAGAGCAAGATTTCCAAGCAACACTAGATGTGTGCTCAACAGCGCGCTTTACTGCTGCCTACACATATCAATACTCAAAGCGCCCGGGAACACCGGCGGCAACAATGCCTGATCAGATCGCAGATGATGTAGTAGCCGATCGTTACACCCGCCTACACAATCACCAACAGGCGATTTCTTTATCCGTTAATCAGGAAGCAATCGGAACAACGCATAAAATTTTGGTGGGGGATTACGAGGGTCGTCGCGATGAAGCCCAATCGCGATTGACGGGTCGAAGTGAAGATTTTCGATTAGTGCACTTCGATAATACATTCGTTGCGCGCCCCGGTGATGAAGTGACAGTTTCAATCACAGATGCCTCTGCGCATTATCTAATTGGCGATCCACTTTCTGTTCGACAAACTAGAGGCGCAGAAGCTCATGCTGCTCGTATCGCGCAGCCCGCTCCTTCTGCAACGATGCTTGGAATCCCAACGGTCAAACGATGAAGTTGATTGTTATTTGTGGCGCAACTGCCACGGGTAAGAGTGATTTAGCAGTGTCTCTTGCTCAAGAAATTGATGCCGAAATAATCAATGCTGACTCGATGCAGCTATACAAGGGTATGGACATCGGTACCGCAAAGATCACAAGTGAAGAGCGAAAAGGAATTCCTCATCATTTAATGGATCTATTAGAAGTCACACAAGATGCAAATGTGGCTTGGTATCAAGAGCTTGCAAGGGCAACGATCACTGAAATTCATAGTCGCGGTAAGAATGTAATTATCGTTGGTGGGACAGGTTTATATATCAAGGCTATTTTGGATGAGCTTAACTTTCCAGACACAGATCCAGTTGTTCGGGCCGAATTAGAGTTGGAGTTTGCAACAAAAGGTATTGGTCCACTGTTTGAGAGATTAGAGAAATTGGATCCGGCTGCAGCCCTTGCAATTGATAAAGCTAACTCTAGGCGGGTAATTCGGGCATTAGAGGTTATAAAAATTACAGGTGAGCCCTTCACCGCAAATTTGCCACGCGAAGCAAGCTCACTTTATCCAAATGCTCAGCAATTTGGATTAGTAATGGATCGAGATGCGCTATCTGAGCGGATTTCAATTCGAGTAGAGCGAATGTGGGATCAAGGATTAGTAGTTGAGGCTGAGAAGTTGATAGCCGCAGGCATTACACAGGGCGTTACAGCCCAACGCGCGCTGGGATATGCCCAAGTGATCGCTCAGATTGAAGGAAAAGTCACTGAAGAGGATGCAAAAGAAGAGACTAAGCGAGCGACCAGACAGTATGCGCGCCGACAAGAAACATGGTTTTCTCGTGATGAGCGCATTACCTGGATCTCTCCCACACAAAATGCACTCCAGCGAATACTTGAATCGATAAACTAATCCTGATGATTGCAACATATGGCCACGGAACAGAAAATGACTTTGTCCTCATTTTTGATCCAAAGGATGAGAACTCGATAACAACTGCCCAAACAGCAGCGATTTGTAATCGCGAAACTGGAATTGGCGCTGATGGCCTCATCCGTATCATCAAGCGTGATGAAAAATGGTTCATGGATTATCGCAACGCTGATGGATCAATCGCTGAGATGTGTGGCAACGGAATTCGCGTGATGGCCAGATACCTCGTGGAGAGAGGTCATCAACCCGAAGGCATTTTTGCGATTAATACTCGGGATGGGATTAAGCATCTGCGCGTTCCACTCACAGATGACATTTCAGTCAACATGGGTCAAGTCACTGATGAAGATGAAGCGATTACAGCTTCAGTTAATGGGCAAATTTGGAATGGATACAACATAAGTGTTGGAAATCCTCATGCGGTCGTATTTGTCAATGAGATGTCTGACATTGGTTCACTAGATGTTGCTCCAGTTGTGCGCCCTCGAGATTCTTATCCTGAAGGCGTTAATGTCGAATTTGCAAAGATTATTGATGGCAACGAAATTGCAATGCGGGTGTTTGAACGAGGATCGGGTGAAACTAGATCCTGCGGCACCGGTACTTGCGCTGTGGCACTTGCTGCAACGTTACATACGAAAGCCAAACTGCCTGCAACTTGGATCATTACCCCACCAGGAGGGCGATTGGAAGTTTCTATTGACGGACATTCAAATGCGACGCTGACTGGACCGGCTGTTTTAATTCGCGATGTGGATATATCGAGGTATTTGCTTGAGTAAGGATTTTGATGACGAATTCGAGTCATTACTGCGCGAAAGCGCCAGAGTTGCTGCTGAATATGATGCCAGCGAAGAGGATGAACATAGCGATCAGTCTCAAGAACTAGAAGAGCGTCATGCACTTCGTCGTGTAAAAGGATTTTCAACTGAACTTCAGGATATTTCTGAAGCTGAATATCGCCAACTACAACTTGAACGCGTTGTTTTAGTGGGAGTCTGGACCGAAGGCACAATCAAAGATGCTGAGAATTCACTAGCCGAACTAAAAGCTCTGGCTGAAACTGCCGGTTCTGAAGTTTTAGAAGGATTAATTCAACGACGTGATAAGCCAGATCCTGCCACCTATATTGGTTCAGGAAAGGTAATAGAACTAAAGCAAGTCGTGCAGTCAACGGGCGCTGACACGGTTGTTTGCGACGGCGAACTCTCTCCCTCACAATTACGACAGTTAGAAGATAAATTAAAAGTTAAAGTTGTAGATCGCACCGCTTTGATTCTGGATATTTTTGCTCAGCATGCGAAGAGCAAAGAAGGAAAGGCACAGGTTGAACTTGCCCAAATAGCATATTTGTTGCCACGTCTTCGTGGTTGGGGAGATTCACTCTCTCGACAAGTTGGTGGCCGTGCTGCAGGTGGTGCGGGTATAGGTGGTCGTGGGCCAGGTGAAACAAAAATTGAAACTGATAGACGCCGTATTCGCGACAAGATGGCAAAATTGCGTCGCGAAATCGCCGAGATGAAGGTATCGAGAGATACCAAAAGACAAGAGCGACGACGATTTAACATTCCATCAGTTGCCATTGCGGGGTATACCAATGCTGGTAAGTCCTCATTATTGAACAAGTTAACTAACGCTGGGGTTTTGGTAGAAAACGCTTTGTTTGCAACTCTTGATCCGACTGTGCGCAAATCTGAAACATCTGATGGTCGTGTCTATACATTGAGCGACACAGTGGGTTTTGTTCGTCACCTGCCGCATCAGTTGATCGATGCATTTAAATCGACCCTTGAGGAAGTTTCCGAATCAGATCTCATCGTGCATGTGGTTGATGGTTCTCATCCAGATCCATTTGAGCAAATTCGCGCAGTGAGATTAGTTATTGATGAAATTGGTGGAAAAGATATTCCGGAAATAATCGCTATTAATAAAGTAGACATTGCAGACCCTGCGGTGATTATGGAAATTTTGCGTAAAGAGCCCAACAGCTATGCCTTCTCTGTTCGAACAGGTTTTGGAATTGAGGGCCTATTACATGCAATTGAAAGTTCACTACCAAGGCCATCCGTAGAGATAAATGTTGTGATTCCTTACGATCGAGGTGATTTGGTCCACGCGATTCATGAAAGTGGGGAAATCTTTTCAGAGCAGTATTTGGAAGGAGGAACTTCCATTCACGCTCTTGTTAACGGGGGATTGGCTCAAAGAATCGAGAATTCCCACATAAGTGGGGAATAACACCGACACGCCGCGCGTTATAGCCTGCATAACCCAGTCAAATGCGCCATGATGCGCCCGAAAGCAGTTAAGAACACTTATTGAAAGGCGGTGAGAGCAATGGCAACAGATTACGACACACCCAGAAAAACTGATGAGGAACTTCATGAGGAGTCTCTAGAAGAACTCAAGGCGAAGCGTGTTGATGCTCAATCCGGTCAGATCGATGTTGATGAGGCAGAAGCTGCAGAAAACCTTGAATTACCAGGTGCAGATTTATCTGGTGAAGAGTTAGCTGTGCGAGTTGTTCCTAAGCAGGTTGATGAGTTCACCTGCTCACGCTGCTTCTTGGTTCATCACATTACTCAACTTGCTAAAGGCGAAGGCGCAAAAGCTGTTTGTAAAGAGTGCAATTAACTCTACGGCTTTAGTTTTGTAGTGCCTTTATTAACTCTGATCCGTTATTACTACTTATTAGCCAATATGGGGTTGTATCCCGTTCGTCATTGATTGCAACCTTGACGCCTTTAGATGCCCAAAATCTGATGGCAAGAAAAGCTTGCGGATCCGCATCCCGGGTTCTTGCTTGCCGAATTGCGTGAGAATTTAAATCAACGCATTGGCCAATAAAATTTAGATGAATATGTGCCTTTCCAACCCGAAGTTCTTTATCATCAACTTCAATAGTTAGTGCTGAAACAAAGTAGATCCATGCAAGTGCAGCGGTAGCTGCGGCCAGAGCAATCAATGCAGCATTGTCTCCAAGGGCCGACCAGATAGAAATTACTAATGTGAGCAGGAAGAAGTAAATGATGGCCAAGAGCCACAGTGGTGCACGTATCACTTCGCGGTAACGCATGGGAGTTACCGTATCGGATATGAAGGCGGTAACCTTGCTATATGGCTAGGATTCCAAGCACAACGGCTCCAGAGGGTTCACCTCTTCCAGAACGCCATCCGCAAGCACCGGCTGCTGGATCAAAAATTCCTTCACACTTTGGACATTGCTTTGGATGTGGTGAATTACATCCCACCGGACTACACCTTGTTGCATATTCAGGCGAAGGTTTGAACATATCTGCAGAATTCACAGTGACAGAAAATCATCAAGGTGCACCAGGTTTAGCCCATGGTGGACTTTTGTCCTTAGCATTTGATGAAGCACTCGGAAAGTTGATGTGGTTGCTTCGAGCACCAGCGGTAACAGGGCGCCTAGAAACAGATTTCATCAAGCCAGTGCCTATGGGTAGCACGCTGCATATAACTGCAGAGATAACCGGACAGGTAAATCGTAAGGTTTACACATCAGCTATCGGGCGTCTTAATTCTGCAGATGGTGAAATTGCCGTTCGCGCAGCAGCGCTTTATATAATTGTCCCTATGGATCACTTCATGAACAACGCTCCTAAAGAGTATTTAGAGCAAATGGCAAAAACTCCTGAGTTAATGGCATTTGTTGATCCGACATTTGAGATTAATCCTTAGATATGTCGAACTTGCAGGTTTTGATTACACGTTTAGACCCATCTATCCCTATGCCAAGTTATGCAAAAAGAGGAGATGCAGGAGCAGATATCGTGAGTCGCATCGAAGTGACATTGCAGCCAGGGGAGCGCGCACTTGTTCCCACCGGTATCTCAATTGCACTACCGGATGGTTACGTGGCCTTGGTTCATCCCCGATCAGGTTTAGCCATTAAACATGGCGTGACGATGGTCAATGCCCCCGGAACTGTTGATGCTGGTTATCGCGGAGAATTGCAGTGCATCATGATCAACCATGATCCGAAAGAGGCCATTACCTTTCACAAAGGTGATCGCATCGCTCAGTTAGTAATTCAGAAAGTAGAACGTGCAGAATTTGTTGAAGTTCAAGAATTGCCTGGTTCAGGACGCGGGACTGGTGGCTTTGGATCAACGGGATGAGTCAACACAATGAAGATCGTGACAAAGTTGTTAACGCTTTGGGTGGGAAAAAGGGCCTGATTGATTCAGGTGTGCCAGCTGTTGTTTTTTTGATTGTTTTTAACGTCACTGATGAGTTGAGGAATGCGATTTGGGGCGCAATTGGCCTTTCACTCGTGCTTGCTATCTATCGCCTGGCTCGTAAGGACACAGTCCAACATTCAGTTTCTGGCGCAATTGGAGTTTTGATTTGTGCCTATTTCGCAAATCGTAGCGGCAATGCAATTGATTTTTATTGGCCAAAACTCCTGTTAAACCTTGGGTATGGAACTGCGTATTTGATTGCAAATCTTGTGGGATGGCCAATCTTGGGTCTGGTTCTTGGACCGCTTTTGGGTGAAAATGTAACGTGGCGAAACAATCCTGCTCGCAAGAAAATGTATACCAAAGCAAGTTGGATTTGGGTTGCAATGTTTTTCATTCGTTTCGCCGTGCAATTTCCGATTTATCTGAGTAAAGACGTGAATTTATTGGGAACAGTTAACTTAGCGATGGGCTATCCATTGTTCATTGCAACAGCATATGCGACGTGGTTGGTGATTAAAGCTGGACCACCTGCACAAAAGGTAGCTGATTAAGAAATAAAGCAGGCTTTAATCTGAGCCTCGGCATCGGCCGAAGCAACGAAGAGAAGTTCATCTCCTGCAGCAAAGACATCATGTGCTTTAGCTGTAATCACACGGCCGTCTCTAACGATGGCTGCTATGGCCGCATTTTCAGGTAGTTCGATCTCTTCAACAGTCTTTCCGATACAGGCAGAGCCATCCGGCAGAGTAAGTTCGACAAGGTTTGCTTGGCCTTTTCTAAATGAGAATAATCGAACAACATCTCCGACACTTACTGCCTCTTCAACGAGGGCAGAAATAATGCGCGGAGTAGACACCGCAACATCAACACCCCATGAAGAGTCAAACAACCATTCATTCTTTGGATGATTAATTCTGGCAACAACACGTGGCACGCCATACTCAGTCTTCCCAAGTAGGGAAGTCACAAGGTTTGCCTTGTCATCACCTGTTGCTGCTACTAGTACCTGGCAGTTATTCAGATGTGCGTTGTCTAGAGATGTGATTTCGCAAGCATCAGCCATTAGCCATTCTGCATCCGGGACACTCTCTAACTTCAGGGCTTTAGGATCCTTGTCGATCAAGAGAACTTGATGACCATTATCCAAAAGTTCACGAGCAATAGCTCGTCCAACATTTCCGGCTCCTGCGATTGCAATTCTCATTGACGTTCACCTTCTGGGCTACTTGCAAGGATTTCTTCAGTTCGAGCTACATCTGCATCTGAAACCATCACGTGAATCAGATCGCCTTGTTGTAAAACTGTGTGTTCGTCAGGGATCAAACCCTCACCTAAGCGAGTAATGAATGCAACGCGGGCCGGAGTAAGGGCGTCAATCAAAAGAATCGGGCGTCCATACCACTGGCTGTGCGGATGCATTTCGCAGAGCTGGACCATACCTGTTGCATCGCGCCATTCAGACTTAGAACCCTCTGGAGAAAGGCGTCGAAGAATTTGATCCGTTGCCCATAAAACAGTTGCAACAGTTGGAATGCCCAGGCGCTGATAAATTTCTGCGCGACCTGGATCATAAATACGTGCAACAACATTTTGCACACCATATGTTTCACGGGCAACGCGAGCTGCGAGAATATTTGAGTTATCGCCATTACTAACGGCTGCAAAGGCATCAGCATCTTGGATGCCAGCTTCTAGTAATACTTCGCGATCAAAGCCAACCCCTGTGACCGTGCGACCTTTAAAATTTGGACCTAGTCGACGAAATGCTTCACGAGCCTGGTCGATAACTGCGACTGTATGACCGGCTGCTTCTAGTTCGGTGGCGAGTGATGAACCAACTCGACCGCAACCCATGATGACTACGTGCACAGGATGTAACTTACACCCATAGGCTTACATCCATGGCATCAAACAAGAATTCCACCCTAAAAACAGGAGATCTCCTGCAGGTCACCATCGAAAAAGTGGCACACGGGGGACATTTTATTGCGCGACATGACGGGGCGGTTATCTTTGTTCGCCATGCAATTCCTGGCGAAAATTGCACAATTCAGATTACAAGCACGGGATCATCCTTTAATCGAGCTGATGTAGTTTCGGTAGAAACTCCGTCAGAGTTCCGCGTCGTTGCTCCATGCAGCTTCGCACATCGAAACGGCTGCGGCGGATGCGATTTCCAGCATATTTCAGTAGATCATCAACGCTCATTGAAATCTGATGTCATCACTGAGCAATTCGCACGAATTGCAAAGATTGATATGCAAATAGAAGTTGAAGAAGTTGCCGAGAGCGTCGGCTGGAGAACTCGCGCTATAGCTACTACTGACCGCAATGGAAAACTAGGATTCTTTAAATCTAGGTCTCACTCGATTGCACCGGTTACTGATTGCATAATTTGTGTTAAGGGAATGAATTTTAGCGAAGTTGCCAATCGCGACCTTAAGGGGGATGTTCGAGTTGAGATTAGTGCTTCAAATACTGGCGAACGCTCAATCGCACTAGCGCCAACTCGTGGAGAAGAGAAAGCACGTTTAACTGAGGGTCCTTCCATACTTCATGAAGAAGTTTTGGGAAGGAGTTTAGAGGTGAGCCAAGAGTCTTTTTGGCAGAGTCACAAAAGTGCTCCGGAAATATTGACTCAGGTAGTACTTGATTTTGCCACATTAAAAACAGGTGAACATGTTCTAGATCTTTACGGAGGGGTTGGTTTGTTCTCTGCGGCAATTGTGGATGCGGTAGGGCCAACGGGACATGTCGATCTCATTGAAGGCAGTAAAGTTGCTACCGCAGATGCTGCTCGTAACTTCAATTCATACACAAACATAACAATTGCAACTGGCGATGTTGCAAAACTATTGCCAAGAATTACGGCAGCTGATGTTGTTGTTTTGGATCCGCCAAGAGATGGAGCGGGCAAGGAAGCAGTTGCTCTCATAGCACAATTGGCACCACGCGCAATTGTGTATGTGGCGTGTGATCCTGCTGCATTGGCCAGAGATACTGCCTATCTTGCAGATCACAGTTATTCACTCGTAAAAGTGCGTGCTTTTGATCTCTTTCCAATGACACATCACATCGAATGTGTTGCCCTGTATGAGCGTGCTGAGGTATCTTCAGCACTCTAAAGGCTTCTACGAAGGGCAGATAATGAGTAAAAACTCTTTCAACGCAAAGAAGAACCTAGACGTTGCGGGTAAGAGTTTTGAGATCTTTGATATCTCCTCAATTGAGGGTGCTTCAAACCTTCCCTTTAGTCTTAAGGTGCTTCTAGAAAACCTTCTTCGTACCGAAGATGGGGCTAACATCACCGCCGATCACATCAAAGCCCTTGCGACTTGGGATCCATCCGTAGAACCAGATACTGAAATTCAGTTCACTCCTGCTCGTGTGGTTATGCAGGATTTCACCGGAGTTCCATGTGTTGTAGATCTTGCAACTATGCGCGAGGCAATCGTTGAACTCGGGGGAGATGCTTCAAAGGTAAATCCGTTAGCCCCTGCTGAGCTCGTCATTGATCACTCTGTTATCGCAGATAAGTTTGGAACCAAAGACTCATTTGAGCAAAACACAGATATTGAGTATGAACGAAACCAAGAGCGTTATCGCTTCTTGCGTTGGGGACAGACCGCCTTTGATGAGTTCAAGGTTGTTCCACCTGGAACAGGGATCGTTCACCAAGTAAATATTGAATATTTAGCAAGAGTTGTTATGACCCGAACCGTTAGTGGAGCAGTCCGCGCTTACCCAGACACTGTCGTGGGCACAGATTCACACACAACTATGGTCAACGGTCTTGGTGTCCTTGGGTGGGGAGTCGGAGGAATCGAGGCAGAAGCAGCGTTGTTAGGTCAGCCAGTATCGATGCTGATCCCTCGTGTAGTTGGCTTCAAATTAACCGGTGCTCTACCTCTTGGCACTACTGCAACTGACATGGCATTGACTATCACGGAAATCTTGCGAAAAGTTGGCGTAGTTGGAAAATTTGTTGAGTTCTTCGGTCCTGGGGTTACAACTGTTCCCATGGCTAATCGAACAACGATCGGAAATATGAGCCCTGAATATGGTTCAACATGTGCAATCTTTCCGATCGATGAAGAAACACTTCGCTATCTTCGCCTAACAGGTCGCAGCGATGATCAGGTTGCATTGGTTGAGCAGTATGCAAAGAAGCAGGGAATGTGGCATGACCCATCTGTAGAGCCACGTTTCTCACAAGTTGTAGAGCTAGATCTTTCAACTGTAGTTCCCTCTATTTCTGGACCAAAGCGTCCGCAGGATCGCATCTCATTGAGTGATTCAAAGACTGCTTTTGAAAAGATTCTTCCAAGTTATTTTGGTGAGAAAACTGCAAAGGGTGAGGTGCCTGCAGGAGTAACTCGAGTTAAAAATGGCGATGTTGTTATTGCATCAATTACTTCGTGCACAAATACATCTAACCCATCTGTAATGATTGGTGCGGCACTTCTAGCAAAGAAAGCTGTTGAAAAAGGCCTAAAGTCAAAGCCTTGGGTTAAGACGACTCTTGCTCCAGGTTCTAAGGTCGTTACTGATTACTACGACCGTGCTGATCTAACTCAGTACATGGATGCCCTTGGCTTCAACCTTGTTGGCTATGGCTGCGTTACATGTATCGGAAACTCTGGCCCTCTACCGGTCGATATCAGTAAGGCTATTAATGAATCAGATCTTGCTGTCACAGCTGTCCTATCTGGTAACCGTAACTTTGAAGGTCGAATTAGCCCGGATGTAAAGATGAACTACCTTGCCTCACCTCCACTAGTAGTTGCCTATGCAATTGCTGGCACGATGGATCACGACTTTGAAACTGATTCATTGGGCAAGGACACCAGTGGCAACGATGTATACCTAAAGGACATCTGGCCAACTCCTCAAGAAATTCAGAGCGTAATTGACTCTTCAATTTCATCAGAGATGTTTAAAAAGGATTATGCAACAGTGTTCGAGGGCGATCACCGTTGGAAGTCACTTGCAACTCCAACAGGAAAAACATTCGAATGGGATACCAATTCAACTTATGTTCGCAAACCTCCCTACTTTGAAGGCATGCCAAAAGAGCCAACTCCAGTAACAGATATTTCTGGAGCACGAGTACTAGCAGTTTTGGGTGATTCTGTTACTACAGATCACATTTCACCTGCTGGAAACATTAAGGCTGACTCACCTGCTGGAAAGTATCTTGCAGAGCATGGAATTGATCGTGCAGATTTCAATTCCTATGGTTCGCGTCGAGGTAATCACGAGATCATGATTCGTGGAACATTTGCCAATATTCGTTTGAAAAATCTACTCCTAGATGGCGTTGAGGGTGGATTTACTCGCAACTTCCTAGCTGGGGGAGAACAAACAACTATTTATGATGCATCTGTTGCATACCAATCTGCTGGAACTGCCTTAGTAATTCTTGCCGGCAAAGAGTATGGATCAGGTTCTTCGCGTGACTGGGCTGCAAAGGGAACGGCGCTCCTTGGCGTTCGTGCTGTAATTGCTGAGAGCTTTGAACGTATTCACCGTTCCAATCTAATTGGCATGGGTGTGCTTCCACTCCAGTTCAAAGAAGGCGATACCGCTGCCTCACTTGGACTTGATGGAACTGAAACGTATTCGATTACTGGCATAACTGCACTTAACGGCGGTGGAGTTCCGAAGGAGTTAATGGTTACTGCAGGAACCAAGAGCTTTAGCGCAAAGGTTCGCATCGATACACCGGGTGAAGCAGATTATTATCGTCACGGCGGGATCATGCAGTATGTACTTCGTTCATTGTTGGCCGAGTAATTTCACACTAAACCCTCATGGATTTCAATAACATCTCACTCGCCACGCTCCGAGTGATGAGTCCTGCCGAGTCAAAGAAGTTCGCCTCTGAAATTCGGGATTTTTTAATTGATAAAGTTTCAAAGACTGGTGGGCATCTAGGGCCAAATCTTGGAGTCGTGGAGCTAACAATTGCAATCCATAGAGTCTTTGATTCACCTAAAGATGTAGTTCTCTTTGATACCGGACACCAGTCATATGTTCATAAGATTCTTACTGGTCGTGCCGATCAATTTGATTTGTTAAGGCAGCGAAATGGAATTTCTGGTTATCCAAATCGTCGAGAGAGCGCTCATGATGTCATCGAAAATTCACATGCATCTACTGCTCTTTCTTGGGCTGATGGAATTTCTCGAGGGTTTTCTCTAACGGGGCAGTCTGATCGTCACGTTGTTGCCGTGGTAGGCGATGGAGCATTAACTGGCGGAATGTCCTGGGAAGCACTTAATAATTTATCTCCAGAATCAGATCGTAATTTAGTTATCGTCGTCAATGACAATGAAAGATCCTATTCCCCAACTATCGGCGGATTAGCGACGTATTTAACTACTTTGCGTGCAAGTAAAGAGTACGAACGTATTTTGGGTCGAGGCAAGAGGATGCTTCACAAGACCCCTGTCGTTGGTAAATATATTTATGGCACTTTGCATGGCATGAAAAAGGGAATAAAAGATATGGTCGCGCCTCAAGGAATGTTTGAGGATCTGGGCTTTAAATACCTTGGCCCTATTGATGGCCATGACATCTCTGCAATGGAAAAGACGCTACAAATTGCTAAAGAATTCGGGTCTCCTGTCATCGTCCACGCGATTACCGAAAAGGGGCGGGGATATACACCAGCTATAGAGGATATGGCCGAAAAGTTTCATGCTGTTGGAATTGTTGATCCAGTAACTGGTAAACCGCTTAAGGCATCAGCGCCTTCATGGACGAATGTTTTCTCCGAAGAGATTACTCAAATCGGACGAGAGAATTCAAAAATTGTGGCTATCACTGCCGCGATGTTAGGTCCGACAGGGTTAGACAAATTTTCACAGAGTTTTCCTGAGAGAACAATTGATGTTGGAATTGCGGAACAACATGCAGTGACAAGTGCTGCTGGTTTGTCATATGCAGGAATGCATCCAGTCATCGCTATTTACTCAACATTTCTGAATCGTGCCTTTGACCAATTATTACTAGATGTTGCACTCCACAATGCAGGCGTGACATTTGTTTTGGATCGTTCCGGCATTACAGGCGATGATGGACCATCACATCACGGCATCTGGGACTTAGCATTAACTGGAATTGTTCCAAATATGCATGTTGGGGCTCCTAGAGATGGTGCACGACTTAAGGAAATTTTGCGCCAATCTGTTGCAATTCAAAACGCTCCATCGATGATTAGATTCCCGAAAGGTGCCATTCCAGCAGATATTCCAGCCCTGGAGCGAATTTCAGGAACAGATATTCTCCATCGCGGTGAGAACAAGCAAGTTCTTTTGATAAGCGTTGGATCTATGGCTTCCATGGCCATGGAGGTTGCAGGCCTTGCCAAGAAGCAATCAATAGAGATCACAGTGATTGACCCACTGTGGGTTAAGCCAATTTCACCAGATGTGATCGCAATGTGTGGGCAATATGGCACTGTCATTGTCATGGAGGATGGAATCAAGCATGCGGGTATAGCAAGCACCATCTCTGAGGCTCTGCGTGAAGCCGGCAGCAATTGCGTGCTGCACTCAATTGGCGTGCCTCTTGAATTCATCGAGCATTCAAAGCGCAACGAAATTCTAGAAGATCTTGCAATCACACCAGCTGAAATTGTGCAACAGATATCCGGATGGATTTCCTAGTTTTAAGGAAGTGAAGCCACACCCTTTTCATGGAATCGCTTACCAGTAACTGATTCGCTAATTCCTTCGCGATCTAGATACGGCAATATTCCTCCAAGATGCATTGGCCATCCGGCACCCATCAACATGCACAAATCGATCTCTGCTGGTGTTGAAACAACGCCTTCATCAAGCATGGCGCGAGCTTCCTCTGCCAGGGCCTTTAACGCGCGAGATCTAACTTGCTCTGCAGTTGATGGTGATGTTCCCTTTTCAACAAGAGCCATTGCAGCAGGATTTGCACCGACTGAACCATCTTCATTTTTCACGTAGAAGTAACGAACTCCTTCCTTAACCATGCGTTGCATAGTTGGAGAGATTCGGTAGCGAGGACCAAGGTTATTGTGAAGGGTTTCAGAGACGTGCAATGCGACCCCTGGGCCAACTAGATCTAGTAACTGGAATGGTGACATTGGAAAACCAATCTCCATCATCGCAGAATCTGCCACATCAGTTGGTGTGCCTTCATCAACCGCGTCCGTTACCTCACCCATGAAGCGAGTTAACAAGCGGTTAACCACAAAGCCAGGAGCATCCTTACAAATGATCATCGTCTTCTTGAGTTCTTTACCAACTGCAATAGCTGTTGCAGTTGTTGCATCATCTGTTGTTGATGTGCGAGCAACTTCTAGTAATGGCATCACTGCGACTGGATTGAAGAAGTGGAATCCAACAACACGCTCAGGATTTTTCAAACCTTCAGTCATTCTTTCAACTGATAGAGAAGAGGTGTTAGTTGCCAATACACACTCAGGTGAAACGATTGTTTCTAGCTTCTTGAACAGTTCTTGCTTTAATGAGAGCTCTTCAAAGATTGCCTCAATAATGAAGTCACAACCTGCAAATACTGATTGATCAGCAGATCCTGAAACCAGAAGTGAGAGACGACCTGCAGACTCTGGACTCATCCGCTTCTTCTCAACCAACTTTGCTAACTCATTTTTTACCCACGCAACACCCTTATCGGCGCGCTCTTGATCAATATCTGTCATGACAACTGGGCACTTGAGGTTACGAACCATAAGCAGTGCCAATTGAGATGCCATCAAGCCTGCACCAACAACGCCAACCTTTGTCACCTTACGTGCCAAAGCCGGCTTTGGTGCGCCTTCAACCTTCTTACGCTTTTTCTGAATTAAGTTGAATGCATATAAAGAGGAGCGAAGCGGATCAGACATAGTCAGGTCGGAAAGCACCTGATCTTCAGCATCAAAACCCTGACCCAATGTGTTACTTCGTGCAGCAGCAATCAACTCAAGAGCTTTCATAGGTGATGCAATTGTTGCCCCGCCATACTTCTTAAGTGCTGCAGCTTTACCTGTGGCAAGAGCTGACTCCCAGGCTGGATCGTTGCTGTAATCAGCGCGTTGAATCTTTGTGGTGCCATTGAGGATGCCAACAGCAAAACCAATTGAGCGCTCTAGAAAGTCTGCAGGATCAAACATCGCATCAACCACACCAAGTTTCAACGCATCTTTAGCCTTCATCATGGTGTTGTTATTGAGAGCATTAAGCATGATCACCTGAACTGCGCGCTCTGGCCCAATTAATTTAGGCAAGATTGTTGCTCCACCCCAACCCGGCACTAGGCCAAGAAAAACTTCAGGAAGAGCTGTGAAAGCAGTGGAGGCAACAGTTCGGTAATGGCAATGCAGACCAACTTCAAGTCCGCCTCCCAAAGCCAACCCGTTAATGAATGCAAATGTTGGGATCTTTGACTCACCTAAACGGCGAAAAACATCATGACCAAGTTTTCCGATTGCAAGTGCTTGGCTGCGGTCGTTGAGAAATGAAAGTGCTGAGAGGTCAGCACCTGCTGCAAAAATAAATGGTTTACCTGTAATTGCGATAGCGGCAGGATTGCGTCCGATCGCCTCTGTTATCGCATCATTTAATGCGTTAACGGACTGTGGGCCAAAGGTATTTGGTCGATTGTGATCGTGGCCGTTATCCAACGTGATGAGCGCAAGTGATCCTTTACCGCCGAAGGCAGAAAGATCAATATCGCGCACAAGTGCATGTGTAACAACCTCTTCAGGTGCTCCAGCTGGAAGTGTGATCTCTGCGCTCATAATTACTTTGCTCCCTTAAAGTTTGGGTTTTCCCAGATGACAGTGCCACCCATTCCGAGTCCAATACACATTGTTGTGATGCCATATCGAACCTCTGGTTGTGTTTCAAAGGTGCGAGCCAAATTGAGCATCAAACGAACACCTGAGGATGCCAATGGGTGACCAACAGCGATTGCTCCACCATATGGATTTACCCGAGGATCATCATCTGCGATTCCAAAGTGATCCAGGAATGCAATGACCTGCACGGCAAAAGCTTCATTAACCTCGAATGCGCCGATATCTGCAATTGTTAATCCTGCTTGCTTAAGTGCCTTTAGTGTTGACGGAACTGGTCCATAACCCATGATCTCTGGCTCAACACCAGCAAAGGCGTAGGTAACCATCTTGGCCTTAATTGTTAATCCAAGTTCTAACGCTTTTTCTTCACTAGCAAGTATTGCTGCCGTTGCTCCATCATTTAATCCTGATGAGTTGCCTGGTGTTACGCGACCTGCTGGGCGGAAAGGTGTCTTTAATCCCGCAAGGCCTTCCATAGTTGTTTGAGGTCGTGGTGCTTCATCAACAGTTGCAACTGTCCAACCAAGTTCTGCGCTCCGGGCTGCTGTTGGAATTAAATCTCGTTGGATTTTTCCCTCTGCATAAGCTTGCGCAGTTTTTAATTGGGAATTCATTGCATAGCGATCGGCACGCTCTTTAGTTAATTGAGGAAAGCGATCATGCAATCTTTCAGCAGTTGCGCCCATTGCAAGTGCATCTTGTTCAACAATACGTTCTGCAAGGTAGCGAGGATTTGGATCCATCAGTTCTCCCATTGGATGGTTACCCATGTGTTCAACACCGCCAGCAATAGCAATTTCATTTGTTCCCATAGCAATGGCACCTGCAATAGTTGTTACAGCTGTTAATGCTCCAGCGCACCAACGATCAATTGAATATCCAGGAACCGTGTTTGGTAATCCTGATAACAAAGCCGCGCTTCGACCAATGTTCATACCTTGATCACCAGTTTGTGTGGCAGCAGCGATTGCGACATCTTCAATTGATGCCGGATCTACCTTTGGATTGCGTTCTAGTAATCCACGAATAGCGCGGACCATAAGATCATCTGCACGAGTACCGGCATACATTCCGCCGGCCTTTCCAAAAGGTGTGCGGACGGCATCGACAAGAACAACTGTGCGGGACATGGAACTTCCTTTACCTAGGGCTTAGCCCAAAGGTTACTCGCCAGTAAGGGTTT
>JBIJAA010000059.1:0-5052 GCA_044346015.1 Candidatus Planktophila sp. | reverse complement strand
CGGTTGTTACCGCGACAAAGCAAGGAGCTACAAGCGTTTCGTGCACTATCTCAACTAACACATGTGACTTAGGAACATTGTCAGATGGAACCTGGAGTATTTCTGTAACAGATACAGATTCAGCAGGTAATTCAACAACATCTACTGCACTATCAATTACTGTGGATGCAACTGCGCCAGCACCAACAGTTGCGGCGTCAAGTGTTACTACTGCAAGTGGGGTGACAGTTAGATCAAGTGAAAGTGGAACTGCATATCTAGTTAAAACAACTGTGACTGTTACTAATCTTGCAAGTATTACTGGTGCCGCTGATGATTCAATGAATCTAGTAGCTATAAGTGCAGCTGGTACTGATACGACCATGAGTACCGCAGGCTTGATTGCAGGTGATTACAAACTATATGTAGTCGATGCAGCAGGAAATGTTTCTTTGGCTTCCACCAATACTGTGACTGTGGCTGTGGCCGCTGCTCCTACTGCAACTTCTACGAGTGCACCGACGGGTACAACAACCATTGGTAGCACACTTACAAATGCGGTGACTTTCAGTGGAGTTCCTACACCAACACTTAGCTATCAATGGAAGAGCTGTACCTCTGCAACAGATACAACCACTGCTTGTACTGACATTTCAGGAGCCACAGCTTCTACCTTCATTGCAAGCGCAATCGATCTTGTGGGTAAATTCATTCGTGTATTGGTAACTGCGATTAACACTATTTCACCAAATGGGTCTGCTTTGTCTTCACCAACGGCAGCAATCACGGCGGTGGCACCAGGTGTACCTACTGTAGGAACACCAACACTCGGTGATCTACAAATAAATGTTCCATTTACTGTGCCAGCATCAAACGGTGGCTCAACAATTATTAAGTATCAGTTCTCTACTGATGGTGGAACAAATTGGTTAGATCGCACAGATTCATCCACTGTTACTTCACCCATAGTTATAAAATTCTTGAGTACCGATGGCGCGACGCCGATAGTGGCTGGCACTACTTATCCGATCCAAATCCGTGCCGTAAACACGGCAACAAGCCCAACGGGTGCAGCAACAGCATCAGTTTCTGTAACGGCTGCAACAGCACCAGGTGCGCCAACTGCGGTATCTGCAACAGCAACAGGGCAAACAACTGCAACAGTTTCATTTACAGCTCCGGCAAGTAATGGCGGTAGTGCAATAACAACTTATACCGTCACAGCATCGCCAGGTGGTGTCACAGCATCGGGTGGTACGTCTCCCATAACAGTTTCAGGCTTAACTGCATCGACTGCATATACATTTACGGTGACTGCAACAAATACAGCAGCCACCTCCGCTGCATCGACTGCATCGACTGCAATAACAACGAACTCGCCTCCACCAGCACCAGTGTGTGATGCAACGTGTGAAGCAGCCATCAAAGCTGCAGCAGACAAAGTAATTGCCGACAAAGCCGCTGCGGCAAAACTTATCGCAGACAAAGTTGCATCAGATGTGGTTGCAAAGGTTGTTGCAGACACCGTTGCGATAGATAAGAGTGCAGCAGAGGCGGCAGCAAAAGCGGCAGTTGATAAAGCAATTGCTGCAGTTCTTGCAAAAGCAACTGCAGACTTAGCGGCAGCAAATGCCGCAGTTGTCGCAAAGGCAGCAGCGGATGCACAGCAAGCGGCAATAGTTGCTGCTGAAAAAGCAGCAGAGGCATTAAAAAGCGCGACCACATCAGCAGCTGCAAAAGCAACTGCAACCGCCACGGCGGTAAAGGCTGCAAGTACTGCGGCTAACACTGTCCAGGCAGCAGCAACTGCTGCAAAAACCGCGGCAACTGCAAAGGCTGCGGCAACAAATGCAGCTAAAGCGGTAGATATTGCAATCGGAGCTGCGGGTACACAAGCTGCCGCCGCCGCTACTGCAGCCCAAGCAAATGCGATAGCCGCCGCTGCAAAAGCCGCAGCCAATAAAGCAGCAAAGACAGCAACCGATAAGGCAGCTGCTGCAAAAGTAGCGTCAAGTAATGCTAATCGAGCAGCAGCCAGTGCAGCAGCCAAGATTGTGATTGAGCAAAAAGAGGCGGCAGATGCTGCCGCCCAAGCCAAGATTGCAACTGATGCCGCACTAAAAGCGACAGAAGAAAAGATCGCGGCTGCAACTGAAGCTCAGAAGAGCGCAGATGCTGTCGTTAAAGCTTTAGAAGAAAAGATCGCCTTGGCTGAGGCATCAATTAAGGCGAAAGATATTGTTGAACGGGCAGCCATTGATAAAAAGATCGAAGAGGTTACAGCCAAAGTTGCTGCAGCACAAAAGACCGCGGATACTGCTAATGCACGAGCGGAGTCGTCAGCGGTAGCTGCAGTACAAGCGGAGTCAACGGCTGCAGTAGCAGTACAAACCGCACAAACTCAATCATCAGAAGCAGCGGCAGCAAAAACAGATTCAATCAATAAAACAGCTACTGCGACTAAGGTCGCAGCGGATGCAGGAGTTGCTTCAAAAATTGCTGCCGCAGCAGTAGCTGCAGCTGCGAAAGTTCCAGCAAAAGCGACACCTCCTCCAACGCCAACTGCAAAACCTACGAAGAACTCAACAACAGCAACAGTGACCGGATTGAAACCAGGACAAAAAGTCAAGGTAACCGTTAACGTAAAGGGCAAATAATGAAGAAAATACTTCTACTCGCGATTATCTTTCTAAATCTATCTGTCTTGCCAAGTTTTGCGGCTGAACAAAAGGTCGTCATTGACCGTCTAACTCAATCTGAAGCAGAGGACTTAGATATCCAGATTCCTGATGATGTCCCACCCGGGTATCACTCAATCACGATTGAGGTCTACGATGACAACGGAACTGTAAGTCAGAAAGATATTGAGTTTTGTAAAGATGAAAATGGCGTTGTTCAATGGGATAACAACTGCCCTAATCTAAAAGTTGATGAAGAAGGCGACTTCATTGAACCTGAACCTGTTGAGGAAGTTAAGAGCGGTCTAAAACCATACAATCCATTAAAGGATTCAGACACCACAAAAGGCCTGCAATTGGCGGCTTTTGCAGCCCTTGCAGCCTTGACTTCAGTTAAGCGCAATCAAAAACAAAGTGATGAGGAACAGGACCAAGAGTCATTACAGTCTGTTTCGTCTGGCGCACTTAAACTTTTAAAGAATGAGCCAGGCAAAGGAGATCTTTCTAAGTCTTGGGATAACAGACTTACAGATAACACAGATTTTGCTTTTGTCTCGCTCGCTCATCGCTTTAATCGATTCTCACCATTGCTAACTCGAACCATTCAAGATGGAAATACGGTTCGAGCAATCATTGGATCGTGGGCAGCATTATTGATGCCGATTGGATTGATTCTAGGAATTGTTGCCGCCGTCAATACAGGGGGACAAGCTCTTCCACCGGCCTGGATAATCGTTGCCCTAGTTATGGCGGTTGCAATTTATGATGCCTTTGCGGGCTTCATTGCAGGTGCTGTTTTCTTCCTTGCAGCGCTTTTAACCGGCAACATTACAAATCGACCTGAGTTCTTAACTGCAATTGGTGTGATGGTTTTGTTCTTTGCACCGGCTTTGCTTGCAAGTGCCTTCCGCCCGTTCCGGCGCCTTGTACGTAGCCAGGATGACAAGTGGGAGCGTATTACAGATTATGCATTGGGAACTCTGCTGACCTTCTGGGTGATCACAAAGATGGTAGCTGCGATGAATGGCCTAGCTCGCCTCGAATTACCTATTACTAATTACGGGACTGAGTTAGCATTAATAGCAGCAGCGCTACTAATTGTTCGAGTGGCACTAGAGGACATCGCTGTCGAGCACTACCCAATGCGCTTACGTGCGCTACACGTGGAAATCAAAAAGCCATCACAGAGCCAAAAGGTTCGATCACTGGCACTAAAGATTGCAGTCTTTTTCATAATGGCTGCGCCATTTGTGGGGTCACTGCTAAATCTTGTACTGGGAACAATTCTATTTGCGATTCCGCAGATCACATCACTTAGCCTGGAAGATAATCTTCCTAAGAAGAAGATCTACCTACCAAAAGGTGTATTCAAGACCGTTGTCATGATCTTTGTGATGGCACTTGCTGCCAACCTGATCGAAGGGGCCTTTAGCAGCCCAGAGGCCTTTTTGAAGTGGAGCTTTGTCGTGATGGCACTGCCAGGCTTCATACTTCACTACTTGGATGCAATTTCTGATGAGCCTGAAACAGATTGGAAAACCACAGAAAATGGTCGCAAGCTCTATCGCGCAGGCGGGGTTGTGATCTTCATTCTTATGGTTCTGGTTGTTTCAGGTGTTGATCTCGCAGGTTGGCTGGTTGGGTAATACTTAGCGCATGAGAAAAGTGTTACTCACTGGCTTTGAGCCATTTGGTAACGCAACCTCAAACCCCTCAGGTGAGATTGTTAAGCAGATTAACGGTGACAACATTGTTACTGCGATCTTGCCTGTGGCATATACGCAATCTGCAGAACAACTATTGTCATTAATTGAACAACACAAGCCAGATGTTGTAATTTGTTTAGGTCAGGCCGAAGGTCGAACAGCGATAACACCTGAGCGGGTAGCCATCAATTTAGATGATGCACGACTTGCAGATAATGAAGGTGTTTTAAGAAATGATGTGAAGATCCTTCAAGATGGTCCCGATGCCTACTTTTCAACTCTGCCAGTAAATGACATTGTTGCCGCGATTAAAGCGCAGGGCATACCAGCTGCTGTTTCATTGAGTGCGGGTGCATTTTTGTGTAATCATGTTTTCTATGTTGCACAGAATAAGTTTGTGGGAAGTGATGTTCGTAGTGGATTTGTGCATGTCCCTTTAATGGATTCACAAGCAGCAGAGTTTCCAGGACTGCCAACAATGCCGTTAGATCAGATGGTTACAGCCGTTCGAGCAATGCTCGAAGTTGTTGCTTAAGGGTATAAACCGCGCAGTTTGTGAGCTTCAGCAACACGGCCCACACCGATCATATGAGCGGCTTCGCGCCATGAAACCTTTTTAGTTGTTGCAGTGTTTTCAACCTCTTTGAAAGATCTCATCATGATTTCATTCAAGTTAGATTTAACTTCCT
>JBIJAA010000021.1:0-17642 GCA_044346015.1 Candidatus Planktophila sp. | reverse complement strand
TCAATCTTTGCCTGCGCTGGATCGTAAACTCCACATGGAAGATCACAGTGTGCGTAGACAGTTGTCTTTGGTGCAAACATTTTCTTCTCCCCTATTAAGCACTTCTTGATGTAATGGAATTGCAGTGCTTATGGTGCGAGACTACCGCCCGTGAGCAAATTTGGCACAGTTAAGGTTGCAGGCGGCTCCATGCTTCCCGCATACCGAGATGGCGACTGGTTATTTGTTAGCTGGCTGGATTCTGCGCCAGGTTTAGAGGCGGTCGGAAACTCCCTGGTTAGCAAGGTTGTAGTTGTTGAGCGCGAAGAACGACCAGGGATCTTTCTTGTTAAACGAGTGCAAAAGTTTCATGCTGGAAACTTCTGGGTGCAGGGCGACAATGAGGAAAGCACTGATTCACGCACCTGGGGTTGGATTCCAGCTAATGAGGTTGTTGGTGTTGTGCTGTTTAGGTATAGGAGAGGTAGAGCTCACTAACCCTTAGCCGAGATCTGAATAGCAGAACTTTCCTGACTTTTAATAGCTGTACATTTAAAAGACCACCCCAAGGTAATTGGGTTGGTCTTGCTATGGTTACTTCTTTCTCAATCCGAGATTACGGATAATACGGACTACCAGCTGCTTGCATGGCACTCGTGTACTCATCAGTCATGATTATTCGTATTCCTTGAACTTGATACTCTTTCCAAGTGCAAACTTGATCCCCAAGACTTCCAGTGCTTCCATCATCCATAGCTATTGGTCCACAATAAAACTGGGGAAATCTTGTATTTATGCAATCTGCGACATTTGCCGAAATGAGATCAGCGACTCTTGGGTCGCTGCTCTTTGCATCAATTGGGTCAATAACTAGCTCTGCACACTTACCTATCGCGGTATACAAGCCGGCTTCAGTAGCAGGTATTGAGACTATTTTGGGCTCTGGCGTACTCGACTCTTCACTACGCAATAACCAATAGAAAGCTCCATGACCGTCGCAGATGTACTTGCCATTTGAAGATATTTCACCTGGGTTATCGCATTCAGTTTCACCTACGACAATAGCTTCATCGTTGGGATCGACTTGAACAACTGAGTCGTCCGGTGCTGACACTTCCACAGCTTTTGATGAGCAGCCGATTAGGCTTAATGAAAGAATTAAACAAAAAACTGTTACAAACAGACGTTTCATGTCCGAAAGAGTAGCAACGAGGTGGTAACAAGGATAGTCATTTGGTTACGAAATTTGGTCATTGAGCGCTTACCAAGCTTATTCCATAAGGTAATACGCGTGATTAGCAGTGCCTACTACCTTACTTCCGTTAACTACTTTTCAACGGTCGGCAGTTTAGAAGCCAGCACCGTCAAGACAACCTGAGACAAAATCACTTTCGTTGGAATCAGAATTTTCTAAACCGGAAGAGATGCCTACGAGCATCCAAATACCTGAGCAGTACTGCCTGATTGAATCTTCATCGGCTTCTAGGATTGGATCCAGGGCAGAACCTTCCTCCTCAGGTATCCAAGTTTGCAGATTAGTAGTGGCCTCTACAATCCCTGCATACTCTTGCCCGGTAGCAAGACCCAAGGAGTATGCCTCAGATGTCACGGATTGAATTGCAGAACAGCCAGTAAATCCCGTTGCGATAGTTAGCGCTAGGCCATAGGCAAGAATTTTCCTTGAAAAAATCATAACCTCGACTCCTCAAATTTCCTAGAAACTCTTTTTGTTAAAACCGACTAGCCTGCAAATCTATAAGAAGCTGCGTCATACAAAATGTCATATAACTTCGTGTAGTTCTTCCCATCTTGGCTAGCAGGATCAAAGATTGATTCTTGAGGCCCTATGACGCTTAACGCCATACTATCTCGAGCAACTAACTTAAGACCATAGGGTGGCACCTCGTCAGGAAATATAGTTTTATCAAGATCTTTCTCAATAAAGTAATAAGCAGTCATAAACCAAGCCTTCTCGCCTTCAATCGGCTGATAGGAAAGCGTCACAACAGCGACAGCTCCACTCTTTGCTGCATCAACTGGCTGATCCTGCACCGTAATTCGATCAGCAAAATCTGCCGGCACTTTCATCTCATATGGCACTGGGGTTAGAGCCACCCAGGCCTGATCATCGCCAGAACTTCGCACTGTAATTGCAATAACAAGTAAAAGTATGGGCAATATGAGAAAGATGCGGCGGAGCTTCAAAATTTCTCCTTAATTCAAACTAGCGAGTAAATGCTTCTAACAACAACGCTTTCTGTTCATCCTCATGCAGGTGATGGCTTCCAGTTGCAGGAGACGCAGTTGCGCGACGAGAGATACGACGCAATGTTCGAGTACCAAATCCATGTCCACCGTGTGCTTCGGATGTGCGAAGTGCAATGTGTGACCAAGGGCCTTGGTTAGCAGGTTCATCTTGAACCCATAGCAAGTTTGCATTTGGATGCTTGTTTGCTTCTGCAACCATTTCATCAATAGGGAGTGGATACAAAAGCTCAACTCGAACAATTGCTGTTCCTGTCTCGCCCAATTTTGCTCTCTCTGCTACTAGATCGTGATAAATCTTTCCTGAACAGAAAATAACGCGTGATGCGTTTTGAACAGAATCATCACCAATTACTTCTTGGAAGTGACCTGTCGTGAAATCACTGAGCTTTGATGCTGCAGCCTTTAGGCGAAGCATTGACTTAGGTGTGAAGACTATTAGTGGACGGCGTGCTGGGTTCTTTGCATGCCAACGTAGCAAGTGGAAGTAATTTGCTGGGCTTGCTGGTTGCGCAACAGTCATGTTCTGTTCTGCACATAATTGCAGGAATCGCTCAATGCGCCCAGAAGAGTGATCTGGTCCCTGTCCTTCATAGCCATGTGGAAGGAGTAGTACAACGGAGGAACGCTCGCCCCACTTTTGCAGCGCAGATGAAATGAATTCATCAATAATTGTTTGTGCACCATTGGCAAAATCACCGAACTGGCCTTCCCACAAAACTAACGCTTCTTCGCGCTCAAGGCTGTAGCCGTATTCAAAGCCCATAGCAGCGTATTCGCTCAGCAATGAGTCGATGACAAAGAACTGATTTTCATCGCTGATAAGTCCACGAAGTGGTGTCCACTCATTGCCATTTTCTTTATCAATGATTACAGCATGGCGGTTTGAGAAAGTTCCACGTCGCGCATCTTGTCCAGCCAGACGAATTGGATGACCTTCTTTAAGAAGTGAACCAAAGGCCAACATTTCACCTGTGGACCAGTCGATCGTTCCGTCATTGAGAGACTCAACGCGCTTTGCTAGTTGCGGAGTCAACTTAGGATGAACACTAAAGCCTTCAGGTACTGCTAATTGAGTTGCCGCGATTTCTTGTGCAAGGCTCTCGGTGATCGCAGTTGGAATTAACTCTGGCTCAGGTGCTACTGGTGCCTTGAAGTTTGCATCATGCTCTGGCTCTATGTTGTTAACTGCAGCAAAAATAGATTCAAGTTGTGCTTGGTAATCGTTTGCAATTCCATCTGCTTCTTCTGGAGTGATGTCGCCACGACCTACCAAAGCTTCGGTATACAAAGTACGAGTTGAACGCTTCGCATCGATCATTTTATACATCAATGGTTGTGTGAAACTTGGCTCGTCACCCTCATTGTGTCCACGACGACGGTAGCAAATCATGTCGATGACAACATCTTTTTTGAATTCTTGTCGGTACTCAAATGCTAATCGTGCAACGCGAACACATGCCTCAGGATCATCACCATTGACATGGAATACCGGCGCTTGTGTGATCTTTGCAAAGTCAGTTGAGTAGACAGAAGTACGTGCTGAGTGTGGAGATGTCGTAAATCCAACTTGGTTATTAATAACGATGTGAATTGTTCCGCCAGTACGGTATCCAGGAAGACCAGCCAACTGCAGCACTTCGGCATTTACCCCTTGACCGGCAAATGATGCATCTCCATGCATAAGAATTGGCATTACAGAGTAGGCATTCTTTACATTCATGCGATCCTGCTTTGCGCGAACAATGCCTTCTAATACTGGGTTAACAGCTTCTAGGTGAGAAGGATTAGCGGCAAGATAAACATTTGTCGTGGCCCCGTTATCTGATGTAAACACACCTGATGTGCCTAGGTGGTACTTCACATCGCCAGATCCCTGGACCTGATTTTCTGTGTAGTGGCCCTGGAACTCTTGGAAAATTTGACCTGCAGACTTTCCTGCAACATTTGCAAGAACATTCAGGCGACCTCTGTGTGGCATGCCAATGCACACTTCATCTAATCCATGTTCTGCGGCCGAAGAAATAACAGCATCAAGAAGTGGAATAACTGACTCTCCACCTTCAAGTGAGAATCGCTTTTGCCCAACAAACTTTGTGTGCAGGAATGATTCAAATGATTCAGCGCTATTTAGCTTGCGTAGTACTCGTAACTGCTCATCACGTGGAAGTTTGGCGTAACCAACTTCGACGCGATTTTGAATCCACTCGCGCTCATTACGGTTTTGAATATACATAAATTCAACACCAACAGAGCGGCAGTATGCATCTCGCAAAATTCCTAAAATCTTGCGAAGAGTCATGAAGCGTTCGCCGCCAAAGCCACCAGTTGCAAATTCGCGATCAAGATCCCAGAGTGTTAATCCATGTGTGACAACATCTAAATCTGGGTGTGAACGTTGCAGATACTCAAGTGGGTCAACATCTGCCATCAAGTGACCAAATGTTCGGTATGACTGAATTAACTGCTGAACACGTGCTGTTTTGCTGATTTCCTCATCACGCGAAAATGCAAAATCTGTTGCCCAACGAATGGGTTCATAAGGAATACGCAGCGCACTAAAGATTTCATCATAAAAGCCATCTGCGCCTAATAAGTACTCGTGCATGCGACGCAAGAAATCACCAGATTGCGCGCCCTGAATTATGCGGTGGTCATATGTGCTTGTAAGGGTAATTACCTTGCTAACAGCCATCTCTATAAGAGTTTGCTCACTAGCGCCCTGGAACTCTGCTGGATAATCCATTGCTCCAACGCCAAGAATCAAGCCTTGGCCTTGTACTAAGCGAGGAACAGAGTGAACTGTTCCGATAGTTCCTGGATTTGTAATAGACATTGTTGTTCCAGCAAAATCTTCAACAGTTAATGATCCACCACGCGCTTTTTTAATAACAGCTTCGTATGCGCTCCAGAACTGTCCGAAATCTAACTCTTCACAACCCTTAATTGATGGAACGAGTAACTGACGAGATCCATCTTCTTTAGCCAAATCGATTGCAACGCCTAAGTTGATGTGTTCTGGTTTTCCAATAGCTGGCTTGCCATCAATTTCACCAAAAAATGCATTCATTTCTGGCATCGCACGAACTGCCTTGATCATTGCAAATGCAATGAGGTGAGTGAAAGAAACTTTTCCACCCCGACCGCGCTTCAAGTGATTATTTATCACGATGCGGTTATCGATCATCAACTTCGCAGGAATTGCTCGAACAGATGTTGCAGTCGGAACAGAAAGTGATCCTTCCATTGCTTGAACTACGCGAGCTGAAACTCCGCGAATTGGTTCAAGTGAAGATGCAGCAGGAGTAATCAAAACTGGAACTGGTTTAACAATTGGATCAGCAGGAGTTGGTTGTGACACTGCAGTCTCTCGAAGAATTGGTTGTTGTGGTGTTGGCGCAACTACTGGTGCGACAGGAGCCGGTTGTGCAGCTTTTTGTTGCGCCTTAGGAACGGGTGGAACACCTTTACTTGCTGTTGTAGTTGTAACTGAAGATGTTGCTGGTGCTCCTGGCTTATTTGTCTTGAAATACTCAACCCATGCTGGGTCAACGGAAGAAGGATTCGCTAAATACTGCTCGTACATTTCATCGACGAGCCAATCATTTGCGCCAAAATCCTGTGCCGACACTGGCAAGCTCCTTCTGTATTGATTACAGGCCTAAGCCTATCGGCAGTAACTGGCCCGCATAAGCACGATTTAACGCTCATAAGGCGAGATTGGCCACACTAATTTCAGTCTCCATTTCAGGGCCATCTGGGGCAGGCTTTGCCTATGGCTTTAGCAGTGGTCACCGGAGCAAGCAGAGGCCTGGGTTTTGAAAACGCTAAATCCCTAGCCGCCCTGGGATATGACATCGTAATGATTGCCCAGGATCCAAGCCGTCTCATGCAGGCCAAGGAGAGATTGCAGCAAGATCACCCCCAACAACAATTCACCCCATATGTAGTTGATCTTAAAGATATGCAAGCCACTCGCAACACTGTTGAATTAATTTCACAGCAACATGTGGCACCTGAAATTCTCATTCTTGCCCATGGTGTCATGAGTGACAAAATGTCAAAGACGCTAAAAACTAATGATGTTGAGTGGCGTCGCGTTATGGCAATCAATTTAGATTCAGTTTTTACACTTGTTAACGGATTAGCACCAGCTATGGTTGAAGCTCGCAGTGGTCGCATCATTATTTACTCTGCGTGTTTGGGAAGAATGTCAGGTCCAGGAAATGCTGGAGGACTTGCGCCATATCGAATTAGTAAAGCTGGTGTTAATGCATTGGTTCGAAATCTTGCTCATGAAACTGGTTTGGGTGCTCGTGGAGTTTTAGTAGATGCTGTCTGTCCTAATCACTCTCGCACCGATATGGGTGGAGCAGCTGCTCCACGAAGTGCCGAAGAAGGCGCAGCGTGTGCACTGTGGTTAGCAACGAGAGAGTTTAATGTTGGTGATACAACAGGAGTTTTGTGGGAAGACAATCAGATTGTTGAGTGGTAGTCCATACTTTAGAGATCAGTAGGTATTGCACGGAGAGCTGCAATCAAAGTAGTTCCAGCAAGTGCGGCCAATGGAATTGCAACAAACCATAAGTGCGCTTCGACCTGATAAGAGACAACCCCAAGTGCGATCAAATTAGCAAGGACTGCCGGTGAACGGCCAAAGTATTTTCCGCGGCGATATCCCCTTGCGCATGCTGCTAGGCCGGCAGCTCCAAGTAGGGCAAAGAGTAAAACTCCCAAGAATGGAAGAAATTCAAAAGAGTCAGAGGTGAAGGTAAGCACGACTAGCCATCCTGCGAGAGCAAACACAACGCTTGCTTCAACAAAGAGTAGGGATGCCACTAGTGCGCGAGCTTTGGCGGCTTTGGCAGGATCTTGACTCATATCCAGGAGTTTAACTTACGAGAGGACAGAATGCTCTTTTCTCATGATGGAATACATGACTCGCAAACGCACTTAGCATCACCCTCGTATTTTTACGAGCAATTGCGCCGTGAAATTTCACTGGCAACCCGAACAGGTAAACCGATCGCACTCATTAAGATCCTTTTCGAAAACCCTGAATCCGATCAAGTTCGTGCAAACGACATCTTGCATTTTTCATTTGAACTAACTCAATTAACTAGGCAAGAAGATTGCATTGGCAGGCTGGGGGTAAACGAAGTTGTCATTATTGTTCGTGATGGATGTGCAAACGCTGAACTATTCGTAAATCGCCTTCTCGAGGCAACTTCACTTACCGTGAACCACACACTACGCATTCAGATTGCTACTGTTTTCGCACATGAAAATGAGGACTCTCTAAAACTCTTAGATCGCTTGGATCATGCTGATTTAGTCACCAGGTAACAGCACTCAAAAATCACCCTGGGCAAGATCGCTTTATCTTTATCCACGGCTTTTAGTCAGCCAGACTAGCTAACTCATTCTCGACATAGGTTCACCCGCATGGAACTAGACCTAGATATCACCTTCGGGGTTATCGCACCTTTTATGAGCGATCCAACTATTGAAGAAATTTGGATTAATGCCCCCGAGCGAGTATTTATCGCACGAAATGGTCGCAGCGAATTGACCAATTTATTGCTATCCACAGATGATGTGAGAAATATTGTTGAGCGAGCATTGATGTGGAGCGGTAGACGTTTAGATCTTTCACACCCATTTGTAGATGCTCGGTTACCTGATGGTAGCCGTTTGCATGTTGTGATCCCCGAAATCACGGCTCACCATTGGGCGGTCAATATTCGTAAGCACATAATGCGGTCTTCAAGCCTTAATGATTTAGTTGATCGAGGGGTAATGAACTCTGAGATAAGCACCGCACTGACACATTGCGTGCAAGCAGGGCTAAATATTCTCGTAAGCGGAGGTACCCAGGCTGGAAAAACAACTGTTTTAAATGCTCTTATCGGCGCGATTCCACGAGGTGAAAGAGTTGTGACAATTGAGGAGGTATTTGAATTAAGCCCTCAGTTGCCTGATGTCGTGCAGATGCAAACACGAAGCGCCAATCTGCAAGGTGAAGGTGAAATTCCATTACGACGATTAATCAAAGAGTCATTACGAATGAGGCCTTCAAGAATCATTGTTGGCGAAGTTCGAGAAGCTGAAGCTTTAGATTTATTAATCGCGCTAAATTCTGGCTTGCCCGGAATGGGAACTCTTCATGCAAACTCACCTCGAGATGCAATTATCAAACTGCAAACTTTGCCTTTGCTGGCAGGGGAAAATATCTCACATAAATTTATAGCACCCACTGTTGCATCTGCAATTGATGTGATTGTTCATACGACCTTGGATGCCGCAGGAAAACGTCGCATAAATGAAGTTGCAGCAGTAACGGGAAGATATGAAAATGATCGTGCTGAAATCGAGATGCTCTGGAAATGGGATGGCAGTCAATACCAAAGGGGGGTTGGTTCATTGCCTAACCCAGATCGATTCACTGCTATTGGAGCGCCTCTTTCACAATGGTGGCACCAATGAAACTCTCCCTTCGGATTGCTGTATCGGCAGCTGTTTCTACCGCTGGCGTTCTTTTAGTGACAGGCTCGATTGTGATTGCATGTGCTTTTGGAGCTTTGGCAGCCGGAATCGCTTTTGTAACTGTGCGAGTTACAAACAATCTAAACGAGGCAGCATTAGTTGCGGCATGGCCTGAAGTTATTGATCACTTAATGTCTGGAATTCAATCTGGACTTTCACTCACCGAGTCTTTGGCTGGGCTATCGACTAGAGGGCCAGAGGTTTTACGTCCGGCATTTACCCAGTTCAAAGCAACTTTGTATGGAACTGGTGATGTAACCCAATCCATTAGAGAGCTCAAATCTTTGTTTGCCCACCACGGAAGCGACCAAATATTTGAAGCACTCATCATTTCCAAGGCTCTTGGAGGCAGTGAATTACTACAAATACTCAGAGCTCTTGGAGATTTTCTGCGCCAAGATTTAGCCTTACGTCGAGAAATTGAAGTCAAGCACGGATGGATAAAAAATTCTGCGCATCTTTCAGCTGCCGCGCCGTGGATACTCCTCCTGTTACTTTCAACGCAGCCCAGCACCGCTTCGGCATATTCAACATCCTCTGGTGCAATGATTTTAATTGCAGGCCTTGTAATGACTGCAATTGCTTATATTTGGATGAACCGTTTAGGCCGTTTGCCACAAACTCCGAGGGTTTTTGTAGGAGACGCAGGATGAGTCTCATTTTCTTGGTTACCGCATTATTGGTTATCCCAGCAGGTTTTATTATCGTCCTAGGTGATGAAATTGATCCACTCGTTGAAGCACGTCGCATTGTCAGAAAGAATGCGAGAAGTACCGGGGATCGCACACAGTTGAGATCTCGATTGGAAGAACTAGGTCGTGGTACTGAAAAAGACTATGTAGATTTTCGAATCAAACAATATGGGTATAGCGCAGCTGCTTCGGCCGTTGGATTTACAGTAGTCCTAATGCTCACGCATAAACACTTATTGGCAATTTTTGGTTCAGCTTTATTAGCCGGTTTTTCATATGTTATATTGGATCACGAACTCACAAAAGATATTAAGAAGCGCCGTGAATTGATTGAATCTGAATTCCCAGCAATTATTGAAATGCTGACATTAGCGATCGCCGCTGGTGAAACACCCTTGAGTGCAATGCTACGTATAGCGACTTCTGCAGATGGGCAACTGCCTAAAGAGTTCCAATTAGTTGTTGCAGGAGTTCGTTCTGGACTGCCCATAAATGAAGCATTAGACGCCATGGGTAGGCGTGTTAAATCAGTAATGATTCGCCGCTTTGTGGATGCTTTAGTGACTGCAACATTGCGAGGGGCGCCGCTAGTTGAAGTTCTCTCTCGGCATGCTGTCGAAGCCCGTGGTAATCAACGCAATCGAGTGATGGGTGCGGCTGGTAAGGCTGAAATCTCAATGATGATTCCAGTGGTTTTCCTTATTCTGCCGATCTCCATCCTCTTTGCATTATGGCCTTCATTAACAAATCTCAATATGTTCAGCAGTTAAGCAGCACTTTCCGCGCGCTCATCACCTTTAACATTAAGTTCAATTAGTTCACCTTCTGCATTGCGTGCCGCGATTTCTTTCAAAGTTGGTCGCCCAGCTTTGCGTTTCTTGGCGATGATGCGGCCTTCTTCAAAAAGTTCACCGCCCCAGACACCGGCCGGTTCCTGGCGCGATAAAGCACCCTCTAAACACTGCGCACGCACAGGACATCCGCCACAGAGTGACTTGGCCTCTTGCACTTGAATCTCATCCTCAGAAAAGTAGAGCTCAGGATCTGCTGTGTGGCATGGCAAATTAAATGATGACCCGTCTGAATACGTGCCTGTTACGGCATCCAAACCGATTTTCTCATCTGCCCAGCCTGGTAGTAGTAGTTCACTGAAGAGAACGCTCATGTTCTCACCTCTTCTTTCTGTTAGATCTTGCTTCGGTCTCTTGTGGTTGTCGTTGGTTTTCTGGAGTGAAGTTTGTTTTGGAAAAACAAAAAGGGCTCCGAATCCTTTTGGATTCGAGGCCCTTGGCTTCTAGTTCTAAATCGAATTATTCGATTGAACCACCATTGGCCTCGTATCCGGCATAAAAAGCTGCGTAAAACGCTGGCTTCGTCGCATGCCAAGTAGAAGGCTTATTGGTTGTATGAGCAGAAGGAATCACAGCAGAACGCAATGCGTTTGCTGATACGAATGATGCGTTAGACATATTCGTTCCTTCCATTCATTTTCACACCCGCCATGGGAATGAAGTCATAAGGATAAACCATGGGTTGAGGTACTGGCAAGGCAATTAATTCCCCGCATAAATGAGCGTGAATCGGCTAGTTAGTCAGGCCGGCTTCTGCCAAGAATCGTGAGGCCTTGCCTCGATAACTCAATCGCAGATCGGATTTAGCCCGTGTAATTCCAACATAGAACAAACGGCGTTCTTCATCAATTGATGCTTGATCCCCAGTGGTGCTGTTGTTTTCAAGGGGCAATATTCCATCACTAACACCAATCAAAAATACGCGATCCCATTCAAGGCCCTTTGCAGCATGCAGTGTTGCAAGAGTTGTAACAGGCATAGTTGGTGGATTATTTTGCTGAACTCGATCTTCAACTTCTCGTAAATATGCACGTAGGTTCTTTGGCATAAAACCAGAATCACTATCTAGTTCACGTGCAAGGTGCATGAGTGCTGCGATGCCATCGATGGCTCCTCCAGTCAAAAAGGGTTGCGCAAGCGTTCTAAGTTCATCAAGCCAAACAACACCTTCAGTCGGAATAACAGAAGCTGTGCGAACCTGCTTTAAGAAATCACGAACCTCTTTACGTTCAAAAAAGCGTTCGGTATTTCGAACTTGATACGGCAAGTTTGCCGCGTTCATGGCTTTTTCTAATCCATTTAATTGGCTATTTGTGCGCGCAAGAACCGCAATCTCTTGGGCAGGCGTTCCTTCAGAGATTAACTGCGTAATGTCACGAACTATCCCAGCAATTTCCGCAGACTCATCGTTATAAGGGGTAATTGTTGGTTTGCTGCCATGATCATTGATTGCAACTAATTCATTGCCCATGGCACCTTTTCGCAAAATGCTGTTAGCGGTAAAAATGATTTCAGGTGTTGAGCGATAGCCAGTTGTAAGGCGCACAACCTCTGCGTCTGGAAAGCGTTGTGTGAATGAATTCAGGAATACTGGTGTGGCACCAGCAAAGGAGTAAATAGTTTGTGCTGGGTCTCCAACAACACATAGCTCTTGGCGTGACCCAAGCCAAGCGTTGATTAATCGCTGCTGAAGCGGCGAAATATCCTGATACTCATCAACTGTAAAGAAACGGTATTGATCTTGCACTCTTTCTCGAACTTCACGCTCTTCTTCGATCATCGCAGTAGTAAGCAATAGAACATCTTCAAAATCAATTGCGCGTTCTTGGTGCTTCACGCTTTCATAAGCGGTATAGACCTTGGCTAGTTGCTCAGGATTAATACGTGGCTTCACTGTGCGCTTTAGAGATTCGCTTAAGTAGTCAGAAGGTGCGATTTGTGAAACCTTGGCCCATTCAATCTCTGTTGCAATATCGCGTAATAAATCACGTGATGTGATGGAGAGTTCGCCTTGTAGTTGTGCGCGCTTGATCGCTTCAGTTAAAAATCCGCTCTTGGTAGTGAGCAAATCAGGTGTGCGGCCGCCAAATACCTGAGGCCAAAAGAAGGTGAGCTGCTTCAAAGCTGCTGCGTGAATTGTGCGGGCTGCAACAGATGGCACGCCAAGTGAGCGCAATCGTGTGCGCATTTCGCCTGCAGCCCGCGCTGTGAAGGTAAGTGCCAAAACCTTGTGTGGATCCATGGTGCCAATAGCTGCTGCATATGCAATGCGGTGTGTGATTGCGCGGGTTTTTCCAGTTCCGGCCCCTGCAATGACACAGACAGGACCGCGTGTGGCAAGAGCAACTGCGCGTTGTTCATTATCTAGCGCTTCAAGAATCTCTTCTGCGCGTAAGTTTCCTATGGTCTCCACGATTCACCACCGCGCAACTGATCTCGGGTGTATCCATCAACACGTGTGTACCAAGCTTCAATCATGCGACGAGCCACAGATATTTTTGGAGGCAACAAAATATCTTGCGCGTCAACTGCCGCTTTCATTTCGTCGCGTGAAAACCAACGTACTTCAGTTATTTCCGTGCCATCAGGGCGGGCTTCTTCTGGCCGATGAGTAATTGCTTCAAATGCAATCATGATCGATGCAGGAAATGGCCAAGGTTGCGAAGTTAAGTATTTAATTTCTGATGCATAGACGCCAGCTTCTTCGAATACTTCGCGCGAAACACATTCCTCGAAAGATTCGCCAGTTTCAACAAATCCTGCAAAAGTAGAAAAACGCTTATCTGGCCAAATTGGTTGATGGCCTAAAAGGATTCGATCTTCTTTGTCCTTTACCAAGACAATGACCGCGGGGTCCGTGCGCGGATGATGTTGTGTTGCATCTTCCGGACAAACACGAACACTTCCGCCAAGATCGCTCACAGTTTTGGCGCCGCATCTGGCGCAATGGGTGTGTTTCCAATGCCAGTTAGCTAAACCAACTGCGTGCATGGCAAGTGCTAATTCGTCGGCATCTAAATTGCCGCCAACTTCCCGTAAAGTTTTGAAGCCTTCATACTTTCGCTTTTCAAACTCTTCAGTGCCATCATCTTCGGGGGGATTGATCCAGGTGGTTCGCCAAGCAAAGTAAGCCTGGTTGTCATCTCGGCCCACGCCTAAGAAAAAACGATCACCTTCGACAAAGATTTCTTGAGCCGCAGTGACAGCGGCGGCATCAATAAAGGTCAGTGAATCATCACCGGCGCTCAAACGAGCATCGACTAGATGAATAATCTGAGCGGTTTTCCAGAGTGCAGCCAGTCTGGCAGCATCGCTGCGCAGCTCGCTTTCGCGATTTATTGGTGACAATGCGCTCATAGGGGTGAACGCTACTAGCCTTGGGCAATGCGCGTAACCTCATGGAATTTGCTGCACGGAATGGCCATGCCGCCTGATCCAACCGTTGATGCTGCCGCCCTGTTAGAGGCGGAAATACTGAACCTAAAGAGTGAAGTTATTGGCCTTCAGGAAGTTGATTACTTTCTTGAGCGATCTGGAAATCACAATCAAGTTGGCAATATTGCAAGGATCATGGGGGCGACTGACTGGGCGTTTGCACCGTCATTGTTTGGTAATCCGGATGAGAAATGGCGTAACCCTAAAAAAGATGACATAAAGATTGTTTCTAACAGCATCCAATCAGATGAGCCTGGATATGGAATCGGAATGGTTTCGCTATTACCAGTCAAATCATGGCATCGCTTAGATCTTAAGGGTTCTCCAGTTGGTGTTTTTATGATGTTTCCGGTTGATGGAAAGCTAAAACGATTTTATGTGCGGGACCATCCAAGAAGCGCCCTTGCTGCCCATTTAGAAAATGGTTGGGTAATCATTAACACTCATCTTTCTTTTGTGCCATTTTTCAACTACAGACAATTAGTTCAAATTAAGCGCTGGTCAAAAAATCTAGGTTCAAACAAAAATAAAATAATTCTTATGGGCGATATGAATATACCTTTTGCTAAAGTTGTTGCGGGGCGAAATTGGAACTCACTCACAAGTGGAAAGACATTCCCCAGCTGGGCACCAAAAGTTCAAATTGATTACATGCTCTCTCAAACCCTAAGGCCTAACTTTGTTAAGCAAATTCCTTACATCCATGCCGGAATGAGTGATCATTTGCCTTTGCAGTTAGATTTTCCTTTAGAGCCTTTTGAGGTGTTGATTTAAAGTTGGTGATTTTGCTAAATCAACTACTCCTGTAAATCAACTGCAGTAATCAAAGCAATCAAGGCAGCCTCATCTAACAAATCAACTGGCTGATCAGTAACTCCCGTTGGCACATAATGAAATGCCGCCGAGATCTTTGAGATGTCACATCCAGATAGCTTCGCCCACGCCAAGCGATACATCGCTAACTGAACTTGTGCTGACTTTCCTAACTGCTTTGATCCAGTCTTCCAATCCACCACCTGGAAGCCATCTCCGTCACGATAAACGGCATCAATTCGACCTCTAATCAGCACGCCAGCGATAGTTGTTTCAAAAGGAACTTCAACTCGTGCTGGTGTGCGATTGGCAAAACTGCTCTTTAACCACGCAGCTTTAAGATCTTCTAACTTTGAATCATCTTCAAGTGGATCCAAATAATCTAGATACTCATCTCCAAATAGAGTAGTCGTATCGGTAAATTGACGTTCAACCCACAAGTGGAATGCAGTGCCCCGACGGGAATACTGATCTTGTCCGCGTGGCATTGGGCGGCGAATGTTGAGTGCAAGCTCTTGTGGGTTTTCATGCAGAGCAACTAATGTCGATGTTGAAAGTCGTGTCGGTAATGCAACTTCGACAACATCAAAAGCGCGATTGCGTTGCTCAGTAATTAAACTATGAGCATCCATAATCCAGGAGTTCACTTCGTCATCTTGTGACTCAATGAGTGGATGAACTTCTGAGGAATCAACCAGTGCAATCGCTGCATCAAACTGTGCGCGCTTATCTCCCAAGTAATCTCTTGGCCACACGGCAGTTTTAGGATTTTCAAGGGTTGGATTCTCGGCATCATCATCAGGTGCTGCAACATCTGATATCAAACGTCCACCATTAGCACTTGCGGCTCCCGCAATCAGAGTGAAAATATCTGATGGAGAAACTGAATTCACGCCATCTCGCCACCACGAAGCTGTGCAAATTAGATGTGTTCGAGCTCGCGTGACAGCAACATAGCCAAGACGCATTTCTTCCCTCATCTTGATCTGATCAACACATCGACGGGCAAACTCTTTGATCGCCTTTGCGGCATCACTGTTTTTGGTAATTCCATCTAATGTAAATTCTGGAAGTTCATGCGCATCCCCGCGTAGCGCGAAAGGAACATGTCTTTCATTCTTGAGCCAGTTATCTGGATCGTTGCGATTAACACCAGGGAATGTGCCTTCCGATAAACCGGGCACTGCGACGACATCCCATTCAGCTCCTTTTGCCATATGAACTGTGAGGATTTGAACAACATCTGTGCGTACTTCGGGGGCTCCAACCTTGAGTCCGCCCTCTTCATCGGATGCAATATCTAGCCAATCTAAAAAAGCTGAAACAGATCCGCCACTTCTTTCAAACTTTGACGCCTCATCTAAGAATCGATCTAGGTGGCGACGACCCGTCTGTGAACCCTCGCGCAAAGTGATTTCAGATTCCAGTGTTAAGTAGTTTTCAATCTCTGTTACTAAATCTGTAATCTGTCCACCTGCGCGAGAACGCAGTCGACGTAGATCTTGTGCGAAGGTAACAAGTCGTTGATACCCAAGATCGCTAAAGCCGATCTTTTTAGCTGAAGTGATTTCATCTAGTGCATCGATAATAGAGCCAGAGAATTGATCATCTGCTTCTAACTGATCAGGGTTTCCAGCAGCAATTTTCTTGATGAAACTTTTCGAATCTGCATGCATGGCTTTTGCTCGTTCGCGGCTAAATCCACCAAGGGCGGCAATGTCTCGTGGACCCAAATTAATCCGGGGTCCTGTTAAGTGACGCATCAAGGATGCTCCCGCATCAGGATCGGTGATGATCTTCATCAAGGTCACAACATCTGCCACCTCTGGAATATGGATCAATCCACCGATACCAATTACCTCAACAGGTAGGCCCTGTTGACGTAGAGCATTTTCTATTGATGCTATTTGGCTTCGCTTACGAACTAAAACAGCAAATGATTTACCAGCATCTGGATTCCACAATTCTTTGAAGTATTCAGCGATCGCTTGAGATTCAGTCTCTACCGTTTCATAAATTCCATAGGCAATCTCACCATCGCCTGCACCTTCTCGAGCATCTAATTCAACAACTTGTTGACCGCCATCTGATTTTATTTGTGCACTAATAGCGTTTGCAGCTGCCAAGATGATTTTGTCATTGCGGAATGTTTTAGGAAGTGAGAACTGCTCTGTTCCAGTCTGTCCGGTAGCTTTTGGAAAGTACTTTTGGAAAGATGCCATAGTGCCGGCAGAGGCTCCGCGCCATGTGTAAATAGCCTGCGATGGGTCTCCAACAGCCATTACCGGATGACCTGCGCCATAAAGCGAAGACAACATGCGCACCTGTGACTGAGATGTATCTTGATACTCATCTAGTAATACAACGGTGTACTTGCCGCGCTCTAATGTGCCGACATCTTCAAAGTTTTGAGCAATATCTGCAGCAAGTGACATCTGATCATCAAATGAAAGTTCTCCGGCAGCCTTACGGCGTTCCATAAATGCTTCAACCATTGGCAACAAGGAATTACGTTGCTGCATGGCACGAGCAACTGCTCGCGTTTCTTCATTAGTGCCACCTGCAAGCATCTGAAGCCTTTCAAGCATCTGGTTTCCGATTGCTTCAATTGCTGATGCCTTAACTTGATGTTCTAACATCAATTTAGAAAGACCAAGCAAATCCTTAATCACGGTGCCAACAGCACTTTCGTTTCGATATGAATCATCTGACCAGTTGCGCACAACATCAGATGCAATCTGCCAAATTGCTGCTTCACCTAGTGGGTCGGCATCAGCATCAATTCCGTAGCGAATGGCATGCTCGCTGAGTAACTTGCCTGCATAAGAGTGATAGGTAGTAACGGCAGTACTTGTAGTAGTGATGTGCTCAAACTCTTTAAGTTGGGAAAGCTGACGCAAACGCTTGCGGATACGAACCGAGAGCTCACCTGCAGCTTTGCGGGTGAAGGTTAAGCCCAAGATTTGATCTGGTGTGGCAAATCCATTAGCGACTAAATACAAAACACGGTTACTCATTGTTTCTGTTTTACCAGAACCGGCTCCTGCGATAACTACCGCAG
>JBIJAA010000047.1:0-5299 GCA_044346015.1 Candidatus Planktophila sp. | reverse complement strand
TCTCATATGTCATGAGAGGGTCTTTTTCACCCGTTTCGATGAATCGCACGTGCTGATTCACCAAATCCCCCACCGTGTATCCGGACGCGGCGAGGAAACCTATTTATTTGTTTATCACCTGCACTGCTTGCGCGAGTACGGTGGTCTTGCCTGAGTTCAGAAGAACTCGAGTTGTGATGGTCTGTGGAGCATCGACTAGGTCATAGCCGCGCTTGCCAGTTGGCATCACAAAATCTGTTGTGTTGAGGTAGCCGATGTTGAATGTGGCTGTAATCAAGTAGTTACCGTTTGCTAGGCGATCTACTGATGTCTCTGTTGACTTGATTTCAACTGAGCGCCAGTTGCCACCAAAGCCAACGTTGATTGAGTTAGCACTGTAGTTAGTACCTGTTCCATCAACTGTGATCATCTGATCGATCAAAACGTTTGGACCAGCTGAACCGGTGATGAACTGGTTGCTCACTAGTAGGCCTGATGTGCCAACAGTTGAAATTCCCTTTGTTACGCGGCCAATGCCTGCATTGCCATTCTCATCTGTAATTGAAAAGGCTGTTGGAATACCCTCTTTATTAAGACCAGTAAATGAAAGCGCTGCAATCTTTGCGTAGATCGCTGCTTGCTGAGCCTTCTTGGCAGCAGCTGTTGCTGCAGCCTTTGCCTTTGCTGAAGCTGTAGCCGTTGCAGAAGCTGTTGGTGTTACCTCAGCAGGAACTGCAGTTTCAACCTGGGCAACAATTGGAGCAAGAGGTGACTCATTGCCAGTCATTGAGTTAAAGCCAAGGAAAGCAGTAATAACAAGGATCAATGAAAGAGCAGCCTTAGATGACTTTTGTGCAATTTCAATGCTCTTCTTATATGTGTTTGAAAGAGCGTTAAGTGCTGTCAGGCCAGTCTTTTCATCAACGATCCACTCTTCAAGAACGCGAACCATTGACTTGCGAGCGCGGCCCAAGATGTGGCGCACGTTGGCAGGGGTTGTGTTAAGAGCAGTTGCAATCTCTTCTGTTGTGCGACCTTCCATTTCCCACATCACAAGCGCTGTGCGCTGATCTGGGGTTAGGCGAGCAAGTGCTTCGCGGATAATCGCGGCATCTTCTGCTGCAGTAATAGTTGTATCAAGATCAATGTGGTTCTCAGTTGCGATCTCGTTTAGACGCTCTTGAGTGGTGTCAGCATCGATTGCAACCAAGTTTGGACGAGCACCGCGAGCGCGGATTACGTTAAGTGCAAGGTTGGTAACTGAGGTGCGAAGGTATGCAATTGCGCGATCTGCTGTGTCTAGATCTGGGGCAGCAAGCATGAACTTCAAGAACGCTTCCTGGACTACTTCATGTGCTTCAGCCTCGTTCTTAGTGATGCGACGAGCCTGAGAGACAAGCTGGGTGCGGTGTTCTGTGTAGATCGCTGAGAGTTGTGCAATAGACCAATCAGCTGCTGTTCCGTTTGTTGCTAGAGCGTCTGCGGGATTTGCGCTCAATATGCGGGCGGCATCGGTCGCTGCAGCTGCTTTCGCCGCTTTCGACTTCAATAGTGCCATTTGAGTAACTCCCGCGAGTTTGTTAAAACGAAGACAACGTCTTGCCCTCTATTAGTTAAGACACCGCTGGGGGCCAAATGTTGTGCCCAAATCAAAAGAATCTTTAGGCCAATAGATGGATCCAAGGGTGGTTGAGCGTAAATGGGTAGATTGGGGATAGAACGCAGGGCTTTCGCCGAATGGCAGCGAGAAACAAGCCTGCCGGAATCAGGTCTCTAGTCTATTGGGTGGGCAAGGGTAAAGCCGGCATTGAGGGTTAAGCGTGTCCGGCTAGGGGCTTAGAACAGCCCTAAAGCAAGGGCCTTCTTGGCAGCTTCCTTGCGATCGCTGACCGAGAGCCCCTGGTAGATCCGCCTGGTCTCGTGGCGGATGGTGGAGACTGAAAAGCCGAGTTCGGTGGCTAACTCGTGGTTGGTCTTGCCTTCAACCATGCCCCCCAAAATCGAGAGTTGGCGGGCGGTGAGCTGGGCATCGCCCGTGTCCTTGGAATCGCCAAGTGAGTTAATGCTGATTGCCTGATTGGGGGATCTGCGGATCTGGAAGGAGAGATAGAGGGCAATTGGCATACAGAGATTGTCAATCGTTTCAGCAATCTCCTGCTTCTTGGAGTCGTTTATAGGGTTAGTGAATTCAGCGATTAAATACCCTTGAACTACACCGTGATCACGAAGAGTGCTCACAAAAAATCGTGAATCATCAGTCCATTCTTGACCAGAAGCACTCACAATTAACTGAATATCTGGAGAAACAATTGCATGCCATTCTGCACTTGGAATAGTGCGATTTCGCCAAGCCATCGCATCTGGATATCCATATTGGCCTAACAAAAGAATTGAATCATCGCTATTGAGCAAACCAAAGCGGATTCCTTTAACGCCATATTCTGTTAAATAATCAGTAGCCAGTGCTCGTGGAATATCTTCCATCGCTGGGTGAAAGGTCATCCATTCAATAAACTTTCGGACCGTATTCAAATCTGTTCATCCCATGTGTTCAGTGAACAGTTCAATAACTGGTCTTGACCTTTTTTGTGCATGTGCTAAATGTATGGGCAATGACCTGTCAAAGGGAGTACACATCTACTGCCTGACTAGTCAGGGAGTAGGGTGATTTACTTACGAACTGAGGTGCTTGAACGCTCAATGATCTGTGGCTGAAAGACAACATGCTGATGAACATGCTCATTGCCAGCTGATAACTCAGAGACCATTTGGGTGCCCATGGTGATTCCTAATTGATAGGGGGTCTGTGAAACAGTTGTGAGTGGGACAAGGGCAGATTCAGCGTAAGAAACATTGTCATATCCCAATACTGAGATCTGACCCGGCACTGGGATGCCAACCTTATGAAAATAATTCATGATGCCCAGTGCAAGAGAGTCATTGCCAGCAAAAATGGCATCAGGCAATGGACCGCGCGCAATTATCTCAGGGGCGATGTTTTCACCGGCCAAGAAATCTAGTGAAGGAGAGGACATAACATCTAATTCAACCCCAAACTCTTGGGCAGCTAGTGAAATGCCCACAAAGCGCTGATTTGATTGGTGATGATGATCTGGCCCTGATAACCACAAGATTTTTTTGTGACCCAGCTTTGCTAGATATTCAAGTCCTATATAACCGCCACGAACTTGATCGATAGAAACTGAACACTGGTTAGGTTCTTCATCAGTTTGTGAAAGGTAACTAACACGAACATTGCGATCAATGAATTTTTCAAATACTTGGTTGTTTGGTCCAACTGGAGTGACGATAATTCCTCGAAAGTTTGCTTCTGTCATTGACGTGAGAAGCTGTAGTTCAATCGCTTCATCTTCACGTGAATATCCAATTAACACACGCAGGCCAGCCTTTGCGATTGAATCTTCAATGCCCAAAGCAAGTTCGTCATAAAAAGGATTTTGCGCAAGCGGCAAAATCAAGCCAACGATCTTTGAATTGTTATGTGCACCAGCAGAATTGCTATAAGGAATAAAACCCAACATATCAATTGCTTCCCGCACCTTTGAGCGAGTTTCTTCGGAAACATTTAAGGGTCTGTTTAATACATTTGAGACTGTCCCAACCGACACCTGTGCTTGTTTAGCAACATCTCGAAGGCTTGGTTTCTTGCTCACCCCTCAAAGATACTCATTCGACACAGTTTTTTCTATATAAGGCCTTTCGATATTCCCACAGATTGACTACAGTTTGAGATTATGGCGAAGAAGTTAATAGGCGCAGATTGGCACTCTGAGATCACAATTGATCAGGTTGCAAAAGCTGCAAAGGTGAGCCCTGCAACTGTCTCTCGCGTCCTTAATGGAACTGCCAAAGTCTCTGCTGAAAAAGAAAAAGCAGTTCGCAAAGCGGTTGCAAAATACAACTTCACACCTAACGCAACCGCCAGACGATTAGCTGGTGGGCGTAGTGGATTGATTGCTTTGCTCATGGAAGAGTCCAGTGAAGAGTTTTTCCTCAATCCCTTTTGGGGCCAGGTTGTGCAAGGTTTTTCAACTGCAATTACAGAAGCTGGTTTACATCCCATGCTCCTCATCAGACCAAAAAGCGGAGCAGAGGATTCACTTTTTTCAACATTACAAGCAGGACAAATGGATGGGATCGCGATTTTTAGTTGGCACAGACCGTTGCGAAGTTTTGAAAAGATGTTAGATCCCAAGATGGCAGTTGTCTTTGGCGGTGACTTAGGCGGTTCAAAGAAGTATCCCTATGTTGATGTGGACAACGTCAAAGGCGGCTATTTAGCAACTAAGCACCTGATTGATTCTGGTTGTAAGAACATTGTGACAATTACTGGTGATCTTAAGTTGCAATCTGGGCGCGATCGCTTAGATGGATATGAAAAAGCTCTAACAAGTGCCGGCATGAAGATCAATGATCAACTCATCATCCATGGTGATTACACCCAATCAAAGGCAGAAGAGTTAATCCGCCAATTTCTCAAGCGAAAAGTGAAGTTTGATGGGGTTTTTGCTGGCAATGATTTATCAGCTCTTGGTGCCATCAACGTATTGCTGCAAAACACCATCTCTGTGCCAGGCAAGGTAAAGGTGGTTGGTTTTGATGATTCACCTGTTGCTAGTCGAAATAATCCATCGATAACAACAATTAGACAACCTATTAGAGAATTAGGCGCACAAGTTGCCCATAGTCTTTTAGCAATTTTAGATGGACAAGAAGTTGAAGATAAAGTCCTAGATGTTAAGTTGATTAAGCGCCAATCATCTGCAACTAAATAGCAGTATTGGCAGCAATAATCTCTTTATACTTTTTAAAGCTCATCTTTGGGGTGCGCTCAAAAGTTTGATAGTCAACATGGACGATTCCAAAACGCTTGGCATAGCCTTCGGCCCACTCAAAGTTATCAAGCAGCGACCAGGCAAAATATCCTTTTACTGGAGCGCCATCTGAAATTGCGTTTTGCAGTGATTGCAGATGTGCCACTAAATATGCGGTGCGCTTAGTATCAATGACTTCACCATTGACCTTGACATCATCATATGAAGATCCGTTTTCAGTAATGACGATGTAGGGCACTGATGGCCAATCCTTGTGAACTCGCTTTACTAAGTTACCTAGGCCTTCAGGTGTAACAACCCAGCCCATGGCAGTTAAGTCATTAGTTAGGTGAGCAGGAGATGAGCCATCTACCCGCTGTGGAAATGGCATAAAGCCACCCTCGATTGCTGGCTTATCTTCTGGTCGCGGTGAGCGAACAAATCCATCGCAGTAATAGTTAATACCAAGAAAATCAGGAGCAGCG
>JBIJAA010000020.1:0-18220 GCA_044346015.1 Candidatus Planktophila sp. | reverse complement strand
AAAAGCCCCCGGTGTGAAAGGCACCGAGAGCTTAACTTGTGCGCGCGAAGGGATTCGAACCCCTAACCTTCTGATCCGTAGTCAGATGCTCTATCCGTTGAGCTACGCACGCTTATTTATTTGTGAAACGCAATAGTACCCGCTTTTTAGGCATCGCCCAAATGCTCTAAAACCCTTATAAATCAAGGCTTTTCAGGCACAACAAAGGGCGCCCAATTACTCGGACGCCCTTTGCGTGATTACTTAACTACTAGCCAACTTTCTTGATTCGGCCATCTGCTACAGGAACTTGAGTTACCTTTCCTGCGGCCATGTCTGCCTTCAGTGCATCTGTAAACACATCTAGCAGTGCACCTTGAACCTTTGCCTTTGTTGGTGAGAATACGTTGAGGTATCCATCGCCACCGTAGATTAGGAAGTCAAGAGTTGTAAGTGTGTACTCAGTTGCATCCTTTGGAATTGCTGTTCCATCCACTTTGGTTACAGAAACAATTCTGCTTCCAATTGGCTTAGAAGAATCAAATGAGAACTTGAATCCGGAAATCTGTGGGAAGCGACCATCACCTGGATAGTTACCACCGACACCGTTTTCAAGTGCCTTCCACAGATTTTCACCTGTAACAACTGTTGTTGCGACCTGGTTACCGAATGGATAAACAGTTAGCGCATCACCGAGTGTTACATCTAGCGGACCAGTGCCTGTGCGAACAAGTGCTGTGTTTACAGGGACGTAGGTCTTTGCTGGGAATGTGTCGCGAATACCGCCACCATTTTGAATCACAAAGTCAGTCTTGTACTTCGCACGCATCAAGTCTGCAATGTAGTTACCCATTGGAGTTTCACCTGAACGCTCAACAGCTGGTGTGCCACCACGTGGGAATACGCCAGATACTTGACCGATCTTGATGTCAAGCTTCGCTGTTAGTTGATCCTTGTACTTCTTGACCATTGCAGCGGCTGCAACATCTTGTGTTGTAACAGTACTAACAACACCTGTGTTGATTGTTGTTGATGCAGACTTTAGAACGTGTTCAATTGACTGACCGACAACCTTTCCGTACTTCATACAAATCTGAGTACGTGTGTATTCAACACCTGAGTTACGAGTTTGTCCTATGACAACAGGAGCAACTCGAGAGGTACCTGGGATTACAGTTGCAAACGTCTGGTGGCTGTGACCACCATAGATGGCTGCAGCACCCTTGATTTGCGCTGCCATTGTGTTCAAAACACCCTTAGCACCTCCATCAGAATTCTCTTGCCACCCTTGGTGAATAAGTGCAATCACAATTTCTGCACCAGCTGCTTTCGCATCAACAATTGCTTGATTGACCCCGGTAACACCTGGGTCAATTGTGATTGTCTTCTTGGCGCCTGCTGCATTTGTGTAATCAAGGTTTCCTGGGAAAACTTGTTCGATTGTCTCTGGGGTGTTTGCACCAACGACACCGATCTTCACACCGCCACGTTCAATGATTGTGAAGCTCTTTGCCTGCTTTGTGCCTGACTTTAGAGCATCTAGTGAATCTGGATTGTAGTTTGAAACTACCCATTGGAAATCTGAAGCTCCGATAACCTTTTGAAGATGTGCAAGATTTCTATCGTGCTCATGGTTACCAAATGCACCAGCATCTAGTTTCATTGCATTAAGTGTTTCAATTGTTGGAAGCTCTTCGAACTCTGTTGAGATCGGTGGAGCTGCGCCAATGTTGTCACCTGATGTGAAGGCAACTGTTGCGGCATTTGCTGTGCGATCTGCATTCCAGTTGCTAACAAGCAGAGGTGCACCGAATGAGTTTCCAACTTCGATCGCTCCGTGAAGGTCGCTGAGTTGAAGAACTTGAACCGCTTTGTTACCTGAGTTGGCAACTGTTGCTAGCTCTGCTGCTGTGTAGCTCTTCTTTGATGCAGTTGGCTTAGAAAAACCATATGCATTAACAGCACGAACTACTGGAGTTCCAGCTGGCTGACCAATAACAACTGGCATTGTTACAACGTTGTTGTTCCTTACAGGAACAAAGATTGGGCATGAACCAGCACCAGCTGAAACAACGTAACCGGTGATACCGGGTTCAACAGTTTCGCCAGGAATCCAGCGAACAACGACGCCCTTAGCGCCTAGATAAGAGGTGACACTTGTCGGTGCATTCGGAAGTGAATACGTCACTGCCTGCGCGGTAGGAACTAGAAATGAAACTAGTAGCGATGTAGCCAGGGCGATACTGCCCAAGCTAAAGAATTTGCGGGATGAGAGGGTTTTGTTCATGGGCTTATCTAAGCAGGACACTTTTTAAATCGCACAGTTAAATGGTTACGACATGGTTTCGAGAAGGTAAAGAGTTACAGACCTGCGTGCTTTAGTAACTCTGCGCGCTCCACACTCTTAACCCGAGGTTTACCCTTTGCCTCACCCGCTGCAACTTCAGCTTCGTTGATCTTCTGCCAATTTTCTTGGGTTACAACAACTTGGTGGGTTAATAGCTCTGAAATATCGCCATTATTTTTGGGGCTCTTTAGATCATCTGTAAGAAGCTGCATAACCGCTGCCGCATCTGATTTATTAGTGCCAATTACTCCTGATGGGCCTCGCTTTGCCCAGCCAACAACATACAAATTCCCATTCACATGGCCATCGTTATTGACAACTTTACCGTTTTCATAGGGAACACCTTCAATACCCTCGGCTTGATATCCAATTGCGGTAACTACAAGCCCACATTTAACTGTTACATCACCGTTCGGGGTTGAAAACACAACTCCTTCTACACAATCTGAGCCAAGGATCTCTTTTGGTGTGTGTTGGAACAAGAACTCCATAGTGCGCTCATGTTCTGGCTTTGGATTTTCGGCAATTAACAACATCGCATCCAGATTGCTCTTAACATCTTTTCCTGGTTCATCCCCCGCACGAACAATTGCAGCTTCAATATCGCCCTTGTTCATAATTACATTTGTGTGCTCTAGTTTGGGAAGTTCGCGAAGTTCAGGTGATGTAAATGCTGCATGCTCTGGCCCACGGCGAGCGCTTATATAAACCTTACGAATGTTGCTCGTTTTAAATGCATCAATTGCGTGATCGGCGGTATCGGTTGGATCTAATTCACTTGGCTCAAGTGCCAACATGCGAGCAACATCCATCGCCACGTTTCCTGCACCAATGACAACAGCGGTGTCTGCAGATAAAGGTGTATCTACGCCTACAAAATCCGGGTGTGCGTTGTACCAAGGGACGAAGGTGGCTGCAGATAAAGACCCTCGTAGGTTTTCACCTGGTATTCCAAGTGTTTTGCCATGCGACGATCCCGTTGCAATAATGACTGCGTCATACTTTTCTTGAAGTTGGGCAATTGAAATATCGCTACCAATTTCTATATTTGCAAACAATCTAAATGTTTCTTGTGCTGCAATCTTTTCAAAGACCTTTGAAACAGTCTTAATCTTTGGGTGATCTGGAGCAACACCGCTTCGGACCAAGCCCCATGGGGTTGGAAGACGTTCAATCATGTCGATTTCAAATATGCGATCTTCGTTTGCAAGATTTTGTAGAGCTTGCGCGGCAAAATAGCCTGCTGGGCCTGCGCCAACAATTGCTATTTTAAATGTAGGCAACAGTTCTCCTTGATTGGTATTCCTTGCGGAGACGAGGAGATTTGAACTCCTGAAGGCTTTAACACCTTACCTCGTTAGCAGTGAGGCGCACTCGACCGGGCTATGCGACGTCTCCTTGTACGGGTGAAGTTTACCGCAATCAATAGGCTGCGCTACTCCCTGCTTGTAGGCTAGATAAATGGAAAATTCCGATAAGCCGCTGGTTAAAACAATGAGAGGGCATGACGTTGCCCCCTCTGAGATGTTTGCTGAATTCATGAAGGATGGCTGGTCTCCAACACCTTTATCGGGAATCGAACAAGCTGAAGTTATTTCACATTGCCATGACCGCCGACAGAAGTTATCTGCTGCCTTCACAAAATTGCGCTTAGTCATCCCAAGTGGCACAGCAAAACAGCGAAGCAACGACACCGATTATCCGTATCGCCCACATACAGCTTTTGCTTATTACACAGGCGTTCAAGGCGCGGAAGCTAATCCAGATGCGGTATTTGTGATGGAGCCAAGTGGATCAGGCCACACACCAATTCTTTTCATCAATCCCCGTTCAACACGAGATACTGCTGCTTTCTACACAGATGCGAAATATGGTGAATTATGGGTTGGTCGTCGTTTTACGACCGCTGAAGCATCTAAGCGTTACGGCATTGAAGTTCGGGAACTTTCTGAACTTAAAAAGTTTTTAAAGGGCAAAAAGGCTGCAGCCTTACATGGTTTCGATGAGTTTGTTGATTCTTTGATTAATGAACATGCACGAGATACTGAGCTAATTGAATATGTTTCGGTTGCTCGTTTGATTAAAGATCAATATGAAATCAATGAGATGCAAAAGGCGGTTGATGTAACACATCGTGGATTTAATGATGTGATCCGCGCTTTACCTGCTGCCATTGCGACTGTTCGTGGGGAGCGTGTTGTTGAGGCAGCATTCTTTGGTCGTGCACGTATTGAAGGAAATGATCTTGGGTATAACACGATTGCGGCATCTGGCTCACATGCATGTGTGTTGCACTGGAACCGAAACGATGGAGTGGTAAGAAACGGAGACTTGCTCCTTCTAGATGCTGGTGTTGAAATAGATTCGTATTACACCGCTGATATCACTAGAACTTTGCCCATTAGTGGCAAGTTCACACCAGCACAACGTGCTTTATACATGCTTGTTTATGAGGCCCAAAAAGCTGGTATTGCTGCGGTAAAACCAGGAGAAAAGTTCTTGGCTATCAACAAAGCTAGTCACACGATTTTGGCACAAGGGTTAATTGATATGGGTATTATCAATATGAGCCTAGAAGAGGTCATGGATCCTGCGGTTGGATTGCATAAGCGTTGGACCTTGCATGGTGTCAGCCACATGCTTGGGATGGATGTTCACGATTGTGCACAAGCGCGTGCTGACCAGTATCGCGAGGGCATCTTGGAAGTTGGAATGTGCTTAACAGTGGAGCCAGGTCTTTATATTCAACCTGATGATGAGCTTTTCCCTGCTGAATACCGCGGTATTGGTATTCGAATCGAAGACGATGTTGTTGTTACAGAAGATGGCTGCTTGAACCTAAGTGAGCACATTCCTCATCACCCAGATGAGATTGAAGCCTGGATGGCTTCGCTTCGTTAAATTAGGCTAGTTGCAATCCGCACCAAGCTGCCAGTAAACCTATACCTAATGACATTACAAGATTAATGGCCGCTTCTTTGTGGCGCTTTAATTCATACGCTAAGTAAATATCCAACATAAAAGTTGACCAGGTTGTAAACGCGCCTGCAAAACCAATTGCAAAGAGATCAAAACCTTCTTCGACTCTTCCATACGTTAAACCCAGAAGAAATGAACCAAGAATGTTTACTGCAAAGATTCCATAGGGCTTTGTTGTGTAGGTGCGAATTTTTTGGTCAACAACAAATCTCATTGGGCCACCAATTGCTGCTCCAAGAACAATGAGTGTCATTTTCATGAGCGCACCGGAATTAATTTACGTGCCAAAGGCAGCACAACAATTACAGCGATCAGCGAGAGGAACACATTGAGAGCTAGAAAGAGTGCTCCACCCTCAATTGGTTCAAGTGAGTGTGCGGTAACTGCGGAAAAGGTAGTAAAGCCCGCGCAGAATCCTGGCAGTAAAAGTAAGCGTAATTGGCTGATCCCACGGCGTTCCATTAACACTAATAATGCTGACGCTAAAGCTACGCCAGCAACATTTGCAATTAATGTACCTTGGCGATCATCGGGAAAGATTGCGCCGATACCATAACGCGCCAGAGTGCCAACCACGCCGCCAAGAGAGACCAAGCCTAGAGATTTCAGGGTTTGATTGCTTTCGTGCCAATACTTGAAACTAATCTGGTGATTACACTAATAATAATTGCCGCAAAGACTGCAGACCAGAAGTCTTCAATCTCTAAGTTCTCACTCCATCGTGAAACCAGCATCAACATCGCTGCGTTAACAACTACTAAAAAGAGCCCTAGCGTCAAAATAACTGCTGGAAGTGTGAGAAGTTTTAGCAAAGAACCTAGCGTTGCATTCAGTAAACCAAACAACAAGGCAACCCAAAGATAGGTTGAAAATCCACCTTCAACATCGATTCCGGGAATGAGCGCTGTGGACACCCAAAATGCAAGTGTTAAAGCGCCCCAACGAACCAATAACTTCATGCAGTGATTATAAGCCCTCGCGCTTACGAATCTTTGTTCCTAACCAGCGAACTGGATCGTACTTAATATCTGCAACGCGCTCCTTCATAGGAATAATCGCATTATCGGTGATCTTGATGTGCTCAGGACACACTTCAGTACAGCACTTTGTGATGTTACACATTCCAAGGCCGTGCTCTTCTTGCGCAGTTTTCTTGCGATTTTTTAAGATATCAAGTGGGTGCATATCTAGCTCTGCAATACGAATAAAGAAACGTGGTCCAGCAAAGGACTTCTTGTTTTCTTCATGGTCGCGCACAACGTGGCACACATCTTGGCACAAGAAACATTCGATGCACTTACGGAACTCTTGTGAACGCTCAACATCGATCTGCTGCATGCGAGCCTCCCCTGGAGCTAACTCTTTAGGGTGCTCATAAGCAGGGATTTCCATTGCTTTTTTGTAGTTAAAGGAGACATCTGTAACTAGATCTTTAATGATCGGAAATGCACGAAGTGGCGTAACAGTAATTGTTTCTTCTTCACCAAATGATGCCACCTGTGTCATACATGCAAGACGTGGCTTTCCGTTAATCTCCATTGAACAGGATCCACATTTACCAGCCTTACAGTTCCAACGAACTGCTAAGTCACCCATTTGCGTTGCTTGAACACGGTGAATTACATCAAGGACCACTTCACCTTCGTTGGCCTCTACAACAACATCTTTCAGACCACCGTCAGTTGAATCTCCACGCCAAATGCGAAGTTTAATATTGCGCGCCATTAGTTGGAACCGCCTTTCGCAATTTCTTCCGGTGTCATGTATTTCTCCAACTCATGAATGTCAAAGAGGTCGAAGAGTTCTTTAGGAATCACTGGCAACGCCTGCTCGCGAATACTTACCTGGTTACCATCAAATGAGGAAATGTTGTTTATCTGGCGCCATTTTTCATTCATGACCGGGAAGTCATCGCGGGTGTGACCGCCACGAGACTCTTCACGATTGATTGCTGACTTTGCTGTTGATTCAGCAACTAACAACATGTTGTCTAGATCAAAAGCAAGGTGGAACCCTGGGTTAAATACGCGACCACCGCTTACAGAAACATTGGCACTGCGCTTTCTAATTTCTGCAATCTTTGTGATTGCATCCTTTAGTTCACTGCCTGTGCGGATGATTCCGACTAGGTTGTGTGTAATTTCCTGAAGTTCTGCGTGCAAAGAGTAAGAATTTTCTCCACCTTCGCGATCAAATGGTGCTTGAATCTTGTTAGCTGCTGCAGTAATTGCTGCTTCACTAACAGGATTTGCACCGTTCTTCTTAACGTACTCAACTGCGCCCATTCCTGCGCGGCGGCCAAATACCAAGAGATCTGTCAAAGAGTTTCCACCAAGACGGTTTGAGCCGTGCATTCCACCAGCAACTTCACCTGCGGCAAATAAGCCTGGAACCCCTATTGCTGCTGCAGTATCTGGCTCAACTTCAACCCCACCCATGACGTAGTGGCATGTTGGACCAACTTCCATAGCCTCTTTAGTGATGTCAACGCCAGCTAGTTCGTAGAACTGGTGCCACATTGATGGCAGACGCTTTTTAATAATGTCTGCAGAAATACGCTTTGAAACATCGAGGAAAACCCCACCGTGTTCGGTTCCGCGACCTGATTTAACTTCAGTGTTAATTGCGCGTGCAACTTCATCGCGAGGCAATAACTCTGGTGGGCGGCGGTTGTTGTCCTGATCTGTATACCAACGATCTGCTTCTTCTTCGTTGTCGGCATACTTATCTTTAAATACATCTGGGATGTACTTGAACATAAAGCGCTCACCAAGGTTGTTTGTAAGAACTCCGCCTTCACCGCGAACAGATTCAGTTACCAAGATTCCGCGAACAGATGGTGGCCAGACCATTCCTGTTGGGTGGAACTGCAAGAACTCCATGTCAACCAGGTTTGCACCAGCTTTTAGTGCAAGTGCATGTCCGTCGCCAGTACCTTCCCATGAGTTAGAAGTAATCTTGAAAGTCTTTCCAACGCCACCAGTTGCAATAACAACTGCAGGTGCTTCAAACAAAACTTCTTCGCCAGATTCGCGCCAGTACCCATAGGCACCAGAGATCTTTCCATTTTCTTTAAGAATGTCAGTGATTGTTAGTTCTGCAAATACTTTGATTCCACTTTCCATATCACCGGTTTCGCGGCCATCTTTTTGCTGCAGTTGAACAATCTTTTGCTGCATCGTGCGAATTAGTTCTAGGCCTGTGCGGTCACCAACGTGTGCAAGGCGTGGGTATTCATGCCCACCAAAGTTACGTTGTGAAATCTTTCCTTCTTTGGTGCGATCAAAGAGTGCGCCCCATGTTTCAAGCTCCCAAATACGATCTGGCGCTTCCTTTGCATGCAGCTCTGCCATACGGAAATGACTAAGGAATTTGCCACCTCGCATTGTGTCGCGAAAGTGCACCATCCAACTATCTTTGTCATTGACGTTTCCCATTGATGCAGCAGCCCCACCTTCAGCCATAACGGTGTGGGCTTTGCCAAATAGGGACTTACAGATGATCGCTACGCGTAATCCTGATTCACGTGCCTCTACCGCAGCACGTAATCCGGCGCCTCCGGCACCGATTACAAGGACATCGTATGTATGGCGTTCTAGTGTCATAGTCTTTTTTTCCCTATTTGATGATCATGTAGTTAGTCCAGTTTTCAAGTGCTACTTGACGAACATAGATATCGGCGAATGCAACAGCGGCAAGAGATAACCAGGCAAAGAGTTGATGTTTGTGATTGAGTACTGAAACCCATGTCCATAACTTGTAACGCACGGGATGCTTTGAGAAATTCTTTAAACGTCCGCCAATTGTGTGGCGGCATGTGTGACATGACATCGAGTACAACCACAACATGGCGGCGCTAACTGTTAAGACGAGAGAACCAACGCTCATATGGCCCCAGTCTCCTGCTTTATTTCTGTAAGAGATGATGGCGTCATATGTGAGGATGACATTGAGAACTAAACCTGCATAGAAAAAGTAGCGGTGTGCGTTCTGAATAATTAGAGGAAAACGTGTTTCGCCTGTGTACTTCTTATGAGGTTCTGCAACGGCACATGCTGGTGGTGACATCCAGAATGAACGGTAGTAAGACTTGCGGTAGTAGTAGCAGGTCATACGGAAACCAAGTGGGAAGATCAAAATGATTAGCGCTGGAGATAAAGCAAAGTTAAAAATTGTCTTGCCGATTGGAGCGAAACCAAAGATTTTTGCACCTTCGTCACATGCGTCAGATAAACATGGTGAGTAGAAAGGTGAGATTAAGTGGCTAGCTTCAACAAAGTAATTATCATTCTCAAAAGCGCGAAAGGTTGCATAGATTACAAAGGAGATGAGAACTGCAAAAGTTAGAAGTGGTTGTATCCACCACTTATCTGTTCGAAGTGTGCGCTCTTTGATCTTGGCGCGAGTTGGTGAAAAGACACCTGACATGTACAACTCCCCTGGTATAAGCCTGTTTGTTACTAGGGGATAAGTGTCCTCCCGACATGAAAAAGTGGCTAGGTCTATACGCGCTAAAGCGGTATGAACTCAGCCACAACTTCAGAAAAAATGGCGGAGGGCGTGGGATTTGAACCCACGAAACTTTCGTTTGCCGGTTTTCAAGACCGGTGCACTCGGCCGCTATGCGAGCCCTCCGTGGGAGAGATTACCCGAATTTAGCCCTAGCGAAAAATCGGCCAGTTATTAGGCGGGAAGATCCAAGAGTTGTTCAATGATCTTTGCGACTCCATCGGATTCACAAGGTTCTGCTACTCCTTTAGCAAATGAAGCTGCATCAGGGTGTCCATCTGACATTGCATATGAACGCCCTGCCCATTGAAGCATTGAGAAATCATTGGGGTTATCACCAAATGACACACAATCATCTGCTGTTAAACCAAGTCGCTTTGCCATCATTTCAAGGGTTGTTCCTTTTGAAATATTAAGTGCTGAAATTTCAATCAATGAATCTCTTGATGTTGAGTGAGTGACAGTCACGAGATCTTTACACTCACGATCTGCAACCTTAACCATTTGATCAGATGTGAACTCGTGGTTGCTACATCTGCCTAAGATTTTTAAAGCTGGTCGCTTTATCGCATCTTCGATCTTTTCAACGCCAACGTTGTCCATTCCAATATCCCATTTAGGAACATAGGCAATTTCACGGTGATAGTGATCATTGGACTCAACAGCAAATGACATTTCTGGCATTGCGATTCTCATACGTCTAACAACTTCTAATTGATCATCAATTGAAATCATCCACTCTTCAAGAACTACATCATTTAATAAGTCATATAACATCGCACCGTTACAGCAGATAGCTTCACCGAAACCGAAGGCTTCGCGAATTTCACCCATCCATCGTGGTGGGCGTCCTGTTACAAAGAAAACATGGACGCCTAAATCTCGCGCTCGTGTAAATGCGGCAATTGTGCGCTCTGAAACCACACCTTTATGCGAAACGATTGTTCCATCTAAATCTGATGCAATTAATTTAGGACGCTTACTCACACCAACTCAAATCGTGTCATACCTAAGAATGGTTGTAGTGCTGCAGGAACATTGACTGTGCCATCAGCGTTTTGATGGTTCTCTAAAATCGCAACAATCATGCGAGGAATTGCAACTAATGTGCCGTTAAGTGTTGCAACAGATTTTGTTCCATCTGCATCTTTAAAGCGAATATTTAGGCGGCGTGCCTGAAACTCTGTGCAGTTAGAGGTGCTTGTGACCTCACGGTAAGCATTTTGTGTAGGAATCCAGGCTTCAATATCAAACTTGCGGTTCGCGCTCGATCCCAGATCCCCTGATGCAACATCGATAACTCTGTATGGAATCTCCATTGCGTTGAGGAAATCCTTTTCCCATCGCAATAAACGTTTGTGTTCTTCTTTGGCTTGATCTGGGTGACAGAAAGAAAACATTTCCACTTTATCAAATTGGTGAACACGAATAATTCCGCGGGTGTCTTTGCCATATGTTCCGGCTTCGCGGCGGAAACATGATGAATACCCTGCATATCGAATAGGAAGTTTGTCTGCTGGAAGAACTTCATCCATGTGCATCGCAGCAAGTGGAACTTCAGAAGTGCCAACTAGATAAACATCATCTTTTTCAAGATGATAAACATTTTCTGCAGCTTGACCTAGAAAGCCTGTGCCTTCCATTGCAGCGGGATTAACAAGTACTGGTGGAATAACAGGAGTAAAACCAGCTTTGTTTGCAGATGCAATTGCATAGTTAACAAGTGCGAATTCAAGCATCGCGCCAACACCTGTTAAATAGTAAGAGCGAGAGCCTGCAACCTTTGCACCGCGCTCTGTATCAATTGCGCCAAGCAACTTACCTAATTCAACGTGATCTTTTGGTTCAAAATCAAATGTGCGTGGTGTACCGACATGTTCGATAACTACAAAATCCGCCTCTGTCCCAATGGGTGCATCCGGATCTAAAATATTTGATAACTGCATAATTAATTGCTTGGCTTGCTCTTCAACCTCAGCACGCTTTGAATCAGCATCTTTTACCTTTGCAGCAAGCTCTTTTGCGTTTTCTAATAATGTTGCTTTTTCAGCGCCACTTGCTGCACCAACTGATTTTGATAGGAGATTTTGTTCTGCGCGTAAAGTTTCAAATTTATCTAACGCTGCACGGCGAATTTCATCAATTGCTAATACTTTGTCGACGATCGTTACATCTTCCCCGCGCCCTTTTTGAGATGCACGTACCGCATCAGGGTGTTCACGCAGATACTTGATGTCAATCATTTACTTGCCTTTTCTCGTGGGTATGAGCCAAGGAATCGGATGTCTTCGCAGATTGCTCGAAGGCTTTCTACTGCCTCCTTCACAGGTGCATCTGCAATGTGACCCTCAGCGTCAATAATGAAATGGTAATGGCCAAGAGATGTTCCGGTTGGACGTGACTGGATAAAAGTTAGGTTTACATCACGCTTGGCGAACTCAGTCAAGATATCGAGAAGTGCTCCTGCGTGATCAACACCGATAAAGACTGCAAGTGAGGTGCGATCCCAGCCAGTGTTCTTTGGAATTGAACCAGGTTTTGCGACCACAATAAATCTAGTAACCGCGCCAGGGTTATCACCAATGTTGTCTGCAATAACTCGAAGGCCGTAATGCGCAGCCGCAACGGGGGCTGCAATTGCTGCATCAAATTCACCACGTGAAATGGCTTCTGCAGCTGCTGCTGTAGAGGCGGTAGAAATCAATTCTGCATCTGGATAATTAGTAGCAACGTAGTTGCGGCACTGTGCTTCTGCATGTGGGTGTGTAGCAATTCGCAAAATCTCTTTTTCATCACCTTTAATCATCAAGGCAAACGAGACCGGCAATGTAACTTCACCAACGATTGTTAATGGTTCTCCTGTTGCAAGCTCATCAAGGGTGCGTGCGACAACACCTTCTACTGAGTTTTCAATAGGTACTAAAGCAAAGTGGGCCTTGCCAAGTCGGACCGCATCGAGTGCAGCAGTCACGTTGGCATAGGGCATTAGGCGATCATTAGAAGAAGTGATCTTTTTAAGAGCCGCCTCTGTAAATGTTCCCTTGGGACCGAGATAGGCGTATGTACTCACTTGCTAATTGTACCCGAGTACCGACCTCGCATATGACGGGGTATTTGTGATTAACACATCAACACCATTATCAGCGCAAAAACGCATATCGTCAGCATCATCAACGGTCCATATGAAGAGATTTCTTGGATCTTGATTCAGATGTGGTTTCTTTCTAAATGCAGTGATTCCTGGGCCAATAGATTGTGCCGAGGTAAATCTTCTCATCGCAAATGAGAATGTGTCATGGAGCAAGGCAACAGTTTTTTGATGTGGATCAATCTTTCTAATGTTTTCTAAAGCACGCCACGAAAATGACATAACATGAATATCTGCAACTGCTTTTTCTTGCGCCAGTAATTCCATTACCTTCTTTTCTACTGCGCTACCTGATGGCACTGGGTGTTTGGTCTCTATAGCCAAATCTTTTTTGTTATCGCGAGCAAGAATTAATAATTCATCCAAAGTAATTGCCTGGGGATAATGGTTCTTGATTTCCTTAAGGGTTGAATCTGCAATACGGGCTGCGTTGCCTGCCACTCGTTGCATATCGGCGTCATGCCACAAAACCAATTCTTTGTCTTTGGTTAAGCGAACATCACATTCAAATCCGTCGGCACCATCATCTATGGCCGCCTTATACGCAGCCATTGTTAACTCGGGGTGGGCGATCGAGGATCCGCGGTGTGCGTAGATCTTCATCTTTGAAGGCTACACCGTTAGGCTTGCATCATGAGCGCACACTTCTTTGAAACCTCTGCGCGCTCGGCCATTGGGCTAGTTCGCCAAGGAAATGAAGACTCAGGATTTTCATCTGCGCAATTAATTGCTGTAGCCGATGGAATGGGTGGTCATGCCGCAGGTGAAGTTGCATCGCGGATCGCCGTACAAGTTCTACAGAAGCTTGCGCCAACTCTTGCCGCTACCGAAATCGATGAAGATTCAGTTGAGGATTTACTGATGCACTCTTTGCATAGTATTGATGGAGAGATTGCTGCAGTTACTGACGAAGATATTGAAAAGCGCGGTATGGGAACAACTCTGACCGCCTTGTTAATTCGTAATAATCGTATTTCTTTGTTACACATTGGTGATTCCAGATGTTACCGATTGCGCGGCAACACACTAGAACAGCTCAGCAATGATCACACAGTAATTCAAGAACTTCTCGATCAAGGTGCGATATCTGAAGCAGAGGCTGCTGAGCACCCACAGCGCTCGATGTTGACCCAGGCCTTGCGCGGAGATGGTGATGTCACTCCTTTGCTTCAAATGTATGAGGTTAAAAAAGGTGATCGCTACTTGTTGTGCTCTGACGGATTGTCAGGTGTTTTGACTGATAAAGAGATCAAAGTTGGTCTCAAGAAATCAAATAAGGATGAGGCTGTTAAGTTTTTAAACGATGCGACATATATAAATGGCGCACCTGATAATGTCACCATTCTGATTGCTGATATTTCGGATACATCAACCACATCATCACTATTACTAGGAGCAGCTCATGATTAATGCGTTGCTCGGTGGGCGATACAAACTTGGTGAAATGATTGGTACAGGTGGAATGGCTGATGTTTATGTCGCCGAAGACACCCGTCTTGCTCGACAAGTTGCAATCAAAGTATTGCGAAGTGATTTGGCGCGAGATCCTTCCTTTGTTGCACGTTTTAGAAAAGAAGCACTTGCTGCTGCCGGGCTCAACCACCCAGGAATAGTTTCTGTGTATGACTCAGGAGAAGAACCAGCGCCATACATTGTTATGGAGTTAATTTCTGGCCACACCCTGCGGGAATTGATTCATAAAGGTGAACGAGTGCCATTAAAGCGTGCACTTGAAATTGGTGAAGGAATTTTGGCTGCTCTTGAATACTCACACCACGGCGGAATTGTGCACCGCGATATCAAACCTGCAAACATCATGATTACAGATCATGGTGATGTGAAGGTGATGGATTTTGGAATTGCTCGCGCTCTTGCGGATTTAGGTGCGACATTAACAAGCACCTGGAATGTTGTTGGAACCGCTCAGTATCTTTCTCCTGAACAAGCATTGGGTGAAGTTGCTGATCTTCGAAGTGATATTTATTCAACAGGTTGTTTGTTATATGAGGTACTAACGGGGCAACCACCATTTACCGGTGAAACCCCTGTTTCAATTGCATACCAACATGTTTCGGGAGCTTTGATTCCACCAAGCACAATCGTTCCTGATCTTCCTGAAGGTATTGACACATTATTAATGGTTGCTCTAGCTAAAAGCCCAGAGGATCGTTATCAATCCGCTGGCTTGATGTTGGATGATTTATACAAAATAAAGGCTGGCCAGGTTGTAACTACAAAAATAGCCAAGCCGCCAATGTCTAGGCGTAAGGTATTAGTGGGTGCGATTAGCGGTGTTGCGATCCTTGGCCTACTAGTTGCTGGCGTATTTCTTACTAAACCGGATGCAGATCCTGCAGGATTGCCACAATTACCTAACGTTATTGGATTAACTCAGGCTGAAGCTGAAGCTTTACTCGGTGATTATGTTGTCACTATTACTCGTGCCCACGATGGTCGAATTCCAAAAGATCGTGTTTCTAGTCAACTTCCACTAGCAACTGTTCGTGTGCAAAAAGGATCCGGTGTTGTATTAACAATTTCTGATGGTCCAGGTGATTCGGTTGTGCCCATTGATTTAGTAGGAATGTCCTTAATTGACGCGCGAACAGCTTTATCTGCTGTTGGCTTACTAGTAACAGCAACAGAGGCAGTTCCGTCTGATGAACCACAAGGAACTGTATTGAAAGTAACACCAGAACCTGGATCAACAATTACCGCCGGCAGTGGTGTTGTATTACAAATTGCAAGTGGTCAGATTTTGGTTCCATCATTGATTGGAACTGAAGCCTTGCAAGCTAAAACAATTTTGGTACAGGCTGGCTTCTTAGTAAATGAAGTTTTTGGTTATGATGCAAATCAGCCAATAGGTGTTGTTATTCGTCAAGCACCAGATGCTGGAATAACACAAACCATTGGTAAATCAGTAACCATTACAATAAATAAAGCGCCGTAAATTACTTAGTAGTTCCAACAACCGGCGATAAACCAACTGCGCGTTCGCGAGCGCCCTTATCGCCACACATCACTAACCAATTAGCAAGCATCTGATGTCCATGCTCAGTTAAGACAGATTCTGGGTGAAACTGCACTCCTTGTATTGGCAGTGTTGTGTGTTGCATAGACATTACCAATCCCGAATCAGTTGATCCTGTGATGTGTAATGTGCTTGGAACTGAATCTTTTTCAACACATAGCGAGTGATAACGCGTTGCCGTAAACGGTGATGGAAGATCTGACAACACGCCTTCTTGTTTGTGATAAACAAGAGAAGTTTTGCCGTGCAGTAGTTCAGGTGCACGAGAAACAGTTGCACCAAAAGCAACACCGATTGCTTGATGACCTAAACACACACCAAACAATGGAATCGAGTGCTCTGCGCAGTATTTGATCATCTCAACAGATACGCCCGCTTTTTCTGGGGTTCCTGGGCCTGGAGAAATTAGGACTCCGTCATAGTTTGAAGCGGCATCAGCTGCGACTTCATCATTTCGAACAACTGTGCACTCGGCCCCTAGTTGCTGCAGGTACTGCACCAGGTTAAAGACGAAGGAGTCATAGTTATCGATGACGAGGATCTTGGCGGCCATAGGAGCATTCTGTCTCATGGTGTATCTTTCGCGTATGCCTAAATCAAAGCTCCGTAAGAAGGTCGCTGAGCAGCGCGCTCACCAACAAGAGGTTGATGTTAAGACTCCTCACGCGCCATTGGAGAGCCCACGTTGGCTAGCCCCAACCATGGTTGCAGCCTTCTTGATCGGTTTGTTCTGGATTGTGGTCTTCTATGTAACTGAGACCCAGCGACCAATTTCTGGAATTGGGAGTTGGAATATGGTTATTGGTTTTGGTTTTATTGGGGTTGGTTTCTCACTGGCCACCCGCTGGCGCTAACTCGTACTACCTTCTAATTACACTGTTGTAATTCGATCCACAATGTGGGTAAACCCTGTGGATAACCTACCTCTTAGCTAACACAATCTGTGCGGCCAATGCCCCGCCAATTAATCCACCCAGGTGTGCGCCCCAATCAACCCCACCCATGGCAAAGCCAATGAAGAAGTTAATTCCAATAATCGCAGCAATCGATCGAACATCTGCTCCGATCTTTTTACCCACAACTACCATCGCACCAAATAATCCGAAGACCGCACCAGATGCTCCAACAGATGTTCCGGACATAGGTGCTAAATATGCCGAAGCTAATGAACCTGTAAGAAGTGAAAAGAAAAATACTGTTAGGTATTTCTTTTTGCCAAAAGTTACCTCTAGTGGATTTCCTAAAACCATTAACGCATACATATTGAAGCCAAGGTGTAATGGATTTGCATGGGTCAATGCCACTGTAAAGAGTCGATACCACTCGTTATCATCTTTTAAGACTTCTAAACGTGGTAGCAACAGATCATTTTGTAGGGTTGGAACAAATTGCCATAACAGATAAGCACCGCAGATTACTGCGATTAAAGAGTAAGTGGCAGAACGCTTAAGCAACTGTAACGCTGTTGATAGTAATGTCAGTTGCTGGCTTGTCTTGTGCACCAACCTTAGTTGTTGCAATCGCGTCAACTACTGCCTGGCTTGCAGAATCCTTTACCTCACCAAAGATAGTGTGTTTGCGGTTCAACCAGGTTGTTGGTGCAACAGTGATGAAGAATTGTGAACCATTTGTTCCTGGTCCTGAGTTAGCCATTGCAAGAATGTATGGGCGATCAAAAACAAGTTCTCCGTGGAACTCATCAGCAAAACGGTATCCAGGACCGCCAGTTCCGCGACCCAATGGATCTCCACCTTGAATCATGAAACCATCAATGACACGGTGAAAGATCGTTCCGTCAAACAACTTCGCAGTCGACTTATCTCCTGTGCGTGGGTCGGTCCACTCTTTTGCACCAGTTGCTAACTCAACAAAGTTTGCAACAGTCTTTGGTGCATGATTTGGAAAAAGTTCAATAACAATGTCACCGAGTGATGTGTGAAGAGTTGCTGTTGATGACATGGTTTTCTCTTTTCTTGTTGTGGAAGGAAATGATGCGGAATCAAACTATGTGGAGACCAGGGGAATCGAACCCCTAACCCCCGCCTTGCAAAGGCGGTGCTCTACCAATTGAGCTAGGTCCCCGTATTAGAACGGGTGGGCCCAGGTGGACTTGAACCACCGACCTCTTCCTTATCAGGGAAGCGCTCTAACCAGGCTGAGCTATGGGCCCGCAGTAAAGATCACTCTTTAATGCGCGAAGTGCCAAGATTACCTTGAACTTCAC
>JBIJAA010000046.1:0-5446 GCA_044346015.1 Candidatus Planktophila sp. | reverse complement strand
AAAAGCCGCTATCCCCTTCGGATTAGGGGTTGCGGCTCTTTTGTTTAAAGGTTGTTAGCGATTAATTAAGCGCCCAACGAACAGTAATTGTCACTGTTACATCTTGCTCACCTAGATCAACCTCAACAGCTGCAGCATCTGCGGCTCCTGCCTTTGCCATTGGGAAAGGTGATGAGTAGACAGGTGAAGATTGCTCTTCAAGTGATAACACCTTGCCAATTGATGTGCCAAGAAGCTTTGCATAAGAAGTTGCTTTTGACTTTGCATTAGCAACTGCTGCTGCGCGTGCTTCTTCTGTTGCCACAGCTGGATTAAGTGTTGTTGGGATTACTCCACCAAGCTGCACATTGTCGCCACCTGCCGTGACAACTGCTTCGATGATGCTACCTGCATCGGATGCTTTTCTGATGAGAACATCAAATGTTTGTGATGCGCGGTAGCCGGTGATCTTTGTGCCGGTCTCTTGTGTCCAGGTGTATTCAGGATAGACAGAGATATTTGCTGAACGAATATCCTTAACAGCAATTCCTTTGTCTTTCAGCGCTGCGCGCACAGCTGCAGATGATTTACTTGCAGCAGACAACGCTGCAGCATTTGTTGAACCAACTACAGAGACTGTTGCGTTAAAGCGGACTGCATCTGGAACAACAGAGATCGTGCCAACACCTGTGAGGGTGATGTATCGATCAGTTGATGTGCCAGCACCGTTAGCTGGGATTGCAAGGGCGATGACCCCTGCAACTGCAGAAACGGTCAGGATGGATGCGATTGTGCGAAGTTTTGTTAGTTTCATAGGATAAGTATCTCGTATTTGTTGAGATGGGCGTTAGTTATTGCTGGGAATAGTGCGAGAATTAGCGGGTGAGCCAGTTCTTAAGCAAATGCGATGCCTCGGCGATGGGTGATGCCGCAGCAGTATTAATAGCAGGTGGCTTGGTCGCCTTTCCAACAGAGACTGTTTATGGGTTGGGCGCAGATGCTTGCAATGCGGCCTCTGTTGCGCGGATTTATTCAGTAAAGGCCCGCCCTGCAGATCATCCCTTGATAGTCCATGTTGCATCGATGGATGGCTTGGGTGATTGGGCGCGCGATGTGCCCTCATATGCAATTTCCTTAGCCCGTGATTTTTGGCCGGGGCCAATGACCTTGGTGGTTCCTCGAAGTGAATTGGCGGGAGATTTTGTAACAGGCGGGCAAGACACAGTTGGCGTGCGAGTACCGGCTCATCCTGTTGCGTTGGGATTGCTAGAAGCATTTGAGCGGGCTGGCGGTAAGGGTGTGGCAGCGCCAAGTGCCAATCGATTTGGAAATGTGTCACCAACAACTGCGCAAGCCGTGGCCGCAGAGCTAGGTGATTACCTGGCAACTGGTGACCAAATTCTTGATGGTGGGGCGTGCGCGGTTGGAGTTGAGTCCACGATTATTGATTGCACAGGAGATACGCCAAAGATTTTGCGCCCAGGTGCGATAACAGTTCAAATGATCGAGCAAAGCACAGGACTGAGAGTTGTCGGGTCTGTGGAAGAACCAGAGATCCGTGTCAGTGGTTCCTTAGATAGTCACTACGCGCCGGCGGCAACAGTTGTATTGGATCAATCCCCCGTAGTAGGACAAGGATTTATTGCAATGGCAGATGTTGTGGCAACAGATGGGGTTGTGCGGTTGGCTTCCCCAAGAACTCATGAAGAGTTCGCGCAAGTTCTATATGCAGCGCTGCGCGCTGCAGATGAGCAAGGGTTAGCAACTGTTGTTGTGCAACAACCTATGGGCGACGGCATTGCAATAGCAATCCGTGACCGGTTAAAGCGAGCTGCACATGGCAGCGCGAAGAGTTAAAACAATAGGATTTCACATATGAGCATCAGCACCACACAGTTTTTGATTTTGGGTGTTGCCGCCTTTGCATTAACTGGTTTATTAACCTGGCCTGTAAGGGCCCTTGCCATTCGCTTAGGTGCGATGGATGCGCCTAATTTAGCTCGTAAAACACAAAGTGAACCAGTGCCTTATTTAGGCGGAGTAGCAATTGCTTTAGGAATAACGATCATCACTTTTGCTGCTGTCTATGTGGGTGGAAATAAGAACGGTGAAAATGCGGGCCAGCTTAAAGATTTAGCACTCACTGTTTTACTGCCAGCCTTAATTCTGGGTGCGATGGGATTGATTGATGATCTGCGTTCGCTTTCGCCATGGCCACGTTTAATCGCACAATCTGTTGTTGGCACAGTTGTTGCGCTAGTTATTGTCAACAGTGGCACAACAGGAACTCCATTTGGCACATCCACATTAAACTCATTGGTAAGCATTTTCTGGATAGTAGGAATTTGTAACAGCATTAACTTCTTTGACAACCTTGATGGCGCGGCATCAGGTGCCGTTGCTATTGCAGCACTGGGTGTTTTCTTTATCGCATTTGATAGAGGCCAAGAGCTTGTTAGCGCTCTCTCCATTGTGACGGCTGGTGCAACTATTGGATTTTTGATGTGGAATAAGTCTCCGGCAAAGATCTATATGGGAGATGCCGGCGCACTATTTTTGGGAATCATTATTTCGGTAGCAACAATCAGATTAAATCCAGGGATTGAACCAACCTGGAAGTCATTAACAATTCCTGTAATTTTATTAGCAGTGCCATTGCTTGATACCTGCGTTGCTGTGTTCTCTCGCCTTGCGCGTGGTCTCTCCCCATTAACGGGTGGTAAAGATCATCTCTCGCATCGATTGGTGCGAGCAGGATTAACTAGACCAATGGCAGCGATAGCGCTGTGGACGGCATCCGGTGTGTGCGCAATAGTTGCTGTCCTTTTGTATAAAAATCCGGGCACTGTTGGATCCCTGTTCATTACTGCTTTTGCAGCAGGCTGGTTACTGGCTTTGGTGCTATTTCTCCGTACAAAATCGCACGACTAAACCACACCCAATGAGTAACTATGGGACTACAACTACCTGTGTAAAGGGTTTCAATATTTGAGCTGAGAACTTCTTGGTGGCTGCTATTGAGAATCTATAGGTATGTTTACCAGCAGTTTGGTTCTTAATCTTCATTATAAATGTGACGTACTTTTTCATTGAGCCATTTGGATCTGCAACAGGTTTGGCCGTTTGGATATTTACCCACTTGCCCCCTTTTAATTCTTGCAAAGTTAAGTTACCTAAGCCTGGATACCAATAACCGGTTTCAACGTTCCATTGATATCCAACAAAACATTGTTTGTTTGTACATTCAGTTGTTTCAGGTTCGTAAGTAATTTCAGTGCCACCATCGGTATAACCCGAGTCATCAGTGCCAGATAGTTGGGCGGAAAATTTCTGATTGCGAGCTATATTTGTGATCTTAAATACGATATTGCCATTACTTTTAAACATTGATGAGATCTTCCCTGATGATAAATTCTCTAATACGTATGTATTTTTTTCAGAACCAGGATCAACAATCAAAAAGAAAGAAGTCCGAGGATCGGTGCCCGTATCAGTGCCGGATTCAATCTCAGTGTAAGGCTTTCTAATTTGGAAGTAGCTAGATGTAAGTGATGATGCAGTCGTTGATGTTGATAGACCTGCGTAATCAGTAACAATGAGCCTGAATGTAAATGTGCCAGGGTTAGTAGTTTTAAATGCATATGACTCAATGCCATTTAGCGTTGGTTGGTCCACTTGACCCACGATTTGACCATTAACTTCGACCTCAATTGTTTTGATCAATCGGTTATCCGTTATGTTGTCAAGTGGAATTTCAGCGGTGGGGTACTCCCATTCATTGAGATTATTCTTAAAAATAATTCCTGCTCTACGGTAATCATCACCATTATCAATCCATTTAGAACTCCACATTGGGCGGAGCCCCGAAACTATTGGTGGTTCCTTATCCGGCGACCTCTCAACACGGACAGTTGCACCCGTATTTGGATCGGCACTCAAAAATGTGATTGTTGACCCGTCGCTGAGAGTAAATACTGTGCCTATCGGCTGAACTTGATCAGCTGTAAAAGCAGAAACAATAAGCGCTGTCCCATTAACTTGATATTGAACATGAGTTGGTTGTGAGTCTTTAAATTGGGTTCCTTTGATCGGCAGCATTCTCAATTGCAAACCATGTGAAGGCGTGTTGGTATAGAAACTACCACTTGGGGTAGAAATCTTAGATTGTGAAAGCGAAGAATCATTTCCAATCGCCGGTCTGTACTCAACAGAATAGGTTAGCTCGCTACCGATAGGAATGTACAAAACCTTTGGAAGATTAATCCCCTTGGAATAAGCAGGTGCAAGTTTGTAATCACCTGATACCGGAGCAAAAGCCTTACTCTCTTTTGGCAAAGTTTTTAACTTATCTAGTTCTGTTGCAGAAAATCTTGAGATCATTGGGTTAGTTACATATTTACTTATATATGTACCCATGACAGAAGAAAAGTCACCATATTCGCGATGCTCACACACGATTGGTAATTGTGTAGTGCAAACTGCTGAATTAGCATGGCTAATACCAAGGCTATGACCTAGCTCGTGAGCTAGAACTCCAGGACCATTCCTATCGAGAGCCCAATTACCATTCATTATTATGTAGTTTCCACCAAGGACCGCTTGGCCAGCAAAACTTACGGCAGATGATTTTGCAATCACCCCAACAAGAATTGCTTTATCAAAACCTGGATCGGCTACTGGGGTCAACCCTGTGGCTTTTTGAATTTCATCTGAGGAGAGTGTGACCTTATCTGGAAAACTAACTGGGTGGAGTTTGCGAAATGTAAATCGAATCTGCCCACCTGTCGCATCATTGTATGCGGCATCGACCTGTGCGACTATTTGTCGGGATACTTCTTCAGTAACTTCCATCGTAACTTTTGAGTTAGCTATTGAAACGACATCGATTTGGTAATTGCGGATTGGGTCAGCAGCTTGTGCACCATTGGCAAGAAATATCGAAATTAAAACGGGGATGAAAAGAGACTTAACACTGCTGCGTCTGTGGATCATCGCTATCCCCGGCTTCTTATTACTCTGGATTGGCCCATAAAATACTTCGGATAATGGTGTGTGGCTAGTGTTCGGGTATCCGATACCATTACGCCTCGCAGGTAATACTGCAGTGGGGCCTATAGCTCAGTCGGTAGAGCAACGGACTTTTAATCCGTGGGTCGACGGTTCGAGCCCGTCTGGGCCCACTTATTTAAATTTCTTCAGTAATTCGCATAAATCCAGACACAATCAGCGGTGTAGCCGATATGAAGAGATTTTCTATTGTCGTAATTGCGCTTGCTCTCCTTGCTCCTATTGTTCCCGCCACCGCTGCGCCCAAGGCTCAGAATGAATGGGCTACGACGCACAAGATTGTTTATGTCGGATTAACACCCAAGGACCAGCCAAATTTCTGGACTGAAAATCTAGTGGACACAACCACTGCAACAAGTGAAGGCGAGATGTTGAGTTTTGCCAAAGAATCGGTGAAAAA
>JBIJAA010000019.1:0-20486 GCA_044346015.1 Candidatus Planktophila sp. | reverse complement strand
CACGGCAATTGCGATGGATTCTGCATCAACATTGAAGTGACGGCGAAGTGCCCCACGTGTATCTGATAAACCAAATCCATCTGTTCCAAGTGAGTAGAAAGGTTGTTCAACCCATGGAGAAATCTGATCCTGAACCGCGCGCATGTAATCACTAACAGCAATTACAGGACCACGAGCACCTTTTAGCTTCTTGGTTACATATGCAGTGCGCTTGTCTTTTGGATTGAGTAGGTTGTGTCGATCTGCCTCTAGTCCGTCACGACGAAGTTCATTCCACGAAGTTACCGACCATACAGATGCCTTTACGCCCCAATCATCGGCAAGAAGTTGTTGAGCCTTTAGAGCCCAATTAACTCCAACGCCTGACGCCAAAATCTGCGCGTTCTTTTTGCGCTTCTTTGAGGCAGGTGAGTACAAGTAAATTCCCTTGAGTAGACCTTCAACATCTAGGTTTTCTGGCTCTGCAGGATGAACGTATGGCTCGTTATAGACAGTCAGGTAATAATAAATATTTTCACTGTTTTCGCCATACATACGACGTAGGCCATCTTTAACAATGTGCCCAAGTTCAAATGCAAAAGCTGGATCATATGCAACGACCGCTGGATTTGTTGCTGCAAGCAGAAGTGAGTGACCATCTTCGTGTTGCAAGCCTTCACCGTTAAGTGTTGTTCGTCCAGCTGTTGCGCCAACTACAAATCCTCGAACTAATTGATCTGCCGCTGCCCAGAATCCATCTCCTGTGCGCTGGAAACCAAACATTGAGTAGAAGATGTAGATAGGAATCATTGGTTCATCATGTGTCGAGTAAGAAGAACCAACAGCTGTGAATGAGGCAACCGATCCTGCTTCGTTGATACCTTCATGCAGGATGACACCCGACGTTGATTCTTTGTATGACAACATCAGTTCACGATCAACAGCGGTGTACTTCTGGCCATGCGGTGAATAGATCTTCATCGATGGGAACAATGAATCCATACCAAATGTGCGAGCTTCATCAGGAATAATGGGAACGATACGTGCACCAAGTCCAGGATCTTTCACAAGATCTTTCAACATACGGACAAAGGCCATTGTTGTGGCAATCTCTTGATGTCCGGAGCCACGCTTTACTGAGTCATAGACAGAGTCATCAGGCATTGTCAGTGGTCGCGATTGTGTACGACGGCGAGGAATTGATCCACCTAATTCGGCGCGGCGTTCGGCCACATACTTTGCCTCTGGAGAATCTGGTGCCGGCAAGTAATAAGGAGGCAGGTACTTATCTAACTTAGAGTCAGGAATATCTAGATGCAGGGTGTCGCGGAATTTTTGAATATCTTCCAGAGTCATCTTCTTCATTTGGTGCGTTGAGTTGCGACCTTCAAAGTGCGAACCAAGTGTCCAACCCTTAACGGTCTTAGCCAAAATAACTGTTGGGCGACCATTCTTTTGAACTGCCGCTGTGTAGGCAGCAAATAGTTTCTGATAGTCATGCCCACCACGCTTTAGGTTCCAGATTTGGTCATCAGACCAGTTGGCAACCAATGCTGCGGTGCGGGGATCTCGACCGAAGAAGTTATCGCGAACATACTTTCCGGATTCAGCCTTAAATGTTTGGTAATCACCGTCAAGGGTGTCATTCATTAATTTAACAAGTGCGCCTTCACGATCTTGTGCCAGTAATGGATCCCAGCCACGGCCCCAAACAACCTTAATGACGTTCCAACCAGCTCCACCAAAGATTGACTCAAGTTCTTGAATAATCTTTCCATTACCGCGCACCGGTCCATCTAGGCGTTGCAAGTTACAGTTAATAACAAATGTTAAGTTATCTAGCTTTTCTCGTGTAGCAAGACCGATTGCACCTAATGCATCAACTTCGTCTACTTCACCATCACCAAGAAATGCCCACACATGTTGATCACTCGTATCTTTGAATCCACGATTATGTAGGTAACGGTTGTAACGTGCTTGGTAAATTGCGTTCAGTGGTCCAATACCCATTGACACAGTTGGGAACTGCCAAAAATCTGGCATCAATCGTGGATGAGGGTAAGAAGAAAGCCCGCCACCAGGATGTGAAAGTTCTTGACGGAAACCATCTAATTGATTTTCAGTTAGTCGTCCTTCAAGAAATGCTCGTGCATACATTCCAGGACTTGCATGCCCTTGGAAGAAAATTTGATCTCCACCACCGGCGTGATCTTGTCCGCGGAAGAAGTGGTTGAAACCAACTTCATACAGCGCTGCAGATGAGGCATAAGTTGAAATGTGTCCACCCACACCAACACCTGGACGCTGTGCGCGATGCACCAACATTGCAGCGTTCCAGCGGTTAATGCGGCGAATCTTGCGCTCTAAATCTTCATCTCCAGGAAATGGCGCTTCATGTTCAGGAGCAATGGTGTTGATGTAATCAGTAGCACGCAAAGCAGAAATTCCAACATTCTTCTCCCGTGCATGGTGCAAAAGATTGAGCATTAAGTAGCGAGCGCGCACAGGGCCGGCAGCCTTGAGGGCAGCATCAAAGGAGGCTCTCCATTCGGCTGACTCAGATGGGTCGGTATCGACTAGCTGTTCAATATTGAGATCTGGCGCATCGAAGTTTTCGCTCATGTGCCTATTCTTGTCTGTACTGCCCCGTAAGTCGAAATTGAAGGGGTGTGAAATTGGCCTAATTACCCCTTGCGCTCGAGCCCAGCATTGTGTGGACTTAGCCTGTGCCTACACGGATGGGATTTGCCAAGGATGACCTGGTTCTAGAGGTTGGCCTTGATAGCGATTGCGATTCCACAATACGAGATCAGATCATGGGCATTACCGGCACCACATTTCTTGAGGATGCAGCATCGGAAGTCGTTGATGCCGTTGTGTTGTGGTGGCGGGATGGTGATGGTGATTTGGTCGATGAGTTAATGGATGCACTTACATACTTATCTGAAACTGGACCGATCTGGGTGTTAACCCCAAAAGCTGGTCGTGATCTACATGTTGAACCAAGTGATATTCAAGATGCCGCGCCAATTGCAGGGTTAAGCCAGACATCAACAATTGCGCTCGCAGGGGATTGGTCTGCAACTCGATTAGTGGCACGCAAAGCGGGCAAGAGGTAAGTTTTGCCCATGACAACTATTGGACAAGCAGCCCCAGATTTTACGATTCCAAATCAGCATGGAGAAGCAGTCTCGCTATCTTCCTTTAAAGGTAGCAAAAATGTACTGCTGATGTTTTATCCATTCTCATTTACTGGAACATGCACAGGCGAGCTCTGTGCACTACGTGATGATCTTTCATCTTTCCAAAATGATGATGTGCAGGTTTTAGCAATCTCATGTGACTCACCATTTACTCAACGAGTCTTTGCTGAAAAAGAGGGTTATGAATTTCCAGTACTGTCAGATTTTTGGCCACATGGCGGCGTTGCACAGACATATGGAGTGTTCGAAGAGTCAAAGGGATGTGCACTTCGCGGAAGCTTCTTGATTGATAAAGAAGGAATCCTTCGCTGGGAAGTAAAGAATGGTTGGGCTGCGCGTGAAAACGCAGATTACAAGGCGGCAATCGCTGCTCTGTAAGCGTGATTTAGGAAATTGTGGACTCGTAAGTTAAGATTTGGGTCTGCAATATCGGGTGCTTAGCTCAGTGGTAGAGCGTCTCGTTTACACCGAGAATGTCGGGGGTTCGAAACCCTCAGCGCCCACCAGTACAAAGGGAGAATAAAGCATATGAAAGCATCTCCTAGCGACCAGCGTTCGATTCTAGATATTGCACGATTTGATCAGCAGGCAAACTCTTTGCGCCATAAGGCTTCGAATCTTCCTGAACTGGCAGAGCTAGCCAGCACAACTGTGAAGGCAAATAATGCTCGGGATCTTCGGATTGCTGCAGAGACTGAACTCAGTGATGTTAAGCGGGAGCTACTACGCGCCGAAGGTGATGTTGAGCAGATCGTTATGCGCATTACACGCGATGAAGCACGACTCATAGGTGGCAGTGCATCACCAAAAGAATTAGAACAACTTCAGCACGAAGTCGGCACCTTGGGTGCTAGGCGTGCCGAGCTGGAAGAGGTAGAGCTCGAAATCATGATGCGCGTTGATGGTATCAACGAGCGCATCACAACCTTAAAGGCAGAAGAAGCAGAACACGCTGCGGTAATCGCAGATTTAGAAATTCGTAAAGAAAATGCAATGGCAACAATAAATAATGATCTAGATGCAATCACAAAGGATCGCAGTCAAACCTTGCAAAGCATTGATAAGGCCCTAGTTGATCTCTATGAAAAGATTCGCGAGACAACCGGAGGGGCAGGTGCAGCAGCACTTGTTGCAGGATCTTGCAATGGTTGCAATCTTTCAATTAACTCAGTTGAATTAAAGCGTGTAGCCGATATTGCAGAAGATGAAGTAGTGCGCTGTGAAGAATGTCGTTGCATCTTGGTGCGTGGAGTTTAAATGGCACGCCATTTTCATCTAACCGCAGATGGTGGGTCTCGTGGTAATCCAGGCCCTGCTGGATATGGATCCGTCATTACTGAAAACGGTAAAATAATTGCTGAGCTGTATGACTTCATAGGGGTTGCAACCAACAATGTTGCCGAATACAGCGGACTTATTGCTGGACTAACTGCAATCAACCAATTGGATGCAGATGCAACTGTTGATGTGAAGATGGATAGTAAGTTAGTAGTCGAGCAAATGTCTGGCCGTTGGCAGATTAAGCATGCAGATATGCGTGTGTTGGCTCAATCTGCTCGCTCCGCCCACAATCCATCCCTAGTTTCCTATTCCTGGATACCACGCGATGAGAATTCACATGCTGACCGCTTGGCCAATAAAGCGCTAGATCAGCAAGCAGGCGGTGGCGAGGTAATACAGGTTCAGCAAAACTACTTAACTGAGCGCTTGTTGTCATCTGAAAAAGCCTCAACAATTTTTTTGATTCGACACGGTGAAACAATATTGACTCCATTTAAGAAGTTCTCTGGTGATGGTCCTCTTAACCCAGAATTAACCAAAACAGGAATTGAACAAGCTGAGAAAGTTGCCGCGGCCATTGCTGATTTAAATCCCGAGGTGATTATTTCCTCACCATTGAAGCGAACAACTCAAACAGCAGAGGCTCTTTCTCGAGCCACGGGGTTGCCGATTACATTTGAAGAGTCATGGATTGAGTGTTCATTTGGAATTTGGGATGGCATGTCAATAGATGAAGTAAAGGAAAAGTACCCAGCCGATTACCAATCATGGCTTTCATCGACAGGCTTTGCACCTCCTGAAGGTGAGTCATATGACTCTGTTGCCTTGCGCATTGACGCAGCTCTTGATCAAATTGCAGCGGAGTATCCAGGACAACGAGTTGCGGTTGTAACTCACAACGGAACCATTAAAACCGCTGCTAAGTTAGTTATAGGAGCACCTGCGGAAAGTATCTTTCATATCGACGTTTCACCGTGTTCAATAACAACGGTGAGTATCTGGCCAAGTGATGGTTTACGTGCACTACGCAGTCTTAATGAACAGGCACACCTGTACTAAGCGATACTGGAAAGCCAGAGTTTTGCCATAACTTGATGACCAAACGATGTCGGGTGAATCCCATCTTCTGCAATCGCAGTTATGGGCATTATTCTTGCAAGCTCATTTAAATGTTGATCAAACGGCACTAGCACTCCACCAAATTCACGTACCAGGTCATGAACAACTTCGATTTTTGGATCAAGATCTTCACGCCAAGTTTTCATCTCCTCGCGAACATGAAGTAAAAAAGGCTCGCACAAAACAAACTGCGGATTGATAGTTTCTCTAGTCAGCGTTAGTAACCGGTGATATCGATCTCGGAATTCCTCAACACTTGTGGAATCGTTGTCATCATAACGACGCCAGGTGTCATTGATTCCAATAGCTATTGAAAGAATTGTAGGACGATGATTTAAAACATCTTGTTGCCATCGCATCTCAAGATCAATTAAGCGATGCCCACTCGTTCCGACATTAATCAGGGGATCTTTTAGAACTCTGGAAAGTGAAATTTCTCTAACATAGCCATCTCCAAAAGGTTGTTCTATCTCGCGTCCACAATCCGTAACGCTGTCTCCGATAAAAACTACAGTCACGAAGCACTCCTTAGCTTTGAAGTTCAGCCATTAACTCGTTAATAGGACCCTCTATTTGATCTCCAAAGAGATTTTTTCGGTGTGCCTCGAGTTGATCTTTTAGTTGAGCCAACTGCTCAACCTGTTCAACAGAACCAAAGATACATCTTTTGTCGTTATTGAAATCGCACAACTTCAAGATGCTGCCTAAACCTTGGAGCACTTGGCCACCAATCAAATACTTTTCCAACCATTTCTCTATCTCCGCGATCATCTCGGGACGAGAAAAATCTGATGAGACAAGGTATCCATGGTTATCAATGATCTCTTGTCCAGCGTCAATGAATACCTGCCCTGATTTCTCAAGTTCTCCAGCGCGCCAGAGACCAACCCCTTTGCGGAAAACCTGTCGTAAGTCAGGAGCAGGATCTCCACCAACAGCACTTCCCATGCTCGTCCTCATAAATTTACGAAGTGCTAGTCGATCATTCTCATTATGAATCAAATGCACGAGAGCTTTCTCCCATGATTGATCTGGGTTATAAGCCGAAGAATCCCACAAGTATTCTCCAATTGTAAAAAGTGGAATCTGCGACATTTCAAATTGAAGCATTGGATTAGAAAGCAAGCCAGCTGAATACTTATGCAATCCAACTTCACGTCCTCGAATGGGTCCGATGTAGAGATTTTTCTGCAGGCCGCCATCATTGACAGGGTAATTATCCCAGTACATTGGTGATCGCAGAGTTGTGCGCTCGAAAATAACAGCATCCGATATATCCAAGTATTCTGAAATGATCGAACGACCGGTCCACATCAAGTTGATGCGAGAATATAACTGACTGCCAATCTCTTTTAGGTAAGGTTCATTTCCCCTGCCTGAATAATGCATCGGACACACAGTGAGCGATACCTCTGAATCTAATGCAACTAATTTTGACCAGACGCGATTTGTAAAGTCTGCGTGGGCGGCCGCAGTTGAAAGGTATGTATCTATATCTTCCTGATGTTGAAGTTCCCAGGCGATGTCATCCCACAGTAACCCAAAGTGTCGTGCCCCTAAATCAAAAAGTTGTTTGTAGCGGGTTATCACAGCATCGACGTCATTTTCATCACTGTATTGAACTGATAAACCTGGAGACACACAGGTGACTATTTCAATTGCATTGAGACGACCAATCTTGATCAACTCTTCAGTAGTGTTGAGAAACTCTGATTGAAAAGGTTGACGCCAATTAAATCTCTGCCATGGGACATCTTTTGGAGCTAAGAAGTAGGTGTTCATATTGAAGTCACCAAAATTCTTTAGGCCACGAATACGTTGTTCATGGGACCAAGGTTTGCCATAGAAACCTTCAACAACGCCACGCACTGCGAAATCTGGCCCAAGATCTACGGAGATTTCTCCAACTTTTTCTTTTGAAAAAGCTAGAAGATGATTGAGGGCATATCTTAATGAATGATCAAGAGCTATACCTATTGTCGCATTAATTCCTTTGGAAGATTTGGTGGCTCGAAGAGTGTAACCCTCTAACTTTAAAGGTCGTGCTGCTACTACTTTAATTTCAAAATCAACCGGAAACTGATGTGTTTTCAAGTACTCATCGGCAATTGATTGTTGAAATGTATTTTGGGTTTGAATAGCCACTAGATATTCACTTTCTGTGCTGCGCCATTGAGATTTTTTAAAAAGTTGTCTGGTGTTTCTGTGAAGAATCTTTGAGCCGCTTGAATTACGGACCCATACACTGGCGCAACATTGAGAACTGATATTGATGCTAAAGGCAGGAAGGATTTTAACTCTGTTTCAAATGCATTATCAAAAATTGCATTATTCGCAGTATGTAATCCTCCAGCGCGTACGATGGGAATTGAACCAGACCTAAAATCTAGTTGATTGACGACACCATAGATATCTAAGGCATGCTGTTTTGCCACTTGCGAAACAATCTTTATCGCTTCGATATCACCTCTACTGCATAGATCAAAAATAAGTGGAGCAATTGATTCATTGGGATCGATTCGATCTCTAGCTATCGCAATGAAAAATGCCTTTGTGTCTTGAAAGCCCATAAATTGAACAAACTCCGTGTATAACGCAGTGCGAGGTTGAATGCCATGGAAGGATCTGGCAATACTTTCTAAGGTCAGAGAAATCAATTGTCCTGCGCCACCGCCTTCTCCCAAATCCATACCCATAGTTTGAACTGTTCGAACTCCATCGCGGCCGGCACTTTTTCCTCCCGTTCCTGCGATTGATACACAACCAATCCCGCTTGGGGCTCCTGCAAAGAGTGCAGCAAATGAGTCATTAATCAGCGTGCAACGCCCTTGTAGGCCAAGCTCTTGGATCACCGGAATAAAAAGGTTCTGATCTTCCTCCCAATCAATTCCCGCGAGGGCAAAAGTTGAATCTACGATATCTTCGCGCTGAACTTGGGCTGAGCGCAGGGCAGCTCCAATGATTTCATCTAAACTTTTTTGAACCGATCCAATTCCTGAACGCTCCCAATTGGCCCCACCGTTGGCAGCTGTTCCAAGAATGTTTCCTTGCAAATCTACGATGCAGGCATGAGTCTTCGTTCCGCCACCATCAACTCCTAGAAAAACTTCACGCATTGAAAACCCCAATCATTCCGGCATTCTCTTTACGTAAATCTGCCCAAAGTTCTCGAGCCTGCGAAATATCGGGACCAATTGGATTTGCAATCAATGCACGGAGAGCACACTCTTCTTCTCCATGAACGGCTGCTTCAATTGTAAGCAATTCGAAATCTTTGACAGAGCGCACAAGGGCATCGATGTCGCCACGCATTCCAGATGTTTTAATCGACTTAGCGCCATCCGAGGTAATCACTGCAGGTAGCTCCATCACAGCATCATCTGGAAAACCTGGCACTGCACCATTATTAAGGGTATTTACAATATGTGTTGTTCCAGCATTTGTATGAATGTCCGCCATTAATTCAGCTGCAGAGTCGCTGTAGTATGCACCGCCTCGCTGCATGAGCTCTTCTGGCTTAGTAATCAATGTTTCATCCTTAAACTTTTCAATCAAAATATCTTCAATCTTCATTACCTCGCTTGCGCGAGTCGGGTTTTTAGTTTGATATTCAATCCACTCTTTTTCAGAGTAGTAATACAGCAGATAGTAATTTGGAATGGCTTGGAGCATATCGATCGAACTTTGAGTCCATGCAGGGGAGTCTCCAGGCTTAGTTTTATCAATTGTGAGCCCACGAAAGGCTTTTATCGCATCAATGCTTCGATCTTTGCCATTTACCTCCACCCCACGAATCCATGACAAGTGATTCAATCCAATGTAGTCAAAGCTCACTTCGTCCGGAGAAACCCCCATAGCTCCTGCAACTTCAATTCGCGTGTTCCAGGGAACATTACATAAACCAATTGTTCTAAGTTGTGGAACCTCCTGAAGAATAGTTTGAGTAATTAGACCAGCTGGATTTGTAAAGTTCAGCAGAATTGCATGAGGAGCTTCCTCAACTATTGCGCGCGCGACTTGGAGTGCAACAGGAATGGTTCGAAGCGCCTTAGCGAAGCCTCCTACCCCAACCGTTTCCTGGCCAACCAAACCATATTTGCGACCTAGCAGTTCATCGCGATGACGTGCAGCTTGGGTGCCCACGCGGAATTGGCTCACAACAAAAATAGAATCTCGAACTCCCATACGTAAATCAGTGCCAAACTCAACTTCAATATCAAGTTTGGCAGCAGCAATCATTCTTTTCGCAAAGGCTGCAATGATTTCTAGCTTGGGAAGTTCAATATCAATCAAATGAATGTGAGTGATAGGTAAGCGAGAATGCCTTTTGATAACTCCATCGATTAATTCTGGAGTGTATGTGGACCCTCCTCCAATTACTGCTAATTTCATTAAAACGACTCAGCTATTGGGCGACCTGAGGACTTGTGCATTTCTTGAAATACGATGTCACGACTTGCCGATGTTGCAATACTCAGTGCGCCAACAAGAATTCCAGTGTCACCCAGGGTAGAAACTTCAATTGAGGGAGGAAAGGGAACAATAGAACTTACTAATTTCATAATTGGTTCGATAAAAAATGTGGCTTGCCGTCCGATTCCGCCCGAGAGAACAACAAGTTCGACATCTGTAACAGCTGAAATAGCTGAGATATACAAGGCGATTCGTTCTGCTTCAATATGGATAACTTCTTTCGCAAGGGGATCGCCATCTTTGGCAGCCTTCAAAATGTCTACGGTTGAATATGGCTCAGAAAGAATGGATGCTTTATACTTCTTAGCTAGAGAACGAGCTATGACGGCAACTCGATCTCCAGAAGGATTAGTTGCATCTCGATGACTATCCAGTGGATCACCAAAGGGCACATAAAAAATTTCACCAGCCGCGCCGCGATGACCTCGATGAATTTTTCCATCAAGTACTAACCCTGAACCCAAACCAGAGCCAACTGAGAGAACTGCAAAGTTTTTAACATCTTTGCCATGGCCGGCCGTCTGCTCAGCAACCGTCACTAAGTTAATGTCATTTTCGACAGTAGGCGTGATACCAAACTCACTTTCAATGAGCTGAGAAAGATTGACACCATCTAGCGTAGAGATAGTTCCCGCGATGGAAACAACTCCAGTGTTTTGGTCGATTACACCTGGAGTTCCCACAACGATGGAAGCGACATCCCTTAGGGAATATCCAGACTCCTGAAGTGCTTGTTTTACTGCTGCATGCATGACGGTCATCAAATCTTTAAGCTTCAAGGATTTAACGGGTACGGAAGCCTTGGCAAGCATTTTTTCATTGAGATCTCCAACAGCGGCTCGAATGAAACGAGAACCAATATCAATACCAAGTGAAACTTTGAGATCACTAACAGCTTCAAATACCGAACGAGCACGTTTCGGGTCCTCGGCTCCGGGGGTATATTCCTGAATTAAACCTATTTCAACCAGTGATCGCAAAATATCTGCAGTTGTTGGTCGCGACAGGCCAATATGGCGAGCAATTTCGGCGGCATGCAAAGCACCATTGCGCCGTAATGCTTCTAGGACTCGACGCTCATTTAACTCTCTGATGAGGGATGGAACCGCAGGCGTTACATTAGAAATCATTTATCCCTTAACTCCAGTCAGAGTTACACCCTCGAGGAATACTCGTTGTGAGAAGAAGAAAATTACAATAGCAGGCAACATGAATAAAACCGAGGCTGTCATCATGAGATTTGTCTCGGTGTGATGGTCGCCCTTAAATGAGTTCAATCCTATTCCTAATGTGTATAGGTCAGGGTTTTCAGCCAAGTACAAGAGTGGTCCGAAAAAGTCATTCCATGAGCCCAAGAAAGCAAACAAAGCGATCGCAGAAATTGCGGGTTTCGCCAGTGGGATAACAATTCGCATCATAAGTTTAAATTCAGTACAGCCATCAATTCTTGCTGCATCTGAAATCTCATCTGGAATTGAAGTGAAGAACTGGCGAAGTAGGAAAATTGAAAAAGCGCTTGCAAAAAAGCTCGGGACAATCATGGGCAGGAAAGAAGGAATCCAGCCAAGCTTAGCGAACATGATGTAAACAGGAATTTGGGTAACTTGGCCGGGAAGCATCATGGTTCCAAGAATCACGATAAAGGTTGTATGACGCCCACGCCACTGCAAACGCGATAAAACATATGCTGCTGGAACACTTGAAATCACGGTTCCAATTGTTCCCATAACTGAGATAAATAAAGTATTAAGAGTCCACTTTAAAAATGGAACTGTAGTAAAGACCTCAACATAGTTACTCCAAATAAATGGCGACGGCCAGAATGAACGAGTTTCAGCCTGACCACCTGTCATGAAAGAGATAATTACAACCATGTATAGTGGAAATGCAAAGATTAGTGACATCACAATTAGAGCCGAATGATCTCCAGCGGATTGCAAAAAATCTTTCATGCGCTTCTTGCGACGGAGTAGAATTGCTTCTTCGTCAATTCTTTTGATTTGATCTACAGTCAAATGGCTCATTTGAATAGGCTCCCGTTTGGATAATGGACCCATCGCTTTTGAGTCTTCAAAATAATCAGCGTTGATACAAGAGTTATCAATAGAAGGAACCACGCAAGCGCCGACGCGTATCCCATTTCGTAAGTTTTGAAAGCCATTTCATAAATATGTGTAGCGTAAAAATACATCGCTTTTGAATAGTCATTAACTTGACCAGAAGCTACGAATGCTTGTGTGAAGTATTGGAATGAACCAATTATACCGGTAACACCTGAGAAGAAAATTACTGGAGTTAAAAGTGGAAGAGTTATGTATCTAAATGATTGCCAAGTAGATGCACCTTCAAGTTCAGCGGCCTCATATAGAGATTTAGGAACATCTAACAATCCAGCCAAGAAGATAATCATGGTGTCGCCAATACCCCAAAGTCCCAAGAGGATCAAAGCCCATTTAGACCAGTTCGGATCAAGGAACCAATACGGTGGATTTTCAATACCAATAGTTTCTAAAGTCCTATTGATTGGACCGTGAATTGGGTTAAAGACAAATGTAAACACGATGGTTGCAGCAACTGCGGGAACCATTGAAGGAAGAAAGAAGAGAGTTCTATAGATCTTGCTGCCATGCTTTGGGCGAGTTAGTAACCATGCCGTAAAAATGGCAAAGCAGATACGTAATGGAATACTTATAACTGAGATCCAGATAGTGTTTTTGATGGCTTTCATGAAATCTTCATCTTCAAAGAACATGCGTCGGTAGTTATCTAAGCCGATGAACTCTGGAGGATTTATGATATTAAATTTTGTAAATGACTGATAAAAGCTTGAAATCATAGGATAAGCGGTAAAGAGAATTAATCCTGAAAGCCAAGGAAGCAAACACAAAAAGATGAATATATATGGCACCTTTAATTTTTTACGTGGTGGGGCAACCACCCGCTTCTGTTTGAAGCGGGTGGTTGCTCTTACTCCCTCGATTGACATTTAGTTAGCCATACGCCTTAGTCTGTTTGATTTCGGGCGATTATTTGATCAATCTTCTCTGCAGCATCTGTTAGCGCGCTCTTGAGGTCGCCAATTGCACCGTCCTGCCAAGCCGCCATAAGAGTTGCGAGAATATCCTCATCTTTGTGCTCACCAGTATTTGGTAGCAAGTGGTACACAGATTTTGGATTAGATTGGATTGCATAGAATGGCTCATACCAACTTGGAAGACCTGTTGGCTTAGCTAAGGCACTCTTCAATGGTGACGGAGCGCCACCAACCTTGTCGTATTGGTATGAAAGTGTTGTATCAGTTGCTAGAGCCTTAAGTACGATCCATGCACCCTTTACATTCTTTGATGTCTTTGAGATACCAGCTAATGGGTACCCAACAACACCTGAGCCGCCATGAGTGGCAGTCACTGATGAATCTGTTGGGAATCCTGTAACACCCATGTTGACCTTCGAGCACTTTTCTGCGAGCGCCCAGTCATCACCAGTGCAATATAAAGTGGCCATCCAGTTTGCATCCATCTTCATTGCGACACGTCCGGTAATGAAGTCATGCTTTGTTCCCCATTCACCACCACGAGATGCGGTGAACTTTGTAAGAGCTTTTGTGCCCTTGTTAAAGTCGCCACCGCCATAAACATCAGCGATGAACTTCTTTTGCCAAGTAAGCATCTTTGCCCATCGTGGATCTGTTCCCAATGCTGAGGATCCATTGGCGTTGTACCAGCGAGCTCCAAAAGCTTGACCCAGCCACATTGATTCCATTCCCCAGCCGTAGTAGCCAGACTTTGGAACAAAACCTGCACGGGTAATGTTTCCATCTTTATCAAAAGTAGTTAACTTCTTTGAATATTCCATAAGTTCTGCTGTTGTCTTTGGTGGGTTCTTGTATCCCGCCTCAGCCAAGAGATCTTTGTTATAGAAGAATCCAAAGACCTCTGTGCCTGGCATTGGTAGCGCACAACGAACTTTTCCAGAAACTGTTGCTGAAACCGCAGAGGCCTTAAATGTTGTCGTCAGGTTTACGCCTGAAGTACGACTTGAAATCATCGTGTTGAGAGGAAGCCAAATACCTTCACCACCACCACAGAACCATCCCAAGTTACCATTTCCATTTGAGATTGAAATATCTGGACCATCAGATTTGTTGGCTACGATTGCCTTCATCGATGTTGCCATGTCTATTCCAGTTTTTAGAACGATATCGAGCTGGGGATTAGCTTTTTGAATTCGAGCAATGGCAGCTTTCCATTCAGCAACCTGCCAAGCGCGGGTATGTGGTGTCCACACAGTTACGGTGTTTGAGGCTGCTGATGCGGAACTGGAGACCGCAACTAAACCGCTCAAAACTAGCACCGCGACTGTGAGTGAAGCGAAGAAGCTTTTCTTCATTGATTTACTCCTGTCACAATAACTTTTGGTAGATCCACAAGTAGCCCACGCCATTGTGTTAGGAAACCTACCGCTTTGTGTTAGGTTACCTTACAGAAGATTTCAGGATGGTCAAGGGCCTTGGAGGGGGATTTATGAAAGGGCGTGTCGCGGGAGTTCTTGTGCTTTCGGGTCTCTTAGTCGCGTCAACAATTGCCCTTGATCGGCGAGAACCGAACCTTCCCTCCTTGAATGGCTCCCTTATCTACCATCGATACTCAGAGTACGGAGCGTGGGATGCCACGATGTGGCTCCTTGACCTCCCAACTGGAGAGCTAACTCAAGTTGGTGCTGATTGGAAGGGCATAGTCTCGCCCATCAATGCACATTTTTCTGCCGATGCTCAGACAATCACCTTTATGGGAAGCCAAGCAGGTTTAAGTGAGAATGAATGGGATGTTTTTACCTCCCGCTGGCAGAACGGCCAATGGCAAGAGCCTATAAACATTACGGGGCCAAATGGCGCTCGCGATGAGGATCCAAAATTTTCACCCGATGGTTCAAAGATCGTTTATAAAGAGAATGGGGTGCTTGCAACTGTCTCAGTAAACGGTGGCGCGAAAACCTATTTAACTGCCGGCAAACCTCAATCGTCAATGCCTTATTTTAGAAGTAATGGCAAGGACATTTTATTTGAGAGAGAAGGCGACATCTATTTCCTGCAAAATGGAGTAGAGAAAAAAATGTTTGCTGGAGAAGGACTGTCTTCCTATTATCCAATTGGAATCGATGTGGACTCATATCTATATACACGTATTCAGTACAATAAGCATGATTCAATCATGAAAGGTTTTTATGATGGTTCTCCGTCTGAAAACTATTTCTTCAATTCAACCGATTGGGATACATCGGACCCATATCCCTATGAGGATGCCAAGAAGGTGATCTTCTTTGTATCAGGCAACACGATGATTTTTCACGGTGGATATAATTTGGCTCTTGCCGACTTAGATGGAAAAAAGATTTACTCAATTGATGAGTTGTATTCATATACTAAGCAAAAAGACATCAATTCAGACCTACAAGAGCTTGGTCCAGCTTGGACTTCAGTACGTTTTAAAAAATAGCTACGAGAGCTTAATTACCCTGTAGGTTGCCAAAGTTGAATCACTTGCATACGCAATACGCACACCAGCCTCTTGAGTTGTTGCTAATCCATTAACAATCTGTTCAGTCAGCAGCTCTCCAGGTGCAACCACAGCAACACCTGGGGGATATGGTGCAATTAAATCGGCGCTAATGCGTCCAACAGCATCTTTGGCTGAAACAAACTCTGTATCTGCAAAGTAGGCATCACGAATAGACATTGCAACTGTTGGTACAACTGACCAGCTAAGCGATGTTTGCGTTGTGCGGGTCGGACCCTGCAATGCTTTCAGAATAGGAACTAGCGCGTTTTCCAACGTCTTGAAGTCTTCAGCGTCATCCGACAACGTTGCCAAGAAAACGATTGTGTCGCGATCTGCCATTTCAACGCGGATATTTACCTTCTGCAGTTCTCGTTCAACATCTACACCTGATAAACCAAGGATGTTTGCTCGCAAGACAATCTTTACAGGATCAAAGCGTCCAGTCGGAAAATCAACGGGATTAAGAAATATTGTTGAATCAAAATTTGCCTGAACAGATTCTTTGAACGCAGCAACATGAGTTAGCAATTGCCCTGTTAACTCATCCCCACGCGTTTGCAGAAGTGCACGGCAGCCGTCAATAGATGCAAGCGGTGCCCCAGCTGGTGAAGTTGTATGAGTTGTTTCAAAACTTTGTTCAATACGATCCAAGTTAAGCAATTTTCCCTGCGCCAGCAACAAAGCCGAAGCGCTATAGCCAGGCAGTGCTTTATGAACACTTGTGATTAATGCGTCGGCACCTAACTGCAATACATGCTGTGGAAGCTGGGAGTTAAAACCAAAGTGCCCGCCCCATGCAGCATCAACGATTACCGGGATTGAATTCTCGTGCGCTCTCTTAATCAAAGCGGATAGCTCAGAAATTGTTCCCAAATAGCCAGGCTCTGTCAGCAAAAGTGCGATTGGCCTTTGATCTAAGACACGTTCAAGTTCTGAAACCGGAATACCTGTTGGGACACCTGTTGCTTGATCAATTTCAGGTGTTAACCAGATTGGTTCTAACCCTGTAAGGACCAATGCGCTAAGGACGGATCGATGAGCAGTACGAGTAATTGCAACCTTGTCTCCCGGTTTTCCCAGAGCCAAAATAATTGCTTGATTTGCATGCGTTGAACCACCAGTTGAAAAGCGCGCGTAATCTGCGCCCCATAGTGACGCCGCTAACTCTTCAGCTTTCTTTAATGTTCCTTCAGTTAACTTGATTTCATCTAGACCACCGTAGAGCGGAGTATCTGTATCTACTACCGCACCTAACCCCTGATCTAATCGGTATGCCTTCTGCTTGTGACCCGGAATTGTGAATGCTGTGCGCTCAGTTTCGAAGTAGCGCAAGTAGGCATCGAGTAGCGGTGCGCTCTTTCTTAACTCAGAGTTCATTGTGCAAGCCTAACCAATGGACTGGCGAGTAGGAAATGATGGCTTAGACTTTACCCATGACAACACTTACCGCATTGACTCAAGAGCGTCGGTTGGTTACCGCAATTCCGGGACCAAAATCTCTCGAGGCGCTACAGCGCCGCAATGAGGCGACATCTGGGGGACTAGGTATGGCGATCCCCGTCATTATCGAGCGCGCCAGTGATGCGATTTTGCTTGATATCGACGGTAACCAGATCATTGATCTTGGTTCAGGAATCGGCGTTACAAACGTTGGTAACTCGGCACAACGTGTGGTCGATCGCGTTATTGATCAGGTTCAAGCATTTACACATACCTGTTTCACAGTTGCTCCATACATGGGTTACATCGAAGTATGCGAAAAGTTAAATGCAATGACACCAGGAACATTTAAGAAGAAGTCACTTCTTGTTAATTCGGGTGCTGAAGCTGTTGAAAACGCAGTAAAGATTGCGCGTCATTACACAAAGCGCCAAGCAATTGTTGTTTTCGAACACAGCTATCACGGACGTACAAACTTAACTATGGCGTTGACTGCAAAAAATATGCCATACAAAGAAGGCTTCGGTCCATTTGCTCCCGAGGTGTATCGCGTGCCAATGCCGTACTCATTCCATTGGGTTGGCGATCAGGCAACGATCACAGAAGATGCAATCGAGATGATTACTCACAAGATTGATAAAGAAATTGGTGCACACAACGTTGCTGCAATTCTGATCGAACCAATTCAGGGTGAGGGCGGATTTATCGTTCCACCAAAGGGTTTCTTGCCTGCACTATCTAAGTACTCAACAGAAAACGGCATTATCTTTATCGCAGATGAAGTACAGACTGGTTTTGCTCGCACAGGCAATATGTTTGCTGTTGAAAATGAAAACGTTGTTCCAGACATGATTGTTACAGCCAAGGGCATCGCAGGTGGACTTCCACTTGCAGGTGTCACAGGTCGCGCAGAGATTATGGACTCCGTTCACGTTTCAGGTCTTGGCGGAACCTATGGTGGTAATCCACTGGCATGTGCTGCCGCTCTCGGAGTTTTTGAAACTATGGAAGCAGAAAAGCTAGTTGAGCGCGCCAATCACATTGGAAAAATTCTTGGTGACGCACTGCGCACATTGCAGTCAAAGTACTCAGTGATCGGTGAAGTTCGTGGCCGCGGTGCAATGCAAGCAATTGAGTTAGTTGAGCCAGGCACAAAGACACCTAACACTGCAGCCATGAGCGCAGTTGTTAAGTATTGCCAGAGCAAGGGCGTTCTTGTTCTTACCGCTGGCACATACTCAAATGTTGTGCGCTTCTTGCCACCGATTGTTATTACAGATGAACTTCTAAAGGATGCCCTAAGCGTTATTGACGAAGCTTTCGCATCTCTCTAAATACCTGATGCCTGACCTTCGCAACGAGGGTCTGATCCAAAAGCAAAGGTGCCATTAGGCAATACCTGCATTAACTGCACCGATGAGCCATGTGCCCATGCAGCAAGAGGTCTTACATCATGCCCTTTTGCACGCAAGCCATCCAGAACCGCAGGTAAAACTCGATTTTCAATCTCGAGGACTCCATTTCCAAGCTCTTCATCAGAACTTTGACCAGGCAAACTTAAATGCTGCCAACGCGGTGCCTCTGTTGCTTCTTGAACATTCATCTTCAAATCAACAAGATTTACGATCAACTGCAGATTAGTTTGCACCTGAATATTTGCACCAGGTGTTCCACCCACTAAATGCAAAGTCCCATCGGGGTTAACTGCAGTAAATGCATTTAATGTGTGTGCAGGACGCTTGCCCGGCGCGATGATGTTGGGAGATTCAGGGTCTAATGAAAATCCTGTTAACCGATTGTTCAAAAGAATTCCTGTATCAGGAATGATCCATGAGCTACCAAAGCCATGAAAGACAGATTGAATCCAGGAAACTGCGTTGCCATCTTTGTCAGCGACTAAAAAGTAGGTTGTATCGCTGCCTTCAGAGACAGGTGCGATGTCAGTCATGGCTGAATCCATAGAAATTTGAGCAGAACGGGCATCGATATTTTTTTTCGACAAGATCTGTGCCACATTCACATCAATAAACTCAGGATCTCCCAAGATTGCATTTCGGTCTGCAAAACCAAGCTTCTTTGATTCCACTCCAATATGAATACGATCTGCTTCAGAAAGTGCTGCCACATCAAATCTTTCATTCAGCAGTAGCTCTTCCATCAAGATCATGCCTTGAGTTGGGGGAGGCTGTCCATAAATTGTGAGATTGCGATACTTAATTGATAGCGGATCAAGAACTCTGGTTGTGTGAGCCTTGAGATCTTCAGCGTTAAACCAACCCTCAGAGCCCTTAATCAATTGTTGTGCGATGCGCCCTTCATAAAAGGCCGCGCGACCACCTGATGCAATTTCGCGCAAGGATTGGGCAAGATTCTTTTGAACAACTAGATCACCGATCTTCACACCCACATCGATGCCCATATCTTTAAACACGGTGGTGTTTGGAGTGAGTGCTAAATGGCCAGCAATTCTCTTAACAAAGCCACTATTAGCGGGGAATCCGTTTTCAGCATAATCAATTGCTTGTTCTAGAAGCGTTGCCATAGGCAATTTGCCGTAACGAGAGTGTGCGTCAAACCATGTTGAGACTAAGCCTGGCACTGTTCCGGATTTATATCCGTGCAATGGAATTCCATCTTTATAACTTTCAGGTGTTGCAGCATGTGAACCTTCACCACTGCCGTTAAATGCAAGGTTTGTTTTGCTCGCCGCATGATGTGTAACAAGGAAGGCATCTCCGCCAAGGTGGGAAGCACCTGGTTCAACAACACAGATGACAGCGCTTAATGCGATGGCTGCATCAATGAAAGATCCACCTTGTTTTAGAATTGAAATTGCCGCGCTGACAGCCAAAGGCTGACTTGCCGCAGCCCCACCATTTTTAGCGTAAACAACGCTTCGGCCCGTTTGCATCCGTGAACTGTGGCCTATTTTTAAAGGGATTACAAGAACACCTACATTGCAAGTATCCTTTACACAGAAGAGTCGCCCGGATCACCGCGTCATCGCAAGATGCCGAGGAAAGTCCGGACTTCGCAGAGCAAGGCGGTGGGTAACTCCCACCCGGAGCAATCCGCGGGAACAGTGCAACAGAAAGTAAACCGCCAACGAAAGTTGGTAAGGGTGAAACGGTGGTGTAAGAGACCACCAGTAATTGCAGTAATGCAGTTAGCTATGTAAACCCCGCCTGAAGCAAGACCACGCAGTTGGCGTTTGAGAGCTGCTCGCTCGAGTCAACGGGTAGGTTGCTTGAATCTGTAAGCAATTACAGATCTAGATGGATGGTGATCCCTCGCAAGAGGACAGGATCCGGCTTATAGGGCGACTCTTCTTCAAATTAGACGAGGCGGGACAAAATCCCGCCTCGTTTTATTATTTCTTTTGGAATCATTTCTGACAAAACTGATTTCAAATTTGCCTAAAAAAACGGGCAAA
>JBIJAA010000018.1:0-20867 GCA_044346015.1 Candidatus Planktophila sp. | reverse complement strand
GTGTCAGCATTTGTAAAACTTGTACGGCAAAGGTTTCAGCTTTTGAAACTCGTTTGAGAAGTACTCTCCCGGTTCGTTTTTAGTTAATTTCTTAACTAGCTGTAATTCTCTCACTCTTTAATTAAAAAGCAACCCCGCTAGACTGAGGTCATGCGTAAAAGTCGGGCGTTTTTAGCCTTTTTATTAGCTTTTTTCTCAATAAATGGGGTTTCCTATGCTTCCGACACTATTCCTTTGAGCTGTGCGAATAAGAAAAATTATGTAATGCGTATTTCTAATGTAATAAAGGGATGTGAAAAGACTGAGTATTCATTAGGCGCAGGAGCAATTCCCCGTTCACTGATCCGTCCGAACTCGATAGATGAACAACTCATGTATCGATTCAAGGCAGCACAAGCAGCGGCAAAAAGAGATGGGCAGTCCATATATATTGCATCAGGATTTAGAACTGTGTCACACCAAAAAACATTATTTGCACAGGCAATAAAGAAATATGGGACTGCAGCTGAGGCAAGTAAATGGGTAGCACCACCACTTGTTTCACATCACCCATGGGGTATTGCAATTGATGTTAACTACCCAGATGAACCACTTGGTGCTGGGTGGTTAGAGGTGAATGGATCAAAGTTTGGTCTATGTCGAGTATATGAAAACGAATGGTGGCATTTTGAGCCAGTTATTGCTCCTGGTTGGAAGTGTCCTGCGTTAGTTAAAGATGCAACTTTCACAAAAGACTAGCGAAGAAATAACACACGTAATCTGCGGGAAGTGACAAATAGTCCAGCGGCAATCATTACTAAAAAGTATGCGATGTGCACAAGAACGCCAGAGGTAATGTTTCCAAACCAGAAGGCTCTAACCATTTCAATCGCATGCCACAGCGGCAAAGCCATAATGATCTTTTCTAGCCAATCCGGGTATACAGAGATTGGATAAAGAGAACCCGAGAACAATGTCATTGGCAAAAGAATGATGTTAATGAAACCCATCTGTTGGTAGGTCTTAAAATAAGATGTAATTGCCATACCAAAAGAGGCAAAGCCAAATGCCACCAAGGACGCTGCAGGAATTGCCAAGATCGCCCAGAAGCTAGGCGTCAGGCCAAGAGCGGTTACCACCGTTAGGAAGCCAAGTGAGTAGACCAAGCCGCGAATCAAAGCCCAGGTGATCTCACCGAGAGCGATATCTAAGGGTCCTAGCGGTGTTGAGAGCATGGTCTTGTAAAGCTTGGATTCATTGAGTTTCCAGAAGACATTCCAGGTTGAATCATAAATAGCACCATTCATGGCGCTATTTGCGAGTAAACCAGGGGCAATAAATAATGTGTAATCAATTGTTGTGCCTCCAGTTGTTACATTTCCAACAAGGGTTCCCATTCCATATCCAAAAGCTAAAAGAAAGAGAACCGGCTCAACAAACCCTGTGACAACAGGAATCCAGGTTGAAGATTTAAATGCTATCCATCCTCTTTCTAGTAAAACATGAGGGCGGCCCGCATACATTGCGCTAGATTTATTTTTTTCTGCAATATCAACAGCAGCACTCACTTTGCTAACCTCCGCTCAAACTGGCGCATCGCAAGGGTAATTCCAATTATTACCAAGGAAGACAAAACAATTAGATGGACCGCAACCATGAGATTGCTAATGCCGTAATCAAAGGCAGCTTCGCGACCAAGTTCTGTTGCATGCCAAAGTGGAGAAACCCAACCTATCGGTTGCAAGTAGATTGGCATTGAAGATAAAGGAAAGAAAGTTCCAGAGAACAAAAACATCGGCATGATGACAAGACGACCTAGAATGTTAAAGAATTGATCATCTTTCTCAATTTTTGCTGCTGCAAACAAAATAACTGCGCCAAAGGCCCCGCCACCTAGAACAGCAATTGGGATGAGCAAGACACTTGGGCCAAAATCCACCACATTAAATGCGAGAAGTAGCGTGTAATAAATTGAAACACTAGATATTGCACGGCATAGCGCTGAGAGATAAACACCAAGAGCAATTTGTCGCCCAGTAATTGGTGTGGCGTTTTGTGCAAAAAATAGTTTGCGCCACTTAAATCCTTCAATAGTCGGAAATATTGTTTCATCCATAACAGCTGCAATTGCACTGTTAGCTAATAGTGCAGGAGCGATGAAGGCTATGTATTTGATGCCGCTTGTGCCGTCAGTTCCTGAGCCTTTTTCAACTAGAACGCCGATACCCACACCAACGGCGATCAAGTAAAACAAGGGGTTTCCAATATCAACGGCCGCAATAATCATTTTCCACTTAGAAATGGACTTTAGGCGCGCAGCAGCTATATAGAGCGCCCCAAAGCGTTGAATTTGAGCAACATCAATACCTGCGTTCATTCAATCAAAGTTCTTCCTGTTAAACGCAAGAAGACATCTTCTAGTGATGAGCGACGGACTAATGATGTGGTTGGATGCAGCTTTGCAGCAGCAATCTGTTCTAGAAGTTTTTCGCCATCTTCGGTGTACATCAACAAACGATCAGGCAAAGTCTCCATTCGTTCACACATTTGTGCCAACTGCGGTGCAACTTCTTTGTTGCGGTCACTACCAAAGCGAACCTCAAGAACCTCTTTACTTGAATACTCTTTAATCAAACCTTGCGGTGTGCCTTCGGCCATGATTGCACCCTTGTCCATGACAACAAGTCGATCACATAACTGCTCTGCTTCATCCATAAAGTGAGTTGTTAAAACAAGTGTCACACCTTGTTCCTTTAAGCGGAATAAGCGATCCCACAAAATATGTCGTGCTTGTGGATCAAGCCCCGTTGTTGGTTCATCCAATAACAAGATATCTGGTTCGCTAACGAGTCCGCGGGCAATTGTTAGACGACGCTTCATGCCTCCACTAAGTGCTTCTACTTTGACATCACGCTTTTCTTCAAGCTGTGCGAATTCAAGCAGCTCTTCGATCTTTGCCTTGATAAACTTTTTTGAAAGACCAAAGTAGCGTCCGTAGATATATAGGTTTTCAGTGACTGTCAGTTCGCCATCTAGGTTGTCTTGCTGTGGGACAACACCAAGGTGGGCGCGAACCAGTGGACCAAATTTTTCAGGATCTTTATCCAAGATTTCTACAGTTCCCGATGTGCGGGTAGAGGTAGCGGCCAAGATGCGCATAGTGGTTGATTTACCTGCGCCATTGGGGCCAAGTAATCCGAAGGACTCACCCTTTGCCACATCGAAATCAATGCCGTCTACAGCGGTGAAATCCCCGAAAACCTTGGTCAACCCACGTACAGAAATGAGTGGTTTAGACATTCTTCTATCCTACCTGAGTATTGTTTACCCACGTGCGATTCATAAACGAACCAACCCACGACCTCACCTATGACGATGTTTTCATGGTGCCATCTCGATCAGAACTTTCATCCAGAATGGATGTGGATCTTTCAGCGATAGACGGAACAGGTACAACAATTCCTTTAGTTGTTGCGAACATGACAGCTATTGCTGGGCGTCGTATGGCAGAAACAATGGCTCGTCGAGGCGGCCTAACAGTTATTCCGCAAGACATTCCTCACGCAGTTGTTGATTCAGTCATTACATGGGTGAAAGAACGTCACCCCTTCTTTGATACCCCTATTACCTTGTCACCCCAATCAACAGTTGCTGACGCGGTTAGCTTGTTACATAAGAGAGCCCATGGCGCGGTAGTTATTGTCGAAGATGGTAAGCCTGTGGGAATAATTACTGAAGATGATTGCAAAAGCGTTGATCGCTTCACACAGTTACATCAAGTAATGAGCAAAGATTTAATAACAATGTCAGATGCACTTGGTGCTCGCGAAGCATTTGATTTCCTCAATCAGCATCGCCACAAGTTGGCACCAGTTGTTGCAAGCAACGGAGATCTAGTAGGAATCATGACCAGACTAGGTGCCTTGCGCGGAACTTTGTATTCACCAGCACTAGATGCAAAGGGACGTTTGCGAATTGCAGCAGCTGTTGGAATTAATGGTGATGTCGCAGCAAAAGCAGCAGCCCTCATTGCATCTGGGGCAGATGTTTTGGTTGTTGATACCGCACACGGACACCAAAAGAAGATGTTGGAAGCATTAGCTGCCATTAGATCAATTAATCCAACAATTCCAATTGTTGCCGGCAATGTTGTTACCGCCCAAGGTGCACATGATTTAGTCCAAGCCGGTGCAAACATCATCAAAGTAGGTGTTGGGCCAGGGGCGATGTGCACAACTCGCATGCAAACAGGTGTGGGACGCCCACAATTTTCAGCTGTCCTTGAGTGCGCAACAGAGACCAAAAAACTTGGTGCACACGTGTGGGCAGATGGTGGAGTTCGACATCCTCGAGATGTTGCCCTCGCACTAGCTGCCGGTGCATCACAAGTAATGATTGGGTCTTGGTTTGCGGGAACATATGAGTCTCCTGGAGATCTACAAAGCGATGCAAACGGACGATTGTTCAAGGAATCATTTGGAATGGCATCTGCTCGCGCAGTTGCAGCTAGAACTTCACAGGAAGATGCCTTTGATCGCGCTCGCAAAGCATTGTTTGAAGAAGGAATTTCAACTTCCCGGATGTATTTAAACCCCGCACGTCCTGGTGTTGAGGACTTGCTGGATGAAATCATTGCTGGTGTTCGTTCCTCATTTACATATGCCGGTGCAAAGAACATTGAAGAGTTTTCAGAGAAGGCAACTGTTGGCGTTCAATCATCAGCAGGTTACGCTGAGGGACGACCACTACATTCATCTTGGAGTAATTAGAACAAATGGAAAAACCAACAATCATCCTTGCGACAAGCAATGGAGTTGGAATGGGCCACCTGGCAAGAGCAAGCGCCGTTGCCCTTGCTCTCAAAGAGGTTGCAAACCCAATTATTGTTTCTATGGCAGGTGGTATTGCAGAGGTTCCGGCGTTTATGGGAATTCGTTGCGAATATATTCCGGGCAAAGATCGCATGTGGATGAGCCGTGAAAAGTGGGACATCTATCTTCGTGATCGCTTGTTAGCGCTCGTAGAAGAAACAGGCGCAAAAGTTTTGTCATTTGATGGCGTTGTTCCTTATCCAGGTGTAATTGCGGCAAAGAATGCGAATCCAATTTTAAAGTTGGTCTGGGTGCGCCGCGGTTTGTGGCAGAAAAAGCCTCAGCGTTTTATCTTGGGCTTGCAATCAAAGATGATGGACAAAATTATCGAACCAGGTGACATTGCACGCGCTTATGATTTTGGACCAACTGCAAAGCGCAAAGACTCTGTTTTAACCTCTCCTGTTTCACTTTTTCGTAAAGAAGATGCGCTGTCACGAGATGATGCGAGACGCGCACTTGGCTTAGATCTCAACCGCCCAACCGCACTTGTCCAACTTGGCACCGGTGACAGTGATGTTAATGAAAAGATGACCGCAGCCTTGTCTGGTTTGATTGGATGGAAAGATTTGCAGGTTATCTTGACTAAAGCACCTGTAGATAAAGATGGAAAATCACTCGTGCCAGAAGGCTTGGATCTCAAGGTTGTTCGCTACTTCCCACTTGCTAATGTGTTGCATGCCTTTGATGCAGGAATATGTGCCACCGGATATAACGGTGTTCACGAGCTATTACCCGCCCAAGTGCCAACAGTTTTCGTCTCCAATATTCGTGGAACAGATGATCAAGAAGCTCGCGCGAAATGGTGTAATGATTTCGGCTTCGCACTTCGGGCCGATCAAGCTAATTTGGCTGACATCACCGAAAAGGTAAAGATGTTGCAGGATCCACTCGTGCGCAAAGCGTTATCAGACAAGTGTGTAGAACTTCCCAACACAACAGGTGGGCAAGAGATTGCTGCAATGTTGTATCAACTAGCTGTTGAACAAAAACCAGCTCGAGCAAAAACATTCACATTTGTTCGCTTAATGGCCCAAGATCACATCAACCGTGGTTTGCGCCATGTCGCAAACCTTGGATTACGACGTGTTGCACTGGTCTATCGATTCTTAAACCCGCACATCAAAGTTCAAGAAATCGATCAAGCTCCACCAGTATTTGGTAGCCACACTAATGCTGCAGAGTTACACCCACTCATAAAATCTGCAACACGTTTTGAACACATGATTGAAGGTGCATCAGATAATTACCGTAAGCGACGGGAAGAGATAGCATTTGCAGCCTACGGAAAAGAAATGATTGTGACTAAAACAAAATGAACTTTCGCTCGTGGGTAAAGAAGACTAAAGCCGGTCGCATACTCTGGCGCGTAGTCATTGGAATCATCGGTGGCGCAGTAACAGTGGCTGGAACAATTGCAATACCTGCCCCAGGCCCAGGAGTTCTTATTCTCTTGGCTGGTTTAGGTATTTTGGCAACAGAGTTCGCATGGGCTGGCCGTGTCATGATGCGCACCAAGGAAATTGCAGCAAAGGCCGCAGAACGAACTGGAATGAAACCGTGGGTTAAGTATTTTTTGATCTCTGGTGGTGCCGTATTCTCAATCATCATGATTTTCATTTATCTAAGTCGTTAGTTCACAGGTAGGCTTTCGGGATGACCAGAGCCGATACTTCAGTAGAAATTCACGATCTCATCGCAGAACGTCGTAGTCCACGTTCACTCGATGCAACAGCAACAATTGAAGACCAAGATTTATTAGCATTGCTTGAAGCTGCACGTTGGGCGCCATCAGCCAACAATCTTCAACCATGGCGGCTGATTGCAGGCAAGAGAGATGATTCAAATTTCACCGCACTGCTTGAATGTCTTGTGCCCTTCAACCAAAGCTGGTCAAAGCGCGCGGCAGCCTTCATTGCAATTGCAGGAACACCAACGCAAGCAGACGGTAAAGAGATTCCTACATTTATGTATGACTGTGGTTTAGCGGCAGCACAATTAACTATCGAAGCCCATCATCGTGGATATGTTGTTCATCAGATGGCTGGCTTTGATCATGAAAAAGCCGCAGTGTTATTTGATGGCGCAGTTCCTATTGTGATTATGGCTGTTGGAAGGCAAGCACCTGCAGAACAACTAGAAGGTCCTGCATATGATCGCGAAGTTGCACCTCGAACACGTAAAGATCTTTCAGAGATAGTTCTTAAGGGATTGCCTGTCTAAAAACTAGAACGGATCTCCCATAGATCTGGAAATGTTGGATTAAACAAGGTGCTACTTAAGTAAGCAACTCCGCTTGATCCACCAGTGCCAATTTTGTGACCAATGGTTCTTTCCACCATCTTTACGTGGCGATATCGCCATTCCTGCATACCTTCATCAATATCAACTAAGCGCTCACACACCATTGCTGACTCTGGATCATTCCGGTGTACTTCTAGTAGCACCTCTTGCACAACAGTGTTTGCCACATAAGCAATTGACTTATCGCGATTCAAAATATCTGTTGGGACTGCGTGACCACGCTTTGAAATATAAACCAGAGTTGAGTCCCACACACTATTGCGCGCTGTGATTTCCTTGATCTGCTCTTGAATATCTAAAGGTAAATGCCCTGCCATCTTGCTGTCGCGCCGACCCAATAATGCTTCCACCATTCTAAATTGCGCAGACTGAAAGCCGCTTGATGATGAGAGATATGAACGGAATGCATTGAACTGAAGTGGAGTCATTGTTTCCAAAATATCAATCTGGGTAACACAGACTTTAAGAATTGTTCTTATACGTCCCAAAATGGCGAGCGAGTAATGCGAATCGCCTGATTCCATCGCAACTTGGGCCTCTTTGAATTCATGTATTAATTGCTTAAACCATAGTTCATATGTTTGGTGGATGATGATGAAAAGCATCTCATCATGTTCTGGACCAGTGGATAGTGGGCGTTGTAGTTTAAGAAGTTCATCAACAGCTAAGTAAGAAGTGTATGTGAGTGCTGAATCAAAGTTTTCGCTCATGTGACGCGAGACCCACCTTCTTGTACCTCTTTATAGCGGCCAGATGCCACTAAATCCCGCATGCGATCTAACCCATCCCAGATCTCAACATATGAAGTTGGAAGAGGAGAAATAGCTAATCGAATTGAATTAGGTGTTCTGTAGTCAGGAATTACATTTGAAATTGTGCGCATAGCAAGGCATATTTGCGCAGCATCAGGATGAACAAGCGAGATATGCCCACCGCGCTCTTTGGCATCACGTGAAGTGTTTAATTCAATGCCAAGCGGTGCTAACCAGGCATCATATAAATCGATCATCATCTGGGTTCCAACGGCTGCCTTATGGGCAATTGCATCGATTCCAGCTTCTTTAATCATTGCAAAGGCGGTTTGCACGCAGCGGATTCCCATCAACGATGGACTAGCAATTTGGAAACCACGAATTGTTTGTGAGCGTTCAAAAACTGGTCCCATTTCAAATTGTGCATCTTGGGCGAACCAACCTTGAATAGGAACCTGTAGTTCACTTTGAACTCTTTTTGAAACATAGAGCCACGCAGGTGAACCTGGTCCAGAGTTTCCATATTTGTATGTGCAGCCAACGCAAAGGTCCACCCCATTTGCATCCAGATTTAATTCAATCGCACCAACAGCATGGCTTGCATCCCACACAACTAAAGCACCAATTGCCCGCACTTGATCTGTTATTGATTTCAAATCTGTGCGAGCACCTGATCGGTATTGAATTACTTCCAGAGTTACTAAGGCGACATCATCATTGAGATATGGTGCAAGGACTTCAGTTGTAATCCGTTCATGGTGGGCGATCACTGGATCCTCATTGTCAATAAAGACAAGTTTTAAACCGAACTGCTGTGCAATTCCATCAAGGATGTAACGATCAGTGGGAAAGTTAGCTGCATCAGTAATGATTGTTTTACGACCAGGGCGTGCGTGAATTGCAGCAAGACAGAGTTGATAGAAATTTACTGAAGTTGTGTCACAGACCAATACCTGTCCTGGCCCAGCACCGAGTGCAGCCTCACCTAATAGATCTCCTGTTGGCTGCGCTTCATCAACCCAGTGGCTCCAGCCAGTCACAACTTCAGGGCCCCACTCTTTGGTCATGAAATCATTGATTGCTGTGATCGTTGCTTTTGGTAGGCGACCTAATGAATTTCCGTCGAGATAACACATTTCTGGGTCTGAGATGACAAATTGTGATTTGAATCGGGCTAAAGGATCGTTTTTATCTAGCTCTAGCGCGTATTGACGGTCAGTTACCTTCATAAGGGAAAGGTACGCTCTCCTACCGTGGCGCGCAATGTTGTAAACATCGAAGATGTCTCTAAAGCCTTTGATATCAAAGAGCTCTTAGTAGGCGTCTCCCTTGGTGTGTCAGAAGGTGATCGCATCGGAATTGTTGGGCGCAATGGTTCAGGCAAAAGCACATTAATGAAGGTGATGGCTGGAATTGAGCCACCAGATTCTGGGCGTGTAACCAAATCCAATGCAGCAAAAATTGGTTTGTTATCACAGGTGGATTTAGCAGATCCTGAAAGCACAGTCGGCGAAGTTGTATTAGGTGATACTGAAAAACATGAATGGGCGAGTGACCCAAATATCCGGGAAGTGTTTACCGGATTATTTGGAAGCTTTGATGATCACATCTTTGATCGCAAATTTGGGCAGTTATCTGGCGGGGAACGCCGCCGAGTGGGTTTAGCAAAACTGCTAATTAATGAACTTGATTTGATCTTGCTTGATGAGCCAACAAACCATCTAGATGTTGAGGGTGTTGCCTGGCTTGCCAGCTACATTAACAATCGACGAGGATTAGCAGTTGTTGTTGTAACGCACGATCGTTGGTTTTTGGATGCGGTAACAGAGCGCACTTGGGAAGTTGTCGAAGGCAAAGTCGAAGAGTATGACGGTGGATATAGCGCATTTGTGTTATCTAAAGCAGAGCGATCACGCCAAGCATCTGTTATGGATCAGCGCCGTAATATGTTGATTAAGAAAGAACTTGCCTGGCTTCGCCGCGGCGCACCAGCTAGAACTTCAAAACCAAAGTTTCGAATCGATGCCGCAAATGTTTTGATTGCAGATGAGCCAGCACCACGTGATCAAGGGGAATTATTGAAGTTTGCACTTAATCGCTTAGGTAAGACTGTTTATGAAGCACACCATGTGCAGGTAAAACTTGGTGATAACGAGCTCATCGATGATTTGTATTGGAATGTTGGCCCAGGTGATCGAATAGGAATAGTTGGAGTAAATGGCGCAGGCAAGACAACTTTGATGCGAACTCTGACTGGTGAAATCCAACCAACTGCAGGCAAGTTGGTAACGGGCGTAACTGTAAAAGCTGCCTTTCTAACTCAACATTTAGATGAATTAGATCCAACATGGCGTGTTCTAGAAGCGGTTGAAAAGATTGCTAACCGCGTTGAATTAGGTGGCGGTCGAGAACTATCTGCCTCACAACTATGCGAGCGGTTAGGTTTTGATCGAGAATCGCAGTGGACCCCGGTTGGTGATTTATCAGGCGGTGAAAAACGTCGCCTGCAACTAACACGTCTATTAATGGATAGTCCCAACGTTTTACTCCTCGATGAGCCTACAAATGACTTTGATATTGAGACATTAACTGAGCTTGAAGATTTGTTGGACAGCTATGGCGGCACCTTGATTGTGATTTCTCACGATCGTTACTTTCTAGAGCGTGTGTGTGATCGATTTGTTGGTTTATTGGGTGATAAGAAGGTGCGCGATTTACCTCGTGGGGTTGATGAGTATCTTGAACAACGCGCCCAGGCCTTGAATTCTGTAACAACTGTTGTTAAAGAAAAGAAAACTTCGAGTGCTGCAGAACAACGACAGTTAAAGAAGGACCTAACCCGCCTTGAACGTCAGATGGAAAAATGTGCCACTGCTATTGCTGCCTTGACCGCGGAACAAGAAACGGCAGCATTTGATGCCGATCGACTAGTTGCAATCGCGTCAGAGCTTGTGGTTTTGAGCGCAGAGGCGGCAAAACTTGAGGAAGAATGGCTACTCGTCACGCTTTCTTTAGAGGGTTAAGATAAAATTTAGCCATGAGCCAGATTTCCAACGCAATTGAGTCAATTCTTTTCCGCTCTCGCTTTTTACTAGCACCGTTGTATTTAGGTCTAGTCGGAGCCTTAGGCCTGCTCGCCTACCGCTTTTTGATCGAGTTCTATCACGTTGCTACGCACATCGGAGAAGCAACTCCACAAAGCTTTACGCTGGACCTATTGGCATTGCTAGATCTAACACTTCTAGCTAATTTAATTCTGATGGTTATATTCGCCGGATATGAGAACTTTGTTTCACGCATTGATGTGGCAACTGAATCAAAGGATCGCCCGCACTGGATGGGAACAATTGATTTCAGTGGACTAAAAATTAAATTAATTGGCTCACTTGTAGCGATTTCGGTAATCGAACTACTTAAAGATTTTATTGAACTTTCCGGACAAGCCGAAGTAGGCGAGGGGACAGTCTGGCGAATTATTATTCACCTCACTTTTGTTGCCTCTGGTGTTCTATTTGCATTGATGGATTGGATTGCCGACAAGCGGGAGTTCCACGGCACGCATAAATAATGCGTTTAGATTTCTTAGCAGCTTTATCTGGAGCCATGATTGCCCTTCAAGCGCGGGCAAATGGAGAACTTTCGAATCAATTAGATAACGGATTACAAGCAGCGCTAGTCTCGTTTAGTTCTGGTTTACTGATTATCCTGATAGTTACACCCTTTAGCCCACAGATTAAAGAGGGAATTAGAAACCTAAAGGCGGCAATTGCTCATAAAGAGATAGCTCGGTGGAAGTTATTTGCTGGCGCTCTCGGTGGAAGCTTTGTTGCTATCCAGACCCAGATCGTGCCACTCATCGGTGTTGCAATCTATTCAGTGGCATCAATTGCTGGACAAACTGCGATGTCACTAGTTGTTGATCGGATTGGACTAACCGGTGGCGGAAAGAAATTAATTTCGCCTCGTCGTGTAATGGCTGCGGTAATAACTGTTATTGCGGTGCTTGTGTCGGTATGGGATCGAATTGATGCAGACAATCTTTCAATGATTGCAGTTACGGCCGGGTGTATTGCAGGTGCTGTCGTGGGCGTCCAACGTGCATTAAACGGCCAAATTAATGAACACTCTCACCAAAGTTTTACAACGTCTCTACTCAACTTTATTACCGGAACTACATTCTTAGTAATCCTGATTCTTGCAGGCGTTGTTCTTGGTAAGAATGATTTGTCACCACTACCTGCAGGTCCATGGTGGATCTATACCGGTGGGGTAATTGGAGTTATCTACATCGCATTTACTTCAACAATTGTTCAGCACCTAGGAGTTCTAACCTTCACTTTGTTTAGTGTTGGCGGGCAACTAGCAGGGTCTTTGATTATTGATTTAGTCTCACCTACTGATGGAGTAAGTGTGAGTGCGTATTTAGTTACAGGACTTGCGATGACATATATAGGAGTTATCGCCGGTGGCGTAGGAAATTTACGAGTGAAGAAACCACAGAGGCAATAATAAAGAAAGCGGCTATACCGTAAGAGGATGTCTTAACCCATGGCAAAGTTGCTGCGTAATAACCAGCTAATGTAATTCCAACACCCCACAGCAGCGCACCTAAGGCATTTGCTGACAAAAACTTGTAGTAATTCATCTTTGATGCGCCGGCAATAGGTGGGACAAAAGTGCGGATCCACGGAAAGAATCTGGCTGCTACTACTGCCCACCAGCCGGTGCGTTCATAAAAACGCTCGGAGCGCTCAATCATTTTTTGAATTCTCGGTCCCTTATGTTTTTCTAGATAAGGGCGTCCAACCGTTCTACCCAAAACAAATCCCACTTGATCGCCAAAGAATGCGGCTACGAAAATCACTGTAACTAAGATGAGAATGTTTACTTCCCCGTGGGCAGCTGCGACTAAACCAGCGCTAAACAGAATTGAATCACCAGGCAGGAAAAAGCCAAGCAGTATGCCTGTTTCAACGAAAACAATGGCTCCTATCAGCAGATAGAGATAGAAGGGTGGAATTGATTCAAACTGAGAATCAAATGATGCAGCTAGTTCAATCACACTGACTTCTTAACCGCCGCAGCCACAGCTTTTACAACGTTGGGATCGAAAACACTTGGCACAATAAATGAAGTGTTGAGTTGATCAGGTGAAACGCAATCTGCAATCGCCTCTGCTGCAGCTACAAGCATTTGATCTGAAATCTTGTGAGCATTCGCATCAAGTAAGCCACGGAAGATTCCTGGAAAAGCCAAAACATTGTTAATTTGATTTGGTTGATCGCTGCGGCCTGTTGCCACGACCGCTGCATATTTGCGGGCAATTGCAGGATCAATTTCAGGATCTGGATTTGCTAGCGCAAAAACAATTGAACCCTTCGCCATAGAAGCAACATCAGATTCAGTAAGAACGTTCGGTGCGCTAACACCAATGAACACATCTGCGCCAACCATAGCCTCAGAAATATTGCCAGTGAAGTTCGCTGGATTACTATTGTTGATGAACCACTGCTGCATCGAATCTTCAGACTTCATATCGTTGTGGATTACTCCATGGTGGTTAAAGCCGATGATGTTGCTTGCACCATTGAGTGTTAAAAGACGGGCAATCGCATTACCTGCTGCCCCAACACCACTAAGTACGATCTTTACAGATTTCAGATCCTTCTTTACTAACTTAAGCGCGTTACGAAGGGCTGCAAGAACGACAATTGCTGTGCCATGTTGGTCATCATGAAAAACTGGGATATCTAATAGTTCACGCAGGCGGGCTTCGACCTCAAAGCAACGAGGGGCTGAAATATCCTCAAGGTTAATTCCGCCATAGACAGGAGCGATCAACTGCACTGTGCGAACAATTTCATCAACATCTTGGGTGTCCAAACAAACTGGCCAGGCATCAACATCGGCAAAGCGCTTAAACAAGGCCGCCTTACCCTCCATTACAGGCAGGGCAGCGGCTGGGCCAATGTTTCCAAGCCCTAGAACAGCTGATCCATCAGTTACAACAGCCACAGTATTGCGCTTAATAGTAAGGCGACGAGCATCTGAAGGGTCAGCAACGATTGCTTGGCAGATACGAGCTACACCGGGTGTGTATGCACGAGATAAATCATCACGAGTTTTAAGGGGAACCTTTGAAGCAATTTCAATCTTTCCACCAAGGTGCAAAAGGAATGTTCGGTCACTTACTTTGCGGACAGTTAATGCAGAGTTGAGTGATATTGCTGCAGTAATTTGCTCTGCATGTTCTGCATCAATTGTGTCGCAAGTAATGTCAATGACAACTTTTTCAAGTAACGATTCCACAACGTCAAGTGCGGTAATGGTCGCACCTGCTCCAGTGATGATCGTTGTTGCTAGTGCTACTGGATTTGTATCAGGAGAGCCTTCGACACGAATTGTGATTCCGTATCCAGGTGATGTTGATGCCATTTATACAACTCCGTATAAGCGATCGCCGGCATCGCCCAAGCCCGGAACAATATAGCCGTGCTCATTTAGTTTTTCATCAAGTGCGCCGGTAACAATTGTGATTGGTACTCGACTATTTGCAAACTCTTTTTCTACAGCAGCGATTCCTTCAGGAGCCGACAAGATGCACACCGCGGTGATATCTGTTGCCCCTAAGTCAATGAGGTAATGGAAGGCCATGATTAAAGTTCCGCCAGTTGCAAGCATTGGATCTAACACAAAGACTTGTCGGCCCGAAAGATCATCAGGCAGACGGTTTGCATATGTACTTGCCTCAAGAGTCTTTTCATCTCGAACCATTCCAAGAAACCCAACCTCGGCGGTAGGGATTAACTTGCTCATACCTTCAAGCATTCCCAGTCCTGCGCGCAAGATTGGCACTACTACCGGTCGCGGTTCTGCCAATTTCTGCCCCTTAGTTTTTGTGACAGGGGTTGTAATTTCAACTTCATGTGTTCGAACATCTCTAGTTGCCTCATATGCCAAAAGGGTGACGAGCTCTTCAACTAGGCGTCGGAATGTTGGTGAATCGGTCCGTTCGTCGCGCAAAACCGTCAATTTGTGATTGATAAGTGGGTGATTGGCAACGTGTACTTTCATAGGTATTACCTTACAGGGGTTTCATTCCTTTCCAATGAGTGAAAGTATGGGGCTATGTCCGATTTCGAAGAAGGCCTCGTTGAAGAGATTGAATCCTTTGATGCAATCGACGATGTAGTAACCGACCTCACAAGTGAAATGGACTTTGCGGTCGCGGCTTGGCATGAGGACGGACGCTGGACATTAGGCACATTGCCAGATCCTTATGACATTGCGCAGATCATCACACGGTTGAAATCACAACAAACAAATGGTGGCTCAATTGCTTTAATTTCAATTGACGAAGAATTCTTTATTTTAATTCGCGTTTTAGGATCACACATTTCATTGTTCTTAAGTGATGCAACTGCAGCTCTTGATTACCCTGTTGCAGAAGAATTAATGGAGATTGCAGATCTTCCAATTCCTGAAGATGACGAAGAGTCTGGGCCGGTAGGGCATTTAGAAATACTTGCCGATCTTGGAATGAGTGGCATGGAGATCAGCGCGCTATGTGACGACGAAGAATTATTTCCAGATGAACAACTTGAAGCAATTGCTGCGCGCCTAGGTTTCGGAGAACAGTTTACGGAGCTATTGGATCTGTGAACGATGTAGAGTTGATGCGCGTTGCACTAGATGCAGCACGCAAAGCTGTTGCAAGCCAAGATATTCCGGTTGGTGCTGCAATTTTTAATAACGCTGGTGAGTTAATTTCTGTTGGACATAATGAACGTGAATTACATAATGATCCAACTGCCCATGCAGAAATTGTTGCGATTCGAAGAGCTGCAGAAAAATTGGGAGATTGGCATTTAACAGATCACACTCTTGTTGTGACTTTAGAACCCTGCGTTATGTGCGCAGGTGCAATTGCGCAATCCCGTTTACAAACCTTGGTTTTTGGTGCCTGGGATGAAAAAGCAGGTGCGGCTGGATCGATGTGGGATTTACTGCGTGATCCGCGCAGCACCTTTAGAACAGAAGTCCGTGCAGGTGTTTTAGCTGAAGAATGCGGAGAATTAATTAAATCTTTTATACAAGAAGTTCGTAAGAAGGATTAAGAATCACCATAGATCCCTCTTCTTCGCCAACCATGCCTTCTGCGCGTAGTTGGGAACCAACTTCAAGGCCTGCAATATCGCGACGACCTAAGAAGTGCAGTGAAACCCCACCTGTTTCATCCCAAATTTCAACTTCAAGAGTTGGAGCAGACCCACGAGGTGCTGTTTTAATTGATGTCACACGACCTTGAACCTGGGCACGCTTTCTCCACTCAATCTTTCCGATCGGAGTCACATTCTCTGCGTAGTGGCTAACGGGTTCAATATCAACGGGTACAACTTTTTGAACCGGCTTTGGAACTTGGATTGGAGAGGGTTTAGCCGGTGCTGTGAATACAGTTTTTCCAGATGTAATGCGGTCCACGTCAAATGGAACAATAGTTGCAACAACGCGAGGGAGTTGTGAAATTGGCGCCGCAATTTCTTCTGCAGTTTGATCGTGAAGCAAGCGACCAAGGAATCCAGAGTAGGCACGTCGCGGTAGCAGTAGCGTTAACTCAACATCTGGCTTTTCAGTCATTCTGATTGCATAGTCCAAAGCAGAGTTAGCTAGTCGTCGGTCAGGACAGTCGATTAATTCAAGCGTCACGTCATCTAGCGCATCTGATGCCGCCCATGCTTTTTGAATCTCTTCAGCGCGACGATCATCAATTACAAAGTGGACGGCGGATAAATCACGAGGTTTTAAACTACGTGCATATCGAATTGCGCCGACAGTTGCGATATCAACGTTATCAACCAGGACTGTAACATCGTGACGAGCAATCGATGTGGCACGCTCTTGATGTTGCTTTACGGCAAGAGCTTCTTGTTCACGTGTGTATTGATTGTTGAACTTAAGCATAAGTAGAACAACAAGCGGAGTTCCCACAACCACAACCCAAGTTCCTTCTGAGAATTTAACAAGAGATAGGACGATCACCGTAAATACTGCTATCGCCGTGGCAGTTGCATGGAGTATTACTTTTCTTACCCGATTTGGAGCTTTTGAACCCAAACTCTTTTTTGTCATTCCGGCACCTGTTAACGCAAATCCAACAAATACAGCCAGAGCATAAATCGCTGCCAAAATAGTTATACTTGCACTTGTTACAATTACCAAAAGTGAAGCAACTCCAGCAATGAAAAATACTCCATTTGAAAACACTAATTTGTGACCGCGCTGAGTTAAACGCCTAGGCAAGAAACCATCATTTGCGACCATATTGACCATATTTGGGAAAGCGCTAAAGCAAGTATTCGCCCCCGCGAATAAGATCAACATGGTGCCTAGTTGTGTTAAAACAAAGAGGATGTCCCCGATAAAACTATCTCCCAACGCTGCTTTTGCAACCAACGAAATCACTGTTGGCGTTCCATCAGCATATGGAATGGCTTGCGTTTCCTTGGCGAGCCATGCAATACCAAGAATCAAAGTGCCAAGAGTCATGCTCATCAAGACAAGAACCTTTTTGGCATTCACATGTTCAGGAACTTTAAAGAGCGGGACGCTGTCTGAAATAGCTTCTATTCCAGTTAGCGATGCACTTCCATTAGCAAAGGCCTTCAATATTAGAAGCATGGCTGCTACAGAGAGTAAACCTTGAGCCTGACCAATTGATATTAAGCCCTCAGTGTCAACGCTGTACACAGGTAGCGAACCATCGAAATATCTATATATTCCGAAAATGAAGACAATGAACATCGTGCCCATGAATAAGTAGGACGGAATAACAAAGAAGACCCCTGCTTCCTTGACGCCTCGCAGATTCACATAAGTCAAAATTATAACAATCAAAATTGTTAGCTCAACTTTGAGTGAGGTCAATTCAGGGAAAGTTGAAAGTAATGCGGCAACTCCAGCTGCGGATTGAATGGCCACAGTGATGATGTACCCAAACATTAACTCCACTGCAGCAATTTGGGAGACCACTCGACCGAAATTTTCTCGTGAGACCAGATATGCGCTACCAGAGCGGGTGTATGTACTAATCACATCTTTATACAAGAGAGTTATTGCTACCAACATCAGCAAAATAACACCAATCATCGGTGGAAAGATTGTGAAAGCGGCAAGTCCAAAAGCTGGAATCAAAGCCACTAAAATTTGCTCCCCACCATAAGCAGAAGAAGAGATGCAATCAGAGGAAAGAATTCCAAAAGCATTTCGCTTGCTTAATCTTTGTGATTCCAAGCTATGTCGATTTAGTGGAATTCCAAGCAAGCGGCGCTTAATCTTGTAACTAAGGGGGTCTTTTAAGTGAGCGTGCTCTTGTTTAACAACCGGAGCAAGAGCATCATCGGTCCACGACTTAGGCACTTAAAACTCCTTTTTATTGCATTTACTGCAATTTAATAAGCATCACTCTACCTGAAAGCCCCCAGTCTTCACTGTTTTAAGCGTAAAGCGTATGCTTCAGACCATGCGCACACAGTTATATATCGATGGCCAATGGGTTGATGGAGTCGGAAAGATTCCTGTTTTCGATCCGAGTGATGGATCGGTTATTGCCGAAGTAGCCCTTGCAGGAGATGCGCACTGTGAGGCTGCACTTGCAGCTGCCGATAGCGCATCAAAGGCATGGGCAAAGACGGCTCCTAGATATCGCTCAGAGATATTGCGCAAAGCTTTTGAGTTAATGACCGCTGAAATTGAAGCGATTGCAACATTGATTTCACGTGAAAACGGTAAAGCAATGCCAGATGCTCGTGGTGAAGCTGCGTATGCTGCCGAATTTTTCCGTTGGTTTGCAGAAGAAGCAGTCCGCACACCAGGAGATTTCCGTAAATCTCCATCAGGGGATAAACGAATTCTTGTAACTCATGAGCCAATTGGTCTTTCTATTCTTATTACTCCGTGGAATTTTCCGGCAGGAATGGCAACTCGCAAGATCGGTCCAGCAGTTGCGGCTGGCTGCACCATGATTTTAAAGCCAGCAAGTGAAACCCCTCTGACTGCGATGTACATCGTTGATGTGATGGAACGTGCAGGATTACCCAAGGGTGTTCTGAATTTAGTCTTGCCAGAGAAAACAGGAACTGCAATTTCAAAGATGTTGCATGATCCACGAGTTAAGAATCTTTCTTTTACAGGTTCAACTGAAGTTGGTCGCGTCCTTCTAAAGGAGGCTGCAGACCGCGTTATTCGCTGTTCTATGGAGCTTGGTGGAAATGCGCAAGTTGTTATTCATGATGATGCAGATTTAGCCATAACTATCCCGCAGCTTTCTCTTGCAAAGATGCGAAATGGTGGTGCTGCTTGCACATCTGCAAACCGCATTTATGTTCAACGTGGAATCGCCCAAGCATTTATTGCAGAGATGACTAAGTCCATGAGCAGTTTTGTTATGGGCCGCGGAACTGATGCAACAACAACTCTTGGTGCATATGTTTCAATGAAAGAGCGCAACAAGATTTCTGACATAGTCGATGAAGCAATCGCAGCTGGCGCAAAGGTTGAAGTGGGCGGAGTTAAGCCAGAAGGCGAGGGTGCCTTCTACCCAGCAACAGTTTTGATCGTTAAAAAAGACAACCCAATCCTGCTTCATGAAATCTTCGGTCCAGTAGCACCGGTCGTAATCTTTGATACCGATGAAGAAGGAATAGAACTGGCCAATGACACCGAATTTGGTCTAATTAGTTATGTCTTTTCATCTAACCTCACACGCGCACTTCGCACAGCAGAGGCCATGGAATCTGGAATGGTTGCGATTAATAAGGGAGTTATTTCTGATCCAGCAGCACCATTTGGTGGCGTGAAGCAATCAGGCTTAGGTCGCGAAGGTGGCTTTGATGGAATTCATGAGTTCTTGCAGACCAAGTACATCGGGGTAGAGATTTAAGTAGTTTTAAAGCTCTTCCGGCATCAAGATATTTGCTTCGGTTTTCGCAAAGAAATCAGGCAGAGCTTTTCTTTTTGCCTTTTTACCCCAACCGAATCGATTCCAGGATCTTTTTCCTATTCCCTTGTCTGAATTAGTCGCATCAAACCAACACCCAGTTCTGTCTAGTGTGTACTTCACGGTGTACCCACTAAGTTCTAACTCAATACTTTTCTTGTGAAGCAAAAGTTCGGTTTGTTCTAGATAACGGTGAGAATTCTTAGTCCGAAGTTCTATGATGAGAGAAAAATAGGCATCATCCCATTCTTGGTCAGCTATCAATCCACTTTCATCGCTCGAACTCATGCCTGTATTCTATGTTAATTGCCGCAATTTACGGTGATAGTTTTCTCTGTAAATACGTGCAGAGTTCTTACACGCTCACCTTTTATATAGGCAGTCGCATATGCCTCACCGTAATATCTCGAGGTCTTAGTGTTTTTGCATTCAACGTAAGTTTTTTGATTTTTGATGATGGCATTGGGGAATATCGGTCCTAGGGCTTTTACCTCTTCTTGCGCCACTGTGTAATCACGCAAAAAACCAATTTTGTGAATTTCAACAGTCAAAATCAGGTTAGTCATCTGCCGATTACACCGAGATCGGGCATTAACTTTTATCGCCTTAAAGCCTTTTCTTATTTCAACTGACTTTGAAAAGTGAGGGTTATCCAATTTGATATTGCACTTAGTAAGTGGAGGAGTAGCTGCAGAAAAAGGCGAAGAGGTTAAGAGATTGATAAGTATCAGCGAAAGAATAAAGAAGGGGCTTTTGAATGATTTGAATGTGGTCATACGGGCAGGATGACAAAAACTCCCGACAGGCCTTATTGGTTATCCACAGTAAGAGTGAAACGAGCGGAGGATGAGGGATTTATCCTCTCCATCCTGGGTAATTCCCCGTTTTTTAGGTAAACGGTTCATAAATCGACAGCGTAGTCCGCAAACTCGAACCTGTAAACAGTCAGAAATATTTGCTCACCAA
>JBIJAA010000017.1:0-21032 GCA_044346015.1 Candidatus Planktophila sp. | reverse complement strand
AGCACCACCAAAGGCAAAGGCTGCATTAATTTTTCCTTGAGCAGCAGGAATAATTTTGGTTTTATCGAGGGATGAAACATGCTCAGGAATTGTCACCAATGAATCACGAGGGATTGAAATCAACGTGACTTTGTCACGCGCCTTAGAGATATGAACTAGCAGCATGGTGTCAGAACGAGATCCAGCAGCCGTTGCCGTTGATCCAACGCGAAGTAATTTTCGCTGTTCTTTTGTTAAACCTTCACGAGTATCAGAGCCGACAAGTAGGTAGTTAAGAGCTGTATTTGGTTTTTCGGGGCGAGCACTCAAACTACCGAATACATCGATTCGATCGATGGCTCCACTGACCTGACCTAAACCGAACCAAGAAATTGCAGAGATAAGGACTACTCCCAGCGATAGTGAGGTAATAATCCGAATTGCCCGCGTTGATTTCACTGTCTGAGCGTACTTGAGCGATAGCGTGTACGCGTTATGCCGACATCAGCTAATGAGTTATATGGCTCACCGAAACGAGAGATTTCGGTGATTCTGCCTGTCCTGAATGAGGAGAAGTATTTAGAGGATGCTGTGAATGCGATCCTCGCCCAGCAATACGACGGAAAGATCGAAGTGATTCTGGCGGTTGCACCATCAGATGACAGAACTTTGGAGATTGCACAGCGATTACACATGAATGATCCTCGGGTGGTAATTGTTGAGAATCCATCAGGTCGAACCGCAGCCGGCCTAAATCTTGCAATTGCTGCATCGCAGTACTCAATAATTGTTCGCGTTGATGGTCATGCAAATATTCCTAACAATTATTGTGAATTAGTTTCAGAAGTTTTAGAAACAACAGGTGCTGTCAATGTTGGTGGAGTTATGGCAGCTGAAGGAAAGTCTCTATTTGAGAAGTCAGTTGCTCGCGCGATGCGCAGTCCACTAGGGGTGGGTGCATCCCGCTTCCATACCGGTGGTAGTGCTGGAGAAGTTGACACCGTTTATCTTGGCGCTTTCAGAAAAGAAGCACTACTTGCAGCCGGTGGTTTTGATGAGAGATTTACTCGCGCTCAAGATTGGGAATTGAACTTTAGATTACGTCAAGCAGGTGGAGTTGTGTACTTCGATCCACGATTAGTTGTTACATATCGGCCACGTTCAACTGTTAAAGCATTAGCAAAACAGTACTTTGAATATGGCCGCTGGCGACGCGTAGTATCACGTCGACATCAGGGCACAATTAATTACCGTTACTTAGCGCCACCATTTACAGTTGCGGCAACATTGCTTTCTTTGATTTTAGGTTGGTTGGTTTCACCATTTCTATTCATTCCAGCCCTTGTTTATGCTGTGTTTATCCTGATTGCATCTGTAGTAATTGGAAAAAGCATGGGTGAGTTTCTATGTTTACCCACAATATTGCTAACAATGCATATTTCTTGGGGGCTTGGATTTCTTACTTCGCCTAAGTCTCTTGCCCCTGATGTAACCTTGCATCCGTGAGCACTCCACTGCAGGTCTATGAGCCATTTAAAGCTGGCCTGCCCAAACTCGGCCGCTACTGGAAATCCTTATGGTCTAGGCGCACCTTCATTAAGGAATACTCCAAATCTGAACTTCGAGAGCAACACTTTGACTCGGTTTTTGGGCAGCTATGGCTAGTTATAAATCCACTTTTACTGTCAGCTGTTTATTTCATTTTGATCAACATAATTAGTGATTCCGCAGACAGTGAACGGTATGTGCATTTAACTGCAAGCCTATTTTTGTTTTACCTCGTAGCAAACAGCCTTACAGGTGGAGTTAAATCTGTAACCGCTGGCCAGCGGTTAATTCTAAATACCGCTTTTCCGCGGATCATGCTTCCAATTTCAGCTCTTGTGATTGCCATTTTTAAGTTTCTGCCGACGCTGATTGTTTTTATGGTGATTAAAGCAATTGTTGGTTCAGCCTTTACGATTGAGATGCTGTGGGCTATTCCGGTTTTATTCATTACGATTTTTCTAGCACTCGGACTGGCAATTACAATTTCCTGCATAAATGTTTATTTCAGAGACATCGCAAGTTTTCTGCCTTACTTAACAAGAACACTTCTTTATTTATCACCGATTCTTTATGCCGCAAAAGACATTAAGCCAAGCCTTCGGTTTATAGAGATTTTCAATCCACTCTTTCCTATTTTGGATTCATGGTCTCGCACGATGGTCCAAGGAGAAGTTCCCCAACTTTCAAGCATGCTTCAAGGCCTGGCTTGGGCAACAGGAATCTTTTTTGTTGGCACCTATTTCTTTTTGTCGAGGGAGCGTGAGTTCGCTGTCCGTCTCTAATACACACATCACAAATGAACTCGCGGTTTCAATCCGTGGAGTGGGCCTTACTTACACAACTTCAATTGATAAGAAGCCGACTTTTAAATCTCGCGCCAAGTCTTTAGGACGCGGCAAGAAACAGACTCGCGTAGTTAGAGCTCTCGATGATGTTAATTTGGATGTTCAATACGGACAAGTACTAGGTGTTATTGGAACTAACGGTGCTGGTAAATCTTCATTGATGCGCTGTGTTGCCGGTATTTTGCCACCATCACAGGGCCGTATCGAGGTGTATGGATCTGTCAGCACATTGCTAGCACTCGGCGTAGGTTTTAATCCATCAATGTCAGGCCGCGACAATGTATTTCTAGGTGGGTTAGCTGCCGGAATGTCCCGTGAGGAAATTGCCGGTAATTTTGATGAGATAGCAGAATTTTCTGAACTAGGTGATGCAATCGATGCTCCAATGCGCACATACTCATCAGGAATGTATGCACGCTTAGCATTCTCGGTCGCAGCTGTTGTTCGCCCAGATATTTTGATCATTGATGAAGCCCTTAGTACTGGCGATGCCAAGTTTAAGGAAAAGAGCCTTAATCGGGTCAAAGAACTTCGTAGTGATGATCGGGCTCTAATTTTAGTGAGCCATGCAATGCAAACAGTTCGCGATACATGTAATGATGTTGCATGGTTACATAAGGGAAAACTTGTTCAACGTGGCGAGCCAAATGCCGTCATTGATGCTTATCAAGAGTTCTTACACCTTGGAAAGAGCGCAGCAATTGATGAGGATGTTTAAACCTTTATTTCTGGCACTATCAATTGCCATAGTTATTCCAACACAATCTGCAGCCGTTGAAATTCCTGCAACCTTTCAAGTACAAGGCGCTGGCTATGGCCATGGTGTTGGAATGAGCCAAATTGGTGCACGAGCAAAAGCTTTAGCTGGCGAGACCTCTACTGCAATACTTTCTTATTATTACAAAGATGTTGTAATTGAACCACTAGATGATACAAAAATATTACGGGTTAACATTGGACACTTGTTAACTTCTGCGAAATTGGCATCCGGAACGCAAGATGCCACAATGCAAATCTTTAGTGGTGATATTGGTGATGCACAAGATGTTGTTCCGATAGCGGTAGTTCCTATTAAGAGTTCCTTGAACTTTAGTATTGTGGGCTCAACTGTCCAGCCCAGCGTTGTAACTGGAAAGAACATTGTCAGCATTCCCCGTAATCGAATTTTTACAGTTCGCTGGAGTGGGACTCGTTATTTACCTGGTGTTGATGGTGTGATTTCCTTAACCCACAACAGCACCACAAAAAAGTATCGCTATGGACAGATGCAATTTAGAGCGGTGAAGACAACAACGCTTGGATATCGTTTAGAAATTACAAATTCTGTGCGCTTAGCTGATGAATACTTGTGGGGAGTTAGTGAAGTTCCATCATCATGGCCGGAGGCAGCACTTCAAGCCCAAGCAATTGCCTCTAGAACATTTGCCTTGAGTAAAGCTGGAATTTATCGAGCATCCTGCGACTGTGATCTCTACGGTGAGATATCTGATCAATCATTCTTGGGATATGCAAAGGAAACAGAAAAAGGTTGGGGTCTTTTTTGGAAAGCAGCGGTAACAAATACTGCTGGACTAACTCTTACGCAAGCGGGTAAACCAATCGCGGCATACTTCTCGAGTTCAAGTGGAGGGCTGACAGAAACCGCTGGCAATGCTTGGGGGTCGCAAAGGAGTTACACACAATCAGTTCCAGATCTGGCAAGTTTGGACCCAGCCATAAATCCACGCTTTTATCGATGGGATCGAACAATCACCCAAGCATCTGTTGCAGCGGCCTTTGTTCTGCCTGATGTAGTGAATCTAGAAATTGTTATGAAAAATACGAGCGGGACGGTTGCAACGATAAAGGCGACATCTAGTACGGGAATTCAAAAGAGTTTGCGTGGTGAAACATTCAGAAGCCGAACTAAAATTCCATCTGCCTACTTTGACTTAGTTGGCATGCAAAATGCTGTTGAGCCCACCCCAAGTCCCAGTCCGTAATACAACCTCTAAAGAGCCATCAAGTGAGTTGCGTCGGAACAAAAGATTACTTGCACCAGACAGTGTCCCTGCTTTAACAATTTCCCCATCAGGAAGTCTTACCTTTGCCGCTGAAGTTATATAAGTACCAGCCTCGATTACACAATTGTCACCAAGTGAAATACCAAGGCCTGAGTTTGCACCGAGTAGACACTTCTCACCGATTGAAATTACTTCTTTTCCGCCGCCACTGAGAGTTCCCATGATGGATGCACCACCACCGACATCCGTGCCATCTCCGACTACAACACCGGCAGAGATGCGACCTTCGACCATCGATGTTCCCAAAGTTCCAGCATTGAAGTTAACAAATCCTTCATGCATGACAGTTGTTCCAGAAGCAAGGTGTGCTCCTAAGCGAACACGATCTGCATCTGCGATTCGAACTCCACTTGGAACTACGTAATCAACCATTCGAGGGAACTTATCAACACCATAGACACTGACATGTCCATGCGCAGCCTTCAAACGGGCTCGAGTAACTTCAAAACCATCAACAGCGCATGGGCCAACTGAAGTCCACACAACATTGCTGAGTAGTCCAAAAATTCCATCAAGTGCGACTCCGTGCGGCTTTACAAGCCGATGTGAGAGTAAATGTAAACGCAGGTAAGCATCCTCTGCATTAGCAGGTGCTTTTGTAATATCAATTTCAATACTAACTACCGTGCGACTAATTCCGCGAGCTTCATCCGTGCCAGTTAATGCGATTAGTTCTGCCGGGGCAGAACCAGATATCGCGGACAAGGTTGGAGATGGGAACCAAACATCCAAAGTCGTTCCATTGGAGATCGTTGCGATTCCGTGGCCAGATGCAATTGTCGTCATGTCCTAAGCCTAGCCTCTATTGTTAGCAGTATGCGTATTGCCGTCTTCTGCTCATCTTCGCCAACGATTGACGATAAGTATGTAGACCTTGCCTATGAACTTGGGCAGGGAATCGCAGCATCATCCAATGAGTTAGTTACAGGTGGCGGCCACATTTCAATGATGGGTGCTGTCTCGCGCGGTGCTCGGGACAAGGGTGGCAAGACAGTTGGTGTTATTCCACAGGCACTCGTAGACATTGAATTTGCCGATCATGACAACGATGAACTCCATGTAGTTGAAACCATGGGTCAAAGAAAACATATGATCACAGATATTTCAGATGCATTCATAACATTACCTGGTGGAGCTGGAACTCTTGAAGAGTTCTTTGAAATCTGGGTTGGTCACTATTTAAAATTTCACACTAAGCCTGTTGTAATCTTGGATCCCTTTGAAATATATGCACCTTTGCATCAATTAATTGTTCACCTTGAAGAAGAAAAGTTTATTAAACCGGGAATGCGTGAAATTGTGCAGTGGACTACAAATGTAGACGATGCTCTGAAAGCTTGTGGTGTATGAGAAGCAATCACATCGAAATGAGCCTTGTAATTAAAGCGCCAATTGAAACAGTGTGGGCGGCTCTTGCAGATTGGGAGTCTCAAGGTGATTGGATGTTGCAAACAAGAGTTGAAGTGACATCACAGATTCGCGATGGAGTGGGCACGACAATTGCAGCATTTACTGGAATTGGAAAACTTGGAGTTATGGACCATATGGTTGTCACTGCGTGGCAACCACCTCATATCTGCGATGTTTTACATACTGGAAAAATCATCAAGGGAACTGGACGATTTGAATTAGTCGAAATTGACTCACAGACAACTCGGTTCAATTGGTCCGAAGAGATTTTGGCTCCAAAAGTGGTATTCCTACTTATCGCACCTGGTTTATACGCTGGTGTGCGCATCTCACTTGCCAACCTCGGCCGCCATTTGCGTCATAGAAAGTAAGTTAAAAGAAGTAAACTAAGCCAATGGGCAAGCAACCGCAGACTCTGGCAGATGCGATTGCCTCATTGCCCGAAGAAGAGCGGATCATTTTGACGATGCACTACCTCAAATCAATGTCGGCAGCTGAGATTGCGAGGATGTTAGGCGTTCCTGAGCGCTCTACAGATGCGATCATCAGGCAAGGCAAGGCCAGATTGAGCGCAATTTTGGGTATCTAAGGCCAATATTCGATTTCGCACAACGGTGCATTGTGCGAGATACTTACCCCCTTGCTTTAAAAGAGTTATTCAACCGATAAGAGGAGTCCCCACATGGCAGCCATGAAACCCCGCACTGGTGATGGTCCTATGGAGGTTACGAAGGAAGCTCGCTCTTTGGTTATGCGCATCCCTCTAGAAGGTGGCGGCCGCTTGGTCGTTGAAATGAACGCAGAAGAAGCTAACAACCTCAGTGCCGCGTTACACGCCGCAGTCGCACTAGTTAAGAAGTAATTCCTTTTCCAAGGCACTAGCCTTACTGATCATGTCAGCACTACCAATCGCCGCCCCGCTAGATATAAAAGCGGCTTCATCGGCTAACTCAATTGCAGTTGGATTTGTAAAAAATCCTGATGATTCATATGAGTTTGTTGGACCATTGGTTGCAGACATCGAAAAATTCTTCGGATTAAATCTTGTTGATGAGTTAACTTTCTTTGGACCGTCGGCAAAAGCTGGCGAAATTTTTGAGATTCCAGTTAGCGCTCCGGATTCCTCAACCGATCGAATATTTCTAGTTGCAGTTGGGGACCAGGGTGGTGCTGCGCTTCGAGCCGCCGGTGCATCAGTTGGGCGCAAAGTGCGCGGAAAGAATCTTAGTGTTTACTCAGCTTGTGCAGTAAAGGAATTTAAAGCACATGCGATTTCAATGTCACTTGGTGCATGGATATGGAACCTAAAGACTGACAAGAAGAAAGAAGTTCCACAATTATTCATTGGTTGTAAAGATAAGAAATCAATTGAAGATGCCGCTGCAATTGCTCAAGCAATGTGTCGCGCTCGCGATTTAGTTCACACTCCTGCAAATATTAAGACTCCTGCTTGGATGGGTAAGCAGGCTGAATTGTTTGCAAAAGGCACGGGACTTAAAGTTAAAATCTTGGCCGGTGTCGAGCTCAAAGAGTTTGGTGGATTACGAGCAGTAGGTGGTTCATCGCCAAAGCCTGGCCCACGAATGATTCAAGTCTCATATGAACCTCAATCAAAGAAGAAGTCAATTAATGCATTGCCCCACATTGTTTTAGTCGGTAAGGGAATTACTTTTGATACCGGTGGCATCTCGCTAAAGCGTCCATACGACACGATGATGGCGATGAAAAGTGATATGGCCGGATCTGCCGCAATTCTTGCAACCTTAACTGCACTCGAACAATTACAACCGAATGTTCGAGTAACTGCGCTAATGATGATGGCTGAAAATGCCATCTCTGGCACCGCTCAACGCCCAAGTGATGTAATCAAGCATTACGGCGGAACTACCGTAGAAGTGATTAATACAGATGCCGAAGGTCGTTTGGTATTGGCTGACGGTCTTGCATTTGCTGACCTAAACCTTGATCCTGATTATTTAGTTGATATAGCAACCCTGACAGGTGCAGCAACCCTTGGATTAGGTCGTCAATATGCTGCGATGTATACACGTGACAACGCTCTTGCCGCACAGCTATCTAAAGCTGGTGAAGCAAGTGGTGATCGTGTCTGGCATATGCCACTTGTTGATGACTACAAAGATTCTTTAGGTAGTGATATTGCCGATTTCAATCACAACGCCAGTAAAGCAAAGTATTCAGCAGGCTCCGTGACTGCAGCATTATTTCTAGAAAACTTTGTCGGAAATCGTCGTTGGGTGCATTTAGATATTGCCGGCACTGCACGCAGTGAAGTCGATGCTGGAGAAAATTCAAAGGGTGGCACAGGGTTTGGTGTTCGTCTATTAACTGAATGGATCACATCTCTTTCATGAAAATAGATCCACACACCTTTGCAGAAGGGTTTATTCCAGAAGATTTCTTCAAATCTCAGGCTAGAGCTCGAGGGGTTGAACTAGGAACGATTGATACAACTCCTGGCTCTGGTGCTTTTCTTAGATACTTAGCATTCACTTTAAAAGCACAATCTGTTGTTGAGGTCGGAACAGGCTCAGGTGTTGGATCATTGTGGTTGCTTGACGGAATGCTAGAAAGTGGAACTCTCACATCCATTGACGATGAGATGGAACATACACAGATAGCAAAATTAGCCTTTGCTGAAGCAGATATTGCTCAAGGGCGATATCGCCTAATTACAAACACTGTTGTTGACGTTATTTCAAAACTGACAGATCGTGCTTATGATTTAGTTGTGTTGCGTCATAACCCTGAGGATCTCAGCTATGTAATCGGTGAGGCACATCGAATTTTGCGAAGTGGCGGTGCATTAGTTATTGATAATTACTACGCCGGCGGCAAAGTCAGCGATGCCGCCCAGCGCGACCCAAAGACTGTTGCACTACGCGATGCGGGTAAAATTATTAAGAGTGACTCTGAACATTGGGTGAGTTCCCTAATTCCTATTGGCGACGGCTTACTCGTAGCCACCAAGGTGTAAGGATACGGTGATGATTTTTCCACGAAAAAAGAATGTGCAAGCTCCCACGGGTCCATGGTGGCAATCACCAAAACAACCTAAGAGTTCAAAAGGCACCCTTATTTTGATTGCATTCCTTGCCGGATCGGTAGGCGGCTTCTTAGGAGTTAATGCATCCGGCGGGTCACTCAATAACAAAGTTGATTTCGTGTCTTCTACCAGCACAATCGAACGTGCTCCTGACTCAGTTGCAGGAATTGCACAAAGAGTCTTGCCATCAGTAGTTTCAATTGATACACGCACTTTAAATGGCGGTGGCTCTGGATCTGGTTTTATTTTCGACGGTAGTGGCTACATTCTTACCAATAACCACGTGATTAGTGAAGCGGCTCAAAATGGCGGGAAAATTAAAGTGTCTCTTAATGATGGCACTACATATACTGCAAAAGTAATAGGGCGTGATGCATCCTTTGATTTAGCAGTTCTAAAAATTGATGCAGTCGGATTAAAAGCTTTGCAATTTGGTAACAGCGACACAATTGAGGTCGGCGATGCTGTCATTGCAATCGGTTCACCTCTTGGATTGTCTGGAACTGTTACCACAGGAATCATTAGTGCAAAAGATCGAGCGGTCACTACAGGGGATTCAACAACTGAAAGCTCATTCATCAACGCACTTCAAACTGATGCTGCTATCAATCCAGGTAATTCGGGTGGTCCATTAGTCGATTCAACTGGTGCGGTTATTGGGATTAATTCTGCGATTGCTTCACTGAGTTACTCATCTCAAGCGGGATCAATTGGTTTAGGCTTTGCGATTCCAATCAATCAAGCACGCAAGATTGCAGATCAATTAATTAAATACGGTGTTGCAACATATCCAGTTGTGGGAATTTCGTTAGATGTGAATTACATGGGCGTTGGCGCTCAGGTTTCTACATCTGGTGCAGGAATTTTGCCCGGGAGTCCAGCACAAAAGGCCGGCCTTAAGGGCGGCGACATCATTATTGAGTTTGATGGTAAAAAGATTAACTCTCCAGAAGAGCTGATAGTTTCGGTTCGCTCAAAAAATGTTGGGGATCGCGTAACCCTTGTTTTCATGCGTGATGGGGTAAAGAAGTCAGTCACTTTGAATCTGATCGCAGCAAAGAAGTAATTGGCGTAGGCTAGAGATATGTTTGGTATTGGTGGGGGCGAATTCCTAGGGCTTGCAATTTTGGGGATGGTATTGGTTGGCCCTGAGCGCTTGCCTAAGTTGGCTGTCCAAGCTGCCCAATGGGTCAAGAAAATTCGTGGTTTAGCTTCAACGGCCACCGCCGAACTTCGTGAAAACCTAGGACCTGGCTTTGAAGATTTGCAGCCTAAAGATTTAAATCCAAAAACATTTTTAAAGAAGCAGGTTGCGGATTTACTGGATGATGAAAAACCTAAACCGAAGGTTAACCGTCCAGTGCCGATGATTGATCCAGACCTCTTATGAGTTTAATTGAACAGATAGCTGAAGCTTTAACTAAGGTTCAAGATCCCGAACTTCGACATCCAATCACTGATTTAGGAATGGTTGAAGATCTGCAGGAGAATGATGGAGTTGTATCTGTCACGGTATTACTTACTATCTCAGCATGTCCAATGCAGGATCGCTTGCGCACCGATGTGACAAATGCAATTACATCAATCAGTGGTGTTACTTCCGTTGACTTAACCTTTGGCGTAATGACGGAAGAACAAAGAAATAATGTAAAAAAGATTGTTCGTGGCGGGCGAGAAAAATTCATTCCATTTGCCCAACCTGATTCATTAACTCGCGTTATCGGAATCGCGTCCGGAAAAGGCGGAGTTGGAAAATCTTCGGTCACCGCCAATCTTGCAGTTGCAGCAGCTAAAAAAGGTTTGAATGTAGGAATTTTGGATGCAGATGTTTACGGTCACTCAATTCCTCGATTAATGGGTTTGATGGGGCAACGTCCCACTGCAATTGATCAGATGTTTATCCCCTTGGAGTCGTACGGTGTGAAGACTGTTTCTATGGAAATGTTCAAACCAGAACGATCAGACCCAGTTGCATATCGAGGCCCGTTACTCCACAGAGTTCTTGAGCAACTGCTTTCAGATGCTTATTGGGGCGATCTTGATCTTTTGTTAATCGATCTTCCCCCTGGGACCGGCGATCTAGCTATTTCTTTAGGGCAATTGATTCCAAACTCCGAGATTGTGGTTGTTACAACCCCGCAAATTGCAGCAGCCGAGGTCGCAGAACGTGCAGGCAGAATTGCCCACCAAATCCATCAGCATGTAATAGGTGTTATTGAGAATATGTCTGAATTTCCTTGCCCATCATGTGGTGAACCGATGTCCCTATTTGGAGAAGGTGGGGGAGAAGAAACTTCTCGTCGACTATCTCAGTTAGTAGGCAGCGACGTTCCATTGCTTGGAAAGATTCCATTTAGCCCAGCTCTTCGAACTGGTGGAGATGAAGGTGCACCTGTAGTCGAGGCAGATCCAACTTCCTTCGCCGCTATCGCTATATTTGATATAACAGAAAAAATCGTGAAACGAAATAAATCCTTACTCGGGGTCCGATTGGGTATCTCTACGTAACTCTTTTGCAAGTTCATCGACTAAATCTGCAAGTTCGCTGCGTACGAAATCTCGAGTAGCAACCTCACCCAAAGAATTGCGCAATGCTGCAAGTTCGCGAGTTAGATACTCGGTATCTGCAATTGAACGCTCGTTCTGCTCCCGATCTTGATTCAGCTGAATACGATCTCGATCTGCTTGGCGATTTTGAGCAAGAAGAATTAGTGGTGCAGCATATGAAGCTTGCAATGAGAGAATTAATGTTAGGAAAATGAATGGGTAGTCATCAAAGCGAAGATCAACGGGAGCAATAAAGTTCCACAAAACCCAAAACATTACAAAAAATGTCATGTATACAAGGAAGCGTGCTGTACCCAAGAAGCGCGCAAAACGTTCTGATAAGCGACCAAAAGCTTCCGGATCGAAATTGGGGCGCAGGGAACGACGAGTCTCGCGTGGAGTATCTAATCCATTGTTGCGTGCCATGTAGTGACCCCCCTTACAGCGTTTCTGACTTAAAAGTTACCGGTGATTTTTCTCTGTGATCATGTCGCCAATTTTCTGGCAATAAGTGATCAAGCACGTCATCAACTGTGACCGCTCCTAATAAACGCTCATTTGCGTCTACTACAGGCAAGGAAAGCATGTTGTAACTGGCTAGATACGAGGAAACTTCATGCAAAGTTGAATCTGGGTTAACACCTTTTGAATCGTTATCAACGATTGAGCCCAACAAAGTTGCAGGCGGCTCGCGCAATAAACGTTGATAATGGACAACTCCAATGAAGCGGCCTGTAGGTGTTTCAACTGGCTGGCGACAGATATAAATCTGAGAAGCCAGGGCAGGAGAAATTTCCTTTTGACGAACGGCAGCTAAGGCATCTGCAACCGTTGAATCAGCGGTGAGCACGATTGGTTCTGTCGTCATCATTCCACCAGCAGAATAATCTTCGTAATTCATCAGACGCAAAACATCTTCGGCATCTTCAGGCTCCATTAATTCCAGTAGTGCATTGGCTCGCTCTTCGCCTATTTCTCTCAGCAAGTCGGCAGCATCATCTGGATCCATTTCGCCCAACACATCAGCGGCTCTTTCGCCCTCAAGTTCAGCCAACAATGCAACGCGATCTGTCTCATCCATTTCTTCAAGCACATCGGCAAGGCGTTCATCGTCAAGTGCGATTGCAACTTCTATTCGACGCTTTGGTGCTAAATCTTGCATAACGGTTGCAAGGTCGGCTGCTCGTAAGTTTGCAAGTGTTGACATCAAATTTGCAACACCTTGATTTTGTTCAGTAGTTGCAAAACCTATGACTTCTTCCCAGGCGACAGTCGAAGTTGCACCTTTGCGACGAAAACCTCGACCGCGACGCATGATGTGAACACGATTGATAAACCAATCACCTGTGCGTGTTTCTTCCATACCCATGTCTTCAACAACAACAGCCTCACCAGATTCAATTAATGTAATTGAGCGATCTAGCATTTCACCAAGAACTAGAACTTCGCCTGGGCGTGTTTCGAATCGGCGCATATTAAGTAGTCCCGTAATTACTACTGCTCCACTTTCAATAGAAGTGACGCGTGTGATTGGCACAAAGACTCGGCGACGTAGTGGTACTTCAACAACTAGCCCAAGAATTCTTGGTGGCTGATTCGTAGAACGAAGGGTCGCGACAGCATCTCGCACCTTTCCTACTGGATCACCATTTGGGTCAAAGACCGCGGTACCTGCAAGACGGGCAAGAAATACTCGGTTTAGGAGATTGCTGCTCATGGGATAAGGGTACCTTTGTCTTATGAACGCAGGGGAACGCATTAACCAACATACGGCGATGCCTGCTCGTCCGGATTTAATTCGTTTAGGTGTAGGAATTATTGGAATCGGAACTTCTGGCCCTCTGATTGCGATGAGCACAATGCCTGTTCTGACATTGATTTTCTGGCGAAACCTTGGTGGATCTTTGCTCACCTTGCCATTTGCTTTGCGCCATTCAAGAGACAAAGCAGGTGTGAAGTGGGCAGTAATTGCTGGAGTTGTGTTGGCGCTGCACTTTGTCGGATTTTTCTTGGCAATGAGAATGACAACTGTTGCTGCTGGAACGGCACTTGTTGCATTGCAACCAATTTTTGCAGCCTTGTTTGTGAAGCTTTCAGGTGGTCACATTCCATCTAAGGCATGGCTAGGAATGATTGTTAGTTTTGTTGGGGTTGGACTTGTTGCCGGGGTAGACCTACAAATTTCAACCGATAAATTTCTTGGTGACCTGGCAGCCATTATTTCTGCAGCTCTTGCAGCGGTATACATGATTGCCGGCTCGAAAGCACAAAGAACTCTAGAAACTACGACGTATACAACTATTTGCTATTTCATATGTTCAATGACCGCTCTTCCTATGGCATTAATTGCGGGTTATGAGATATTTTCTTTTAGCGCAAAAGAGTGGTGGATTCTTTTAGGTCTAATTCTTGGCGCGCAATTACTCGGACATTCAATGTTTAACTCTGCACTTAAAAGAGTTTCACCCGCGGTAGTTTCTCTCATCGTATTCTTTGAAGTTCCAGTTAGCGCAGTTCTTGCAGTGTGGTGGTTAGACCAAAAACCACCTGCAGGAATTATTCCTGGAATAGTCTTGATTTTGGCTGGTTGCATATTAGTTGTTACCAGAACGCGAGGCGCAAGTAATGATTGATCTACATACTCATACGACTTGCAGCGATGGTACTGACACGCCTCGCGAACTTGTAAATAAAGCGATTGTTCAGGGGATTGAAGTACTTGGGATTACAGATCATGACACTACATCTGGCTGGGAAGAAGCAACCCAGTCATTGCGAGGTTCTTTGCAGCTGGCGCTGGGTGCTGAAATTTCCTGTCTAACCAATGATGGAATAAGTGTGCACATGTTAGGAATGCTTTTTGATCCGAACCATAAAGAGATGCAAACAGTGCTAGAAGAAACTCGCGATGGGCGTCTTCCGCGAATGCGAAAAATGATTGAAAAGATGCGAGCCGAAGGCATGGACATTTCAATGGAAGATGTTGAAAAAGCCATGCCAGTCGGAGCCACAATGGGACGCCCTCATTTAGCGGATGCATTAGTTGCTAAGAAAATCGTTAAATCTCGCGATGAGGCTTTTATTGATTTATTGCACAATGATTCACGCTTTTATGTTTCACATGCTGCCCCAACTCCAGTTGAAGCAATTGCACTAATTCGAAGAGCTGGGGGAGTTGCAGTAATTGCCCATCCCTTTGCATCTCACCGAGGTCAAATCCTAAAAGCTGATGATTTTGCAGATTTACTTGCCGCAGGACTCAATGGAATAGAAGTAGACCATCGGGACCAAAACCCTGAGGAGCGTGCCATGTTACGCGTGATTGCTAGAGAGTTAGATCTTGTTGTCACCGGAAGTAGTGACTATCACGGCACGGGCAAAATGAATTTATTAGCAGAAAACCATACAAGTAGGGAACAATGGCAAAAGTTAGAATCGCAAGCAGATGCACGAAGGGTGGTTAACGCATGAGAAACATAAGCGCAGTAACTTTTGCGGTCCAATCTTTTGTCACACTCTTTGTGATCATGGATCCTCCTGGTGCAACTCCGATTTTCTTAGGTTTGGTTGCAGATAAATCACCTCGGGTGCGACGAATCCTGGCTGTACAGGCAGCAGGAGTATCACTACTAGTTATTTCAATTTTCGCACTCTTTGGCCGCGCAATCTTGGATTACCTAAATATTTCTATGGAAGCTTTGCAAGCAGCTGGAGCACTTTTGCTATTGCTCGTTGCTCTCGAACTTTTGACAGGAAATGCAAAAAAGCATGGCGATGATGGAGATTCCAATGTTGCGTTGGTTCCGCTTGGTACACCTCTTTTGGCTGGACCTGGTGCAATAGTTGCAACCATGATCTTCGTTCAACAAGTAGATACAACCAGCATGGCCCTTGGCTTAATAGCAGCAGTGATTGCAGTTCATGTGGCAATTGCAGCGGCCTTGATGGCATCAACAACAATCCTAAATGTCATAAAGGAATCAGGTGTCACCTTAGTTGCACGTATTGCTGGTTTATTGCTTGCAGCTATTGCTGTGCAGATGTTGGTTGATGCAATTCGCGTATTTGTTGCTGCTTAACTCTCTTTAAACTTTTTAGTGCGAGTACGTGTGCGCTCAGTACGAACAGGCTCTGCTGTTTTTTTAGCACGCGGAGCACGCGATTCTTTACTTTCAACTTTAACTACAGGCTTTGCTTTGACTAATCGACCTGTTGAACCAGTTGGAATATTCAGAGTCTCATATAAATGTTCTGAAGATGAATACGTCTCTTCAGGCTCTGCAAGTCCAAGCTCTAAAGTCTGATTAATCATCTTCCAACGAGCAAGCTCATCCCAATCAACAAATGTCACAGCAATACCGTGAGCACCTGCACGCGCCGTGCGTCCAATACGGTGAACATATGTTTTTTCATCCTCAGGACATTGGTAATTAATTACGTGGGTAATTCCATCAATATCAATGCCTCGAGCGGCAACATCTGTTGCAACTAAGACATCTGATTTTCCTGCCTTGAAATCACTGAGTGCTTTTTCACGTGCGCTTTGGCCAAGATCACCATGAATTGGCGCAGCCTTGAACCCACGCTCCATCAACTCTTCAGCTGTCTTTTGCGCTGTGCGTTTGGTGCGACAGAAAACCATTGTTGGTCCACGATCATTAGCTTGCAAGATACGTGCAAGCATTTCAATTTTATCCATCGCATGCGCACGCAAAACATGTTGCTTGATGCGGGTAACTACCGCACCCTCATCTTCGCTGTCCTGTGTGCGAATGTGAATCGGTTGGTTCATAAAGCGACGAGCCAGCGCAATGATGTCTCCTGGCATAGTTGCCGAGAACAACATAGTTTGGGCTCTATTAGGAGTGCTTGAAAGTATTTTCTCAACGTCAGGCAAGAAACCAAGATCTAACATTTCATCTGCTTCATCAAGAACTAAGCGAGAAACCTCTTTAAGTTTTAACTGCCCCTGGCGTGATAAATCTAGAAGGCGGCCTGGAGTACCCACGACGATCTCAACACCTGCGTGCAGGGCTTCGATTTGTGGTTCAAATGCGCGTCCTCCATAAACGGCAAGTGTGCGAATTCCACGGTTAGAGGCCAGCTCTTCAATGTCGCGCGTTACCTGGGTACAAAGTTCGCGAGTTGGAACAACGATTAATACCTGCGGCATTCCTTTGTTAGCAAAATCTGCCCACTCTGGATCATTTGGAGCAATTACACGTTCAATGACGGGAATACCGAATGCAAGAGTCTTACCTGTACCAGTTTTTGCTTGTCCAATTACATCTCCATCGGCAAGTGCAATGGGAAGAACCATTTCTTGAATTGCAAAAGGAGCTAAGAAGCCATGTGCATGGAGTGCTTCGATTGTTTGGCTGCGCAGGGGCAGTTCTGCAAAAGTTGTTGTCATATAAATTTAATCCAATCGGAATTAATTGCGCGGGAAACCTGAAATGCCTCGCCACATGAGATTGTGAACTAGTTCCACAGCCTCTTGTCGACTCAACTTGCTATCTCGTTCGAGCCAGTGACGAGCAGTTACTTGCGCATAACCAATCATTCCAACACCCAAAAGCATTGATGCCTCTTTTGGTAGGCCAGTATCAATTGCAATCACAGCACTTGCTGCAGCTGCACAGTCGTAAGTCATACGGTTAAGACGTTGGCGAACTTGTGGTTCAACGCTCATATCACTTTCAAATAGGAGGCGAAACGCTTCACCTTCCTTTTCAATGAACGCAAAGTAAGCGTCCACGGTTGCGTGGACACGATCTTTGTTATCTGGAGTAGAAGCAATTGCCTTTTGAATTTCAAATACCAAGGAATCGATGTGCAAATCTAGTACCGCTAGATATAGCTCTAGTTTTGATGGAAAATGCTGGTACAAAACTGGCTTTGAAACATTTGCACGATCTGCAATCTCATCCATTGCAGCAGAGTGGTAGCCAGCAGCGGTGAATACTTCTAGGGCTGCTGAAAGCAACAATGCTCGGCGCTCATCGCGGGGCAAACGCGCCTTGTTGGATGTGTCTACGTTACTCATTGGAGTAATCGTACGGCAGAATTACCAATCATGAACCGCCCCTATGAAGGCATCCGCATCTTGCTGGTGCATGCACATCCTGATGATGAAACCATCAACAATGGCGCAACAATGGCTCTTTATGCTGATCGTGGGGCTCAAGTAACCCTTGTGACCTGTACTCGTGGTGAAGAAGGCGAAGTATTAGTTCCTGGTCTCTCACATCTAGCTAGCTCAGAGCAGGATTTACTAGGACAGCATCGTGAGACAGAGCTTGCACTTGCCATGAAAGCACTCGGCATTTCAGATTTTCGATTTCTCGGAGCACCTACATCTAAATTTCGAGATAGCGGGATGATGGGAACTGAACCAAATAATCGCCCTGATGTTTTTTGGCAGGCAGATCTTGATTCTGCTGCAAGAATTCTTGTAGATGTAATTGAAGAAGTTAAACCTCATATTTTAATTACTTACGATGAGATTGGTGGATATGGCCACCCTGATCACATCCAGGCACATCGTGTAGCAATGCGTGCATCCGAGTTATCACAGTGGCAGATTCAAAAGATTTATTGGAACACAATACCTAAATCAGTTATCGCCCAAGGTATGGAAAAGATGAAGGAAATCGGATCTGACTTCTTTGGCGCAGAAAATATTGATGACATTCCATTTGCAAAAGATGATGAATTTGTAACTACCTTGATTGAAGGTACAGCTTATGTTGATCAAAAGATGGCTGCCATGAAAGCTCATGAAACTCAAATTGCACTTGATGGTCCATTCTTTGCACTGTCAAACAATCTTGGAATGCAGATATGGGGTGATGAGTACTACACCTTAGTTAAGGGCACAAAGAGTGCTCCATTTGATTCCAATGGACGCGAAATGGATTTAACTTCGGGACTAATTCTGTAATGCGCTACATATTTTCACTTTTATTGGGGCTGGCACTTGGTGCAGGTTCAGTCTTTCTTTACAACCTCTATCCGCCAGTTGGCTTAGTGTTCTCAATTGCAGCCTCCTGTGTTGGCATTTGGGCAGCAGGACGTTTATGGGGAAAGCGAATCTACAGATTCATCGCAGCAGCTGCTTGGGGTTTTGTAACACTACGTGCCGGATTTCCTGGTGTGAATAATGAGTACTTGCTTGAGGGAACTACGCTTGGATTTTCTTTGATTAACTTTGGATTCATCGCAGTTGTAGTTGCGATCTTGACACCTCTTTAAGACCAATTTTGCCCTTCGGGAGTATCTTTTATCTCTAACCCAAGGTTTTCTAATTGAACCCGCAACGCATCACTATCTGCCCAACGTTTTTCACTTCGGGCTTTGGTGCGTTCAATAAGCAGAATCTGCATCTCTTCAGTCAATTCACGAGCCACTACAGGACGATTGAGATCCAATCCAAGAACCTGATCTGCATACATAAACAATTCGCGCTTATTCTCTATGTTTGCTTTTTCAATTTCTCGCAAACGAAGAATCGCTTTTGGGGTATCTAGGTCATTGTTAAATGCAGATTCGATTTCAGTATCAATAACCAAACTTGATGATTCTCCCCAGGAAGACATTTTACTGCGCCAGCGCTTTAGTGTTTCGTGCGCTGCATTAATCGAATTCCAGGTCAGGTCCATTTGAGATCTATAGCGATTTTCAAGGAAACATAGTCGCAACGCTAAAGGATCTATGCCTCTTGCAATGATGTCGCTGACGAGAACAACATTGCCACTGCTCTTAGACATCTTTTTGCCTTCAAAAAGCAGATGTTCGCCATGTACCCATAAATCAACCGCTTCGCGACCAATTACCGCATTAGATTGAGCTCGTTCATTTTCATGATGCGGAAAACGCAAATCTATTCCTCCGACGTGCACATCAACATGTTGATTGAGCAGCTTCATAGACATTGCCGAGCACTCAATATGCCATCCAGGAAATCCTGGGCCCCATGGTGAATCCCAAATCATTTCGCTTCGTTCGCCAGCCGCTTTCCATAATGCCCAATCGGCATGAAATCTTTTGGCACCGTCATTATGGTATTCATATCTATGGCCAGGCTTGAGTGAATCAAGTTTGTTTCCACTGATCTCGCCGTAACCTTCAAATTGCTGAGCATCAAAGTAAACAGATTTATCTTCACCAATGTAGGCAAATCCTTTTTCAATTAATTCAGCAATCATCAATTGCATTAAATCGATACTTTCGCTTGCTCGAGGATAAGCATCTGCCACTCCAATATTTAACTGAGACAAGTCAGTATGAAACTTTTCCTCATATTTTCGCGCAACTTCAAGAGGACTAACTTTCTCAATTGATGCTTGCGATAAAATCTTGTCATCTTCGGCAAAGTCTTCGGACATATGCCCAACGTCTGTGATGTTTTGAATCAAGGTGACCTTGACCCCGGAAAGTGCGACTACTCGTGATATCAAGTCAGCCAACATAAAAGTTCGAAGATTGCCGACATGTGCATCGCGATAGACGGTAGGCCCACAGCAATACATCGTGAGATTGCCATCGGTCTGTGACGTCTCTTTTATAAGTCGCGATTGAGTGTCGTATAACTTCATGTTCGCTCTATAACCTCACGCCAAATAAAGATTTGATCATGTGCAAATTCGATGAGATTGTCATGGCGATTTCGAAGGGTAAATGGAGTCTCCAAATATCCGACAATGTCTCGAAACCCACCTTCTGGATCGTGAAGCCGAATACTGACCCTTTTACCTATAAGTGAGGCAAAGGTGGCTTCTAGCTCGGTTGGCATAACAGAACGATAAACCGAGTCGGCAAATATCGCGCATCGGCCACTGTAGGAGTTAGAATTCGCCGGTAACCAACTCGCTAGATTTTTTGGAGGCTGCTCGTGACATATGTGATCGCTGAACCGTGCATCGATGTGAAGGACAAGTCCTGCATCGAAGAATGCCCTGTGGATTGCATCTATGAAGGCGGAAGAATGCTTTATATCCAGCCTGACGAATGTGTTGACTGCGGTGCGTGCGAGCCAGTGTGTCCGGTCGAGGCTATTTATTACGAAGATGATGTCCCAGGGCAGTGGAAAGATTTCAGCAAGGCAAATACTGAATTCTTTATTGAAATTGGTTCACCAGGCGGTGCAAGCAAGGTCGGCCCAACTGGAACCGATCACGCCACAGTATCTGCGCTTCCACCAAAGAGCGAGTAAGCGTTGCGCGGCCAGCTCCCAGATTTTCCTTGGGATGCACTCGCACCATACGGAGATACAGCTAGAGCACATCCGCAAGGAATTATCGATCTTTCACAAGGAACTCCGGTTGATCCAACTCCAGAGTTTATTCAGCAGGTATTTCGTGATGCCTCTAACTCACCAAGTTATCCAGTAACTGCTGGAACTCCAGAACTCCGATCTGCAATCAAGAAGTGGGCAATAGAGCGGGTAGGTGCAACTGGAGACTTTGATGTTCTTCCATTAATTGGATCCAAAGAGATAGTTGCATGGCTTCCAACCATTTTAGAATCTAAGAAAGTTTTGATTCCTGAAATCGCTTATCCGACATATCACTTAGG
>JBIJAA010000001.1:0-177334 GCA_044346015.1 Candidatus Planktophila sp. | reverse complement strand
TAAGGCAGGCAACAAAGAAGGAGGCAGATTATCAACGACATACCAACCAAGATCCTCTAAAGCGTGGGCAACTGTCGATCGGCCAGCACCTGACATTCCAGTCAGAATCAAGGTCTCTTGTGTCATGGAACTATTGTGTTACATCTGTCAAGAAGGTGGAAACACGCTCAATAGTCTTTTCCAGGTATGCCGGCAACATTTCCTTGTGCTCAGCGTTTTTTGTCTCATACAGGTAATTGAGCAATAACAGGCGCCTTTGAAGTAACAACGCTTTCATGGCGTTTTCAGAGAATCTAGGTAATGGGCGAATGCTCTTATAGCCATCAAGTAAAGCTGCATCCTGCTCTGGGGTATCAAGATAATACAAAGCCACGGCGATGTCCTGAGCCTCAACGCCATAACCGCAGTCATCAAAGTCAAATATAAACAATTGCTCCTCGTGCCACATCAGATTCCAGCCATGAAAATCAGCATGGATGATGTGCATGACAGAAGTTGAATATAACTCATCTGTATATTTCATAATTAGATCACGAGCTTGTTCGATGAGTTGACGATCTTTAGGAATCAATCTCGATTTACTCGAAAACAAATAGTCTTCTGTACCCCAAAAGAAGTCATTGAAGGTCGGAAGTTCTGCCCCATCTGTCAATTGAAACTCGCTCTTGTTCTGATGCATGTGGGCTATGGCTTGACCAACCCTCCGCAGTTGATCCAGAGTTGGCTCATCCCCAATTTCTTCACCCTCTAACCATGTATACATCACGCCACAGATTGTTTGGCCTGAATCTTCGTGGAGAGCTGAAACGACAAATTGATCATCAAGTGTTGCAATAGGTGTTGGCACGTTAACTGATGGAATGCGGGCAAGCTCTCGGACCCATTGAGTCTCGGCCTGTATATTTGAAACGGTTCGCGTTGAATTTATATTAAGGCGCAAAGCATATTTCTGGCCAGACTCCGTAGACACAGAAAATGTTGCGTTGAACTCAAAGTTAATGCACTCAACTTCAGCATCGCCAATCCCGTACTTCTTCAGAATCTCGCGAGCAAACAAAGTCAGCGAGTCTGTTTGGACCTTTACGTCCTGATCAAAGAAATTGTTACTCATCCCTATGTCCCTAGAATCTCGCCAGTTTCAGTGTTTACTTTCTGCGAGGAAATAGTACTTAAGTGTTCTTCAATAATTGAAGCGATCTTTGAACCTATGCCAGGAGTCGCCGCAATGTCCTCAACATTGGCTTTGCGAATTGCAGCAACAGATCCAAAACGATCTAGTAACGCTGCTCTGCGCATTGATCCTAACTGCGGAATATCATCTAATACGGACTCCAGCATCACTTTAGATCTGCGTGATCGGTGGAATGAGATTGCAAAACGGTGAGCCTCATCGCGAATTCTCTGGAGTAGATAAAGGCCCTCGCTATTTCGAGGCAGAATAAGTGGGTCACTTGATCCCGGAATCCACACTTCCTCTAAGCGCTTAGCTAAACCACATAGTGCGATGTCTGTAATGCCAAGTTCATTCAATGCTCGTTGTGCGGCATTTACCTGAGGTGCACCACCATCGACAACAATCAATTGTGGAGGGTATGCAAACTTGCTCGGCTTGCCACCAAGCTCTGCTACCTCTGCCTCATTTTCCTGGCGATCATCTATCAAGCGCTTCAGGCGACGAGTGATCACTTGATGAATTGCTCGTGTGTCATCAAAGCCTTCATCGGTGTTGATAATAAACCTGCGGTACTCGCTCTTCTTTGCCATCCCATCTTCAAAGACAACCATTGATGCAACTACTGATGTGCCAGAGATATTGGAGATATCAAAACACTCGATTCGAAGCGGCGTGCGACCGAGATCCAAAGACTCTTCAATTTCTGTTAATGCTTTGCCGCTAACAGCAGCATCTGTGGCGCGCTTACTCAAGTATTGAATCAATGAGTATTGCGCGTTTCTCTTCACCGTATCGAGCAGTTCGACCTTCTCGCCTCTTTGTGGGGCCTTAATCTCAACCCTGGAAGTTCCTAGGCTTTCTAGCCACTTTTCCAATTGATCTTTATCAACGGGGTCCGTGCTTACATAGATATTGCGTGGCACAGCCATCGCTCCAGAACCGTAAATTGAATATAGCAAGGCTGTTAAAACATCTTGCCCCTCCAGGACCATCTCTTGGTCCACAATCCATGACCTAGAACCTTTAACGGAGCCGCGCTGCATTGAGAAAATCGAACCTGCGGCGTGGAAGCCATCTTGATACAGTGAAATGAAGTCGCCATCTAGATCATCAGAGAAATTGCCTTCTGTTGATTTCTGCGCTTTCTCAAATGAATCAATCTGATCGCGCAGGCGGGCAGCTCTTTCAAACTCCTCATTGTTTGCTGCATTCTGCATCTCTTCATGTAATTTGGGCAGAATGTTCTCCATGCCTGATTCCATGAATTCATTGAGACGGCCAGCTAGTTGTTTGTGATCGTCTTTAGAAATCCAGTCCACACAGGGAGCTGCACATTTACCTATATCCCCGAGCAAACACTGTCTTTTGCTCTTTTGCGCACGAGTGAAGTTTGCAGATGAACAGGATCTAACAGGAAAGACTTTGAGTAGAACTTCAAAGGTATTGCGAAGTGCCCAAGCATTTGTATAAGGCCCAAAGTATTTAAGACCAGGTCTCTTATCTTTGCGGGTTATGAAAATCATCGGATATTCATCATTAAGCGACAGCGCAAGATATGGATAGGACTTGTCATCCTTGAATTGAACGTTGTACTTAGGTTGATGCTGCTTGATCCAACTAAATTCAAGAGCTAACGCTTCAAGTTCGGTGCTTACGATGGTCCAGTCAACTCTGACCGCTTCATGCACCATGCGATAGGTCTTGGTCGCCAAGTTGGCCTGAAAGTAATTGCTCAGGCGGTTCTTGAGGTTTTTAGCCTTGCCAACATAAATGATCTTGTCTTTATCATTATAAAAGCGGTAAACACCAGGGTGTTCGGGGATGTTACTTGGCCGATAACTTTGAGGATCTGCCATCGCATTACTTCTTTGCTGGGGCTTTTCTATTTGATTTTAAAATCTCACCCAAGAACTGTCCGGTGTAACTCTCTTTTACCTTTGCCACTTCCTCTGGTGTTCCCTCAGCAACAACTAATCCCCCACGGAATCCACCTTCAGGCCCCATATCAATAACCCAGTCTGAGCATTTGATGACATCAAGGTTGTGCTCGATGACAACAACGGTGTTACCGGTGTCAACTAAGCGATTGAGAACAGTTAACAACTTGTTTACATCTTCAAAGTGCAAACCAGTTGTTGGTTCATCCAAAACATAGATTGTGCGACCAGTTGAACGGCGTTGTAGCTCTGTTGCAAGCTTCACGCGTTGTGCTTCACCGCCAGATAATGTTGGAGCAGATTGGCCTAAGCGAACATAGCCAAGTCCCACATCGTTAAGGGTCTTAAGATAACGAGCGATTGCTGGCACAGATTCGAAGAAGCCACCTGCCTCTTCAATAGGCATATTCAATACTTCTGCAATGGTCTTGTTCTTGTAGTGAACCTCTAGGGTTTCACGGTTATAACGCGCTCCATGACAGACCTCGCACGGAACATAAACATCTGGCAGGAAGTTCATTTCAATCGTGATCGTTCCATCTCCGGAACAATTCTCGCAGCGGCCACCCTTAACGTTGAAGGAGAAACGCCCTTGTTGGTAGCCGCGAATCTTTGCCTCACTTGTTTCAGCAAAAAGCGCGCGGATCTTGTCAAAGACACCTGTGTAAGTGGCAGGGTTAGAACGCGGTGTGCGACCAATTGGAGATTGATCCACGTGAACAACTTTGTCCAATAACTCCACGCCAGTGACAGTCCTGTGACGACCAGGTACTAGGCGCGCACCATTTAACTTGTTAGCCAAGACTGTATACAAGATGTCATTAACAAGAGTTGACTTACCAGAACCACTAACCCCAGTAACTGAGACGAAGACTCCCAACGGAACTTCAACATCAATTTCTTTAAGGTTGTTTTCCTTCGCACCCTTAACCACAAGCTTGCGCTTTGGATCAATCGGGCGACGACTCTTAGGAATCGCAATAGATTTACGACCAGAAAGATAAGCGCCCGTGATCGACTCTTTCGAAGCAATCAAATCTTCATAGCTACCAGAAACAACAACTTTGCCGCCATGCTCACCAGCACCTGGTCCGATATCAACAATCCAGTCAGCGGTGCGGATGGTCTCTTCATCGTGCTCAACAACAATCAAGGTGTTACCTAGGTTGCGCAAACGAGTAAGCGTTTCAATGAGTCGCTTGTTGTCTCTTTGGTGTAATCCAATAGATGGCTCATCTAGGACATAGAGAACACCAACTAGACCGCTACCGATCTGTGTAGCAAGGCGAATGCGCTGTGCTTCACCGCCAGATAAAGATCCAGCTGGACGAGCAAGTGAAAGGTAATCCAGCCCAACATCTAACAAGAAGCCAAGTCGCGCGTTTACTTCTTTCATCACGCGCTCTGCAATTTGAGCCTCACGCTTATTGAGTTTGATCTGCTTTAAGAAAGTGGCGCAATCTGCAATTGAAAGCTCACAAATCTGTGAAATATTCTTATCTCCGATTGTGACAGCTAATACCTCAGGCTTTAGGCGTGCTCCATTGCACTTTTCACAGGAGATCTCACGCATATACGCCTCGTACTTATCGCGGCTGTAATCGCTATCTGTTTCCTCATGACGACGGTGAATAAAGGGAATAACACCTTCAAAACCAGTTGTGTAGTTGCGCGCTCCGTAACGCCCTTTGTACTTCATCTTAATTTCATACTCATAGCCGTTAAGGATTGCCTCGCGTGCTTTAACTGAGATCTTCTTCCACGGCGTATCGAGTGAGAATGGCAGGTCCTTGGCTAAAGCTTCTAGCAAACGCAGGAAGTAATCAGATGATTGCCCACCAGACCATGGAGCAATAGCACCCTCATTAATTGAAATTGAATCATCAGGAATGATCAAATCCTCATCAACCTCTTTTTTAGTTCCAATACCTGAACATTCAGCACATGCGCCAAAAGGAGAGTTAAATGAGAATGAACGAGGCTCTAACTCCTCAAATGAAAGTTCGCAATCATGGCAGGCTAGATGCTCGCTATATGTGCGCTCTTTATCGGCGCCCTTTGCATCAACAAAGTCCAATACAACAATTCCGGATGCAAGACGCAAAGCTGTTTCAATTGAATCTGTAAGACGAGTCTTGCTTTCTGCTTTGGCTGTTAAACGATCGATAACAACTTCGATGGTGTGCTTTTCTTGCTTTTTTAGCTTTGGTGCATCAGAGAGTTGAACTACTTCACCATCAATGCGTGCACGTGAATATCCCTGGGTGATCAAATCGCTGAATAGTTCAACGAACTCACCCTTACGCGCACGAATAACTGGAGCTAAGACCTGAAACTTAGTTGTTGGTGGGAGCTCAAGAATCTGATCCACGATTTGCTGCGGCGATTGACGGGTAACGGCCTGGCCGCAGTTTGGACAGTGTGGTCGTCCTGCACGAGCAAATAAAAGACGCAGATAGTCATAGACCTCGGTAATTGTTCCAACCGTTGATCGAGGGTTGCGATTAGTTGATTTCTGATCAATAGAAACTGCAGGAGAAAGACCTTCGATGAAATCAACATCCGGCTTATCCATCTGGCCTAAGAATTGGCGTGCATAGGCGGACAAGGATTCAACATAGCGGCGCTGGCCTTCAGCAAAGATTGTGTCAAAGGCTAAAGAAGACTTGCCCGACCCAGATAATCCAGTAAATACGACTAAGGCATCGCGAGGCAGTTCGATGGAAACATTTTTCAGGTTGTGTTCGCGTGCTCCGCGCACAACCAACTTATCGATACTCAAACCCCGGCCTCTTCCATCATTCGTAGCTCTTTCTTCAAAATCTTGATTTCATCTCGCAACCGCGCAGCAACCTCAAATTGAAGTTCAGATGCTGCATTGCGCATCTGATCGGTGAGCGAGCCTATCAATGCGATCAGATCCTTGCGCGGCAAAGAGGTCGAGGATTTATCGAAAATTCCGGCAGATGCGCCAACCTTCTTTGCCCCACCCTTTTCATGGGATAAAAGCTCTTCGGTATCTTCACTCTCCCGGTTGATCAGATCTGTAATGTCAGCGATCTTCTTGCGCAGTGGCTGTGGGTCCACTCCTCGCTCGAGGTTATAAGCAACTTGCTTTGCGCGACGACGATTAGTTTCATCAATTGCTTTAGCCATCGAGTCAGTGATGCGATCTGCATACATATGAACTTCACCCGAAACATTTCGGGCAGCACGTCCAATTGTTTGAATCAATGATGTTGATGAGCGAAGGAAGCCCTCTTTATCTGCATCCAAGATTGCAACGAGAGAAACTTCAGGTAGATCCAAACCTTCACGAAGTAGGTTGATACCGATCAATACATCGTAATCACCTGTGCGAAGCTCGCGTAGTAATTCAACGCGTCGCAAGGTGTCTACTTCAGAGTGCAAGTAGCGAACATTGACTCCTCGCTCTTGCAGATAATCTGTTAAATCCTCAGACATCTTCTTCGTCAAAGTGGTTACGAGAACACGTTCATTCTTTGCCGCACGGATATTGATCTCATTGAGCAAGTCATCGATCTGACCCTTGATTGGCTTAATAACAATCTGCGGATCTACTAATCCCGTAGGGCGAATAACTTGCTCAACAACATCTCCATCGACCTTGGCCATCTCATACTTACCTGGTGTTGCTGAAAGATAAAGAATTTGGCCAGTACGTTCAACAAACTCTGGAAACTTCAAGGGTCGATTATCCAAGGCGCTGGGCAAACGGAATCCATGTTCAACCAGTGTTCGCTTGCGAGAAGCATCGCCTTCAAACATTGCACCCAGCTGTGGAACAGTTACGTGACTTTCATCGATAACAACCAAGAAATCTTCTGGGAAGTAATCAAGTAGGCAATGTGGCGCAGATCCTGCAGCACGATCATCTAGGTGGCGTGAATAGTTTTCGATACCACTACAAAATCCGATTTGCTCCATCATCTCAATATCAAAGGTTGTTCGCATCCGAAGTCTTTGGGCTTCTAGCAACTTACCTTGCTTCTCAAAAAGGTTTAACTGAACTTGAAGCTCATCGTGGATATCGCCAATAGCACGATTCATTGTCTCTGGACCTGCTGCATAGTGCGTTGCCGGGAAAATAAAGATCTCTTCCTCGTCCCGGATTATCTCTCCAGTCAGTGGGTGCAGCGTAGAAAGCTTTTCAATCTCATCACCAAACATTTCGATACGAATGGCAAGCTCTTCATACATGGGAATGATTTCGATCGTGTCCCCGCGCACACGGAATGTGCCTCGCTCAAAAGCCATGTCGTTGCGTTTGTATTGAACATCAACAAATCTTCGAAGAAGTGCGTTGCGCTCAATCTCTTCCCCAACTCGCAAACGCACCATGCGATCCACATACTCCTGTGGAGTGCCCAGTCCATAAATACAGGAAACGGTTGCAACAACGATGACATCTCGCCTGGTCAAAAGTGAGTTAGTGGCAGAGTGACGCAGGCGCTCTACCTCTTCATTAACACTTGAATCCTTTTCAATAAAAGTATCTGTCTGTGGCACATATGCTTCTGGCTGGTAATAGTCGTAGTAAGAAACAAAGTATTCAACCGCGTTGTTAGGCAATAACTCGCGGAACTCATTGGCCAATTGAGCCGCGAGTGTCTTATTTGGTGCAAGTACCAAAGTTGGACGCTGTAGCTGTTCAATCAACCAGGCAGTTGTTGCCGACTTTCCTGTGCCGGTAGCACCGAGCAAAACAACATCTTTTTCTCCAGCGTTGATTCGCTTTGTAATTTCTGCGATCGCAGCAGGCTGATCACCAGCTGGCACATAATCACTAATTACTTGAAAAGGCTCAACTCTGCGTTGTAGATCAGATATTGGGCGCATTTGCTAAGCCTACTTATTTATTATCGTGGAGGCTATCCCAAATGTTTTCGACCTGGCGGAGTAGCTCATCTTCACTTCCATCATTTTCTATGAGGAAGTCGGCAACCTCTATGCGTTGCTCGCGAGTGGTTTGAGCCGCTACTCGGCCTTCAATTTCAGATATATGCATACCCCTGCCCCGCAAACGCGCAATACGATTTTCCATTTCAGATTCAACGGTTATCACAACATCAAATCTTTCTTGTGCTCCTGTCTCAACCAGTAAGGGAATCTCATAGACAAGAACTTGATCACCTTTTAGGGATGCAACGGCTTCTTCGAACTCTCTGCGAACAAAGGGATGAATGATGTTTTCTAACTGTTTCTTGGCTACTGGATCTTTAAATATCAAATCACCCAAAGCTCTACGATCAATGTTTCCATCTTTTAGAATCGAATCACCAAAAAGAGTGACAACTTCATCAAAGCCATCTGATCCGCGTTCAATTGCTGCTCGTGCTAATTGGTCCGCTTCGATCACCAGTGCACCGAGTTCGGCAAAGTACTGCGCAACAAGTGACTTGCCGCAACCGATGCCTCCAGTTAATCCGATAACCCGCATGCTCAAAGAATAGTCTGAGAATGAAAAAGACCCCGCAGTTACGCGAGGCCTTTTCCGTAGAGTCTTTTTACTTATTCGGCAGCAACAACTTCTTCTGCGCCTTCGGCTGGAGTAGCTGCAGCGTCTGCAACCTTTGCTTCAGACTTCTGCTTCTTGTGTGCCATGAAACGCTCTTGCGCTTGGGCGTATTGCTTTTCCCATTCCTCGCGCTGTGTTTCATATCCTGGCTTCCACTCTTGTGAGTCAGCATCGAAACCTTCAGGATAAATGAAGTTTCCTTCTGCATCGTAACGAGCAGCCATTCCGTACTGAGTTGGATCAAATGCTTCGATCTCAATCTCATGTCCTTCATTAGCTTGCTTGAGTGATAGTGAAATACGACGACGCTCTAGATCGATATCAATGATCTTTACAAACAGCTCATCATCAACCTGAACAACCTGCTCTGGAATTTCAACGTGGCGTTCTGCCAACTCTGAAATGTGAACTAGGCCTTCAATGCCTTCATGAACACGAATAAATGCACCGAATGGAACAAGCTTTGTCACGACACCTGGAACAACCTGATTGATTGTGTGGGTGCGAGCAAATGCCTGCCATGGATCTTCTTGTGTTGCCTTGAGTGAAAGTGAAACACGCTCACGCTCAAAATCAACTTCGAGAACTTCAACAGTTACCTCGTCGCCAACTTCAACAACTTCACCTGGGTGATCGATGTGCTTCCATGAAAGCTCTGATACGTGAACCAAACCATCTACGCCACCAAGGTCAACGAATGCACCAAAGTTAACAATTGATGAAACAACACCTGAACGAACCTGGCCCTTTTGCAGCTGGTTGAGGAATGTTGTGCGTGATTCTGATTGTGTCTGCTCAAGGAATGCACGACGTGAAAGAACAACGTTGTTGCGATTCTTATCGAGTTCGATGATGCGTGCTTCAACCTGCTTGCCAATGTATGGAGTCAGATCGCGAACGCGACGCATTTCAACAAGTGATGCTGGAAGGAAGCCACGCAGACCGATGTCCACGATAAGACCGCCCTTAACAACTTCAATGACAGTTCCGATGACAACTTCGTCACGCTCTTTCTTTCCTTCGATGTCTCCCCATGCGCGTTCGTACTGTGCGCGCTTCTTGGAAAGAATCAAACGACCCTCTTTGTCTTCTTTCTGAAGAACGAGAGCTTCAATAATCTCACCGACTTTAACGATTGAGTTTGGATCTGCATCGTGGCGAATTGAAAGTTCGCGAGCAGGAATCACGCCTTCTGTCTTGTATCCGATATCGACAAGTACTTCGTCGCGTCCAACTTGAACAACAGCACCTGATACTAGGTCGCCATCATTGAAATTTCTGATCGTGCCTTCGATTGCTGCTAGAAAATCTTCAGCTGATCCGATGTCATTTACTGCAATTTGTGGTGTAGACAATTGTGCTCCGTAGGGATAGAAAGTAGTAGTTCCCGCTTTCGCGGCTGAAGGGCAAGAGTAGGGTTTCTACGCTCACAAGGGCAAATCCGCTTACTTTCTTCAGCGTGAAAGATACAATTACAAACGTTATGAATAGATATAGCGAGCTTATGGCTTTCCCCCAGGTCATTCGGCTCGGCATTAGTGCATTTCCAGCGCGACTGGCCTACGGCATGATCGGTCTGGGCATCTTTTTTAAAGCAGAGCAAGAAACAGACTCTATAGCTATTGCTGGTTTTGCTATCGGCTTGAACTCCTTGGCTGGCTCTTTAACTGCGGGCCTTCGAGGTTCGGTAATAGATAAATTCGGCCAAAAGTGGCCCATTCGTATTTTGGTACCCATGTATGCCGGTTTGATTTTACTTCTCAACACCATGGAGACCAGAGAATCAATTTTAATCACTGCCTTTGTTTTGGGTATCACCGCTCCCCCAATTAACTTATCTGTTCGACCATTATGGAAGGACATCGTTCCAGGTTCATATTTGAGAACTGCATATGCATTTGATTCTTCGATGATGAGTACAACTTCTGTAATTGGCCCAGTCGTTATCACTGCACTCTCCTTATCTTCTCACCCCAGTTTTGCTTTGGGAACGGTATCTGCATTGATGCTTACAGGTGGAATAGCGCTTTCACTCACTCCCGCGTCTCGCGATTGGATACCAGAAAAAAAGCAGTCAGGTCAGCAAAAACTGTGGCGAGATCGAGCCATCCAACTTTTGATGTTTGAAGGTTGCTTCATTGGTTTTGGTTGGGGAGTATTCGATGTTGCAATTCCTGCCTATGCAACACAAGAAAACGTTCAATATAGAGTCGCATGGATCTTTGCAGCTTTTGGAATCGCAACAGTTATAGGTGGTCTGCTGGGTGGTTTAGTGTCAAAGAGATTGCCACCACTTCTGGCTCTACGACGAGCATATGCATTGTGGTTAATCGCCTGCATTCCTGTCGCCTTCACCCATCCTGACTGGACCATGGCACTTGTTGGAGCCTCTATTGGATTTTTTGGTGGCGCGGTTCAAGTTTTTTACTTTGAAGTTCTTGAAGCTGTAAGACCTAAAGGTTCACAAACCGCATCCCTTGGTTGGATTTGGAGTGTTGAAGGTTCTTTCATGGCGATAGGCGCAGCCGTTGGTGGAGTTGTTTCCGAAGCCTTTGATCCTCGCGTTGGTTTAGCCATGCTGCCGATCATGATTTTCATAGGCTTAGTTATTCTTACAATTGGAAAAGCAAGACTCAGCGCAGCAAATGACATTCCAACAGAGGAAGAAGATCTTCAAGCTATGAAAGATATTTCTAACGAAGTTAAATAGTTAGTGCGCCGCTTCATGCCAGGTAAGACCTAAACCAGCGTTGACATCTAATGGCGCTTTTAGAGGGTAGGCCGCGCCCATTTCGCGCTTAACCAACTCAACGATCTTTCCCTCTTCGCCTGCAACAACTTCAAGAATCAACTCATCGTGAATCTGCAGAAGTAATCGTGAATTGAGATTTTCTCTTTCAATTGCTGACTGAACATTGAGCATTGCCATTTTGATTATGTCCGCCGCAGACCCCTGAATTGGAGCATTAAGTGCCATGCGCTCTGCAATTTCTCGACGTTGACGATTGTCATGCATTAAATCAGGTAAGTACCTGCGCCGCCCCATAATCGTTTCGGTATAGCCAACCTTCCGTGCTTCTTCAACAACGACCTTTAAATAATCGCGAATTCCGCCAAATCGCTCGAAATATGTGTCCATTAATTGTTGAGCTGCTGGTGGGGAAATATCTAGTTGAGCAGATAATCCGTAAGAAGAAAGTCCGTATGCAAGTCCATATGACATCGCCTTCATCTGGCGACGCATTTCTGGATCTACTTCAGATGCCTTCACTCCAAAGACTAACCCCGCAACTGTGGCGTGTAGATCTTCACCTGATGCAAAGGCAGCCAATAGCTTTTCATCATGTGACAAGTGAGCCATGATGCGCATTTCAATCTGACTGTAATCAGCTGTTAAAAGAGCAACATACCCTTTACCAACAGTGAAGCAATTACGAATCTTTCTACCTTCTTCAGTACGCACTGGAATATTTTGAAGATTCGGGCCAGTAGATGAAAGTCGACCAGTTGCTGCAACTGTCTGCTGGAAATGGGTATGAATACGGCCATCCTTAGCAATTTCTGCTATTAATCCTTCAACTGTTGTTCCTAATTTCTTTGTCTCGCGAATGCGCAACAGTGAAGTCAGTAATGGATGACCACTCTTTTGATGCAACCAATCAAGGCTTTCGGCATCTGTTGTGTATCCCGTTTTTATCTTCTTTGTCTTAGGAAGCTTCAACTCATCAAACAAAACAACTTGTAATTGCTTCGGTGAAGCAACATTGAATTCATGCCCTACGGAATCATGGGCTGCTTTGGTCTCACGAGCGACTTCTCCTTCAAAAAATGCTGCCAGTTCATCTAGGCCCTTCTTGTTAACAGCGATTCCAATGGATTCCATTCGTGCCAAAAGATTTGCTACGGGTAATTCCATGGAGGTAAAGAGTTCCCAGAGATTTCGCTCTCTTAATTCGCGCGTCAGCGAATCCCTAAGTGTGAACAAGGCACGTGCCGACGAGAGTAGTTCTTGCTCGGGCGTCGATTGATTTATTGCTGATCCATCCCCCCAGCGTTCTTGAATATCTTTCAACTCTTGGCTCCTGACCCCTGGGTTAACAAGGTATGCGGCCAAAGATGTGTCAAAGGAAATACCAGCTAAGCCATTGGTCCGCGCTAATGATTTTGCATCATGAGCAATTTTTGAAACCTTTGAATCCTGTGCCCAATCCCCCATTGTTGATCCGTGAACTAAGAAAACATCTTCAGGCGTTAATGCGATCGCATAACGGTGCAGTTTCTCTTCAACTAATTGAAAGGCAATGGCAATATCACCAGAGTGCTGCGAAATCTTTGCCGATGCTTCTTCGGGTGTTAAAACACCTTCTGCGATCTCTGTAGCAAACAACTCAAACTCAGGTTCGGACGCTTTCGCGCTCCCCTTCAGCAAGATCGGCTTCATCCGATCCTTGAGCGTTTTAAACTCCAATTTTTCAAAAAGTGGGTTGGTTAGGTTCTCATCAACACCACTCCAAGCAAGTGCATCAATACTTAGATCCAAAGGAACATTGGCAACTAATTGCGTCAATTCACGATTTCGAATCACATCGTTAATTGAATCTCGCAGAGATTGACCAACTTTGCCACCCAACTTATCAATGTTAGCTATTAGTTCATGGAGAGAGCCATACTCGACAACCCACTTAGCCGCAGTCTTTTCACCAACACCAGGAACAGATGGAAGATTGTCACTGGGGTCTCCGCGAAGAGCGGCAAAGTCTGGATACTGCTCAGGACTCATTCCGTATTTTTCTTGGACCGCCTCAGGCGTCATGCGAACTAGATCGCTCACACCTCGCTTTGGATAAAGCACAGTTGTCTTTTCATTGACCAACTGGAATGAATCGCGATCTCCAGTACAGATAAATACTTCCGCGTTTTCACGTTCTGCTTGTTTTGCAATTGTTGCAATGATGTCATCTGCTTCAAAGCCTTCGACTTCAAATGTTGTGATACCAAATGCGCTTACGAGCTCATGCAGGTAGGACATCTGGGATCTAAATTCATCCGGAGTTTTTGCCCGGTTAGCTTTGTATTCAGGAAAAATCTCAGATCTAAAGGTTTTCCGAGAGACATCAAAGGCAACTGCCACGTGAGTTGGTTTTTCGGTAGACAGCAGGGATAACAACATGGTTGCGAAGCCATAAATAGCGTTGGTGTGTTGGCCTTGGGCTGTGGTGAAATTCTCCGCAGGTAAGGCAAAAAATGCACGATATGCCATGGAGTGCCCATCGATAAGCAATAGGCGTTTGGTCATGGATGCATCGTAGAGTGCCCATTAGACTCCAGCCATGACAGAACCGGATTATCTTTCATTTATTCGTGAACGTGGAAGTGGTGCCCTTGATGCAAAGATGGGCATTGAAATTACCGAAGCTTCCCTTACCCGCCTTGTTGGAACAATGCCTGTCGAAGGTAACACTCAACCCATGGGAATCTTGCATGGCGGAGCAAGTGTTGTTTTGGCAGAGAGCCTTGGTTCAATTGGCACGCAACTAAATGCAGGAGCACATCGCAGAATTGTTGGGATTGATATCAACGCCACTCACCACAAAGCCACAGGAACAGGCATTGTTACGGGTGTAGCAACAGCTGTTTCAATCGGAAAGACTTTGTGCTGTTGGGATATTGTGATTACAAATCAAGATGGGCAACGCACCTGCACTGCGAGAATCACTTGCATGATTCTCGCTGAACGCTAAAGATTAGTGAGCGCCAGTTCCAAGGTATGCAGCGCGCACAGCTGGGTCATTGAGAAGGTCAGAGGCTTTAGCCTCTTTAACTACCTTGCCGATTTCTAAAACATAAGCGCGATGAGCTCGTTGTAACGCTTGTTGTGCGTTTTGTTCAACTAACAAAATTGTCACACCCTGCTTATTAATTTCAGTAATGATTCTGAAAATATTAGCGATCATCTGTGGAGCAAGCCCCATAGAAGGCTCATCTAGCAAGAGGACCTTAGGACGGGCCATTAGCGCACGGCCGATGGAAAGCATCTGCTGCTCTCCTCCAGAAAGTGTTCCACCAGCTTGGGAAGTACGTTCCTTTAATCGTGGAAATAGGTGATAGACCATTTCCAAATCCTCAGGAAGTTCAGCTTTGCGATTTTTGCGGTTGTACTTACCCATCTCTAAATTTTCCAACACAGTCATTCCAGGAAAGATGCCACGGCCTTCTGGAGCCTGCGAGAGTCCAAGATCGACTCGCTTGTGTGCTGGAACCTTGGAGATATCTTCTCCGTCAAAAAGAATTTGACCACTCGAAACAGGACGCAAGCCAGAGATTGTCTTTAACATCGTTGTCTTGCCTGCGCCATTAGCGCCAATTAAAGTAACAATTTCTCCCTGATTGACCACAACAGAGACGCCCTTAATAGCTTCGATCTTTCCGTAGTGGACTCTTAAATCTTTGATTTCAAGACGCATCGGCTGGCACTCCTAAATACGCTTCAACTACACGCTTATCGTTTTGAACAACTGACGGCAGATCATCGGCGATTTTCTGACCAAAATCCAACACCGCAACTCGATCTGAGATTCCCATAATAAGTGACATGTCATGCTCAATCAAAAGCACTGTATAGCCAGCATCTCTAATTCTCGTAATGGTTTTTGCCAATTCAACTTTTTCAGCAGGATTAAACCCTGCCGCCGGTTCATCTAGCAAAATCAATTGAGGATTAGTACCAAGAGCACGTGCTATCTCTAATCTGCGTTGAACACCGTATGGAAGATTGCGAGCTAACCGGTCGGAGTACTCATCAATCCCAATGAATTCAAGAATTTCATGTGCTTTAGCACGTCCTGCTTTTTCTTCGCGGCGTGCACGTGGCATGCCGAACAATCCACCCAAAAGGCCAGATTTTTTGTGAACATCTGTTGCCGTAATGACATTTTCTAAAGCGGTCATATCTCCAAAGAGGCGAATATTTTGAAAGGTTCTAGCGATTCCAATCTTTGTGATGTGATGTCGTTTCATGCCGCTCAGTGATTGTCCATTTAACAACACTTGACCTGAAGTTGCTCGGTAAACACCGGTAACAACGTTAAACACCGTTGTCTTGCCCGCTCCATTGGGGCCAATTAGAGCGAGAATTTCACCCTGATAAATCTTAAGATTTACTGCATTAAGGGCAGTGACTCCTCCGAACTTGATCGTTAAATCCTGAAGCTCCAAGAGAACTTTTCTAGAACCGTCTTCACCGCTGTTGCCCTGCCATATAAAACTTTTTTGAACGCGATCCTCTTGGATGGCTAGTACAGATATTGCAGCAGCCATAACTAAATAAACAAGTAATATGCTAGTCATCACTTTTTGTCACCAACCGCCGATTTCACAATCGCCTTTTCACGCTTCTTGCGTGGAAGAAGGCCATCCGGACGGAAATTCATAGTGATAACTAATGCTAATCCAAAGACAAGCAAGCGAGCATCTGAAATAAATCGGATGCGCTCAGGCAGATAAGCCAATATTGAGGCACCTAGGACTACGCCCCAGATATTTCCCATTCCGCCGAAAACTACACATGCCAAAATGAGAATAGAAACATTGAGTGTGAACATTTCAGGAGCGATGAATAAAGTCTTTGAAGCATAGAGAACGCCGGCTGCCCCGCCGACGGCAGCGCCAATTGAAAATGACCACAACTTGTACTTGAGTGTGTAAACACCCATCAGTTCTGCTACATCTTCATCTTGGCGAATAGCTTCCCATGCTCTACCCGCACGTCGAACTGAAAGTCGCCGAATCATCCAAATCGTCAGAAGAATCATGATCAGTACAACCCAGAAAAATGCCTTCTGATCATTGAGTGAGAATTTTATTGGCCCAATAGAGGGTGGAACCGGAACATTTGCGATTCCGTTAGGTCCACCAATTTCACGTGTGTTTAGAGCCGAGATGCGAACAATTTCACCAAATCCCAAGGTGACAATTGCGAGGTAATCTCCGCGCAATCGCAACGCCGGCAAACCAAGAATTAATCCTGCGAGCATCGCGAGTGCAATTCCGATAGGCATGATCTGCCATGTATTTAGGGAGGTTCGTGTTCCAAGTATGGCCATCGTGTACGCACCTATTGCAAAGAATGCAACATATCCCAGATCAAGTAAACCACTCTTTCCAACAACAATGTTCAAACCCAAAGCCATCAAGATGAACATGCCAACTGGATAGACAAGAACTGCGCCGTAATCACTAACAGGGGTATCAAGGAGTCCAAATCCCATGAAGGGAGCAAGTGCAGCTAATCCGATAAAGGAGGTAGCGATGGCCTTTCGCTTTGTTGGCGATGACTTTTCCCAATAAGAAGCGCCCCAATCGCGCAAATTACCCTCACGAAATGTTTTTTTGAGTTTCATAACCTATGCCCTCGTCTGCTGGACGGCTTCGCCAAAGATTCCACTCGGTTTGAGCACCAAGACGAGAACCAAAATAACAAACACAGTCACCGACTTCCATTCAGTTCCTAAAATCGAGGATGCATAGACCTCAACCAACCCAAGTGAAAGTCCACCAAAGAATGCACCTCGGATGTTTCCGATGCCACCAATAACAGCCGCTGTAAAGGCAGCTAGACCTAAAGTAAAGCCAACATTGAACTTAGTATTTTCATATGTGAGTGTGTAGAAGTACGCAGCAGCCCCTGACATCATTCCACCAATCAAGAAGGTCGCTGAAATAACCTTATTAAGATCGACTCCCATTAATTTTGCTGCATCCTCATTCATAGAAACTGCTCGGATTGCTCGTCCTAATCTGCTGAACTTTACAAAGCGATCAAGGACTACAAAAAGGACCGCAGCGAAAACAATCGTGAGTACCGTGTCCAATCTAAAACTTGCGCCAGCAATTTCAAATAGAGACTTCTTCTCTAAAACACGTGGATTTAGGGTTGGGCGCGAGTTAGTGATGATGCGCATAAACTCACTGAGAACGATTGAAATTCCTATAGCAGAAATAAGTGTTGCTAATTTGTTTGTTCCGCGGGCACGCAGTCTGCGATAAGCCACGAGTTCGACAAAAATCGCTACCAGACCGGAAACAATCATCGATCCAATCAGGCACAGAGAAATAGTTAAAATCAGTTTCGGCAACGGAAGCGATTTAGTGCCATCAACGTTGCCAAGAAAATCTCGAGAAATAATAATTGTTGCAAAAGTGCCAAACATAAAGATCTCAGAGTTCGCAAAATTAATCATGCGAAGAACGCCGTAAACCATTGTGTAACCAAGAGAGATTAAGACATAGATAAAGCCCAATGCGACACCCGAGAGAGTTAGTGACCAAAACTGATCAATCAAAGTTGAAAACATTCTGCCCTCTCGCCGAGCTATACATAGATCTTGAATGTAGTGAGTACCTCAGGAACTTAATGCTCCTGAGGTACTCACCTTAACAGTCTTACTTTTCACGAAATACGTGATTTTTTATTACTTTACAGCTCCAGTGCTAACAACCTTGCCAGCCTTGACTTCAAAGCCATTGATGAAACCGAGAGTTGAATCTCCGTTTGCATCAAATGAAATTGTCTCTCCACCAACACCGACGTACTTGACGGTCTTGATGTAAGCAAGGATTGTTGCACGAGTTGTGTTTCCGGCCTTGATTGCTTCGATGATGATGTTAGCTGCATCAAATGACTCAGCTGCATAAACACCTGGCTCAACGCCTTGTGACTCCTTGAACTTAGCAGCCAAATCAGCTGAAAGTTCTCCAAGTGGAACAGTTGCTCCAGTTAGGCGTGCGCCTTCTGCAGCGGCTCCCGCTAGAACAGCAAACTCAGAGTTAAGAACTCCGTCGCCGCCTGCAAAGATGCCCTTGTATCCACCATCACGTAGCTGCTTAACAAATACAGCTGCTTGTGAATAGTAACCAGTGTAGATAACAACGTTTGCACCCTTAGCCTTGATCTTTGCAACTGTTGGAGCAAAGTCTGCGGTGTCATTCTTTGTGCTATCCGTACCTACAAGTGAAGCCTTAGGAAGTGAAGGTAATAGGTATTCAACTAGACCAACTGAGTAAGCGGTCTGATCGTCAACAACAAACACCTTAGGTGAAGCTACGCCACTTACAGCAAGCTTTCCTAGTGCTGGTCCTTGGACCTTATCTGTTGCTGGAATACGGTGGAATACTGGACCACCAAATTCACCTGCAACTGATGGATCTGTTAGTGAAACCTTTGTCGCTGATGGAGAGATCATCGGCATTCCAGCTTCCTTGTAATAAGGAAGTGATGCGATCGTTGCACCTGAGTAAGCAGGTCCAACAACTGCAACGATACTTTCATCGTTTGCAATTCCTGGAGCAACGCTTGCAGCTACAGTTCCATCGCCCTGATCATCAGCTGAAACTAGTTCAATTAACTTATCTGGGTTTGTTGCGTTGTACAGTTCGATTGCGAACTTAACAGCATTTTGCTCGTCAATTCCTGTTTGAGCTTCGCCACCGCTAAGTGGACCTTGGAATGCAATCTTGATGGTGTCTGAACCGCCACCACATGCGCTCAAGGTAAAGCTCAGAACAAGAGCAAGAGCGGCAATGACGCCAACTTGAATCTTCTTCATTGTGTTCCTTCCTGTTGTAAATCCATCCCGGGACAGGGAGACCGAAAGAGTAATGCTAGGGGTGAGTATTAGACAAGGGTAAATCGTGCGTAAATTATTTCATTATCGTTATTTTTGGGATGTAAATATCAACTATTGAGACGATCTTGAAGACTACTTATCGGGCACCGCATTGGGGTTGATTACCGCCTCGGCTACATCCTTCATGGAAAGCCTGCGATCCATGGCTGCTCTTTGAATCCAGGAAAAGGCCTCTGGCTCTGAAAGATTCAGAGCTTTCATCAAAATACCCTTTGCTCGATCAATCAATTTGCGCGTTTCTAGTCGATCATGGAGATCTGCAACTTCAGCCGCCAGCGACTTCATTTGCAGATGCCTACTGATTGCAATTTCAATAGCCGGCATCAAATCCCCGATTGTAAATGGCTTTACGACATATGCCATCACACCTGCATCACGTGCACGATCAACCAGCTCTTTTTGAGAGAAAGCGGTCAACATTAAAACAGGTGCAATTTCAATTATCTTCTCTGCTGCAGAAATTCCATCAAGGACTGGCATTTTCACATCAAGAATCGCAAGATCAGGTTTGTGTTCATTTGCTAGTTCGATTGCCTCTTGGCCATTTGTAGCTTGAGCAACAACTTCATACCCAGCCCCTTGCAACATTTCAACAAGGTCCATACGAATTAATGCTTCATCTTCTGCCACAAGGATTCGAACGCTCATGTTCAAGTAATCCTTTCGATAAGTACTTCTAGAGTGCCCCGAGTCGGATTCGAACCGACACTATGCAGTGTTTGAGACTGCCCTCTCTACCGTTGGAGTACCGAGGCATTTAATGGGGCAATCTTAGCGGTATGCCGCTACCACTCCACCAACTGCATCTCCCACAACGTGAACACGCATCGCGTTCGTTGATCCAGGAATCCCTGGAGGAGATCCCGCGACGATGACTACATTTTCGCCGATATGAGCGCGGCCAGATTCAATTAACAAAGTATCGGCCTGCTTGACCATCTCATCGGTGTGCTTAACCATTGGGGTTACCTCTGGTTCAACTCCCCACGACAAGGCAAGACGGTTATATGTTCCAACTTCTGGCGTGAAAGCAACAATAGGAATGGGTGAACGCAGACGCGCCATTCTGCGAGCAGAGTCCCCTGATTGTGTGAAGGTCACCAAGTACTTAGCGCCAACAATTGCGCCTACCTCTGCTGCTGCACGAGTAATAGCGCCACCCTTTGTCTTGGGGGTTGTTCGCAACGCGCGAATCATTTCAAAGCCACCTTCTTCGGTGCGGGCAATTATGCGAGCCATCGTTGCGACCGTTTCGATTGCAAAAGCGCCCACAGATGTTTCACCAGAAAGCATCAATGCATCTGCGCCATCTAGTACTGCGTTTGCACAGTCTGTGGCTTCAGCGCGAGTCGGTGAAGAGTTTGTAATCATTGAATCCAACATTTGGGTTGCAACAATGACAGGTTTTGCAGCCTCACGGGCTAATTCAATACAGCGCTTTTGGACTAGTGGCACTTCTTCAATTGGCATTTCTACGCCAAGATCGCCACGGGCGACCATGATGCCATCAAAGGCTGCGACAATTTCTTCTAGATTATCGACCGCTTGTGGCTTTTCAATTTTTGCAATTACCGGAATGCGAAAACCAATTTCATCCATGATTGCGTGGACATCTTTAATGTCAGCAGCGTTTCTAACAAAGGAAAGTGCAATAAAATCTGCACCAGCTTTCATTCCCCAACGCAGATCTTCTTTATCTTTTTCAGAAAGAGCTGGAACAGATACAGCAACACCTGGAAGGTTAATACCCTTGTTATTGCTCACGACTCCTGGCTGGATAACCTTTGTAACCACATCGTTGCCTTTAACTTCGACCACTTCCACAGTTACTTTTCCGTCATCAATTAGGATGCGATCTCCGGGTTTGCAATCTCCTGGTAAACCTTTGTATGTGGTTCCTACTCGATCCTTAGTTCCTTCAACATCATCAATTGTGATTGTAAAAATATCTCCACGCTCTAACTCATGTGGACCATTGGCAAACCGCGCAAGGCGAATCTTTGGACCTTGAAGGTCAACAAGGATTGCAACAGGTGTTCCTGCCTCCTTTGCAGCAGCGCGTACGCGATCTAGACGAGTTTGATGCTCCTCATAACCCCCGTGTGAAAGGTTTAAACGAGCCATATTCATCCCCGCTTGGATGAGCTCCTTAACCTTCTCGGGAGATTCAACGGCTGGACCCATCGTGCAAACAATCTTGGCTCTACGCATGTGACAACCTTAAACCATTAGTGGGCGGTCAGTTGGCGCTATCGGCACCGGAAGTTGTGTGCGACCAGTGAGATATCTATCAACTGCAGCAGCTGCACTTCGCCCTTCAGCAATAGCCCACACGATCAATGATTGACCTCGTCCAGCATCCCCAGCAACAAATACACCTTCTTCTGTTGATTGGAAATCTTTATCTCGCTTAATCATGCCGCGCTCATCCAACTCAACTTCCAGTTGCGTCAACAATGGCGACTTTTCTGGGCCTGTGAAACCCATTGCTAAGAAGACGAAGTCGCACTTAATTTCTTTTTCTGATCCGGCAACAGGTGCGAACTTTCCATCTTTGAACTCAGTTTCTACAATTTTGATTGCGCAAAGATTTCCTTTTTCGTCGCCCAAGAACTCTTCAGTGCTAACTGCAAAAACACGGTTGTCATTTTCCTCATGCGCACTAGAAACACGATAAATCATTGGATACGTTGGCCAAGGTTGTCCTGTTGGACGCTCTTCGGTTGGTCTAGGCATAATTTCAAGTTGAGTGATACTTGCTGCACCTTGACGAATAGAAGTTCCTAAACAATCTGCTCCTGTGTCGCCACCACCAAGAATGACAACATGCTTACCTGCAACATTGATCTCAGGATTTTCAATCTCACCTAATGCTTGCTTGTTGCCCCATGGCAAGAACTCCATTGCTTGGTAAATTCCTTTGTAATGACGGCCCCTTATTGGAAGATCTCTCCACTGTGTTGCACCTACTGCCAAAACAATGGCGTCATACTTCTTGCGAAGATCAGAACCAGTTAATTCAGTGCCAACATCAACACCTGGACGAAAACGAGTTCCCTCTTTTTCCATTTGCTCGAGGCGACGATCAAGAATGTGCTTTTCCATTTTAAATTCAGGGATGCCATAGCGAAGCAATCCCCCGATTTTGTCTGCGCGATCATAAACAGCAACTGTGTGCCCCGCACGGGTGAGTTGCTGCGCTGCAGCAAGGCCAGCAGGTCCTGAACCAATGACGGCAACGGTCTTACCAGTTAAGCGATCAGGGGCTAAAGGCTTCACATTGCCGGCATCAAATGCTTCTTCGATTGTGCGAAGTTCAACTTGCTTAATAGTTACAGCATCACGGTTAATGGCAACTACACATGCTGTCTCACACGGTGCTGGACACAGGCGACCTGTGAACTCAGGAAAGTTGTTGGTCGCGTGCAAGCGATCAATTGCTTCCTCTTTATCCCCACGCCAAATCAAGTCATTCCACTCTGGAATCAAGTTTCCCAGAGGACATCCGTTGTGGCAGAAAGGTATGCCGCAATCCATGCAACGACCAGCTTGCTTTTGTAAGTGCTCAAAACTTTGCGGTTCATATACTTCGCGCCAATCTTGAATGCGCACATCTACCGGTCTGCGAGTAGGTGTCTCTCTAGGAGTTGTCATAAATCCCTTTGGATCAGCCATTAGCTGCAACCTCCATCACTAGTGCATCTGCTGGTAATCCTTCGCGAACTGCCTTTTCCATCGCAGCAAGTACGCGCGCATAATCACGAGGCATGATCAAGGAAATTCGAGCAACACTCTTGTCCCAATCCTTCAACAACGCTGAAGCAATCTCTGATCCAGTTTCGGCGTAGTAAGAGGAAATATGCGCTTTAAGAATCTCTTTCTGATCTTCCGGAACTGCCAGCACATCAACCATCTCAGCATTTATATTTGCAACATCAAGATCTAGAACAAAAGCACGTCCACCAGACATACCTGCGGCAATATTGCGACCTGTGCGCCCAAGAACTACAACTGTTCCACCTGTCATGTATTCACAACCATGATCACCAATGCCTTCAACGATTGCTAGAGCACCTGAATTTCGAACACAGAATCGTTCTCCAACTACACCACGAATAAAGATTTCTCCCGCAGTCGCACCATAACCAATGACATTTCCAGCAATAACGTTGTCCTGGGACTTAAATGAAGCCTTTTCATCTGGGCGAACAATTACTCGTCCCCCAGAAATACCCTTACCAACATAATCATTTGAATCTCCATACAAACGAATTGTTAAACCCTTCGGAATAAAAGCACCAAGTGATTGCCCGGCAGATCCATGTAATGTCACATCGATAGTTCCTTCTGGAAGACCTTCAGCGCCAAATTTGCGGGTTATCTCAGCACCCAACATCGTTCCCACTGTGCGATTAACATTTCGGACTGGCATATCAATTCTGACCGCTTCACGCTTTGAAAGTGCTGCCTCTGAAAGTTTAATCAAGGTGTTATCAAGTGCGGCATCTAAGCCATGATCTTGCTTGATGGTGTTGTGCAATGGGCCATCAACATCTGGACGAACCAATAGTGGTTCAAGATTTAGCCCTGCCGCCTTCCAGTGATCAACTGCCTTTCGGGTGTCAAGAAATTCGACATGTCCGACAGCTTCAAGAAGTGTGCGAAATCCCAACTGTGCCAGAATTTCTCGTACTTCCTCTGCAATGTATTCAAAGAAAGTTTCAACAAATTCAGGCTTACCGGTGAAGTTCTTGCGAAGTTCAGGGTTTTGGGTTGCAACGCCAACAGGACAGGTATCTAAATGACACACGCGCATCATGATGCAACCGGAAACAACTAGTGGAGCTGTAGCAAAACCAAACTCCTCAGCACCTAGCAATGCTGCGATAACAACATCTCGTCCAGTTTTTAATTGGCCATCTGTCTGAACAACAATTCGATCACGAAGTCCATTGAGCAGCAATGTCTGTTGAGTTTCAGCCAGTCCCAACTCCCATGGAGCGCCAGCATGCTTTAAAGATGTCAGAGGTGACGCACCTGTTCCACCATCATGGCCTGAAATCAAAACAACATCTGCATGTGCCTTAGAAACACCAGCTGCAACTGTTCCAACACCAACTTCTGCTACCAACTTCACATGAACACGAGCGTTCTTATTGGCATTTTTTAGATCATGAATTAACTGGGCTAGATCTTCAATTGAATAAATATCGTGGTGTGGCGGTGGCGAAATTAAGCCAACACCTGGTGTTGAGTAACGCGCTTTAGCAATCCATGGATAGACCTTGTTACCAGGTAGCTGCCCACCTTCACCAGGCTTGGCACCTTGTGCAATTTTGATTTGAATATCATCGCTATTGACTAAGTAATTGCTATTAACACCAAAACGTCCAGAGGCAACCTGCTTGATCGCAGATCGCTTTGAATCTCCATTTGCCATGGGCAGATAACGCTCTGGCTCTTCTCCGCCTTCGCCTGTGTTTGATTTTCCACCAAGGCGATTCATTGCAATCGCTAATGTTTCATGTACTTCGGCAGAAACAGATCCATATGACATCGCACCTGTCGAAAAGCGCTTGATAATCTCTCGTGCGGATTCAACTTCATCAATTGAGATCGGCGCATTCACACCTTCTTTAAACTGGAATAACCCGCGAAGTGTCATTAACCGCGTACTCTGCTCATTGACGCGATCTGTATAACGCTTGAAGATGTCATAACGCTTGTTGCGAGTTGAGTGCTGCAAAGTAAATACTGTTTCTGGGTCAAATAGGTGTGGTTCACCTTCACGGCGCCACTGGTACTCCCCGCCTATTGGAAGGCGCTTAGTGCCAGGTACTTCTCCCCCAGGTGGATATGCAACGTGGTGGCGCGCAATTGTTTCTTGCGCGATTGTGTCCAGTGAAACACCACCAAGACGCGATGTCGTTCCAACAAAGTATTCATCTACAACTTCTTGTGACAATCCAATTGCTTCGAAAACTTGAGCTCCTGTGTAAGAAGCAATTGTGCTGATACCCATCTTGGACATGACTTTCAATACGCCCTTACCAAGGCTCTTAATCAGATTCTTAACTGCCTTTTCTGGAGTAATTCCAGTGATGACGCCTTGTAGAACTAAATCTTCAGCAGACTCCATTGCAAGGTATGGATTAACACATGCCGCTCCGTAACCAATCAAAAGTGCAACATGATGAACCTCTCGCACATCACCGGCTTCAACAACTAGTCCAACCTTGGTACGAGTCTTTTCACGAATTAAATGGTGATGAACAGCTGAAGTAAGAAGTAGTGATGGAATTGGTGCGTTTTCAGCATCCCCATCACGATCAGATAACACGATTAAGCGTGCGCCATCGTTGATTGCTTGTGATACTTCTGCCTTAATTTCATTTAATCGTTCACGTAATGAGTCTCCGCCGTCGGCAATACTAAATAAACCACGAACCACATGTGCACTCAAGCCTGGGTAATCATCATCGGCATTAACGTGAATAATCTTTGCAAGTTCATCGTTATCAATCACAGGAAATGCCAAAGAGATTTGGCGACAACTAGTTGGACCTGGATCCAACAAATTATGTTCAGGTCCCATTGAAGTTCCAAGACTTGTTACTAACTCTTCACGGATTGCATCTAGTGGTGGATTTGTTACCTGAGCAAATAGTTGTGAGAAATAGTCAAAGATTAATCGTGGCTTGTCAGAGAGGGCAGCAATCGGAGTATCTGTGCCCATTGAACCCAGTGCTTCCATGCCGTTCTTAGCCATTGGTGTAACAAGGATGCGAAGCTCTTCTTCTGTGTATCCAAAGGCCCGCTGACGTCGAACAACAGATGAATGGGGATAAACAATGTGCTCGCGTGATGGAAGATCGCTGAGCTTTACCAAGCCAGCGTGTAACCATTCCTTATATGGCGCTGCATTTGCTAGTTCATCCTTAATTTCGCCATCTTCAATGATTCGGCCCTGTTCGATATCTACCAAGAACATTTTTCCTGGTTGCAGGCGACCCTTGCGTTCAATGTTTTCAGCCGGAATATCAAGCACGCCAACCTCTGAAGCAAGAACAACAAGTCCATCTTTTGTAACCCAAAAGCGTGAAGGACGAAGTCCATTTCGATCTAGTACTGCTCCCACTTGGTGACCATCAGTAAATGTCACACATGCTGGCCCATCCCATGGCTCCATCATCGATGCATGGAATGCATAGAAATCACGCCGATTCTGAGGCATGGTTGCATGGTTCTCCCATGCTTCAGGAATCATCATCAAGACTGCGTGAGGTAAAGACCTTCCGCCTAAATACAAAAGCTCTAGCACTTCATCAAAGGATGCTGAATCTGATCCTGACATTTCAACGATTGGGAATAATCTTTTTAGGTCTCCCGGAATTACATCACTGGCAAGTAATGATTCGCGAGCGCGCATCCAATTGCGATTTCCCTTAACGGTATTGATTTCACCGTTGTGTGCAATAAAACGATAAGGGTGTGCAAGTGGCCAAGAAGGAAATGTGTTGGTAGAAAAACGTGAGTGAACTAGGGCAAGTGGTGAAACTACGCGCTCATCTGATAGTTCTGGGAAGAACTCTTCAAGTTGTCCGGTTGTGAGCATCCCCTTGTAGACAATTGTTTGTGATGACAATGATGGGAAGTACAGATCAAGAGCGTGCTCAGCTCGCTTGCGTAAACAAAATGCCAAGCGATCTAAGGCAATACCGGTTTCGCCATTCTTGCCTGCGATAAATAGTTGGTGAAAATCTGGCATTACCGAAAGGGCGGTCTTACCAAGAGAGGTTGAGTTGATAGGAACTTCTCGCCAACCAAGAACTACTAGCCCTTCTTGTTCAGCCAATTGTGCAATATCGCTCCTAACATCGGCCCCTTTAGCCACAAAAGCAATACCTGTTGCATATGAATCTGCTGCTGGAAGTTTAAAATCAACAACAGCTTGAAAGTAAGCATCTGGAACACGGATCAATATGCCAGCACCGTCGCCACTATCGGGCTCGGCACCTGATGCACCGCGGTGTTCCATATTGCGAAGAGCTGTGAGCGCTTTGACAACTATCTCGTGTGTAGGAACTTTATTAAGGGTCGCAACCATCGCAACTCCACAAGCATCATGTTCTTGGGCAGAGTCATAGAGCCCTTGTGCTTGTGGATAGTTGGATGCAAGTGCCATGAGCGATGCTCCTACGGGATGATCCTGAGTGTTAAGGGACATCCTTGGCCCGGGCCTTACTTACTGGGAAAGCCTAGCAACAAGTGGGTAAAAGGGAAGCCTAAGAGATAACGCCGGAGACTTTAGCGATTTGGCCAATTCCAGCGGTGATCGCCATACCTAAGCAGCCACCGATCAAGACTCGAAGGGTTGGAGCCAAGATCTTTGAACCAGAAATCTTGGCGCTGATTACACCGGTCAGAACTAATCCTCCCAAGGTGAAGATAACAATGCTCCACGCTTTGGTATCTAGCGTTGGGGCAAAGGCACCTGCGAATGGAATCAGCCCACCTGCGGTAAATGAAATGGCAGAGGCAACAGCTGCTTGAACTGGTCTAGCCTTTGTATGTGGATGTTGCCCTAGTTCATCTCGCAGATGTGCTTCTAGTGGATCTTTGCGGTGCATTTCTAGAGCAACCTGTAAGGCGAGCGCGGGAGTTAATCCTCGATTAATATAAATATGTTGTAGCTCTTGCAACTCTCCATCTGGATCGGCGGCAAGATGTTCAATTTCTAACAGTCGGTCAGAATCTTCAACATCATTTTGTGAACGCACTGAAACATACTCACCAACGGCCATAGACATAGCCCCGGCGGTAATTCCTGCGATACCAGCGGCGACAAGTAGGTCATTTTTACCTGCTGCTGCAATACCAACCATCAATGAGGCAGTTGATACCAAGCCATCATTTGCACCAAGAACTGCAGCACGTAGCCAACCGGCACGATGAGTGCGGTGTTCTAGATTGCGCTTGTAAACCTCTTCAAGTGCCATGCACGTAGTCTACCTGAAGGCTATACATTCTTTCTTGAGCCACGAGCGAAAATAAGGGCAGCGCCAATACCAACCAACACACTCACCCATACGTTCACGCGCAAACCGGCGATGGTATTAGCAGAATCAATGCGAATCAGTTCAATGAAGAATCGACCAAAACAATATGCAAACACATACGCGGCGAAAACCTGTCCAGATCTAAGTGATTTACCAAATTTGATCAAGACAACGGCAACAACAACGCACCAGATCGCTTCATATAAAAATGTAGGATGAAATGATTCAAATTCGCTGAACCCGGATGGGCGGTACTTAGGTGGAACATCAAGTGCCCACCATGCATCCAAAGGACGGCCAAATAGTTCGCCATTAAACCAATTGCCGAAGCGACCGATTGCCTGGGCAAATAAAATTCCTGGCGCTAACGCATCGGCAAAGACTGTAAATGAGGGCAAATCAATCCGTTTTTGTAATGACCTATATCGCAAATAAGCCCCTAAGAGTCCCAGAGAAATAGCACCCCAGATGCCCAATCCCCCTTGCCAAATCTTTAAAGCATCCAGCGGTTCACCATTTGCGCCAAAATAATCAGCTGGTGAGGAAACCACGTGATAGATACGTCCGCCAATAATTCCGGCCGGAACTGCTGTGATTGCAACTTCAGAAACTACTGACTTGCCATTAATTGTTTGAGCACGAAATCGTTTGTCACTCAACCAAATTGCAACAGCAATGCCAGCAATGATGCACAATGCGTAGTAATGGATTGTTAAAGGACCGATTTCCAACGCCGATTGCGTTGGCGTTGGAAATGCGATCAACAACTTCTAATTACCTTCAATTGCAGCGCGTAATCCATCTGGACTTGGATCAGTGACCTTGATTCCATCAATGAAAACTGTTGGAGTTCCTTGAACTCCATATTTAGACATTGATTCGTAATTTGCTTGCACAAGGTCGACTTTCTGGCCATCAGTCACGCACGTAGTGAATTTTTCTGAAGTGATTCCAACTTTTTTTCCAATGGCAATCAAGGTCTCATTGCTCCAAAAACCAGAGTTTTCCAATGGAGATTGAACGCGATACAAAGCCTTATGGAAATCTAAGTATTGGCCTTCATCTGCTGCACAGAATGAAGCATTAGCCGCGCGCACTGACTCATCACCCAAGAATGAAAGAACATGGAATCGAACCGTAGCTTTCTTATCACGAACTAAACTATCAATATATTCACCGCTTGCCTCTTCAAAAGTTTTACATGCAGGGCATTGAGGATCTTCCCAAACATCAACAATTTTGGCTAAACCTGGATTAAAGGTAATCGCAGATCCATTCTCCGCATCAATTGTTGAAGCAACTGTGCCCTTTGACTCGTAGTCATCAAGGGCTGCAAGAGATGAAGCCTCTTTATTGTTTTGATTCATCATTGAAAAAACCACACCTGTTACAACCACGAGTGAAACCATTGCAATAACAATCCAGCGAGTTACGTTGTCACCGCTTTTTGCCTGCTGCTTTGCCATTCTTACTCCTTAGTTGAGGGTGCTGCTTTTTCTATGGATAACTTTCCGTATGGGAAAAAATACAGATAAAGGGCGGAAAGAGCCAAACCTAAATCGCGCATTATTTCTATGAAATAGGTCCTACGGACCTCCGAGGCCAATGAAGGGTCAATTTCCCCGCCTCCCCCAAAGCATCCGCAATCGATCAGCATTCCTCGAGCCCAAACTGAGGCAATCGCTCCAATAAAAACGATCATGATCAGTCCGCTCACAACAGCTGCTGGGCGAACCATGAATCCAATAATCAAAAGCAGTGCGAGTGCGACTTCTAGCCAAGGCATGGCATAACCAGTCAGGTGCGCCAAATTGGTAGGTAGCAATTTATAAGCGGCAACAGCATTTGCTGATTCAGTTGGCTTAAATACTTTTAACCCACCGGCCGCCAAAAGAACCCCACCCAATACAAGTCGAGCTAACAAAGTAATAATTGGCTGATAACGCTCGTTGAAATTTCTCATCGTCCCTCACGAACCCCTAGTGCTAATTCTCTAGCAAGATTAGAAATCGCATCTAATCCTTCTTGCTCTGATTTTGCATCAAGTAATAGCTTAATAAATGCCGAGCCAACGATTACTCCATCTGCATATGCTGCTAGCGACTTAGCTTGTTCACGAGTTGAAACACCTAGTCCTACCGAAATTGGTAACTTTGTTACCGCTCGAACACGTGAGACTAATTCACTAGCTGTTGAAGAAACAGCATCTTTTGTTCCCGTTACACCCATCATGCTAGCGGCATATACAAAGCCACCTGTTTTTGCGGTCACATTCTTTAAGCGCTCATCTTTTGTACTCGGGGCCACAACATAAATTGGATTGATACCACTCTTCTTAGTCGCTGCAATCCATGAATCAGACTCTTCGATAGTTAAGTCTGGAGTGATAACCCCTGAGCCCCCATTATCTGCAATTGACTGAGCAAATTTCTCAACTCCGTACTTTGCTATTGGATTCCAATAGGTCATAACAACTGCTGCTACCCCTGTGCTTGATGCAACGTTGAGTGCTTCAAAAACATCAGCAGCGTTGGTCCCGGCCTTGAGTGAAATATCCGCCGCCTCTTGAATAACCGGACCATCCATTACCGGATCACTATAAGGAAAACCGATTTCGATTGCATCGACTCCTGCATCTGCCAAGGCCTGTATGGCTTTGGCGCATCCAGATTTAGAGGGAAAACCAGCTGGAATATAGGCAATGAGTGCTGCGCGATTTTCTTGGCGCACCTTTGCCATGACTTCATCTAGTTGTGTCATTACAGTGGAATTCCAAAGTATTCAGCGGCGGTTTGAACATCCTTATCGCCTCGACCAGACAGATTAATCAAGAGGTTCGCATTTGGTCCAAGTTCTTTACCAAGGATCAACACACCGGCTAAACCATGGGCAGTTTCTATCGCAGGAATAATTCCTTCTGTTTTGCAGAGCAATTCAAATGCAGCCATTGCTGCATCATCATTAATCGCACGGTATTCAGCACGTCCAATGTCATGAAGGTAAGCGTGCTCAGGACCAACTCCAGGGTAATCAAGGCCTGCAGAAATTGAATGAGATTCTATAGTTTGACCGTTTTCATCTTGTAAGACATATGAACGGGTTCCATGTAACACGCCAGGTGATCCACCAGTAATTGTCGCGGCATGGCGACCAGTTTCAACACCGTCTCCACCTGCTTCAAGACCGATGAGTCGAACACCGGCATCTGGAATGAATGCGTTAAAGATTCCTATTGCATTTGATCCTCCACCAACGCAAGCAAGGACTGCATCCGGAAGTCTGCTGGTCAGCGCGAGCATTTGTTCGCGCGCTTCATTACCGATAATTTTATGAAAGTCTCGAACCATTGTTGGAAATGGATGTGGCCCTGCGACTGTGCCAAGCAAGTAATGAGTATCAGCAACATTTGTCACCCAATCACGCATTGCTTCATTAATCGCATCTTTCAAAGTCTTAGATCCAGATGTAACTGGAACAACTTGTGCGCCCAGTAACTTCATGCGCGCAACATTTAATGATTGGCGACGAGTGTCTCCCTCGCCCATGTAAACGACGCAATCAAGTCCCATCAAGGCAGCAGCTGTTGCAGATGCAACACCGTGCTGACCAGCGCCAGTTTCGGCGATGATGCGCTTTTTGCCCATCCGCTTTGTTAACAAAGCTTGACCTAAAACATTATTGATCTTGTGGCTGCCGGTGTGGTTTAAATCTTCCCGCTTTAAAAATACTCGAGCCCCACCGGCATGTTCAGCAAATCTCTTTGCTTCAGTAATGATGCTTGGACGACCGGTATAGGTTCGGTGAAGTTCAGTTAACTCGGCAATAAATGCTGGATCTTTTTGGGCCTCATTGTGTGCAGCCTCTAACTCTTCGAGAGCTCCAATGAGAGCTTCTGGCACAAAACGCCCGCCATACTCTCCAAAGTGGCCCTCAGTACTCATTGTGCAAGCCTACCGAGCAAATGTGCCATCGCAACATTTGGATTTCCTGAGCGAACTAAGGCTTCACCCACCAGAATTGCGGTTGCTCCATGCTCATGAGCAAACTCAACATCTGCCCGAGTGGAGATTCCAGATTCAGCAACGCGCGCAATCGTGCTTGGAATTTGTGGGATTAGATCAGAAAAAGCTTGTGCATCAACATCTAAGGTTTTCAAGTTGCGAGAATTGACACCAATTATGTCAGGTGAAATTTCGAGTGCACTTTCTAATTCACCAGGAGTATGAACTTCAATCAAAGCCCGCATCCCTAATTCTTTGGACAAATGGAAATAATCATCTAATTGATTTTTACTCAAGGCAGCAACAATTAATAAGGTGACATCAGCACCATGTGCCCTGGCTTCGTAGAATTGATACTCATCAACCATAAAATCTTTTCTTAATATCGGAATATCAACCGCTTTTCGCACAAGATCTAAATCTGCCAAAGTTCCACCAAATCGACGTTGCTCAGTTAGAACACTTATTACTGACGCACCCGCTTCTTGATACATTGAAGCCAGCCCGGCAGGATCTGCAATCGGAGCAAGGGCTCCTTTGCTTGGTGAGGATCTTTTGACTTCGGCAATCACCGAAATGTCTTCAGTCAATAATGCCGAAAGACAGTCTCTTACTGGTGGTGCAACTTCTAGTGCCTCCAGTAATTCAGACATAGGCAAGCGTCTGGCCGCCAAATCCTCACGCACGCCTTCAATAATCGAATCAAGAACGCTCATAGTTTTTGTTCTTCTGTTGGATCAATTCCCTTATCAAGTGCTACCCAGGAGTTTAGCTCGCGCGGTGCACGTTCATATCTAGATGAAATCTTGAATTTTCTTGCAATCAATAAAACGATAGTCATCACGAATATCCCAGCAATAGCGAGAGCTAGTAGATCACTCATGCTCATGCCCTAAACGATTTGCGGCATGGATTGCAGTTAATACCGCTGCTGCTTTATTTCGACACTCTTGATTTTCTGACTCAGGGTCAGAATCTGCAACCACACCTGCACCTGCTTGAACATACGCAGTTCCTTGATAGAGCAACGCTGTGCGAATCGCGATACATGTATCGATGTTTCCAGTGAAATCTATATAACCAACAATCCCACCATAGACACCACGGCGAGTTGTCTCTAATTCTTCAATAATCTCCATCGCTCGTGGCTTAGGTGCACCAGATAATGTGCCGGCGGGAAAAACTGAAAAGAGAGCATCAACAGGAGTTGCTTTGTCAGCTAGCTTTCCAATCACAGTAGAGACAATGTGCATCACATGTGAATATCGCTCAATATGCATGAAGTCGACCACTTCAACTGTTCCTGGTGCACAGACCCGACCTAAATCATTTCTGCCTAAATCAACAAGCATTAAATGCTCGGCTCTCTCCTTTGGATCAGCCAACAACTCTTCACCCAGTCGGTGATCTTCTTCTGGGTTTGATGAACGCTTACGAGTACCAGCAATTGGATGGATCATCACATCTTTTTGATTGACCTTAACAAGCGCTTCCGGACTCGATCCAACGATCTCGATTCCATCTGTAAAGCGGAATAAATACATGTATGGCGAAGGATTATTTAAGCGCAACATGCGATAGACATCTATTGCATCTGCCTGACATGGCATTGCAAATCGCTGCGACAAAACAACTTGAAATGCCTCTCCTGCAAGGATTTCTTCCTTAACCTTAAGAATATTTTCCTTGAACTGCTCCCCCGAAATATTGCCGATGTAATCAGGAAGTGAGAAATCTGGAATCTCGGCTGCCTCACCAGATAAAGGAGTAGAAAGGTCTGCCTGCATGCGATCTAAACGTTGTAGGCAGGATTCATAGGCCTCATCGATGCGATCATCACTACCATCCCAGTTGATCGCATTGGCAATCAAAGTGATGGTTCCATCGCTGTGATCTAGCACCGCTAAATCACTCGTTAACATAAATGAGAGTTCAGGCAAAGGAATATCTTTTGTTGTTAAATCTGGTAATCGTTCTAGGCGTCGAACAACGTCATATCCCATAAACCCGACCAAGCCACCTGTCAGGGGCGGAAGCCCTGCAATCTGCGGCGACTTCAAATGAGCAGCAGAGAGTCTGAGCGCTTCAAGGGGATCTATCCCAGTTGGTGCACCAGCTGGTGCTGTTCCTTGCCAATAAGCAAAACCATCTCTTTCACTGAGTGTCGCTTCACTGCGCACACCAATAAATGAATACCGTGACCAAGCGCCGCCGTGCTCTGCTGATTCAAGTAGAAATGTGTTTTGAGCACTCTTTGCTAACTTTCGATAAACACCTAGTGGTGTCTCGCCATCTGCCAGTAAACGTCTAGAAACTGGAATTACATTTGAAACCTTTGCGTAAGCGCGAAACTCTTCTAACTTCATTTAATCACCAAGCTCAAGTGGTGTGTGAAAACAAGTTCGATCTCCTGTATGACATGCAGCTCCTGTTTGCGTCACCTTTAACAGCAGTGCATCTCCATCACAATCAAGAGAAACAGAATGCACATCTTGGAAATGTCCAGAGGTAGCACCTTTAACCCATAGTTCGTTGCGGCTGCGGCTCCAATAGGTGGCCTTGCCTGTTGAAAGCGTCAAAGACAATGACTCTGCATTCATATATGCAAGCATCAAAACTTCATTACTTGAGACATCCTGAACAATTGCTGGAATTAATGCAGCCGGATCCTTGAGAAGTGCCGCAACCTGAGGATCAATTGTCGTCATGTGCGTATTCTGCCTTAACGAGGCGCTGACGTGCGCACTGGATAATTGTGCTTGCCAAGGTATGACTTCACATCACCTATACGGTGAATGCCAAAGTGAAAGACGCTAGCGGCAAGAAGGGCATCAGCGCCTGCATCAAGGGCCGCCGAGAAATCTTCAAGGCTTCCTGCTCCACCACTTGCTATTAATGGAACCTTTGAGACTGCTCGCACCGCAGTAATCATTCCGATGTCATAGCCAGCGCGCGTCCCATCAGCATCCATTGAATTTAACAAAATCTCACCAACTCCTAATGCACAAGCTTTTTCAACCCACGCCAATGCATCGATCCCAGCACTTTCACGTCCGCCGTGTGTCGTCACTTCAAAACCAGAGTCTGTGTTTGCTCGACGTGCGTCAACTGAAATGACTAGAACTTGTGAACCAAATCGATCTGCGATCTCAGCAATAAGTTCAGGACGTGCAATTGCTGATGTATTAATCGAAACCTTGTCAGCACCTGCTCGTAGTAGGCGGTCTACATCGTCAACACTTCTGATCCCGCCGCCAACTGTTAGCGGAATAAACACCTGCTCAGCTGTGCGACGAACGACATCAAGGGTTGTCTCACGCCCTGCCACGCTTGCTGAAATATCTAGGAAAGTTAACTCGTCGGCACCTTCTAAGTTATACAGCGATGCCATCTCAACCGGGTCACCTGCATCGACCAAATCTGTGAAGTTAACTCCTTTAACCACCCGGCCATCTGTTACATCAAGGCACGGAATGATGCGAACTGAAAGTGTCATCTACCGCTGACCTTTAGCGCTTCTTGCAGTGTGAATTTACCTGCATATAAAGCCTTGCCAACAATCGCGCCCTCAACCCCGGTGCTAACTAATGCTGCAAGTGCGGCAATGTCATCAAGGGAGGAAATCCCACCACTAGCAATTACCGGCTTTGTTGTGGCAGCACAGACAGATTTGAGTAATTCAATATTTGGTCCGCCCAATGTTCCATCCTTTGCAACATCTGTAACCACATAGCGCGCACAACCATCATGATCTAAACGTTCTAAAGTTTCGAAAAGATCCCCGCCCTCCTTAGTCCAGCCACGTGCTGCCAGCGTATGACCGCGAACATCTAACCCAACTGCGATTCGTTCTCCATACTCAGCAATTACTCGCGCAGTCCATTCCGGATCTTCTAGCGCTGCAGTTCCTAAATTCACACGATGACAACCGGTAGCTAATGCCCGCTTTAAGGATTCATCATCACGGATTCCACCTGACAATTCGACCTTGATATCAAGCTTTCCGACCACTTCGGCCAAGAGAGCAGAGTTTTCACCGCGACCAAAGGCAGCATCTAAATCAACAAGGTGTAACCATTCAGCACCTGCTGCTTGAAACTCAAGTGCAACATCTAGCGGAGCCCCATAAATGCTTTCCTTTTCGAGCTCTCCCTGAACTAATCTGACAGCGCGGCCATCTTTCACATCTACTGCTGGCAACAACTCTAAGTAGCTCATAGTGAATCCACCCAATTCTTAATCAGGGCTAATCCAGCTGCGCCAGATTTTTCTGGGTGAAATTGAGTTGCGCTTATGTATCCGTCTTCTATGGCAGCTAAAAACTTTTCACCATGAGTGCTCCATGCTTGTGTGGTTCCAACAGCTTTTTTGGCGGCATATGAATGAACAAAGTAAAAGGACTCGCCTTCAACACCATTAAACAATGTTGATGTTGACGCAGTTTCAACTGTGTTCCAACCCATGTGAGGCAAGATTGGCGCATTTAGCTTCGAAACGGTTCCTTGCCATACTCCGATTCCGGCATGTGCGCCGCTGTCAGAGTGTTCTGTGCCTTCGGTAAACATTATTTGCATACCAATGCAGATTCCTAAAGTAGGACGTTCCTTAGCTAAACGCTCACGAACAATTGCACCACCGTCGACAGCATTTAGCCCATTCATGCATGCTGCAAATGCACCGACACCTGGAACAACCAATCCTTCAGCCTCTAGCGCGATTGTGCGATCGGATGTAACAACTACATCTTTTCCTGCTGTTGCAAATGCGCGTTCGGCAGAGCGTAAATTTCCAGAACCGTAGTCAAGAATTGCTATCAAAGAGAACCTTTGGTCGATGGGATTCCGGCAACTCTGCCATCAAGAGAAACCGCATCACGCAAGGCGCGTGCAACAGCTTTAAACTGTGCCTCAAATACATGGTGCGCATTTCGTCCTTCTAGAACACGGATGTGTAATGCAATACGTGCTTCAGCAACGATTGATTCCCAAATGTGCTTACCTAAAGTTGTATCAAAAGTTCCGATCAACTCAACTATTTCTGGTTGGCGGTGTACTAGGTATGGGCGACCTGAAAGATCTACAGCTGCTTGAACCAAAACCTCGTCCAAAGGAACCATTGAATCTCCGAAGCGACGAATGCCAGCTTTGTCACCTAGCGCTTCGCGAAGAGCTTGGCCAAATGCAAGTGATGTGTCTTCAACTGTGTGGTGTGAATCAACATCAACATCGCCAGTCGTCTTTACAGTTAAATCAAAGCCTGAGTGCTTTCCCAACTGAGACATCATGTGATCAAAGAATGGAACACCAGTATCTACATTAATGACGCCCTGGCCATCCAGATTGAGTTCAACGAGTACATGTGACTCCTTGGTCTTTCTTTCAACACGTGCTGTTCTCATGGCTTTCTCCTTTAAATGAGCTCTTTGAGGGCTGATAAAAACAATTTGTTCTCGGCTTCATTGCCAATAGTCACTCTTAAGTACCCTGATAATCCCACATCTCTAATCAGAACACCCTTTTCTAGCAAAGCGCCCCACAACTGTGGCGCATCTTGCTTAAAACCTGTGAACAAAACGAAATTGGCACTACTTGCAATTGTGGTCAGTCCCATATCGTGCAAAGACTGCACGACTAAATCTCGTGCGGCAATAATGGTTGCAACCCCGCCTAATAACTCCCCTTGATGATCTAGGGCAACTTCTGCCGCAGCTTGGGTCAATGCACTGAGGTGATACGGCAAACGTACAAGCATCATGGCATCTTTGACCGCTACATCGCTGACCAAGTAGCCAACTCGAGCACCAGCAAAGGCAAATGCCTTACTCATGGTGCGAATTACAAGGACATGGGGATTATTGCCAATTAAAGTCACAGCAGATTCTTCTTGTGAGAATTCAGCGTAGGCCTCATCAACTACCAGTAATCCACCAACTGCCTTGCAAGCATCTGCAAGTAATTGAACCTCGTCAATTGTCACAGCACCACCAGTTGGATTATTAGGTGTTGTTATGAAAGTCAGGGTCGGTTTATTCTTTTGAATCTCAGAGACTGCATCAGCTACGTTCAAAGAAAAGTCAGCGTTACGCTTGCCATCAATCCACTCAGCACCCGTCACCTTGGCAATTAGCGGGTGCATTGAATAAGAAGGTGTAAAACCAAGAACTGCTCCCCCGGCAAATGCCAAGAAAATGGACTGAATAATTTCGTTGCTGCCATTTGCTGCCCAAATATTGTCAGCCGAGATTTGTGTACCACTTTGTTCATTGATGTAGGCAGCAAGTTTTGAGCGCAATGCAATTGCATCGCGATCTGGATAGCGATTCAAATCAGCAGCAACTTTTGCAACTGCATCGGTAATTGCTTTTTGTAAAGCAGGTGAGGGCGAATAGGGATTCTCATTTGTATTGAGGGATGCTGCCGCTGAAACCTGGGGAGCACCATATGGAGTTAATGGGCGCAGTGATTTGCGCAACGGCAACCAAGTTGGCCAACTCATCACAAGTTCTCCAATCGAGCAGTCATCGCTTCCCCATGTGCAGGTAAATCTTCAGCATTAGCAAGTGTTACAACAGTATCTACAATGTCAGTAAATGCTTTTTGCCCATACTCAATGAAGTGCAATCCACGAAGAAATGTCTGCACGGATAATCCACTTGAATGACATGCACATCCGCCAGTAGGTAATACGTGGTTTGAACCTGCTGAATAATCACCCAGTGATACCGGAGTAAAACGACCAATAAACACAGCTCCGGCATTACGTATCTTTGCAGCATCGCTGCGTGCATTCCGTGTTTGAATTTCAAGATGCTCGGCAGCATACGCGTTGACAACATCTAGGCCTTGCTCAATTGAATCAACTAAGGCAATTGCAGATTGAACTCCAGATAACGCAGCTTTAATGCGATCACCGTGCTTTGTTGCATCAACCCGAACTTTAAGTTCGGCCTCAACTGCACTAGCTAATTCAAGAGAATCGGTGACAAGTACTGCCGCTGCAATCACATCGTGCTCTGCTTGGCTAATTAAATCTGCGGCAACCTCTGCGGCTATAGCCGATGAATCAGCAAGAATTGCAATTTCAGTTGGGCCTGCTTCTGAATCAATTCCGATAACTCCACGTAATGCTCGCTTTGCGGCTGCTACATAAATATTTCCTGGGCCTGTTACGAGGTCGCACTTTTCACATACTCCATCCATGCCATAAGCAAAGAGCGCAATCGCTTGTGCTCCTCCAACTGCATACACCTCAGTGATTCCTAGCAACGCGCATGTTGCAAGAATTGTTGGGTGCGGAAATCCACCAAACTCTTTTTGTGGAGGTGAGGCAACAGCAATTGATTGAACTTTTGCTATTTGTGCGGGAATAACATTCATCATCACGCTGCTGGGATAAACCGCACGACCACCTGGAACATAGAGTCCAACGCGATCAACTGGAATCCATTTTTCAGTAACAGTTCCGCCATCTACGACGATGGTTGTTTTATCTGAACGAACTTGATCGTTATGCACCATTTTTATTCTTGCAATAGATACCTCTAGAGCGGTTCTAATTGATGGTTCTAACTCTGACAACGCTTTATTTAACATTTCTTGTGGCACTCGAATACTTGCTGGAGTGACATCATCAAATTCTTGAGCCAAAGCAACTAGATCTGCTTCAGTTCCATTTTTAACGCGATCTAGGATTGGCTGGACCAACACCATCGCTTCTGCAACATTGAGCGTGGCCCGAGGCAGCTCGAGGTTATAGTGGGCTTTAGACAGGGTTCGTCCGCGCAGGTCAACGGTACGGATCATTGGGCAATTGTAACGGCAATGACCTTTTCGGTGAGGCTCAATTTAAACGAGGCAGTTAGGTCCCAAAATGGATTTTAAGTCAGCGCTCAAACTTGGAGATGAAGTGATTAATGCATCAACCTTCATTACGGTGCTGTTTCCATTGTCATTTAATTGTAAATGCACCTCGCGCTTACCTGGATGAGAACGCAAGATTTCCTTGATTCTCTCAACAACCGGCGGAGTGCACTGTTGAATTGGCAGTGAAATTACTAATGGACCAGTAGGTCCCATATTGATATCTGGCATCGACATTTCAAGTGCGGTAAATCGCAATTTCTCTTCTCGGCGATCGACTCGACCTCGGATTGTGACGATTCTATCTTCGGTAAGTGACATCGAATACAGATTATAGGTTTTTGCAAAGAATAGAACTTCTAACGATCCTTCAAGGTCTTCAACAGTAACAACAGCCCATGAAGCTCCTTGGCGCGAAACTTTACGAGTAACGCTTGTAATTAAACCGCCAATCGTGACAATAGATTCATGCTGTGCACCGTCATCAACAATCTCACTAATTGACATATCTGTATTTGCACGCAAAACATGTTCAACACCAAGTAATGGGTGATCTGAAACATACAGACCTAACATTTCTCGCTCGTATGTTAGAAGCATTGATTTATCCCACTCACCTTGCGGAACTTCGATGTCTAGTCCTGAGACAGCAGTAATTGTTGCTCCACCAAACAAATCAAATTGCCCAATTGCCTCTGCACGCTTTGATTCAATTACAGAGTCAATCGCCTCCAGGTGAACGGCAATCAACCCCTTGCGTGATGAGCCAAGAGATCCAAAAGCACCTGCTTTAATCAGTGATTCGATTGTTTTTTTGTTACAAACCTGCGCATCAACTTTTGCCAAGAAATCACCAAACGATGTGTAGCGACCTTTGCTGTCACGCGAATTCTTAATTGAAGCCACAACTCCCTCGCCAACATTTCTGATGGCCGCTAATCCAAAACGAATATCAGCTCCGCGTGGTGTGTATTCGGCATCGGATTCGTTGACGTCAGGTGACAAGACTTTAATCCCCATGCGACGACACTCAGAAAGGTATAACGCAGACTTATCCTTGTCATCGCGTACAGAGGTCAACAATGCCGCCATGTACTCAGTTGGATAGTTAGCCTTTAAATAAGCAGTCCAGTAAGAAACGACTCCGTATCCGGCAGAGTGGGCACGGTTAAATGCATAATCAGAAAACGGGATCAAAACATCCCATAAACGTTTGATTGCAGCAGTTGAGAACCCATTTGCCTTCATACCTTGCTCAAAAGGTACGTACTCCTTGTCCAAAATCTCTTTATTCTTTTTACCCATTGCCTTACGCAAAAGATCGGCTCGACCAAGTGAGAACCCAGCAACCTTTTGAGCAATCGCCATAACCTGCTCCTGGTAAACAATCAGACCGTAGGTATCTCCCAGAATTTCCTGCAATGGTTCTGACAATTCTGGGTGAATTGGTTCTACTGGCTTTCGTTTATTCTTGCGATCGGCGTAGTTGTTGTGCGCATTTTCGCCCATAGGTCCCGGGCGGTATAGAGCAATAACAGCTGAAATATCTTCGAATGAATCGGGTGACATACTCTTTAGCAAGGCGCGCATAGGTCCGCCATCAAGTTGGAAAACTCCCAACGTGTCACCACGACTAAGAAGTTCGTAAGTCTTTGGATCATCAAGGGAGAGCGTCTCTAGAACTAAATCGATTCCCTGATTAGCCTTAATATTGAGCAAGCAATCATCTAAGACTGAAAGATTTCGCAGACCCAGGAAATCCATTTTTAGCAATCCAATAGCTTCGCATGCGCCCATATCAAACTGAGTAATAATTGCACCGTCTGCTTCACGGCGATGAATTGGAATCACATCTAACAGGGGTTCGCGAGACAAGATAACTCCTGCGGCATGAACACTCCATTGGCGCTTCAAACCTTCTAGCCCGCGAGCGGTGTCTACAACTCGTTTTGAATCTGGGTCAGAGTTATACAGTGCGCGGAATTCACCGGCTTCTCCATATCGCTCATCTTTAGTATCAAATACTCCGCTGAGCGTAATGTCTTTACCCATAACGCTAGGTGGCAAAGCCTTTGTTAATTTTTCACCAATCACATAGGGATACCCAAGGACACGTGTTGAATCCTTAATCGCTTGCTTAGATTTAATAGTTCCGTAGGTAATGATCTGCGCAACTCGGTCTTCACCATACTTATCTGTTGCATAACGAATCATTTCGCTGCGCCGGCGTTCGTCAAAGTCCAAGTCAATATCTGGCATTGAAATACGTTCTGGATTAAGGAATCGCTCAAAGAGCAGGCCATGCTCAAGCGGGTCAAGTCCTGTAATGCCTAATGAGTATGCAACTAATGAGCCTGCTGCAGATCCGCGTCCCGGGCCAACTCGAATCCCAACTTTTTTGGCATGACCGACAAGATCTGCCACTACAAGGAAGTAGCCAGGAAAGCCCATCTTCTCCATGACGCCTAACTCATACTGCAAACGTGCTTCATGCTCCGGGGTTAAGCGTGTGCCTAAACGCTCTTTCATACCGCGTTCGGATTCTTTTTTAAGCCATGAATCTTCACTCTCACCTGCAGGCACTTCAAACTGAGGCAACAAGTTCTCGCCTTCGCGCAAGGTTACGTTGCAACGTTCGGCAATAAGTAAGGTGTTGTCACAGCTTTCGGGAAGTTCTTTAAACAGCTCACGCATTTCAGCTGCGGTCTTGACATAAAAAGTGTCATTATCAAATTTGAATCTCTTTGGATCAGCCAAAGTTGAACCTGACTGCACGCATAACAACGCCTCGTGCGCTCCAGCATCTGATTGCTTTGTGTAGTGAAGATCGTTGGTGGCAAGAAGCGGCAAACCCAAATCTTTTCCAAGTCTGAGTAAATCTTGCTTCGCTCGCATTTCAATCTCAATCCCATGGTCCATGATCTCTAGATAGAAGTTTTCGGCACCGAAAATATCTCGATAATCACTGGCGGCCTTAACCGCCTCTTTATATGCACCCATGCGTAGTCGAGTCTGAATTTCTCCACCCGGACACCCTGTTGTAGCGATTAACCCCTTTGCATGTTTTGCCAATAATTCGCGGTCCATCCGAGGCTTGTAGTAGAAACCTTCAAGTGAGGCAAGTGATGAGAGTCGAAATAGATTAGCAAGGCCTTCATTGTTTTCGGCAAGAATTGTCATGTGTGTATATGCACCACCACCTGAAACATCATCTTCCCCACCATCTGCCCACTGCACACGCTTTTTATCAAAACGTGATTCAGGGGCAACATAGGCTTCAATACCGATTATGGGTTTAACACCGATTTTTTTTGCAGCTTTGTAAAATTCATAAGCACCAAAGACATTGCCATGATCTGTCATTGCAATTGCTGGCATGGCCTGTGCTGAAACTTCAGCCATTAATTCGCCAACGCGAGCAGCCCCATCGAGCATCGAATACTCAGTGTGGACGTGCAGATGTACGAAATTTTCAGTCGGCATGATTGGCGAGATTAGTGCTTATGGCAGAACGGCGTCAGAAAGCAACGCCAACGAGCCTGTGAGATCGGTTGGATATGGGGCCTGGAAGTGAAGAGATGAGCCGGTTACCGGATGAGCAAAGTTAAGTTCAGCAGCGTGAAGCCAAGGTCGAGACATTCCTAAACTCTTGCCTAAGACGGGATCGGCTCCATATGTAGTGTCCCCTACTAGCGGGTGGTGAAGGGCCGAAAAGTGAACGCGGATTTGGTGCGTGCGACCGGTTTCTAATTCAATCTTGACCATTGAAACCCCACGATAAAACTCAATTACTTCATAGTGAGTGATTGATTCTTTTCCAGTAGCCATGACAGCAAACCGGTGATCCTCTTTTGGGTGCCGATCTATTGGCGCATCAATTGTGCCCGTACTTGGATCCATATGGCCTTGAACCATTGCGTGATAAATCTTGTCTATTGTGCGATTGCGAAATGCTTCCTTCAGGGCATGAAAGGCTGCATCACTTTTTGCAACGATCATTAATCCACTTGTTCCCACATCTAAGCGATGAACTATTCCTTGGCGCTCAGCTGGACCTGAAGTTGAAATTGAATAACCTGCAGCCATTAATGCACCAACAACAGTCGGGCCTGTCCAGCCTGGACTTGGATGGGCAGCACAACCCACCGGCTTATCGATAACAACGATATCGCTATCGTCATAAATAATGCTCAAACCGTCAATTGGAGTTAGTGGGATTGGATCAGGATTAAGAGGCTCTGGCATCAGAACTTCGATTACTTGACCTGCTACTACCCGATCTGACTTCGGCATTACTTTCCCGCCAGTAGTGATGTCGCCATCTTCAAGCAATTTAACAACGGCCGTGCGAGATAAACCCAGAACTCGAGTCAGTGCGCTATCGATACGTTCGCCGGCAACGCCTTCAGGAACAGTTAAGGTTCGGGCGATGCGATTGCTCATGCCTAAGAGCCTACCTTTGATATAGGTGGAATATTTCGCGCAGTCAGCACCACAGAAATCAGCGCTGCAATGACGATAGCTGAGTCTGCAATATTGAAAATCGGCCAATTTGGCAACTGCATCCAATCAATAACGTGTCCACGCAAAAACCCTGGCTCGCGGAAAATCCGATCAACTAGGTTTCCTATAATTCCACCCATTACAAGGCCCAAAACGACCGCCCAGCCCTTTGAGGTGATTCGAGGGGAGAAATACAAAATTGCACATAAAAAAAATATTCCAAAAATAGTGAGAAAGATTGTTGCACCTTCTGCAAGGGAGAAAGCTGCCCCTGGATTGCGAACTAAAGTAAGTTGAAAAAATGAACCGAAGACTTTGATATCTGGTCTATGAGAAAGTGTGCTGACAGCCCACATCTTTGTTGCTAAGTCCAGGATCCAAACAAACCAGGCAACACTAAAGAGTGTGCGCCATGTGCGCACAGTTAGCGCCGTTCTTCCTTCTGCTTGCACAGCATGCAGAGAGTTGCGCGAGGAAATACTTGAAGACGTGCTTTACCAATCGGTGCCCCACACTCTTCACAATTTCCATATGTCTTGTTGTCAATACGCTCTAAGGCGCGTTCTGTCTGCAAAACCATGTCACGTGCATTAATAACCAATGACATTTCGTGTTCGCGTTCAAAAGTCTTTGTTCCTGCATCTGCTTGGTCATCTCCGGCACCTTCGCCAGATTCCTGAATCAATTCATCCATTTCAATTTCAACTAAAGCTAGTTCCTTGCGTAAGCGCTCTAACTCTTTTGAAATATCGGCACGAACCGCCTTGATTTCAGCATTAGTCCAAGGGGCCTCAGATTCACTAACAACTACTGGAGTTGGTGCAATTTTGATTGGCTTTAAAGGAGCGATCTTCTTGCCACTTTTTGCTGGACGTGGCGGAGGAGGCATGACCAATCTGCGCTCTTCTATAACTGGTGCCACCACAGGTGCTGAAACTGTCGAAACAGAAACTGTTTGTGATTTCTCATCAACGGTCAGAGTTGTCTTTGATGGGAATGGTTTTCCAGAAGCTTTCTTAACAGGAATACTCTTGACCGCAGTTTTTTTAACTGGAGCAGATTTTTTGACTGGCGCGGCCTTCTTGGCCGGAGCCTTTTTTGCTACCTTTTTCGCCGGAGCCTTTTTTGCTACCGCCTTTTTAGGGGCTGGTTTTTTCACCGCTGCCTTTTTGGCGGGTGCGGCCTTTTTTGCGGCAGCCTTCTTGGCAATCGCTTTTTTAACAGGCTTCTTAGGCATGTCGCGAACCTTATGCCCAAGGGGGCACCTATACCAATTACGCCACGATGATATTTTTATATCCCTATGACCTACACTTAAGGCCTCGCGTATGTGGCGCAGACGGGGCTATCACCTCACGAGCCAGCCGGAAGAAGTGAGCCAACGCTCATCTAGAACCAGCACGCAAGATATGAAGTGGTGCATTTCGGTGCACAAGGCGGGTGGTACCGCGAGAGCTGTGAATGCAGCGCTCGTCCCTCCAGAGATTGTTTTCTGGAGGATTTTTTTATGTCATTTCGCGCCATCCCAGCAGCAGTTGATCTGCCTGCCGTCGAACACTCAATTTTAAAGTTCTGGCGCGAAAACTCCATCTTTGAAAAAACAGTAGCAGCCCGTGATGGCGCACCTGCCTGGACTTTTTACGAAGGCCCACCAACTGCAAATGGAATGCCGGGAACTCACCACATTGAGGCACGCGTGTTCAAAGATTTGTTCCCACGTTTTCATACGATGAAGGGAAAACAAGTAACTCGAAAAGCTGGTTGGGATTGCCACGGTTTACCTGTTGAAATCGCAGTCGAAAAAGAACTTGGTTTTTCAGGTAAGGGGGATATCGAAAAATTCGGTATCGCACCATTTAATGAAAAGTGCCGTGAATCTGTGCAGCGTCACGTAAGCGCATTTACAGATATGACAGATCGGATGGGTTTCTGGGTTGATTTTGATGAAGCCTATTGGACTATGTCACCTGAATATGTTGAATCAGTGTGGTGGTCATTAAAGGAGATCTGGAAGAAAGGTTTACTAGTTCAAGATCATCGCGTCGCGCCGTACTGCCCCCGTTGTGGAACAGGATTATCAGATCACGAATTAGCGCAAGGATATGAAACTGTTACCGATCCATCTGTCTTTGTACGTTTCCCAATCACTTCAGGTGAGCTCGAACCCCTAAAGGCATCCCTGTTGGTATGGACCACGACTCCCTGGACGCTAGTTTCTAACACAGCCATCGCCGTTCATCCAGATGTTGAATACGTTGCCATCGAAGTCACCGAAGAAGATACAACTGAGGTATTAGTTGTTGCCAAGAACTTAATGGATGCGGTTAAGGGTGAAAAGAAGATTCTAAAGAACATGCTCGGTAAAGAGCTTGAGCGTGTGACATACAAGCGTCCATTTGATTTCATCGAAATCCCAGATGCTCACTTCGTTGTTCTTGCCACATATGTGACAACTGAGGATGGCACTGGTTTGGTCCATCAGGCACCTGCATTTGGTGCTGATGACTTAGCGGTCTGTCGTAGTTATGGATTACCAGTTGTAAACCCAATTGCACCTGATGGTCACTTCTTACCAGATGTGCCTGTCGTTGCTGGAATGTTCTTTAAGGATGCAGATAAGCCTTTAGTCAAGGAGTTAAAGGCAAGTGGCGCTCTCTACAAGCATCAGCAATACGAGCACACATATCCCCACTGCTGGCGTTGCCACACAGCCTTGATGTATTACGCACAACCTTCCTGGTACATCCGTACAACTTCAATCAAGGATGCGCTACTTCGCGAGAACGCAAAAACGGATTGGCACCCTGAAACTATTAAGGAAGGTCGCTATGGCGACTGGCTCAACAACAACATCGACTGGGCCCTCTCGCGCAACCGCTTTTGGGGAACACCTCTTCCAATTTGGCGCTGCGAAAACAAACATGAAATTTGCGTTGATTCCCTCAAGGAGCTCGGCGAACTGGCCGGGCAAGAGCTTTCAAACCTTGATCCACACCGTCCATTCGTAGATGACATTACCTTTGCATGCGCAGAGTGCTCAGAGACAATGACACGTGTGCCAGAAGTTATCGACTGTTGGTATGACTCTGGTGCAATGCCATTTGCGCAATGGGGATACCCACACAAAGAAGGTTCTGTAGAAAAATTCAAGGCTTCATATCCGGCTGACTTTATCTGTGAAGCAATTGACCAAACTCGTGGCTGGTTCTACACATTAATGACTATTGGAACATTGGTATTTGATCAATCTTCCTATAAGACCGTTCTCTGCCTTGGACACATCCTGGATAAAGATGGACGCAAGATGAGTAAGCACCTGGGCAATGTTCTAGAGCCAATGGCCCTTATGGATCAACATGGCGCAGATGCAGTTCGTTGGTACATGCTCGCAGCCGGATCGCCATGGGCAGCTCGTCGCGTAGGACATGACAGTCTCAATGAAGTTGTTCGAAAGACTTTGTTGACCTACTGGAACACCGTTTCTTTCCATGCACTCTATGCAAATGCCTCTGACTTTGAGATCTCACAAACACCGGCCCTTGCAGAACGTCCATTAATGGATCGATGGATCATCTCTGAACTCAATATTTTGATTCAAGAAGTAGATGCTGCACTTGAAGATTTTGATTCACAGATTGCAGGGCGAGCACTTGCACGCTTCATTGATGATCTATCAAACTGGTATGTCAGGCGTTCTCGTCGCCGCTTCTGGGATGGAGATACTGCCGCACTGGGAACTTTGCACGAATGCTTAGTAACCCTTACTAAATTATTAGCTCCCCTAGTTCCATTTATAACAGAACAGGTATGGCAAGAACTTGTACGCCCAACAGATCCATCTGCTCAAACCTCTGTGCACTTGGCTAATTGGCCCATCGCGCAAAGCTCGGCCATTGATATAAATCTCGGATCACAAGTTGCCTTGACCAGGCGTATCGTCGAACTTGGGCGAGCAACCCGCGCCGAATCTGGGATCAAGATTCGCCAACCTTTGGGTCGTGCGCTGATTGCAGCAAGTGGATGGTCAACATTGCCTGAACAAATGCGAGAGCAGATCGCCGATGAACTCAATGTTCAAACCCTCGAAGATATTGCATCTGCAGATGGCGACCTAGTTGATATCAGCGTTAAGGCCAACTTCAAATCACTCGGGGCCAAGTTTGGTGGGGCTGTTCAAGAGATCTCAAAGGCAATTGCTTCAACTGATGCAACAGCGTTAGTTAAAACTTTGCGCTCAACGGGGAACACAACGGTTGGTACCTGGGAGATTGCCCTTGAAGATCTTGTTATTACAGAAGTACCAAAGAGTGGATGGAGCGTTTCCTCCCACGATGGAGAAAGTGTCGCACTAGACCTAGAACTAACCCCGGCATTGATTGCTGCAGGTAGCGTGCGCGAAGTTATTAGATTTATTCAAGAGAGGCGCAAGAGCGATGGCCTTGATATCTCTGATCGAATAAATCTCACCTGGAATGCAACTGATGAGATTGCCGAAGCAATTGAATCTGACAAGCAGCACATCGCCGATGAGGTTTTGGCTTTATCTATGACTCGCGACACTGCATTAGCGGTGGTCGATACCGAAGTTGGTGTGGAGGTCGTTCTAGTTAAAAGTTCAAAGGTTTAAGAACTCTAAGTAATGTCTGCGCTGCAAAAAAAAGTACGATAAAACTCATATCCAGACTTACGGATCCGAGTCGAAGTGGTGGAACAAATCTGCCGACAAATTTTACTGGTACATCGGTCAGGGTATAAATACCTTCGACTAAATATAAGACTGGGCCACGTGGTCTCCAGGTGCGAGAGAACATCTGTATGTAATCAAAAATTAACCTACCCAGTAAGGCATAGATAAAGATTTGAACAATAGTTGCAAGCCATGAGCTTATGCTCAACATAAATTAGCTCTGATTAAAAAGGCTTGCTTGTGCAGCAGCTGACTTGTCTTCGTTACTGACGTTGACATTGGAAGGTGAAATCAAGAAAACCTTCTTGGTCACTCTCTCAATAGTTCCGTGCAAACCAAAAGCAAGTCCACTTGCGAAGTCAACAAGTCGCTTGAGTTCTGACTCATCCATCTCGGTCAGGTTAATAATTACTGGGTTTCCCTGACGGAAGTGTTCACCAATTGTGCGAGCTTCATTATAAAAACGAGGATTCAAAGTGATGATGCGATCTAGTACTGGAAGATCAAGTTGTGGTGCTACTTCAAGAACCGCTGGGGTACGAACTACTGACTCAGGGCGAATGGTGCGCGGTGTAATGCGAACATCACCGGATGGTCCAACAGGTGTAGTAGTTGGTGCCTTTGGAGTCTCAAGTTCAAGATCATCTAACAAACCAAGGTAATTACCGATTTTGCGCAAGGGATTCGACATGGCCCAAGTTTACCCGCGCACCTGTCGAGAGCCGAGGATTGATGAGCCAATCCGAACATGTGTCGCACCGAAGGAAATAGCTGACTCATAGTCCCCACTCATGCCAGCAGACAAAGATTTTGCTGCAGGAAATTGCTCCATAAACTCACTATGAATCAATGACAATTGAGCAAAAGCAACATTCGGATCGATGCCAATTGGAGGCACCGACATCAGGCCGGCCAGGGTGTGGGTTGGCGAGTTCTCTACCACAGTAGCCAAAGCGTACAAATCTTTGAGCCCGGCTCCCCCACGATGATGGGCACCATCTAGTGAGACCTGCAAAAAAATCTGCAATGGATGCGGCGCTACCTTTTCAATTATTTCAAAGTGGCGCGGATCATCGAGGGAATGGATGACCGTGGCCCATGAAGTTATCGATTTCAACTTATTACTTTGAATCTGACCTTGAAAATGCCAGGTACCTGAAACGAGTGCCGCCTTTTCAGCCCCTTCGGCGTCGCGGTTTTCCCCAAAATCACGAACTCCCAAATCGTGTAGCAACTGAGCATCACTTACCGGAAAGGTCTTTGTGACAGCAATCAAGGTCACTTCATGCTCTGCTGATTTTGCAATCTTTGAACGCACAATTTCAAGATTGTTCGATAACTCTTCCTTGCGATTCATAAACTAACCACACCCGCAAAACGGCCTGTCTGACTATCTCTGCGATATGAATAATAGAGAGGATCTTCCATAGTGCAGATCGGCGAGGCTTCGTATGAAACCCCCTCGGCAACTAACTCAGCAACTAATGCAGCTGATAAATCCAGTGCTGGAGTTCCAATTCGAGTGGTTGATAATGCTGCCGGATGATCTGCAATAACCTCCTGCTGCATTTTCAAGGGAACTTCGTAACACCTTCCACAGATTGATGGACCGAGAATTGCATGAACATCAATCGCGCCCAGCTCTTTCATGACATTTAAAGCCTTAATCGCCACCTTATTGATCAGGCCTGCACGACCAACATGAACCGCCGCAACCGCCTTTTTTGAAATCAGTAAAAGCGGAATGCAATCGGCCACCATGACAACTAAGGAAATTCCGGAAGTGGTTGTGATGATGGCATCACAGGTTGGTTCTTGATCAAGCACGCGATCAATGACAACAACTTCGTTTCCATGGACTTGATTCATAAACTGCGCGTTGCCAAGGATCAAGCGATTGGCCGTTACGGCCGAAACATCATCACCCACATGAAAACCAAAGTTCAAGGATTCATACACGCCAAGGCTGGAGCCTTTGCGTCGATCGGTAAAAAAGTGAGGCAATGCCTTACTTCATGAAGTCAGGGACGTCGATTTCATCCTCTGCAACCATCTGCTCAAATGTGACGCGACGTTTCGGGGTGTCATTATCCAGCTCTAGCGCCACAGATATTGGGTCATTTGAAGCGATCGGATCTGCCACTCCTCCAAGAGTTGCCGCATTAATAACCGGGGTTGAAACTCGCTTTGGTTCTCCCCCTTCAAATCCCGCTGCCACAACAGTGATGCGAACTTCATCACCTAATGCGTCATCGATTGTAGTTCCGAAGATGAACTTTGCGTTGGGATGAACAGCTGATTGAACCAATTCGCATGCTTCGTTAACTTCGAACAAACCAAGATCAGATCCACCAGAAATTGAAAGAAGAACTCCCATTGCACCGTCAATTGATGCTTCAAGTAGTGGACTTGAGATTGCTAACTCTGCCGCGCGCAAGGCACGATTCTCGCCACGAGCCGAACCGATTCCCATTAATGCAGAACCTGCTCCTGACATAACTGCCTTAACATCTGCAAAATCTAGATTGATTAAACCAGGTTGCGTAATAATTTCTGTAATTCCTTGAACGCCCGACAGTAATACTTGGTCTGCGCTCTTAAAGGCATCAGCCAAAGTAATTGTGCGATCTGAAATCGCAAGTAAACGATCATTCGGAATTACAATTAGCGTGTCTACTTCTGCGCGCAGTGCTTCGATACCAACATCTGCTTGGGCAGAACGCAACTTTGCCTCAAAGTGGAATGGACGAGTAACAACACCAATTGTTAACGCACCAATATCTTTGGCAATCTTTGCGACAATCGGTGCTGCGCCGGTTCCAGTTCCGCCACCTTCTCCTGCTGTAACAAAAACCATATCTGCGCCGCGAAGAATTTCTTCAATGTCATCTGCATGATCTAGTGCAGCTTCACGTCCTTTATCAGGATCCATTCCAGCGCCAAGTCCGCGAGTTGTCTTACGACCAATATCTAATTTCACATCTGCATCACTCATTAACAAATGTTGTGCATCTGTATTTATCGCAATGAACTCAACGCCTTTTAATCCAACATCGATCATGCGATTGATTGCGTTAACTCCACCGCCACCAATGCCGACAACTTTGATGACCGCTAGATAATTTTGTGGTGAAGCCACTGTGATTCCTCCTTATGAACCATAAACCTCACCTTGAGGCTTACAATTCAACCTTTTTCTATAAGGCGAACCTAAAGCGCATGGGGGTGATTATCAAACACCGACATGAATTGTTTAACGTGTCGCAAAAATCAAAATGGCAGGCTAATCATTTAACGATCGGTGCATGTGGTGCAGAGACATCAATTCTTTTTATGTCAGCATTTTCAGGAAGGGCAATAACTGCTTTATAAACCTTTATTTTCAATTCATTGTCGCTATCGCTCCCCCAACGAATCTCTAGCTGCTTACCTGAGTTATTAACTTCTAACACCAGTGCCCCACCGCTACGGACCTTAATAACTGTCAATGCTGACTTGAGATCTACTGGAAGCGAGGTAAAAAAAGTGACCGCCTTTACCGCTGTTTCTAAATCAGTGGCTTCGACTAGAACTAAGGGTCTTGAAGGGGTTTGCCGCATTAAAAAGCTTTTTCCCATTGAATCAATGGCAATATTATTGAACATAGCCACGGGCGTCCGTTCGGTTACTTCAATCGTAACTTTGCCGTTGATCCAATTTCTAGAAACCTTTGCATCTTCAATCCAATCCAAGCTTTCAAATTTTGCAGCCACGGTGCGAGGCTCTACTCGAGCTAATTTCTCTCCGACAGAAACCCCTGGATCTAACTTCATACTAGTTCCGGTGATTTCGACGGAATCAACTACAAAAATTGAGGACCAGCCAAGAACATATGAAGCGGCGGCAAAGACAATTGCTGAAATTAGGAGAACAAGGCGACGCTTCATAGCTATGCAAAACGTCTATTCAGGCCATCCACAATGATCGGAGCAAGCGAACTAACATCTCCTGCTCCTAATGTCATGATGACATCACCAGGTTGTGCCATTTCAACAACTGAATCGGTTACTTCGACAAAGTTAGGAATGTATTCGCCATTTTTCATTTGACTTGTAATCAACCTGGAAGTGACACCTTCAATTGGTTTTTCACTAGCCGCATAAACTTCAAGAATTATTGCTCTATCTGCAGAATCAAGTACTTCGGCAAAGGCTGCTGAAAATGCTTGTGTGCGTGAATATCGATGTGGTTGGAATATCACAATCAATCGACCATCTGATGCAAATCGTCGGGCTGCATCGAGTGTTACCTGAATTTCAGTTGGATGATGTCCGTAATCATCTATAACTCGAACTCCGTGAACTGTGCCGATCAGCTCAAAGCGACGACCTGTTCCGCGAAATGTACCTAGCCCAGTAAGTAATTCAGAGGCCCCAAAACCTAAATTCAATCCTGTTGCTAAAACGCCTGCAGCATTTAAAAGATTGTGATGACCAGGTACTTGCAGTTCGATGTGACCGACTGTCTTACCTTTCCACAACGCACGAGCCGAAGAGCCCATAGTCATTAATTCAATGTGGTCGATATGAAGATCTGCACCATCTGAAACGCCATAAGAGATCAAGGGGACGTTGTTTGTAGTGCCAGCCAACGCCACAGCGCCCGCATCGTCAGCGCAATATGTGAGGAATCCTTCAGGTTTAATAGTTGAAGCGAAATCTCTAAATGCCTGGGCAACAGATTCTGGTGTTGGGAAAAAGTCCACGTGGTCATGTTCAACATTGGTAACAATGGCAGCAAACGGGTGGTACTCGATAAATGAGCCATCTGATTCATCTGCCTCTGCAACGAATATTTCACCGGTCCCCCGATGGGCATTAGACCCAGAGGCGGTGATAGTTCCACCAATAGCAAAGGATGGATCGGCAGCGCATGCTTGAAGCGCTACGGCAAGCATCGAAGAAGTTGTCGTTTTCCCATGAGTTCCAGCAACTGCAATACTTTTTGACTCCGACATGAGAATTGCAAGTGCTGCAGCACGCGTCAAAATTGGTATTTTTAGCTCTTCTGCACGAGCACGTTCAGGATTATTTGCAGAAATCGCAGTTGAATAGACAACCAGATCCGCACCATCAACATGTGATGGACTATGCGATGTTGAAACTGTTGCTCCTAAAGCCGAGAGCGCAATGACAACAGATGAATCCTTTGCATCAGATCCACTTACTGTGATGCCATGAGACAGAGCTATTCGCGCTAGTCCACTCATGCCAGCCCCACCAATGCCGATAAAGTGAATTCGCTTACCGATTAAGGAAGAAAGTGATTGACTCATTTCTTCATCGCAAACTCTGCAAGTGCAACTATCTTTGCTGCCGACTCTAAATCGGCACCATTGCCTTGGATTGGCGCTTGCGCTGACTTAGACAAAAGGCCCGCGATATTATTTTTCAGAAATTCTTGAGTGAAATTGCTTTGACTCACTACCTCAGCGCGCTTGTCTGCCACAAGGGATGCAGCATTAACAAACTGTTCACCATTTCCGATGGGTAGAGGCACGAAAAGAGCGTAACGGCCAAGAGCCCTAAATTCACTGCATGTAACAGCCCCGCTTCGCCCGATAACCACATCAGCAGCCAAATAGGCATCAGCCATGTTCTCCACATACGCCACAGCTCTATATCCACCACTGGCTTCTGGAAGAACATTGAGCTTTCCGACTGAGTGCAAAACAGACAACCCTTGTTCGTTAAATGTCTCGACCATCGACGCAATCACGGCATTTATTGCCACTGATCCTTGAGATCCACCCATAATAAATATCAGAGGCGTATCTACCGGAAAACCAAGTCGCACCTTTGCTTCCCGCCGTGACTGTTCCCAATTAGTGCGTGAATCGATAAAAGCTTGAGAAACATCTGAGCGCAAGGGCAGACCAGCAAGTAATGCGTTCTCAAACCTGCCTGAATCAACAGGGTGGGCCACTGCTAAGTGTTGGGAAAATCTAGAGCCAAGTCGATTAGCCCAGCCAGGCTTTGCATTTGCTTCGTGAATAACAATGGGAGTACGAGTCATCTTCGCTGCAAGATAGGCAGGCGCACTCACATATCCGCCAAAACCAATTACTACATCAGCATCTCTAATGACTTCTTTTGACTCACGAACCGATGAAATCAAATCAAATGGAATTTTTACCCAAGATAGTGATGGTTTGCGGGAGATTCGAACCCTTGGAATCAAGTGCAGTTCAAAGTTGACAGCAGGCACCAAGGTATTTTCAAGACCAGTTGTAGTACCGAGAAAAACTAGGCGGTCATGTGGATGAGAAAATTTCCATTGGCGAGCAACTGCTAGCGCGGGTTCGACATGACCTGCCGTGCCACCACCTGCCAGAACTACCGTAGCCATTTGATCCCTGATTTCTGCAATTCTTCATGAATGGCTGGATCACGCCGAGCAGCACCCAGTAGGAAGCCGATACCCATAAAGGTAGCAACTAGGGAAGAGCCACCATAGGAAACAAATGGCAAGGTAACCCCTACTACCGGCAAAACGCTTATCGCTGAACCAATATTCAAAATGGTTTGTATAGCAATCCAACAACCAAATCCTGAAGCCACGTAGCGAACCATTGGATCATGTGCACGAAGTGCTAACTTAAATATCGAAAAGATCAAAATGCTAAGTAGTAGCAATGTAATGATCGTTCCAAATAGTCCAAGCTCTTCACCAATTACAGAAAATATAAAGTCAGTGTGAGATTCAGCAAGGCTGCCCCACTTTTGGCGACCTGCACCAAGTCCAACGCCAAAGAAACCGCCACTAGCAAGGCCTAGCAAACTATGTGCCGGCTGCCATCCGTAAAGCTTGTATTGCTCCTCAGCGAAAGGATTTAGAAAGGCAACGAATCGTTCAACACGATAAGGAGATGTATAAATCGCAACTGTTAAGGCAACGAGTCCGATACTTAATCCAGCCCCGAAAATACCTAGACGCAATCCTGATACCCACAGTAACCCAGCCAAAATACATGCAAAAATTGAGGCGGTTCCTAAATCTCGCCCTAGCATCACCAAAACAATGCACAATATAAAAGCTGGTGCGATGTGCTTGAGGACTATTGTGTGATCTACTCCAGAACGTTCTTGTTTTGCCAACATAAATCCTGCCCACAAAATCATTAAGAACTTTGCTACTTCGCTGGGCTGCACATCAATAAATCCCAAACTAATCCAGTTGTTATTTCCGTTCACGCTTTTTCCAATAATCTGGACAAGAACCAAGAGAATGATTGAAATGATAAATCCAAAGCGTGCAAACAACTTCCACCGATTCAAGGAAAAACGTGAGAAAACCCAGGCCATTGGTATAGCTAGAAGCAAAAAGATTAATTGGCGAAGAAATATGGCATACGACGTTCCTTTTTCCTCCAGCGAATAAATCGTAGAGGCAGAAAAGACCATTACTAAGCCAAGAAGACTTAAGCCCAATGTGCTACCTATGAGCATGTAATAAAGATTGACTGGCTTAGTAAATAGAGTTTCGCGCTGCGTATTACTCATGAGCCACAACTTTTCGGACAGCGGCAGAAAAACGATCTCCACGGTCTGTATATGAAATAAATTGATCCATCGAGGCACATGCAGGCGCCATTAACACTGTGTCTCCCGGTCCTGCCAATTTGACTGCTTCTGAAACAACCGCCTCCATCAAAGCGTTTGAATCTCCACCACGCGAATAGCCAGAAGGGGCATCTATGAGAATTCGAGGTACTTCGGGTGCAAATTCACTCAAAGCCTTGTCGATCAAATCTCGATCAGTCCCGATGAGAATCGCAGCTTTAATGCGACCTTTGCATCGCTTAACAAGTGAATTCATATCAGCACCTTTTGCCAATCCCCCAGCAATCCACACCACTGATAGATGGGACATCAATGATGCTGATGCGGCATGAGGATTTGTTGCCTTTGAATCATCTACCCAAGAAATTGAATCGCTCTCAAAAACTGTCTCTATGCGATGGCGGCCAGGCTTGAACTCCTGCAGCGCTTTTTGAATGTGTTCATGGGAAATGCCAACACTCCTCGCAAGTGCGGCCGCAGCTAAAGCATTAGAAACATTGTGGGGCACAGTTGGAGTGATGTCCTTTAACTCGCAAATCATGGCTGCTTCTAGAGGATCCTTCACAAAAGCTCGATCTACCAATAATTCTTCAACAACACCGAGTTCACCAGGTGCTGGAGTATCTAGGGAGAAAAACACTTTCCGTCCAGAAAACTGATTTGCCCGCTTGACTACTTCACCATCATCGCCGTTTAGAACGGCCAATTCTGCTCGATCTAATATGGATAACTTTGCATCTGCGTAAGTATCAAAGGTCCCGTGCCAATCTAGGTGGTCATCTGCAATATTGAGAATTGCCGCTGATACAAATTGGGCCTGCCGGGCCCAATGAAGTTGAAAACTTGAAAGTTCAAGAATCAAATAGTCATATGCGTTTTTACTATCAACAGCTTCAATGACTGTGTCTCCAACATTCCCACAGGCCACGGCATTTATTCCAGCCGTTTGCATAATTTTTGCAACCATTTCTACCGTAGTTGTTTTGCCATTGGTGCCGGTCAGAGCTAACCATTTCTGATGTGGTGTTACTTCGGAGCGAATCCGCCAAGCAAGATCTATTTCATTTAGAATTTGAAGACCACTTGCTAATGCCTTAACAACTAAAGGGTGATCCTGTCGCCAACCTGGAGAAATCACTACAGCATCAAAATTTGCAAACTCAACGCTCTCTGGCCTTACAGCATCAGTTGAGTTGTCATCTGCAATCGTTACCAATCCGCCACGACTTTTTAGGGCATGAGAAACAGCGTTCCCAGTTACCCCTGCTCCTAGTATCAGGAAACGTTGGTCGGTAAATTGAATAGACATTTTCTATTTAGCTACCCACTGCGCATAAAACAAACCAAGTCCTGCTGAAACAGACAAACCAGCAATGATCCAGAATCGAATCACAATGGTTATCTGTTCCCATCCAATTAACTCGAAGTGGTGATGCAGTGGCGCCATCTTAAATACACGCTTTCCACCACTCATTTTGAAGTAAACAGTTTGAATTAGTACAGACATAGTAATAATGACGAAAAGTCCACCAAGGGGAATTAACAATAATTCCACGCGCAAAGTTGCTGCTAATCCTGCAATCGCTCCACCTAATGCTAAAGAACCGGTATCGCCCATAAATATCCTGGCAGGTGCGGCATTCCACCAAAGAAAGCCTGTGCAACCACCAGCAAATGCAGCAGCCAGAACTGCTAAATCCAATGGATCGCGAACCGCGTAACATCCGGGCACATCATTGAGAGCGCAACTTTGACCAAACTCCCACACACCAATTAAAACGAAGGCTAAGAAAGTCATGATTGATGCGCCAGTTGCTAATCCATCAAGGCCATCCGATAAGTTGACGCCATTACTTGCAGACATCACCATTATGACAATCCAGATGATCACTATCACTGGACCTAAGTAAATTGAAGTTTCACGAACTCCAGACAAATATTCAGATATAGGAGTCAGAGAATCTGAATCGACAAACTGTAAGCCCAAATACCCAAAGAGTGCTGCAAAAATAGCTTGGCCCAGTAACTTATATCGACCTGGCAATCCTCGAGAATTCTGACGCGAAACCTTGAGCCAATCATCTAAGAAGCCAATAAAACCTAAACAAACTACTAATCCCATTACGAGTAATGCTGAAACGGTGACGGAAGTTCCTGTAACAAGGTGAGCAACAAAATATCCAAGTACCGCCGCGAGGATGAAAATGATTCCACCCATAGTTGGGGTGCCGCGCTTGATGTGGTGACTACTTGGACCGTCATCACGAATTATCTGCCCATACCCCTTACCGGCCAGGACTCGAATCAATACACGCGTTCCAAAGAGTGCAAATACCAGTGCGAAGGCTCCTGCAATCAGAATCTGTTTCAACTTTCAACTCCGCTCTTGTTTAGCCACAAACTTTCTAACCTTTGAGCAAGTACTTCAAATCCTTCAGAGCGTGACGCCTTCACAAGAACAACATCACCTGCTGAGAAATAATCTGTCATTGCAAGGCATTCATCAATACTTTCGTAATGATGAATAAGCATTTGTCCTTTTTGGTTGCCATATTCAGGTGCGGCAATTGCCACCAAATGATCGATGCCTATCTCTTGGGCTAGGGTGCCAATTGCCTCATGCTGAGCAGTACTTGACTCGCCGAGTTCACGCATTTTTCCCACAAAAGCCCATGATTCTCCCCCACGCTCTTGGGCAAAGAGCACCAAAGAGCGCATGGCAGCTGCCATTGATTCGGGATTAGCGTTATAAGAATCATTGATGATCAAAAGGCCAAAGACATCATGGAGCTCCATGCGCCATTTGCTCGCATTTTCTGCCGTTGATAATGAACTTGCTATCAATTCGATAGGCAGCTCTAAAGCGGTACCAACTGCTGCTACTGCAAGAGCATTTGAAATTTGATGCTCACCAACTAGTCGCATCCCAACAGCGTCTCGGCCTGCTGGGGTGACAAGGTCAAAGTGTGGACAACCTTCACGAATTTCAACATCCGTGGCTCGAACTTCTTGAGCACTTCCGAAGATCACTGTGCGACCCTCATGCAGCAATGCCATCGCAGGTGTGTATTGATCGTAACTTCCAAGAATTGCAATTCCTTCTGCGCCCAATGATTGAATTAACTCAGATTTTGTCTCTGCAATAGCTTGGACTGAACCAAACTCTCCTAAGTGAGCGGTACCAACAACAAGCACTATTCCAATGTTTGGTTGTGCGATTTCGCATAGGCGAGCGATATCGCCCTTATGGCGTGCACCCATTTCTAGAATACAAAACTTTGTCCGTTCATCACATTGCAGCAAGGTTATTGGTAGACCCAAATCATTATTAAAGGATCCTGCAGGAGACACAGTAGGACCGACAACACTGAGCATATGAGACAGTAAATCTTTCGTGCTCGTCTTTCCTTGCGATCCCGTAATACCGATAACAGTTAACCCAGTTAAACGTTTTCTTACAAATGAAGCCAAAACAGATAAGGCAGTCAAAACGTCATCAACGACAATGCATGGACCGTCAATACGATGAGTTGTTAATGAGAACATGGCACCTGCGCGATATGCATCTGCTGTAAAATCATGTCCATCAGCATGCTCGCCCTTGAGAGCTAAAAATATGCACCCAGGTGTTGCTAATCGAGAGTCAAACACAGGTGCTTTTGAGACTAATAAATCTTTATCGCAATGTAATTCTCCGCCAACAAGTAAGGCGATCTCTCCTGCGGTTAGAGTAATCACTTCTTGTCCTCAATTGCTCGTGCAAGTTCTACAAGATCATCGAAGGGTTCAATCTTTCCATCAACTTCTTGTCCCTTTTCATGTCCCTTGCCCAGAATTACTACAAGATCTCCTTCTTGGGCTTGATTAACAGCAGCTTTAATGGCCAGAGAACGATCTTGAATAACCGCACTTGGTTCTTGGATATCTAGATCTAAGGTCATCTGAATGAGAATTTCCTCTGGCTTTTCTGAACGAGGATTATCGCTAGTAAAGAATGCAACATCTGCGCCATCGTGCAATGCCTTGCCCATAAGCGGACGCTTTGCTCTATCGCGATCTCCCCCGCATCCAAGAACTGCGATGACTCGTCCATCAGTAATTTCATGTGCGGTTTCTAAAACACGTGCTACCGCATCCGGTGAGTGTGCATAATCAACTAGAGCAGTGAAGTTCTGACCTAGGCGTACAGACTCCATACGACCTGCTGCACCTGTTAAATGCGGCAAAATGGCAGCAATATCTATTGGGTCAATTCCGCTTTCATTGGCAATGGCAACTGCCATCAACAGATTGTCGTAGTTATAACCACCATGTAATTGAACTTTTCCTTCAATCAAGATTCCACCACTGCCGCGAATGGCCACATGTGCACCTGAATAATCAGGAGTAATCGAGACATAGTGCCACGTTGCACTATGGTCGTGGCGAGAAACACTCATCACCGGAAGCTCTGTTTGAGCAGCTAATTTCAACCCATAGGCATCATCAATATTGATCACGGCGAGATCGGCAAACTCAAAGGTAAATAAGTTTGATTTGGCAGCAAAGTAATCCTGCATAGTCTTGTGAAAATCTAAATGATCTTGCGACAGATTTGTAAAGCCGACAACGGCAAAGTGGCTTCCTCGAATTCGCTCAAGTGCGATGGCATGGCTTGAAACTTCCATGACGAGGTTGCGCATGTGTCGCTCGCGCATAACTGCCGATAAAGCCTGTAAATCCGAACTCTCAGGGGTAGTGCGCTTACTACTTAGGGTTTCGCTACCTATTCGAGTTTCAACTGTGCCAATCAAACCACTCTCGCGTCCTGCGGCAGACATGATCTGATGAAGCAAGGTGGTGACAGTAGTTTTGCCATTTGTCCCGGTCACACCAACGCTGTATAAATCACGCATCGGTTCGCTGTAAAACCAAGCGCTAATAACTCCTGCTGCACGTCGTGGGTTATCGCTGATGATTACTGGCACACCATGAATTTTTGCTGAACCGATCAAATCAGTTAAAACAGCAACTGCTCCGCGCGCGATTGCATCTGCTGCAAAATCAGCACCATGAGCATTTTCTCCTGGCAATGCGATAAACAAGTCACCTTCCTGCACATCCTTGCTAGAAAGACTCAAACCAGTAACGACGGTGGCAATATCTCCTGTGAGTGTGGCATTAGCAATAGCTGCTACAGATTCAACGGTTCTTTTGAATTCTTCAATTGGTCTTGGCACTTGCGGCCTTCTTCGCGGCTAAAGCTCTCTTGGCAATCAACTGCTTCTCGGTCAAGGCAACAGGCTCTACGAGAGTTCCGGTTGGTGCAATTCCTTTTGACTTAAGGACGAAAGACATCACATCTTTAAATACTGGCCCGCCGAGTGTTCCGCCCCAGTGCATACCCTTTGGATCTTGAATAGTCACTGAAATGACATAGGCAGGGTTGTCTGCAGGAGCAAATCCAATAAAGGATGCTGTGTATCCGCGATAGCAACCACATGTGTCATCGATTCGTTGAGCTGTTCCTGTTTTACCAGCCACTCGATAGCCCGCGATAGCCGCACTTGGAGCAGTTCCATTTCCAGAAACAACACTTTCCATCATGATGCGCATCTTTTGAGCGGTGTCTGCGCTAATAACACGGACACATTCTCGTGTAGCCGATGGTGTGTAGTTTCCACTTGCATCACTTGTGCCTGCGATAACAGTTGGTGAAACTCGAACTCCATTGTTTGCAATTGTTGCAAATACGCTAGTTGCCTGCATCGCTGTTAATGAATATCCCTGGCCAAAAGCAACTGTTGGAGCTGTAGTTCCTGACCAATCAGCTACCTTGAGGAAAATGCCTCGTGATTCACCCGGTAAACCAGAACCAGTTTTTTCACCAATTCCGAACTTCGTTAGGTACTTGTGCAAAATATCATTTGGCATCAACTCACCAATTTTTATTGAACCAGTATTGCTTGAAACTGCCAAGATTCCAGAAGCTGTCAAACGCTGATCTTCATGTGGCTCGTGATCGCGGAAAACTTTGTCTGAACGCTTCAGTGAATCAGGAACTGTAAATACAGTTTCGGGAGTGATTTTCCCTTCCTCTAAAGCAGCAGCAAGTGTCATAACTTTTCCAGTTGATCCAGGCTCATACACATCTTGAACAGATGGATTACGCATTGCAACTAGGGAAACTTTTGAAGTGTTATTTGGATCAAATGTTGGCGCAGTCGCGTGAGCTAAAATCTGTCCAGTCTTTGGGTCCATAACAATGACGGTGCCACTTATCGCATTTGAAGACTTAACTGCATCTGCAATTGCTTTAGAAGCTACCCATTGAATATCGCGGTCAATTGTTAGGCGGATTGATGTGCCTGGTTCGGCTGACACAATTTCAGATTGTGAACCTGGAATTTCAGCTTTGTAACCATTTGCATAGGAATACTTGCCATCGGTGCCAGCAATAATAGAGTTCATGCTTGATTCAAGGCCTGTTGCGCCAACTCCACTCTTGTTTACAAAGCCAATCAGTGAAGCAATTAAGGATCCAGATGGATACTCACGAACATAACTGCGCTCAGGGAAGAATCCAATAATCCGTTCGGAACTCATGCCAGGGTAATTTGCGTTGTATTGATCAATTGCATTTGTAAGTTTCAACCATGTTGCAGGCTTTGCATTTTCTGCCACCATGCTCCACTTGCGCTTGCCTGTCAGCGCTGTTTGAACATCAGAGACACTCATGTTGAGAATCGGTGCCACAAAAGCTGCAACTTTGGCAGGGTTTAGAATTTGGGTCTGATCCACGACGATACTTGTGGCAGCAACGCTTCGAGCAAATGGCACTCCATTGATATCGGTAATCTCACCACGCGGGGCTTGAAGAGTCTTGACTCGCTCCATCTCATTTACTGCACGAGCGCGATAATCACTTGCCTGCAAGGCCTGAACCTGCACAAGCCGAACTCCAAACAAAAACATAACCACGGCTGTCATAAAAATAAGAGCCCTAATTCTGTTATGCGTTAAGGAGAAGTTACCCATTGCTCACCGGTGTCTTGTCAGCAGGCTTATCAAGAATTAGAAAAGTTGGCGATTCTGAAGGCTTCATTCCAAGTGCGGTAGCAGCATTTGCCAGCGCTTCTGGGGCAGACAAAGTGTCTATCTGGCGTTCGATTGCTTCACGTTGATCACTTACTAACTTAACTTGGTCCTTTAACTCTTTCATTGCGATTGCATCTTGTGCTAGCAAAGTATTGATCAGGAGAAGAAACAGGAGGCCAAAAAGACCAACAAAGGTTACAAACTTTGCGAAAAACTTTCGAGTAGCCTGCTCTCCACTTGAAAGATCTGGCACAAGTTTAAGAACAACTTGAGAAGACTTTTCAGCAAGAATCTCTTTCGAGCGAGTAATTGCAGGTGCAAAAGCAGTTATTGCCATTACGCAGCCACCCTCTCGATTGCGCGAAGGCGAACAGATTGAGAACGTGAGTTCTCTTCTAGTTCAGCATTAGTTGGAGTTTCACTTCCACGAGTGATCATGGAGAACTTCGCGGCATACTCAGGAAGCTCGAAAGGAAGATTGCGAGGAGTTCCAGAAGTTGTCGATGCGACAAACAATTGCTTCACAATGCGATCTTCAAGAGACTGGAATGACATAACAACTAACCGAGCGCCAACATTTAGGAGATTTAGGGCTGCAGGTAAGGCGCGAGTGATCGTGCCTAATTCATCATTTGTTTCGATTCGAAGTGCCTGGAATGTGCGCTTTGCAGGGTTGCCACCAGTGCGTCTAGTCGCAGCAGGAATAGCCTCTTTAACCATTTCGGCCAGCTGGGCAGTTGAATTCATAGGAGCGATAGCACGCTGCTTAACAATTGATTCGACGATGCGGGTTGCAAACTTCTCTTCACCATATGTGCGAAGGATTCGAACTAGTTGGCCAGGTTCGTATGTGTTAACGATCTCCCCCGCAGTCAATGACTGTGTGCGATCCATACGCATATCAAGTGGAGCATCTTGTGAATAAGAAAATCCACGCTCTACTTGATCTAGCTGCATAGAGGAAACACCTAAATCAAATAAAGCACCATCAATATGTGAGTAACCGAAGTTCGAAACAACCTCACCAATTCCATCAAATGTTGAATGAGCGGTTCTTAGGCGATCTGCATATGGTGCAAGACGCTCCGATGCTTTTGCAATTGCATCAAGGTCGCGATCAATACCAATAACTGTTAGGTGTGGGAACTTCTGCAGCAAAGCTTCTGTGTGACCACCGAGACCTAAAGTTGCATCAACAACAACAGGGTTAGCAGATGCAACAATTGCAGGGGACAAAAGATCAACGCAGCGATCACGCATTACAGACATATGCTCTGTGGTACTACTCATCTCTTCCCCCTTCCTGCATCGATAGAACTAACTTTTTAACTCTCACCTCTGGTCACTGCCGGCCGACGGATCTTTGTTTAGCAACGACACCGGGGAAGGGGTGTCGCTACGTTCGAAGGGTCGGCAGTGGCCACAAATGAGAGTTAGAACAAACCTGGAAAGACCTCCTCGGAAACATCTGCGAAGCTCTTTTCACGATCTGTTAAATATTCATTCCATGCAGTTGCGTCCCAAATTTCAACGCGAGTATTTGCACCAATAACAACGCACTCTTTTTCTAATCCTGCATATGTGCGAAGTGATTGTGGAATTGTTACGCGACCTTGACGATCAGGAATTTCATCGTGTGCGCCAGCAAACATCACACGGCTGTAATCACGTGCTGATTTTGCAGTGACTGGCGCTTGTTTTAGCGTCTCTGTAATAACTAAAAATTCATTCGATGGAAAAACATAAAGACAACGTTCTTGTCCTTTTGTAATAACTAAACCTGCAGCTAGCTCATCGCGGAATTTTGCGGGAAGTATTAAGCGACCTTTGTCATCAAGACGTGGCTCGTGGGTGCCTAGAAACATTTTCAGCGCCCCCTTCCCCAGGTTCGCTGCGGACCTTCGTGCCCGCTTAATTCACCACTTTACTCCATTTCACTCCTTTTCGCACCACTTTTTGCCACTTTTAGCCCCTTCGCGCCCCACCTCCCCCCACCCTGAGAGCATGAAAAAACCCCTCACATGGAGGGGCTTAAGCGTTACTTATGTATGGATTACTGCTCTTGGCCTCTATTGTCCCAGCGCTTTTCCATGCGATCGCTCAAGGATGAGCGTGAGCGTGGCTTCTTTGCAGCCTTAGTGCTTGAAGGAGCGTTAAAGCTAGAAATCGCGCTGATTACCCCGCCAAGGGCAATGATGAAACCTAAAACTCCGATCACTGGCATCTTTGATCCCACGCCACCAATTAATGTGGCGAGTCCAAGGAGAACCAGTACCGCACTTAACATGATGCGTTGGCGATTAGGTGAAGATGGGCTAGCAGAAAGTGCTGAAACTAGGCGTGGATCCTCAGTTAAAAGGGCAGCCTCCATCTCATCCAGTAGGCGCTTTTCACGATCTGATAGTGGCACAGGCTCACAATAGAACAAATTGTGCTTGCCCGCTACTTTTTTTCTTACTCTTCGACACCCTCTGAGATTGGCCTGATCAGGCGAGCAGGCCGCACGGAACCATCTCCAAAACGCTCACGAGCTCTATCCATTGCTCCTTCTGCCTCACGCCACCCTTTTTCACGCTCGCCCAGTAGCAATTGCACTGGTGCTGCCAGGCTCAAATTCTCTAAGGAAACGCCCACTAATCGCAGGCGGGCCCTTTCGATGCGCAGCGCTTCGTATAAACCCTTAACAATTTCGTAAACATCATGAGTGCTGTTGATTGGCAAAGGTAAAGTCTTTGAACGATTGATCGTTGAGAAATCCCCAAATCTCACCTTGATGCTAATCGTCTTTGCAAACAATTTTTTATCGCGCAGTCGTGCTGTGGCGCGCTCGCACAATCGCAGATACTCACGCAGAATCTCTTCCGGATTATCTAGATCGGTTGGAAATGTTTCTGCCGCGCTAATGCTTTTTTCCGCATCTTGAGGAGCAACATCACGGTAATCACGTCCCCATGAAAGTTCATGCAATGTCATACCTGCTGCTTCGCCAACTGCGCGAATTAAAGTTGTGCGAGGCAACTGCGCAATATCTTCAATTGTCCGAAGTCCTAATCGTTCCAATACTTCTGCAGTCTTTGGTCCTACTCCCCACATCGCAGAAATTGGCAAGGGATGCAAAAATTCAAGAATTCGATCGCTAGTAATTTCTAGCATTCCATTGGGTTTGCAATGAGTCGATGCCAGCTTTGCAATGAACTTTGATGGCGCGATGCCGACTGAACATGTGATGCCCTCTTGTGCTTCAACCTTTGCGCGAATTGCTGCTGCGATCTCACGTCCTGTGCCCAGCAACTTCTTAGCACCTGTCACATCTAGGAATGCTTCATCAACAGAGACTGGTTCAACATAGGGTGTGAAGCTTTCAAATATATGCATGATGTGGCCTGAGACTTCTTGATAGCGGGCCATATCAACAGGTAGAAAGATTGCATGTGGTGCTAACCGCCTGGCTTGGCCCACCGGCATAGCAGAGTGAATTCCAAATTTACGTGCTTCATAGTTGGCAGCAGAGACAACTCCGCGTGCACCCATGCCGATAACAACAGCCTTGCCTTTTAATTCAGGGTTATCTTTTTCAGCAACTGATGCGAAAAATGCATCCATATCGACATGGAGAATGGTTGCCTGTGTTGGCGTCTCATCCGTTGTCATATTGCGAGCGTACTTTGTTTGGTGCTCCAACTTTCGTAGGCGGCACGTAAATCCCATGCCCCAGTGGCTCTTATGGATATTCCCCTGGCCCCAGTTCTGCGGGTTACGCCCCGCACAAGTAAAAGCGATGTGGAGTACAAAACATTGGCATATTCGCTCTGAACATCGGTGAAAAATGTTGAATCACTCAGCCCGTATCCATCATCTAAGGTTACAAAGATGACGCGTTTGCCAGAGCGCACCGGAGGCGTCTGCATCGCAACCTTGATGCCAGCAACCAGAACTGATGATTGAGATCGCTGCTTTAACAAATCACTAGATCGCACAGCGCCAATTGCATTAAGAAACTCTCCATAGAACTCAATCATGTGACGGGACATATCAATACCTAAGCGATCAACTTCATACTTGACACTCTCTGCAGCTGTCATTGCAGGTAGGCCGCTGCTAATTAATGCGGGTGGCTCAAAGCCTAAGTTCATCTGTGCGCCAGATACTGCCGCACTCGGTGATTTTTGAAGATCAGAAAAGTGCAGCAGCAGATCCCTGCGATTCACATCGGTGTGCAACGCATCAAATGCACCGGTTAAGATCATGCTTTCAGTAACTGGGGTGCTAGCTCCTGACCTGCGCACAAAATCGGTTAAATCAATATAGGGACGACCAGCAATAATTGATTGCACCTCCCCATCGCTAATTCCAGCAACAGTTGATAACGCAATACGAATTGCATTGCCATGATCTTCTACTCGATAGACAGAATCAGATGCGTTGACATCAAGGGGTGCGATTGCAATTCCCATCTGTCTAGCCTCATCAACAATTAAACGCTTCGGATACATGCCCGGGTCATGGGTTAGCACCCCTGCAAGAAACGCTGCAGGGTAATGAGTTTTAAGCCAAGCAGATTGATATGTGGGAAGTGCGAAAGCTGCAGCATGCGCTTTACAAAAACCAAAGGATGCAAAAGCGCGCAGCACATCCCAGATCTCATTAATGATTGGTAGTTCATACCCTTTGGCAGTTGCTGCTGGAAAGAACCAATCACACACCTCTTGTTGGCCGACTCGCTCACCTAAGGATCTGCGCTTTTCATCAGCTGTTGCCAAAGAAACTCCGGTCATCGTTGCGATGATTTCAATAACTTGCTCGTGGAAGACAACAACGCCTTCGGTGTGGGCCAAAATCTCATATAAATCAGGGTGAATTATCTGTGCTGCACTCCACCCGTGACGGGCTTTAAGAAATGGCGTGATCATGTCACTTTTTACTGGCCCTGGCCGAAACAGTGAAATATCAATAATTAAATCGGTGAAGTTGTTAGGAGCAAGTTTTCCTACTAGTTCGCGCTGTCCTGGACTTTCGACCTGAAAGATTCCAAGGGTGCGCGTGGATTGAATGAGCTCGTAGGTGGCTGTGTCATCTAATGGCACCGTATCTATATCGACAACATCTTTGTGGACTCGTTCAATCTCTTTCAGCGAATATGCAATGGTGGATTGCATCCGCACACCCAGTACATCTAGCTTTAACAAGCCCACCGCTTCAACATCATCTTTGTCGAAGGCGACCATGGGATATCCCCCAGCACTTGCCATTAACGGGGCGCGATCTAGAAAACCGCCGTCAGATAAAACAATGGCACATGGGTGCATCGCAAGGTGTCTAGGCAAACCATCTAGGCGTTGTGCCATCTCAATAGTTGCCGCCATTAATGGCGCAGAGGTATTAAGCCGGCGAAGCTCTGGCAAAGATTCAAGAGTCGCTGCGATATTGCGAGCACGCACATGTGGCATTGATTTTGCCAACATATCTATCTCCATGCCAGGTAAGCCAAGTGCTGCGCCAGCATCTCTAATTGCATGGCGAGCACGATAGGTATCAACCATTGAAACAACTGCGCATCGTGATTGATTGTTAGGACCAGCCCAATTGCTATCGCCGTAACGCTTAAAGACCATGTCATAGATTTCTAGGCGACGAGCAGATTCAACATCGATATCGATATCAGGTAACGCCCGGCGGAGCGGAGAACAGAAACGCTCCATCAACAAACCATGTTGTATGGGTTCAACCCCTGAAATACCAAGCAGATGACAGATCAATGAACCTGCACCGCTGCCACGAGCTGCAACCCGAATGCCAGCATTACGTGCCATGTCTGCAATATCTGCAACTGTTAAAAAATATGATTCAAATCCAAGTGTTGCAACTGTTGCTAACTCATCATCTAAACGCGCGCGAGCTTTACTGATTTGATCGCTGCTGTTGTATCGCCAGTTAATGCCAGCTTCGCTACGACTGCGCAGCAAAGTGCGCATTTCTTGCGCGGTATTTACCCCTACAACATGAGGTTCTGGCAGGTGTGCTGCCCCTAATCCGATATCGCGTTGTGGTGATAACAAGCAGCGCTCTGCCCATTCACGAGTTGTCTTTAGCAATGCTCGCGGTGTGCGCTCCCCCGCAGCTCGTGCGATCTCGGCGGCCAATGAAATCATCTCATCGCTAGATTTTAAAAAGCCTTCAGCATTACGGCGCTCGATATGGCGATCATGCAGCGGAACTAGCTGTCGCACACAATCTAAAACATCTGCAACTGGCCCATCGGTGCGATCCTTCATCCGCACAGCGTTGGTAATAACAGCCTCTAAATCATTGTCTCTAGCAAAGATTAGGGAACGGGCTGCGTGCTCGGTAGATCGTGGACCACGGCCTGCCACTAAGTGTGAAACGCATTCAATGGCATTGCCTGCAAATAGATCACGGGTTTGGTTAAAAATAGCTAGCGCTTGATCAAAACGATGGTTTTGGATAGCGCTACTCATGGGTGCTTCAGGTCCATGCATCGCATAGACATTGGTGCTGTATTGACTGAACTGTTGCAAATAATCTAGGGTTAAAACCGGAATGCGGGTATCACTTGTCATTGTTAGCGATGTCATTAACCTACATAGCGAGCGCCATCCCCCATCACTATGTGCCAGTAATGTGATGCGACCCTTTGTCTCTCCTAAGTCAATTGCGCAGTTAACTCCGATAATCGGTGCGATTCCGTAATCAACACAGCTTTGCGTAAAACGGATAGCACCTGCTAACCCATCACGATCTGTTAGCGCCAGCGCCGGCATTTCAAACTCTGCTGCGCGCTGTACTAAATCGCTAGGTTGGGTTGTTCCGTATTTCAATGAATAGCCACTGGCAACATTGAGATGAATAAAACTCATACGTTACGAATAATCCACTGACCTGTTACTTCATCACGTTCTAGTTCAAAGGTTGTGAGCGCACCAATGGGAGCCGCCTCTACCCGCCACAGTGCACGTGCCTGATCATCAGGGCGATACTTGCCATCGCTAATGCGATTCCACCAGCCACCTGCTTCACACCATCTAGATAACACCGCATGAATGCGAAAACGTTTTCCTTTGTAGGTGAACTCAATAGGAGTTGTTGCCCCATCAATAGTGACATCAAGGGCGGAGTTAACCTGGCTGGCTGACATTTGTGAGGCTACCTTTCAAGGCTGTGGGTATTCGAACAGATGTTCGAAAAATAGCCCTTGCCACCGACAAATAGCAAGCCCGTGAGCGTGTTGAGCCTAGGCAGCCAAGGCGGCTCGGTGCCCCACACTTACCCCATGGAGATCATTGGTGGGTTGCTAGCCGGAGCCTTCATCGGCGCGGTCCTTGGATTTATCGGGGCCGGCGGGGCGATGCTTTCGGTCCCCATTCTTTTGTACATCTTCGATTTCACTCCTCAGGAAGCAACAACAGCAGCACTAGCTGTAGTCCTATCGGCTGCGATTTCTGGCTTGCTCCCTAAGATAAAAAGCAAAGAGGTTCTGTTCAAGGAAGCGCTGGTTATCTGGGGAATTGGATTAATAACAAACCTTGGATTCTCTATCGTGGCTCACAACTTACCTGATTCAGTTATTACGACAGGCTTTTCTGTAGTTCTTGTAACGGCAGGAACGATGATGTTGATCAAACCAGTTGCGGGTACAGAAAAGAAAGTCCCACTCTTCTGGCTTGTAGTTATCTCGCTAATCATTGGATCCATAACAGGTCTATTTGGAATTGGTGGCGGTTTCTTGGCAATCCCAATACTTGTTCTGTTCTTTAAAAATCCGCAAGGAAAGGCCGCAGGAACTTCTCTTGCAATCATTGCGCTTAACTCAATTACAGCATTTTTTGGGCATTATCAAAGCTGGCCAGATGTTGTCTGGACTGTTCCTATTGCTATGGCGATATCGGCAGTAGTAATAGCGCGATTAGCATCGATTAAAAGCGGCGAACTAAATCCTGCTGTAATGCGTAAATCTTTTGGATTCCTACTCTATGCAATTGCGCTATTTACCATTGTGAAAACTTGGGTTATTGCTTAAGTGCTCGCACCTTGATGTATTTGGATTGAAGACCGACCACCATATAGAGCAGGACCGGGAAAGTAAATGCAATGGGTAGTGATGTAACTTCGGCAATTAAGCCGATCAGTGTTGGTCCACCGAAGTAGGAAGCAATAGCAATTAATCCAACGCGAGCTAGACCAACAGATGGTGCAATTCCTGGAATAGATGCAGCTGCCAAATTAAATGCAGGGAAAAATGGTCCCATTCCAAATCCTGCTGCTGCAAAACCAGTACACACCACTATCAATCCTAAAGTTTGATGTGACTCAGATAATGGAATGCCAATCAGCAAGCAAATTCCCCAAAGCCCGCCACCAAAGTAGCCTCCGTACTTCACTGTATTTACGTGACCCCATTTTTCAAAAGCACGATCACCCAACAAGCGACTTGCGATCATGGCTAAAGAAAAAGCTGTAGCAGCAGCTGCATTTAAGCCTATGCCGATTCCCATGTGATCCTGTAAAAGAATTCCAGACCATTCATATGCCCCACCTTCGGGAATCAATGAACACATCAGTCCGATACCAAGAGCCCACAGAATCAATGACTCTTTTCCAAAGAATGAAACCTTGCCAGCATCTCCTTCACCGGGCTCACCCAAATGTCCGTCAAGTTCTGCTGGTAGTAAGAAATGCGCAATGAATTGATAAACAATTAATCCAAAAATTGCAATGGCCACTAAGTTATCGCGGGGCGTGACAGAGTTTGCGACCAATCCCCCGACTAGTGTCGCCGCAAATGCGCCGATACTCCACAATCCATGGAAACTGGACATCCAGCGACCTTTTGTGAGTTTTTCAATCTCAACAGCTTGCCCATTAATTGCAATATCCATAAACGCCACATTGAAACCAGTTATAAACAACCCAAGTAGTAATACCTGAACATTGTCAGCAATGCCGATCACAAAGACGCCTACTGGCAGTAGGAGGCCAGAAATTCGAACAACTAACTTTGATGAATACATGTGAACAACTCGACCTGCAATTTGAGCTCCTGGAATTGATCCCACGGTGCTTGCAAGTAGCACAAGTCCGAACTGACCATCACTTAGCTGCAGCGAATCTTTAATCTCGGGAATGCGTGGAATCCAAGCAAGCCCCAAAAACCCCAAAAAGAAAAAGCATGCCCACACAGCATTGCGCGCTCTCATTCCCAGGGCATATAAATCAGTTGTCATATCGTGCTGAGAGTACTTCAATAGTTCGATAATCTAGGAAGGTGGAAGGCGTAAAGGAAAAAGCAGCTGTTAAGCGTGTACTTGCCGCTTTGCATGAACATGGCCTAGAAGCTGAAGTCCACGTACTTTCAGATAGCGCCCGCACCGCACAAGAGGCAGCAACTGCCCTTGGAATTGAAGTCGGACAGATCGCCTCATCGCTCATCTTTAAACTTCCAGATGAATCACCACTGTTGATTATTACAAGCGGGCGCCATCGCGTTGACACAGATTTAGTTGCAAAGAACCTAGGCATTGAAAAACTTGACCGCGTTGATGCTGACTATGTAAAAGAAAAATCTGGGTTTTCTATTGGTGGGGTTGCTCCCATCGGTTGGGTCTCGCCTGCAACTATTCTCATTGATCAAGCCCTTAATGATTACAAGATTGTGTGGGCTGCAGCCGGCCATCCCCACGCTGTTTATCCCACGACCTATGCAGAATTGATTGATTGCACTGGTGCCAAGCCGATGATTGTTGGTGAATAACCATGAATACATTGGGCATGATTGCAATTGTGGTCGATGAATATGACGCAGCAATTTCACATTATGTAAATGATTTGGGCTTTAGCTTGATTGAAGATAAAGAAATGACACCTGAAAAGCGCTGGGTAGTCGTTGCGCCGAGCACGGATGGTGCAAAGATCCTGCTAGCAAAAGCTGCGACAGATCTACAAAGAGCTGCGATTGGTAACTCAACGGGTGGTCGCGTTGGATTCTTTATGTACACAACAAACTTTGTTGAAACATATGAAAAGTACAAATCTCGGGGCATTGAATTCGTTGAGCAACCTCGCCAAGAGGCCTACGGTCAGGTAGTTGTCTTCAAAGATAAATATGGCAACAAGTGGGATCTCATTGAAAGTGTAAGCAAGTGATAGTTGCCTATTTTTGGCGGATAAAACCCACAGCTGTTCCCTTTGCATTACTTGCAATGGCCCTAGATCGATTTGCATTGCATCGCTCTGCAAATGTGGGTTTCTATAAATCCTTAGGCACAGGAAAAGGTGAAACCTTTACCCCCGCAGATGCCAACACTTTGCGTTGGGGATTAGTGGCGCAAGTTAGTGACATTGAAGCATTTGATCAATCATCAGTTGTGAAGCGGTGGCGCAAAAACAGTATCGATGAGTTTCGCGCAGTCCTTGAGCCGATTTCATCTCATGGCCAATGGGCAGGCAAAGAACCCTTTGTTGCATCGGCAAAGGATTGGGATGGACCAGTTGCTGCAATTACGCGTGCTCGGATTAAATGGCATCAAAACTTTAGATTTTGGAGGTCAGTTCCACCTGTAACGATCTCATTGAAGTCTGCACCTGGTTTGATGGCTGCAATTGGAATAGGTGAAGCCCCTATTGGATTACAGGGCACTTTTTCATTATGGGAATCTGCTGCCGCAATTCGTGAGTTTGCTTATAAAGGAGCGGCCCATCAAAAGGCGATTGCAGATACTGCAACCTATAACTGGTACTCAGAAGAGCTATTTGCACGCTTTGCGGTCAAAGATATGCGCGGCTCAATTTCCTAACTACTAGATAAAACAGGAATAGGGCAGACTTACACCTATGTCGATCCGCCATTACACCCCAAGACGCAGAGCACGTGGCGGCGCATCTCCCCTGCTGATAAAGGCGATGGGCGTTGCATTAGGTGCAACTGTGTTGATGCAGATTCTTTATCCGCTAGTTGATGATGGATTTCTTGGCGTCATAACGATTGCTTCTGTATACACAGCAGCAATAGCAATGTTTCTCCACGGTATCGCCGCATATGGTGCGCGATATGGCTGGACCATGCTGGGCATCACTCTTACTTTTGGATACTTCATCGAACAACTTGGCGTGTCAACTAGTTGGCCATTTGGTGAATACACCTACTCAGATACTTTAGGACCAAAGATTTTTTCAGTGCCACTAGTTGTTCCCTTTGCATGGGTAATGATCGCCCACCCTTGCTTGGTTGCAGCTCGACGTATTGGTAAGTCATGGGTCTTTTTATATGGCGCACTATTGATGATGGCGTGGGATTTGTTTTTAGATCCACTGATGGTTACAGCTGGTCGTTGGACTTGGACAGATATAGGCAGGCACGTTCCTTTTCAACCTGAAATTCCACTATCTAATGCGTTCGGCTGGTTGCTATCAGGAATGTTTTTAATATCACTTCTACATTTTTTAACACCACGTGATCGGCGCAAGGCTGGCGGCTCATTAATTACTGCAGATCTTCTCTTGTTCTGGACTTGGTTTTCAGGTGTTGTGGGAAATCTCTTCTTCTTTGATCGACCAGGGATAGCAGTGTTTTCAGGTTTAATTCTGGGCGTATTGCTTGTTCCTTACTTCTTTAATCGTTGGGTCGGAAGACCGTAACTCTTTTATGATTCTCTTTTTCTTACTGCCCCTCATCCTGCTCACTATTGCGGCGGTCAACTTTGTTCAAATTCGTACACCAAAGCGCACTTCAGAGCTTGCCGAAGCCATTGGCGTGATAGTTCCTATGCGCAATGAAGCAGAAAACGTTGAGGGTCTGGTTGCAACCCTGGCAGCCCAAGAAGGTTCATCCCATTTTTATCTACTAGATGACAACTCAGAAGATCAAACATTTGAACTACTACAACGATTCACCAAGGCTGACTCGCGCTTTACGGTTATAAAAGGTGCTGTACTCGATCATGCATGGATCGGTAAAACCTGGGCGCTCCAGCAACTCTTTGATGCTTCCAGCGAAGAGATCCTTGTATCAATAGATGCCGATGTTCGCCTAAGCAATGATGCAATTAATAAGGCAGTGACATCTATGAACGATGCGCGCTTGGATTTTGTTTCACCTTACCCACGTCAAATAGCCAAAACTTTTGCTGAGCGGCTGATCCAGCCTCTACTTCAATGGTCATGGCTCACAACGGTTCCTCTTCGCTATGCAGAGAGTTCTGGACAAAAATCAATGGCAGTTGCCAATGGTCAATTCTTTGTTGTGCGTCGTTCAGTTCTGGCATCTATTGGTGGATACCATTCTGTAAAGCATGCGGTGATTGATGATGTTTTCTTGGCACGCGAGCTAGTTAAAAATGGATCCTCCGGAACTGTGATCAATGGTTCAGATATTGCCGAAACTCGCATGTATGCCTCCTGGAGTCAGATTGAATCTGGGTATGGGAAATCATTGAGTAAAGCATTTGGATCAATTGTTGGAGCACTCTTTGTGCTGATCTTTCTATTTGCTACAAGTATTGCGCCCCTTGTCTTAGGGTTGCTTGGTAATCCCTACGGCTGGCTCGGCTTTGCCGCAATTGTTGGTACGCGTCTACTTAGTGCAATAAAGAGTCGCGGCAATGTACTAGATAGTGTGTTGCACCCAATATCTATAATTGCACTGATTTATCTCATTGTTTACTCATACTTAATGCGCGGAAGTATCCAATGGAAGGGTCGCACAGTATGAAGATCGTTGTGATCGGCGCTGGCATGGGCGGTATGACCGCTGCTGCTCGCTTATCACGCGGTGGACATGAAGTTGTTGTCTATGAAGCTTCTGATCAAGTCGGTGGAAAATGTCGCACCGAATGGATTGGAAAAGTTGCATTTGATACTGGTCCATCATTATTAACACTGCCTGCCGTATATAGAGATTTCTTTCAGCGCACCGGAAAACCTATGGGACTTGTTTGTCCGATTGAATCTGTCAACCCATCTTTTGATTATCGCTTTGCAGATGGCAGCAACGTTAAGTTTTCCAATCTTTCTCGCAAAGAAACTTTAGATTCGATCACATCTAGCTTTGGCCAAGAGAGTGCGACTCAGTGGGATCAAATCATGAAGCGCGCCGAGCGCATGTGGGATGTGAGCCGTGTTCCCTTTGTTGAATCTGAACTTGAATCACCACTTTCTTTGATTAAGCGAATCACCTTTCTACGTGACATGAAGATGATTGCTCCGTGGAAGACGCTGCGCCAGCACGCTGATGAAATCCTTAAAGATCAACGCCTTCGCTTCATCATGGATCGATATGCAACATATAGTGGCTCTGATCCCCGCAAAGCACCTGCAGTTCTCTCGACGATTGCTTTTGTCGAAGAGAGCTTTGGTGCTTGGCATGTAAAGGGCGGTCTTGGAAATCTAACAACTACTGTGCACAAGCGCGCATTAGATGTTGGAGTCACCTTTCACCTGAACTCCCCCGTTGCCAGCATTCAAACTACCGGCAATAAAGCCACAGGTGTTGTTTTATCTGATGGAACAATCATTGATGCAGATGCAGTCATAGCAAATGCAGATGCATCTCTGGTTTATAACAAACTCATTACTGGGCATAAGCGAGCACTGAAGAAAGCCCGCAAGAACATTGCTAACGCTGATGTTTCCGTTGCCGGCTTTTCGCTGTTGCTAGGTATGCGCAAGAATCCAGAGCAAGTTTTAAATCACCACACAATCCTTTTTCCTGAAAACTACGACGCAGAATTTGATGCGATCTTTAACGATGGTAAGCCTGTTGAAAAGCCAACAATCTATATTTGTGCTCCTCAGGATGAGTCAATGAGCAAGGATGAAAATCTGGAGGGTTGGTTCGTACTTGTTAATGCACCTACTCATGGTCAGTTTGATTGGAATAACCCAGAGTTTTCTGCCAAGTACGCCAACAGCATCATTGATCAAATCGAGGCACGTGGAATTTCGGTGCGAGATCGCTTGGAGTCATTGACTATTAGAACTCCTGCAGATTTGGAAAGAGCTGTTCGCGCGCCAGGTGGTGCTATTTATGGAACATCTAGCAATGGGGCACGTGCAGCATTCATGAGAGCAAAGAACCGTTCACCGATTAAAGGTTTGTATTTAGTTGGCGGATCGGCCCACCCAGGTGGTGGATTGCCTCTTGTTGGTATTAGTGGGGATTTAGTTACTGAAGCAATCGGCTACGAGAAAAACGCACGACACTAATAAAACTGTAAATTTGTAGAATCAAGAAAGCAATTGAAATCTCAGTGGCTCCTGGCAATGAGAATTGATTGAGAATCAAAACAATAAATAGGAAGCTTGCACGCACTGGGCGCTCAGCTGGTGTGACAACACCGATATCACTCACGCCCAGTGAAACTAGCTTCGCTCGGGCGTACTCTTGAAAAGCAGCCACGGACCATAAGGTAATAGGAATCCACGCTGGAACACCGATTGCATAAAGGGCATAGAACCACAGCGCTTCACTGATGCGATCGACAACTGAATCAAGGGTTGCTCCGAACTTGCTCTCGCGGTGCTGGAAAATAGCAACACTGCCATCGATGCCATCACAAAACAGTGAAAATACTAAGAAAAGAATTGCCCACGGTGAATTCGCAGTTAAGGCTGTTGCAACCGCCCCTAATAACCCAAACAAGGTAAGTACGTTGGGTGAAATTCGAAGTAATGTGCAGATCAGACCAAAGCGGTAGGAAATGTTTAACCAACCACCAACGATGCCTGTTGTCTCGGCATCACTATGCAACGAACTCCACTTTGCCTTAAATTCGTCTTTACTAAGCATTGAGGTTCCTATAAATTTCTTGAGTAGCAGTAGAGCTATTCATCGTATAAAAGTGTAATCCCGGAGCCCCTGCTGCCAATAGCTGTTGGCAGAGTGATGTTGCTATCTCCACGCCCAGCGCCCGCACGGCAGTTGCATCGTTTTCAACCTTCGCAAAGGCATCTGCAATATGTGAAGGAATCGCAGTTCCCCCAAGTTCTGCCATACGGTGGAGCAACTTAACGTTTGTCACAGGCAAGATGCCAGGAATGATGACTAACTTTGAGCCACGTTCTGCAAGACGGTCAACTAATTGTGTGTAGCGATCTGCTTCAAAGAAAAATTGAGTAGTTGCAAATGTTGCACCTAGCTCTTCTTTGCGTATGAGTACATCGATGTCTTTTTCAAAATCACCTTTTGATGCTGGATGTCCATCTGGAAAAGCCGCAACACCAATTGTGAATCCACCAAACTCATCGGCTAATTGAACTAACTCATCTGCATGATTGAGGCCACCAGGTGTAGGTGTCCATGCTGCACTTGGTCCGCCGGTTGGATCTCCGCGAAGTGCCAAAATACTTGTGATGCCAGCTTCTTTATAGCTGTGCAAAATTGCGATCAATTCCGCGCGAGTAGATCCAACACATGTCAGGTGTGCAACTGTTGAAATTCCGGTGCGCTTGGTAATTTCTTGAGCAATCCGGATTGAACGATCTCGGGTGGATCCACCTGCGCCATAGGTCACAGAAACAAAGTCCGGGGCTATAGATTTAAGGCCATCAATGGCAGCCCACAACCGTTCTTCGCCCTCAACATCCTTAGGAGGGAAGAACTCGAATGAATAGGAAGTGCGGAGTACCACTGAGTGAGGATATCGTTACCGAGTGAGTTCAGAGCCAAAAGCGCAGTTAGCAAGCGTTCGTAGCGCCGTTGAAGAAGAGTTAAGCCTTTTCCTTAACCGTGAGGCGGCATACCTGAATTCGATTTCGACAGAGCTCTCTCCGGTCTCAGATTCATTGACATCATTTTTACTAGATAGCGGTAAGCGCCTCCGCCCATTGTTTGCTTACGCCGGCTTTGTAGCAGCAGGTGGCTCTCTTGATAAGCCTGTAGTCCGAGCTATGGCAGCTCTTGAATTATTGCAAGCATGTGCCCTGATTCATGATGACTTGATGGATGGATCAGATACTCGACGCGGAAAGCCCTCGATTCACCGCCACTTTGAATCAAGGCACGTTCACAATGATTTAGATGGCTTTGCTCCACATTATGGATTATCAGCCGCGGTGTTATTAGGAGATCTCGCTTTGGTCTGGTCTGATCAAATGTTAAACAGTGCGGGATTAACAACAGAACAATTTACTCGCCTATTGCCTTACTACAATGAAATGCGCGTTGAGTTAATGGCAGGACAATTTTTAGATATCCATGAGCAAACCCAAAAGAGTACTAGCGTTGATCGGTCTATGAAGATTGCACGTTATAAATCAGGCAAATACACAGTTGAGCGTCCCTTGCATCTTGGCGCAGCAATGACAACTGCTCCAGCAGAAATCTTTACTGCACTTTCTGTTTACGGTCTTCCATTGGGTGAAGCATTCCAACTTCGTGATGACTTACTGGGAGTTTTCGGAGATCCATCTGTCACAGGCAAGCCTGCCGGTGATGATCTGCGCGAGGGAAAGCGAACTGTTTTGATCGCGATGACCAATGATCGCCAGTCAGAGTCGCAGCGAGAAATTGCTCGCAAATACTTTGGAAAGCCCGATCTGGATGCTCAAGGCGTCGCAGTGTTACGGGAAATCATCGAATCCACCGGTGCACGCAAAGAGCTTGAAGCAACTATTGAACGTTTAACAGATCAAGCATTAACCGCGGCACAATCTGCGGTCTTTACAGAAGATGGAAATTCAATGCTAGTTGAGCTTGCCACTGTCGCAACTAAGAGGAGTTCATAATGCCCGCACGCGTAAAAGGCCCCACCGATCATGTTGTCATCGTTGGTGCAGGATATGCAGGACTAAGTGCCGCACTTCGCCTTGCAGGTGCTGGTCGCAAGGTAACGGTCATCGAACGTGAATCTGTGCCAGGTGGTCGAAGCGGTCTATTGCAAAAAGATGGATACTCATTTGATACAGGCCCTTCTGTTTTAACAATGCCCTCATTGATTCAAGATGCATTTAGTTGTGTGGGTGAAGATATGAAGGACTGGGTTGAACTGATGCCTGTCTCTCCTTTGTATCGTGCATTTTATGCAGATGGATCCCAACTAGATGTGCACGCAAACACAGCACAGATGGAAGCAGAGATTGCAGACAAGATCAGCCCAGAAGAGGCTGCTGGTTATGCCCGCTATGTTGAGTTTGTTACAAAGCTCTATAAGTATGAAATGAATGATTTTATTGATCGCAACATTGATTCACCCTTTAATCTTTTAACACCTAACCTTGCACGATTGATCGCACTAGGTGGTTTCCGCAAACTGTCTCCAAAAGTAAATCAATTTATGAAAGACCCTCGCCTGCAACGTGTGTACTCATTCCAAGCTATGTATGCAGGAGTTAGTCCGCAACAAGCATTAGCTATTTATGCTGTTATTGCTTACATGGACTCTGTTAATGGCGTGTTCTTTCCAAAGGGCGGAATGCACGCAGTACCGCGCGCAATGGCAGCTGCTGCACAAAAGCATGGAGTGGAATTCAAATACAGCACCACTGTTTCAAAGGTTGATGTGCAAAATGGACGCGCAAAGGCGGTCATCACAGAAGATGGCCAGCGAATTGAGTGCGACGCTGTGATCTTGAATCCAGATCTACCTGTGGCTTGGCGCGATCTATTGGGTAAGACTCCGTTAAATGTTAAGCGTCTTAATTACTCACCATCATGCGTGACCATGTTGGCTGGCTCCTCCAAGGAGTACGATTTTGCAGCCCATCACAATATTCACTTCGGAGAAAAGTGGGATGGTATCTTTGATGAACTCATTAAGAAGAAGCAACTAATGAGTGATCCAAGTATCTTGGTAACACTTCCATCAAAAGATGATGCATCTCTGGCACCGGCTGGCAAGCATTCTTATTACATCTTATTTCCAACCCCGAATCTAACGGCAGATATTGATTGGACTAAGCAAGCAAAGCCATATCGAGATCACATGATTGAAACAATGGAAAAGCGTGGATACACCGGCTTTGGTGATTCGATTGAGACTGAAGTTTTAACAACTCCACTTGATTGGCAGGCACAAGGTATGGAGGCTGGCGCACCATTTGCTAGCGCACATACCTTCTTCCAAACTGGTCCCTTTAGACCACGCAACATGGCAGCTGGAATTGAAAATGTAATCTTTGCTGGATCTGGAACACAACCAGGTGTTGGTGTTCCAATGGTTTTGATTTCAGGAAGACTTGCTGCAGAACGCATCGTGGGTCCGGTTAAGTAAGTGGATGAATTAACTGCTGCAGGCATTACCGATCCTGATCTCCGGGCATCGTATGCCGAGTGCAAGCGGTTAAATGCATTACATGGCAAGACTTATTTTCTAGCAACGCTCTTACTGCCAAAAGCAAAACGTCCCTTTGTTCATGCCTTATATGGATTTGCCCGCTATGCAGATGAGATTGTTGATGACTTGGCTTCGGAATTAAGTATTGAAGAAAAAGCACAAGCATTGAGCACATGGGGCGACGGAGTTTTATCTGATCTGAAAAAAGGGACTAGCGATGACCATGTGGGCCGCGCCCTGATCGACACGGTTAAACGCTTTGATATCCCACACGAACACTTTGAGGCTTTTTTGCATTCGATGACCATGGATTTAACGGTCCAAGAATATGAAACATATGAAGACTTACTGGAATACGTCTATGGATCTGCAGCCGTTATAGGCCTTGAAATGGTTCCGATTCTTGGTCCACTACACAATGATGCATTTGAGGCGGCAAAGAAGTTAGGTATTGCCTTTCAGTTAGCTAATTTCATCCGTGATGTGGATGAAGATTTAGATCGCGGTCGTGTGTACTTGCCCGTTAAAGAGTTAGCCCAGTTTGGCGTAACCCGCGAGATGCTAGAAGAACGTGTATTAACTCCAGAAATCATTGAAGCCCTAAAGTTTCAAATCGCACGAGTGCGTCAGCTACAGGCAGCAGCTACCCCTGGTATTGCAATGCTGGAGGCAACAAGTCGTCCCTGTATCCAAGCAGCAAGTACTTTGTATTGTGGGATTGTGGATGAAGTGGAAAAGATTGGTTATGACATTTTTAATCAACGTGCAAAGACATCTACGCCGCGACGCATCCGAGTTGCCGGTACTGCCTTCATAAAGCGGCAGTTCATTTCACGCTAGAGTAGTAACCACGGGAGCCGTAAAGGCTGAGAGGGTCTGAAATTCAGGCCGACCGATTGACCCGTCCGATAATGCGGACGCGGAAAGGGTAATCATGTCGACCATTTTATTTACTGCCTGGGGCTATGACGTTTTGATTTTGGAACTTGTTGCGGCAATAACATCATTTATTGGAGTTTGGCTCGGTACAACCGGGAAAAGAATTACCTGGCCTTGGTGGGCACTTAGTAGTGCGCTATACGGAGTTTTCTTTTACCAAGTTGAATACTATGCATCTGCTGTGTTGCAGATTGTATTTATCGCTGCAGCCCTGTACGGCTGGAAGGATTGGGCACCAACAGGTGCCGTTGCAGGGAATTTAACCGTGCGTAATAGAACGTACATCGCACTAGGAACATTTATCAGTGTTGCTGCTCTTTCTCCTTTACTTTCAAACATCGGAGCGGCAGCGACCTGGTCCGATGCATTTGTACTAATCGGAAGTCTGGTTGCCCAAGTCATGATGGTCTATGAAAAGTACGAATCTTGGATTGTTTGGATGGTTGTAGATGTCGTTGCAACAATTCAGTATGCAGTAAACGAGTTGTATTTTACTGCGATTTTGTATGCGATGTTCACAGTAATCGCCGTTATTGGTTGGAAGCGCTGGCGTGACTCTCTTAGCTATTGATGGTCCTGCCGGTGCTGGCAAAACTACTTTTGCCGCAAAGCTAGAGACTGAGTTGTCGGAGAGTGCAACTGTAAAAGTCATTCATATGGATGACCTATACAACGGATGGGAGAACGCATTAAGTAATGCTTTATCTGAAATTTTGGATCGAATTTCTACGGCACATCTTGCCAACAAAGAATTCGTTATCAAAATCTTTAATTGGCAAACTATGCAATTTGATGCCGAAGAAACGATTAGGCCTACTGATTATTTAATTATTGAAGGCGTTGGAGCCGCACAACAGATTGTGCGCGATTCTCGAGCAACAACATATTGGCTAGATATCGAGCCTGAAATCGGTTTGCAGCGCGTATTAGAACGAGATGGCGCACACATCGAGGCGCAGATGCGTCGTTGGCAAGTTGAACAAGATAAACACTTTGCTCGTGATGAAACCCGCGAGAATTGCGAGTTTAAACTCACTTCATAACTATTTTGGGCGCGCCCTCAGCCCCTGACAGAGGCGCACTCCATAAAATCTGCTTATGTCCGATCTGACCGGTGAGCTAATTGATGGGCGCTATCAATTGCTTCGTCAGGTTGCTAACGGCGGAATGGCAACAATTTATGAGGCTCTAGATACTCGGCTTGATCGTAAAGTTGCGGTCAAAATCATGCATGCACATCTTGCTCAGGATGAAGCATTTGTTTCCCGCTTCATCCGTGAAGCAAAAGCGGCAGCAGCCTTAACGCATCCAAATATTGTCGCAGTCCAAGATCAAGGTTGGAATCAAAGCGGTGTCCCAGCTGTTTTTTTGGTGATGGAATTAATCGAGGGACATACACTCCGTGAGTATTTAAACGAGCGCGGTCGCTTTGAAGTAAAAGATGCCATTAACTACATGACTCCCATTTTGTCTGCGCTATCTGCAGCTCACGATTTAGGAATTGTGCACAGAGATATTAAGCCTGAAAACATTCTGATTTCTAAAGACGGAAGAATTAAGATTGCTGATTTTGGTTTGGCGCGTGGTGAATTAATAGGAACAACGATGACGGCTGAATCAAGTGTGATTTTAGGCAGTGTTTCTTACCTATCCCCCGAACAAGTTCAACGCGGCATTGCAGATTCAAGAAGTGATGTGTATGCAGCTGGGATTGTTGCTTATGAAATGTTTACAGGCGAAAAGCCATTTAATGGAGATTCCCCTATTCAAATAGCCTACAAGCATGTTAATGAAGAGATCCCTCGCTTGCGCAGGAAACGTAAGGATATTTCTCAGAAACTAGATGACTTAATTGCAAGTGCTACCGCTAAGAATCCCGATGATCGTCCTCGCACAGCAGGTGAATTCTTGACCCGTTTACAAACTATTCAGATTGAACTAGATCCCAAGAAGAATCAAATGGATCTTGGGTTAGATCTGCCGGTTGAACCGATTCGAGAAAGATCCCGTAAGAAGTTAAAGGTAGAAGCAACAAAAGAAGAAACAATTGCACCTAAAGAGACTACTCGTGAGTTAAAGCGAAAAGAAGAAAAGAAAAAACGCGCCAGCAAGCGGGTTCGGAGAAATCGTAAGGTTGCTTTGATTTTGGCGATTGCACTTGGTGTTGGTGGTTGGTGGACACTTGTTGGTCCAGGCTCGCGAGTTGTTGTTCCATCCACCGTTGGTGGTAGCTATGAGGAAGCCGTTGGATCCTTTACTCCCTTGGGATTAACTGCCGTAATTCTCGAAAAAAGATTTGATGAGGAAATTGCCAAAGGAAGAATTATCGAATCTGTCCCCCCAGGTGGTGGAAAAGTAGATGCCGGTGGCAGCGTTGAATTGATTATTTCCAAAGGGCCCGAACGTTACACAATTCCCACAATCACTGGCTTAACACCAGAGGCTGCCCAAGTGACAATTACGAAGTTCCCACTGACAGTTGGAACAATCACAGAAGTCTTTAACTCAGAAATTCCAAAGGGATTTGTGATCTCAACTTCACCAACTTCTGGAAGCTCTGTGAAAAGAGATACACAGGTGAATTTGATTGTCTCAAAGGGAATCGAGCAAGTTGCACTTGATAACTACGTTGGTAAAAGTGGTGAGCAAGCATTAAATGAATTAACCGAAGCAGGATTTGATGTTGAGCCTGGATACGCATTTAGTGAGACAACCCCAGAGCTTGCAGTTGTTTCACAAAACCCTGCAGGAGGAGCAACTGCAAATAAGGGAGCCAAGGTTTCCATTCTTATTTCTAAGGGTCCTCGATACACATTCATCCCAAAGACAATCATCACCATGGAAGCAAACGCAGGTAAAGCTGTGCTTGAGTCCCTTGGATTGAAGGTGAAAGTTATAAGCATTGGAAATGCAAAGAAGAAAGTCATTAAGAAAGTTTCCCCGGCAGTTAACACCAAGGTTTTACGTGGAAGTTTAGTGACGATTACCGTAGGGTAAGCCAATGCCAACGCCAATTAAGAAGCCCCGTATCGGCGCCCACACCCCCACTACCGGCGGAATGGCTAAACGATCTATTGCATATGCACAAGAAATTGGCGCAGAAGCTATCCAAGTTTTTGCATCCAGCCCTCGTACGTGGGCTATGCCAGAGGCAAAACCTGATCTTGATGAAGCTTTCAAGATTAAGGCTGCCGAACTAGATATTGAAACCTATGTTCATGCGCCATTCTTAATTAATTTAGGTTCACCAACTGAAGCGACTTACTTAAACTCCCTCGCATCTACTGCGTACTCATTGCAACGCGGCGCAGATATTGGCGCTCTAGGTGTAGTTATCCATACTGGCTCTGCAGTTGACGTTAACCATGTTGAAAAAGCATGGAAGCAAATTCACGAAGGAATGATGCCAATTTTGAACGCACTCGGCGATGATGCTCCATACCTTCTACTTGAGCCGACGGCTGGGCAAGGACAATCACTAGTTAAGAAACTTGATGACCTTGCAATGTATTTAAAGGCATTGGAATATCACCCAAAGGTGGCAATCTGTCTAGATACCTGCCATGTGTTTGCTGCAGGACATGACATTTCTGTAAAGGGTGGAATGACTGCAACTATTGATTTGCTTGTTGAGATTGCTGGTATTGAGCGCTTCCAATTAGTTCATGCCAACGATTCAATGGATGTGTGCGGAGCACTTAAAGATCGCCATCAAAATATTGGTGAGGGCCATATTGGCGTTGATCCCTTCAAGGAATTACTCAATCACCCAGCAGTTGCCAACGCACCCTTGATTCTTGAAACACCTGGCATGGAGCCAGAACATGGCAAGGAAGTTGCGTTGCTCAAGAAATTGCGCGGCTAATGTCTGCTCGGCATCAACTGCAATTAAAACTTGCACCTTGGGCACTTATATCTGTCTCTGCCGCATGGGGCTTTGCTTTTGTCGTTATGAAGGATGCTATCGAGCTCCAGACACCCAATAACTTCCTTTTCAGCAGATTTGTGCTTGCCGTTGTTGTAATGCTTTTAATTCGCCCACAATGCATTAAATATTTCAACAAAGACTTACTACTTAGGGGCTCTGCCGCTGGACTGTTTCTAGGTGGCGGATATATTTTGCAAACTCTTGGCTTAAAGCTCACTGATGTAGCCATCACTGGATTTATCACTGGCCTATATGTTGTATTTACCCCTTTGATTGCCGCAGTTGTTTTAAAAGCTCGTATAACAGTCTTTACTTGGGTTTGTGTTGGCATTGCAACTATTGGTTTAGGTTTACTGTCCATCAAGGGTTGGGAGATTGGAGATGGGGAGCTACTAGTCTTAGCTAGCGCATTTGCTTTTGGCGCTCACATTATTGCTCTGGGCAAATGGAGTAGCGGCCGCGATGCATATGCAATGACAGTTGTGCAGTTAGCCATGTGCGCTTTGCTCACGGGCTTTGCTTCATTTTTTGAAGGCGGATACCAACTGCCTCCGGACAGAGGGGTTTGGGCAACGGTAATCTTTACCGCCGTTGTCTGTACCGCTGTGGCGTTTGTGATTCAAACCTGGTCTCAGGCTCATATCAGCACAACCAAGGTCGCCGTAATTCTGACGATGGAAGTTGTTTTTGCCGCCCTGTTTGCAATCCTCTTTGGCGGAGAATCCCTTAATCCACAAAAAGCTATCGGTGGCGTCTTGGTGGTAATTGCAATGTTTGCAATCGTCACCAAAGAATCGTGAGAACATAAGTCATGGCAATTGACCTTCGAAGCGACACCGTTACCCAGCCATCAGCAGGAATGCGACAGGCAATTGCAATCGCGCCCGTTGGTGATGATGTTTATGGCGATGATCCAACGGTCAATTCACTTGAAGAACGTGTTGCGGCAATGTTTGGTAAAGAAGCTGGATTGTTTTCACCAACTGGATCACTTGCCAATCAATTAGCTATCAGAATGTTGGTCGCACCTGGCGAAGAATTAATCGCTGAAACAAATAGTCATATTGTGCGGGCTGAACTTGGGGCAGCGGCCGTTTTTAGCGGAATTACCACTCGAACTTTTCCTGCCAAGAATGGCCTTTTAAAAGCCTCTGACGCCCTTGAAATCGCTCGTCCTGACAGCGGCCCATACCTAGTATCAACAACTGCCATTGCGGTAGAGAACACACATAACTTTGGTGGCGGAACTGTTCAACCAATTTCAGAGATCGCAGCCTTGCGAAAAGGTGCGGATGATCTTGGATTGGCATTGCACTTAGATGGTGCCCGAATCTGGAATGCCCATGTGGCATCTGGTGTTTCATTTACTGAGTACGGAAAGTATTTCGACACAATCTCGGTCTGTTTTTCTAAAGGCTTAGGCGCACCAGTTGGTTCAATGATGTTATCTACTAAGGAACGTGTTACCAAAGCTCGTGTGTGGCGCAAACGCTATGGCGCGGGAATGCGACAAGTCGGTTTGCTTGCCGCAGGAGTGCATTACGCATTAGATAACAACATCGATCGGCTAGCCGAAGATCATCGTCGCGCCAAGGAAATCGCTGTTGCAATTGCATCAGTTAATTCATCACTCATCGATCCATCCACAGTTGAAACAAACATCGTCGGATTAGATCTTGCTTCTCTACCAATAACTGCAGCTGAGCTTGCCCAGCGTTGCCGTGATGCTGGACTTTGGATTAATGCACTTGGTCCAAAGTATGCACGTTTGGTTACTCACCTAGATTTTGATGATGCTCAATGCTCTGAGGCAATTGAAATCTTAAAGAAAACCCTCGTGGCTTAACAGCCACTGCTTTTTGTCAACACCATAGGCATAATTACCTAACGCTCCCCCGGTTTTTACAACTCGGTGGCAAGGAACAACAAGCATGATCGCATTATTTGCACACGCACTTCCTGCCGCACGAACGGCTGCAGGAGATCCAGCTTTTCCGGCTAAATCAGAATAAGACCAAGTTTTTCCTGGGGCAATCTTTCGCATCGCTTTCCATGCGGCTTGTGAAAATGCGGCACCGGGCTGTCGAACTTGAATTCCATTGAGCGCAGTTAAATCACCATCAAAGTAATCGTTAATCAATTCTGAAATCACTGGGATCGACTTAACTATCTTCACATCACGGCCAGCCTTAAAGGCTGAGACGGTGGAAAGGTTTGCACCAATTAAAATCTGATCATCGGCCAATAAATTAAGGATGCCAACTGGCGTCTTATGTGAAGTAATTAAAAGCGGCACTGTCCAAAATTAGCGATCGCGCAACATTTCAGCAACTAAAAATGCAAGTTCAAGAGATTGTGCATGGTTTAGCCGAGGGTCGCAGGCAGTTTCATATCGTGAGGCAAGATCTTCATGTGAAATCTCTTCGCCGCCACCAACACACTCAGTCACATCATCTCCAGTTAGTTCAATGTGAACTCCACCTGGATGGGTTCCAAGTGCCTTGTGAACCTCAAAGAATCCCTTTACTTCATCCATAACATCATCAAAACTGCGGGTCTTATATCCACTAGGTGCTTCATAGGTGTTTCCATGCATTGGATCGCACACCCATAAAACTTTAGCCCCTGATTTTGTGACACCGTCAACTAGCGCAGGCAAAATCTCGCGGATGTTCTTCGCACCCATGCGTGTAATAAAAGTAATACGGCCTGGCTCGCGGTTTGGATCTAGCTTGTCAATAAGTGCAAGTGCATCCTCAACTGTGGACTTTGGCCCAAGTTTGATGCCAATTGGATTATGAATCTTTGAAGCAAAATCAACATGTGCACCATCTAGTTGGCGGGTGCGCTCACCAATCCAAACAAAGTGGCCTGAAACATCGTAGGCATCACCAGTACGTGAATCAATACGAGTTAAAGCTTTCTCATACTCCATGATTAAGGCTTCATGGCTTGAAAAGAAATCTACTGACTTAAAGCTTCCCGGATCGACTCCTGCAGATTTCATAAATGCTAGAGCACGTCCAATTTCATTAGCCATCTGCTCGTATCGCTCGCCAACTTTAGAATCACGAATAAAACCCTTATTCCATTCATGCACTTGGCGAAGATCTGCAAAACCACCTTGGGTAAATGCGCGGACTAAGTTAAGGGTTGCTGCAGATGTGTTATAGACGTGCACCAAACGTTGTGGGTCTGGAGTACGCGAGCTTTCAGTAAATTCAATATCGTTAACAGCATCCCCGCGGTATGCAGGAAGAGTGACATCTCCACGAGTTTCAAAGTCATTTGAGCGAGGCTTTGCAAACTGGCCAGCCATACGTCCGACCTTGATTACAGGCAAGCTTGAGTAATACTGAAGAACTGCTGCCATTTGTAAAATTGTTTTGATGCGGTTACGAATTGAATCTGCAGTTGCTGCGACAAATGTTTCTGCGCAATCTCCACCTTGTAACCAAAAAGCTTTTCCTTCAGCTGCGAGTGCAATGCGAGCTTTTAAATCATCGCATTCACCGGCAAAGACAAGTGGCGGAAGCGCTTTTAGTTGTGCAACGGCGGCCTTGACCTGCTCCCCCTCTGCTCCACCTGGCCATGCTGGTTGCTGGGCAGCAACAAGGCCAGGCGTAAACAGGGAGTCTAAGTTTGTGCTCATGGGGAAAGTGTAGAGAGTTCGAAAGTAATCGCGCGAGGCAATTAACCGAAGAAGATCTCTGACTCCTTGTATAGCTCTAGAGGAACTGTCTTTAACTTCTCCGTTGCAGATGCCAAAGGCACGCGAGCGATGTTTGTTCCGTGAAGAGCAACCATCTTGCCCCAGTCACCTTCGTGAGCAGCTGTAATTGCATGTAAGCCAAAACGAGTAGCAAGAACACGGTCAAATGCCGTAGGAGTACCACCACGTTGGATGTGTCCCAAGACGGATGTGCGTGCTTCCTTGCCTGTCTTTTCTTCAATCTGGCTTGCGAGCCAGTCACCAATACCTGAAAGCTTTACATGACCAAATGAATCAAGAGTCTGATCCTTAACTACCATGTCTCCATCTTGAGGGATCGCGCCTTCTGCAATAACAATGATCGGTGCGTAATGAGACTTGAAACGAGATTCAACCCATTCACACACCTTTTCAACAGAGAACTTTTGCTCTGGAATCAAAATACATGTGGCACCGCCTGCTAGACCTGAATGCAAAGCGATCCAGCCTGCGTGACGTCCCATAACTTCAACGATCAACGCACGGTGATGGGACTCGGCGGTTGTGTGAAGGCGATCGATAGCCTCAACTGCGATGTTTACCGCGGTATCAAAACCAAATGTGTAATCGGTATTGTTCAGGTCGTTATCAATTGTCTTTGGAACACCAATGACCTTGACACCAAGAGCATCAAGCTTGGTTGCAACACCTAGAGTGTCTTCACCGCCGATTGCGATCAACGCATCGATTCCTGCTTTTTCTAGGTTTTCTTTAATTCGCTCAACGCCACCCTCGATTTTAAAAGGGTTGGTGCGAGAAGAACCAAGAATAGTTCCGCCGCGAGGCAAGATCCCTCGGGTAGTTTCAACATTAAGAGGCATGGTTAGACCTTCTAGAGGTCCCTTCCAGCCATCACGGAATCCAACAAACTCGTGACCGTACTCTCTAACACCCTTACGAACTACTGCACGAATGACTGCATTTAAACCAGGGCAATCTCCGCCGCCAGTCAGAACACCAATACGCATTATTAACTCCAACAATTGTGTTGTTTAGTGAAGTGACTCAAATGTTGAGAGCCACCTATGGTCAACGCTGACAGGCACAGTCTAGCCATGTCGCAGGAATAATCCACAACTTTTTGCCCCGAATGTCCAGCAGCAAATATTTCTCCCAGCGGGATTAAACGGTAACGCGCACGCCTTTACCCACAATAACAATGCCACCCTCGCTCACAGTAAAGCGTTGACGATCGCGCTCTAAGTCCACGCCAATTTGTGCCCCAGCATCTACAACAACGCTCTTATCCAAGATTGCTTTGCGAATAATTGCACGATCGCCAATCTTGACCGACGGCATTAAGACAGAGCCTTCTACGATTGCAGCATTTCCGACTGAGACATCATAAGAAACTACTGAGCCATGAAGAATGCCACCAGCAACAATTGAGCCTGCTGCAACAATTGAATCATGGGCAGAGCCACCTTCACTGAATTTAGCTGGAGGCAATGACGGTGGATTTGTAAGCAACGGCCATTCGCGGTTATATAAATTAAAAATTGGGTGAACAGACACTAAATCCATGTGTGCGTCATAGTATGCATCTATCGAACCTACATCTCGCCAATATCCTTTATCGCGATCTGTTTCGCCAGGCACAACATTGTTAGCAAAGTCGTAAACCTTTGCAACGCCCATGTTTGTTAAATAAGGAATGATATTGCCACCAAGATCATGGCGAGATTCCAAATCTTCAGAGTCAATAATTAGGGCTTCTTCCATGACATCGCGCTTAAAGATGTAATTACCCATCGAAACTAATGAGAGTTCTGGATGACCGGGCATTGCTGGTGGATTAGCTGGTTTTTCATGAAAAGCTTTTATGGTGATTCCATCATCTGCTAATTCAATTACGCCGAAATCATGTGCCTCAGAGCGAGGCATGCGAATTGCAGCAACTGTCACGCCAGCACCAGAATCGACATGTTGCTCAAACATCTGCATTGGATCCATTCGGTAGACGTGATCAGCGCCAAAAACCAATACATGCTTGGGATCTTCATCGTGAATCAAATTAAAGTTTTGCAAGATTGCATCTGCACTACCTGTATACCAACGTGGACCTAAACGCTGCTGAGCTGGAACAGGAGTGATGTAATTTCCAAGAAGTGATGACATGCGCCATGTTGTTGTTATGTGGCGGTCAAGAGAGTGGGATTTGTACTGGGTGAGAACGGCAATTTTCAACATATTTGCGTTGGCAAGATTAGATAATACAAAGTCCACTAGTCGGTATGAACCACCAAATGGGACTGCAGGTTTTGCACGATCTGCTGTAAGCGGCATAAGGCGCTTACCCTCGCCACCAGCAAGAACGATGCTGAGTGGAAGTTGCCGTTTAGCCATGTCTTAACGATAGCCTTTCACCCTTGACGAAGGAAGAGGAATTACACAATATGACCGCGTTAAATGTAGGCATTGTTACCAAGGAGTGGCCACCAGCTATTTATGGTGGCGCCGGGGTTCATGTACTTCAGTTAACGAAAGCCCTTCGCACAATTAAGGATGTCCATGTCGATGTCCATTGCTTTGGTGGAAAACGAGATGATGCATTTGGATATTCATTGCCAGCAGGTTTTGCTGATGCCAACCCAGCCGTGCAAGCACTTGCAATTGATCTAGAAATAGCAACGCATTTAGGCCATGTCGATGTAGTTCACTCACACACTTGGTATGCAAATATGGCTGGTCATATCGCCTCTTTGCAGCACGGCATTCCCCACATTGTTAGCGCTCATTCCCTTGAACCTTTACGTCCATGGAAAGCAGAACAACTAGGTGGCGGATACAGGATTTCATCATGGGCAGAAAAAACTGCTTTCGAAGCCGCATCTGCAATCATCGCAGTTAGCGATGGAATGCGCGCAGATGTATTGACTGCATACCCGGCTGTAAATCCTGCAAAAGTTGTAACAATTCGAAATGGTGTGGACACACAAAAGTTTGCCCCTAACCATGACGCCACCGTTCCGGAAAGTTTTGGTATCAGTGGACCTTACGCAATATTTGTTGGCCGTATAACTCGTCAAAAAGGTTTAGCTCATTTATTGCGCGCTTGGAAGGATGTCCCAGCTGAGTATGGATTAGTCCTTGCTGCGGGCAGTCCAGATGAAGAAGGAATTGGTAATGAAGTTGCAGCATTAATCGCAGATTTACAGCAAACCCGAAGCAATGTCTGGTGGATCAAAGAGATGTTGCCCCATGAACAATTAACTGCCATGTTGACGGCAGCGGATCTGTTTATCTGTCCTTCAATCTATGAACCTCTTGGAATCGTAAATCTTGAGGCGATGGCTTGTGAAACAGCTGTCCTTGGGTCCCGTGTTGGCGGTATTCCAGAGGTCGTTGCAGACAAAGAAACTGGTGAACTAGTTGATTACCACGGTGATGCTGGAACATTTGAAAAAGCTTTGACCGAATCAATTTCGCGTCTCATGGCCCAACCACAACTTTTACAACAGTACGGAAATGCAGGAAGAATTCGCGCCCAAAAACTATTTGGATGGGATGCCGTAGCTGCGCTAACCGTAGATCTATATCGCCGCGTGTTGGCTTAAATGTCCCGTAAATCCCTGCTGCAATTCCTTTTAGTGAGCGTGCTTTGGGGTATCCCATATCTACTGATGAAGTATGCCGTTGAAGATTTCCCTCCTGCTGCAGTAGTCGCAGGTCGCACACTCATTGGTGCATCTATTTTGATTCCTATCGCAATCTATCGCAAGAAGTTTGGCGGCGCAGTTCTGGGATTCAAGTATGTTGCCTTTTACGCATTACTGGAAATGATTGGTCCCTGGATATTAATTACAACAGCTGAACAAGAACTAGATTCTGGATTGACGGGCTTGCTGGTTTCAACTGTTCCGATTTTTGCAACAATTATTACATCTCTTCGTGGAGATCATTCAGTGTGGCAGTTCAAGCGGATTATTGGAATTGTTGTCGGATTTATTGGATTGATTCTGGTTGTGGGAATTGAGAGTTTGTCTGGAAAGAGTAATCCCTTGTCAATTGCCATGGTAATCGTGGCATCTATGGGTTATGCCTACGCAGTAATAATGATTACTACCAACTTGCCTCTTGTTGATGGAATCGCGATCAACGGATTAGCAATGGCTATTACGACTGTTTTTTGGGCCCCTGTGGCAATCGCCCAATGGCCATCAAGTATTTCCTTAAAAGCCTCTCTGTCGCTGATCGCATTAGGCGTATTCAGTACAGCCATTGCATTTATCGTGTTCTTTAAGATCATCGCTGAAATAGGCCCAGCCCGCAGTTCACTAGTTACTTATTTGAATACCGCGATCGCAGTTGTCCTAGGTGTAATCATTTTGAACGAGCCGTTAACTGCCGGAATTATCCTGGGATTACCGTTGGTGCTTTTCGGCTCTTACTTAGCGAGTCGTAAAACTGCTTAAGATTTCTCGCCAAAACCTAACTTCGCAAGCAGCTTTGGATCCTTTTGCCACTCTTTAGAAACCTTAATGTGTAGCCCTAGAAAAATCTTTGCCCCTAATACGCGTTCGATATCTGCTCGTGCACCGATTCCAATTTCCTTCAGACGTGCGCCTTGATGACCAAGCAATATTGCGCGTTGCGTATCCCGCTCAACATGAATGGTTGCATGAACATCATAAAAGGGGCGTGATCCCTTTTCTTCACGTTCGCCAAATTCATCGATAGTAACAACGATGCTGTGTGGCAACTCTTCCCGCACATCTTGCAGGGCAGCCTCTCGAATGTATTCACAAATTAACTGATCGATTGCCTGATCACTTGTTGTGCCCGCTGGGTAATACTCTGGCCCAGTCGGCAAATTCTTACCAATTAATTCATTCAGTAGATCTACCTGATCGTGAATAGCGGCAGAAACCGGAATTATTTCATCCCACACAAAGCCTTCTGCAATCTTCATGATGCCAAGCAATCTGACTGCAAGTTTTTCTTTTGCAATCAGATCTGTTTTGGTAATTACCGCAAACTTTTTAGCTCCTGGATGCTTTGCTATCTCTTGGGCTATAAATGTGTCTCCCGCACCAGATGTTTCATCTGCTGGAATACACATAATGACAATATCTACTGAGTCCATACTCTGATCGACAACTTGATTCAGGCGTTGACCTAACAGAGTCTTTGGCTTATGAACTCCTGGTGTATCAACTAGTACAGCCTGAAAATTGTCTCCATGCACAATCCCACGAATTGCTGTGCGTGTGGTGTTTGGGTGATGTGAGGTAATTGCGATTTTGCTGCCTACTAATGCATTGATCAAGGTCGATTTACCAACGTTTGGGCGACCGACAATAGCCACAAAGCCCGAACGAAAATCACTCATAGCTTATTCTCTCATTAAATCGCGCCGACAAACTCCAATGCATCTGCCGTTGAACTGACTATCTCTGCAGCACGTTCTGCAATTAATCGATGGCAACCCTGACTCATTGGCGAATTGATTGTGCCTGGAATCGCCATCACTGGCCTCATTAGATCAGATGCATCTCGGGCAGTTCGCAATGATCCACTTCTATGCGCGGCTTCAACAACAAGTGTTGCGCACGAAATCGCTGCGATTAATCTATTTCGGGTGAGGAATCGATTTTGTGCCGCACGAACATTTGGCATCACTTCACTAACCAAAGCCCCATTTGAACATATTGCTTTGAACAGTTTGGAGTTGGAGGCTGGGTAGTCAACAAGGACTCCAGATGCAATCACCGCCAGAGTTTTTCCAGATGTTCTAAGTGCGGAAATATGAGCACTGGTGTCAATGCCAAGTGCGCCTCCACTTACAACATGCCAACCGTGACTGACAAAAGCTGCCGCAAATTCTGATGCAATCTCTCTTCCATATTCAGTGGGCTCTCTAGTTCCTACTATTGCGATGGATTTTTCTGCCAATGTTGAAATACTTCCCTTAACAATTAAACCAATGGGTGGATTTGATAATTGGTCAACCTGTTTAGGCCACTGTGGGTGTCCTGGATAGATGAAGTGAGATTGACTAGCATCCAGAGCCAGGGTGAGCATTTCATTATTTGTCCGCTCAATCTTTTCTAGAAGTGCCGAGCAAGATTTAGAATCATATTGACCGCTAAATAATCCCTCCAAAACTTTGATTGCGCCGAGTCGCTGTATCTCTTGTCCCCAACCCTTGTGTCCAGGCTCTATGGCAGAAAAGAGAATCAGACGTGCTTCATATTCATCAGTAATTGCTTGTGTTTGAACATTCATAGATCCACATTATTAAGATCTCTATCAAACAGGTTTGCGCAGAGAATTACTTGTGGATGAGTGCGGCAACATTGGCAAAAGAGGTGCGATGTTGGGCGCACGGCCCGAATTCGTTTAAGGCTTTAGTGTGAGCGGCGGTGATATATCCCTTATGCCCTGCAAATCCGTATTGTGGGAAATCTCTATCCAAATCACCCATGATGCGGTCTCTCGTCACTTTTGCAACTACAGATGCTGCGCTAATCGAAACAACAACTTGATCGCCTTTCCAGACGGCAAGGTTTGGATAACCTAAGCCTTCAATTGCATATCCATCAGTTAATACATACGCGGGTTCAACGCTTAATCCTTGAACTGCTCGGCGCATTCCATCAAGGTTTGCTGCGTGCACGCCACGTGCATCAACTTCAGCTGCTGGAACAATTACAACGCTAATAGATGCCGCAATACTTTGAATTATTTCAAATACAGCATCGCGTTTGTTTTCAGGAATCTCTTTTGAATCTCGCACGAGAGCTAGTTCGGGAGCAAATGGGTTATGCAAAACTACCGAGGCAATCACAAGTGGTCCTGCACATGCACCTCGACCTGCTTCATCAACACCTGCAATCGGTGCAATTCCGGCGCTAGTTAATAACTGCTCTATAACCTTCATGAGGTTACTTATTTAATACATCAACTTTTGGCACGTATGAAATATTCTTAAAGGGCCAAATGACAGCAACCACTCGGCCACTGACCTTTGAAATTGGAATAAAACCTTTGTTGATGTCTTCTTGGTGGTATCGAGAATCTGCACTTGCGCCCCGGTGATCACCCATTACCCAGATTTTTCCTTCCGGAACAGTCACATCAAATGTCATCTCGGAAGGCTTATTGCCTGCAAAAATATAAGGCTCATCTACTTCAACTCCATTGATGGTGAGCTTGTCATCTTTAGTGCAACAAACGATGCGATCTCCTGCTACGCCAATAACACGCTTAACCAGGTATTGCTTGGCAGGATTTGGAAGAACACCAACTGTAACTAAGGCGCTCTTTGCTATTGATAAGTATTTGTTTGTTCCATATTCAACGATTTCTGGTAGCCAGTTATCTGGATCTCGGAAAACTACAACATCGCCGCGATCAATTGATTTTGAAATAAATGGGATTTTGTTAACCGCAACTCGATCACCAACTTGCAACGTGTTTTCCATTGACCCAGAGGGGATGAAGAAAAATTGGACTAAGAAACTCTTGATGAATAGTGAAGCAACAAGTGCGACTACTACAAGAAATGGGAGCTCCTTTAAGAGCGATCCCTTATTGCGCATTGAGAAGTTTATTCAGCAGATGGTGCGTCAGTTGCTTCAGCTTCTACAGCTGGAGCCTCTGCTACTACTTCAGCTGGAGTTTCAACAACTGCTTCAACAACTGCAGGTGCCTCAACTACCTCTTCAACAACTGGTGCAGCGGCAACTACTGCTGCAGCAACAACTACTGGTTCAGGTGTAGAAAGAATTCCATCGCCGTAACCTTCAACGCCATCGCGCTTTTCGCGGATCTTTGCAGCCTTACCGCGCAGATCGCGGAGGTAGTACAGCTTGGCGCGACGTACTTCGCCCTTCTTTACTAACTCGATCTTTTCAATAACTGGTGTGTGAACTGGGAATGTTCGCTCAACTCCAACACCGTAAGAAACTTTACGGATTGTGAAAGTTTCACGGACTCCATCGCCTTGACGACGGATAACGATTCCTTGGAAAACCTGAAGACGGCTCTTGTTACCTTCGATAACACGAACATGAACCTTGAGCTCATCGCCAGCGCGGAACTGTGGGATGTCTTTGCGCAGGGATACTGCATCTACGGCGTCAAGAATGTTCATATTCGGATCCTTTTGTCATTTCTATTAAGCACACGCTTTGGCGGTGCAGACTGCGTATTGTGCCACAGAGGGTGGCCTGAGCGTAAATCGGTAAAAACCGGGTAGATCACTCGGGGATCTGAGCGTTAAGGGCGGCAAAAAGGTGAGGCCCAGCCGCCACAGTCAGATTCAGCCCATGCCATGGACGGGTGCTCACAGTTGCCCCTGCTTCGCGAGCGATGAGCTCTGCGGCTGCTAGATCCCATTCATGTAATCCAGTTTCAAAGTAGCCATCAACCATGCCTGTAGCAACATGACAAATATCAGCTGCGGCAGATCCAATACGTCGAAGATCGCGGATCTGTGGCAATAAAGCGTTAACAATCTTTAACTGTTCAGTGCGATCTTTAACATCATAGGCAAAACCAGAGGACAGCAATGCCCGATTGAGTTCGATTGGGTCATTACATGCAATGGCCACATCATTGAGGAATGCTCCCCCGCCTTTTGATGCATGCCATGTGGCATTGACCGTTGGTGAATGGACTACTCCAACCAAAGTCCCATCTGCATCCTTTGCGGCAATACTGATGGCCCATCCAGGTAAACCATAAAAATAATTAACGGTGCCATCAACCGGATCAATTACCCAGGTGACTCCACTTTTGCTCTCGCGTGATGCACCCTCTTCACCAATAATTCCATCATCGGGGCGAGCAGCCAAAATACTTTCAACAATTAGCTTTTCAGATGCATGATCCATTTGTGTTGCAATATCGATCGCAGTTGATTTAACTGTTAGATCCCAAGATGCTGGTCGATCCACCAATAAATCACCTGCCTGATGAGCAATCTTTAAGGCCAGTGCAAGTAATTGCTGCGTATCAGTCATAGCTCTAGTCTAACTGCGAGATAGACTCTTTCCTATGTTCTCGGGATATAAAACCCTAATTAGCACACCTGGGGCATTGCGATTTTCACTTCCTGGCGTAATTGCACGTATGCCGATCTCGATGGATTCACTTGCACTTATTTTCATTGTTGTTGCAGTGAGCGAGTCATATGCACTAGCAGGCGCTCTTAGCGCAACAGCATCTGTCGTAATGGCCGTTGCCACACCTCACTGGTCGCGGGTTGCAGATCGTATTGGTCAAAGTGCAATGTTAGTGCGTGTTATTCCGATAAAGGTTATAGGTCTTTCACTTTTCACTATTTTGGTTTTGAATGAAGCACCAGTCTGGAGTTGGTTTGTAACAATCATTGTGGCCGAATCCATGTCTGTAAATACTGGTGGATTAGTTCGACGCCGCTGGCTACACATTCTTTCCCCAGATAAAACGAGTACCGCCGAAGATGAACAAGATCGTCACTTGGTCAATACGGCCTACTCTTTTGAGGCGATTATGGATGAAATTGTCTTCATCCTTGGACCCATCATTGTTACTGCCTGTGCGACAACAATTGCACCTGCTGCCGGAATTATTTCGGGAATCATCTTTGTTCTGATCGGGTTTCCCCTTTTCATCATGCAGAAGTCCACAGAGCCTCCAGCTATGCCTAAGCGCGTAGTTGATCCGCATCCTGCAGTCATTCGCAATAAACGCGTTCAGGCCGTAGTGCTAGCAACAACTCTGTTGGGTGGCTTCTTTGGTTCGATTGCAATTGTCACCGTTGCATTTGCCGAAGCTAGGGGTCAAGAAAATAAATCAGGACTACTTTTGGCAATCTGGGCCTTTGGCAGCGGAATTGCCGCAATCATTAATGGCACAATCAAATGGAAACTCTCGAGCGCATCCAGATTCTTAATCTTCTTATTTGCGCTGACCTTATTATCGGTGCCCATGCTATTTACGCATTCATTAGGGTGGCTTGCCGTTGCGCTGTTCTTTAATGGCTTTGCAATTGCTCCCCTAGTAATTAATGCATATGGCGTTGCCGAGGGAGCAGTACCTTCTGATCAAATCACTGAAGCTTTGACGTGGGTTGTGGCAGGAATGCCTATGGGTGGTGCAATTGCTAGCGCACTTTCGGGACAAATCATCGACCGTTTTAATGCCGATATTGCATATTGGGTTCCACTGGGATTCATGATTGCGGCATGTGTAGCCACGCTGCCGTATTTCAACACTTATAGGGCTCTCATCGGCTACCCTCGTGCTCGTGACTGAGCTACGACTAAATGGGAGGACCGAAGATGGTCTGCACCTTTCATTGCACGACAATGACGGAAATGAATTCACCGTCCGCGTGAGTGACACATTACGTGCAACTGTAAATCAGCAACGATTGATGGCGGTTCCTACAAATACTGAACCCACTGTTTCAATCAAAGAGATTCAGCGATTACTCCGTGCTGGACAAACGTCGGAACAAATCGCTCGCGAAAATAATATTTCGATAGATAAGATTGAGCGCTTTGCAGGACCAATTCTTTCAGAACGCATCTACATCATCGATCAAGCCCAGCAGATCGTGATTCGTAAAGAAGGTGGCCGCGATGCGGTAACACTCTTGGGTGTCGTTATCTCTCGTCTTGCTCCACGAAATATTGATTCATCAGAACTTTCTTGGGACACCTGGCGCTTGGAAGATGGCACCTGGACAATTGAACTTCATTATCCAAATAGCGCTGGTGTTGGAATTGCTCAGTGGAACTTTGATGCGACCCTGCGCACGGTTACATCAATGGATGAGAATGCACGTTGGATGATGGGTGATGAACCTGCACCACGCCAGCTTCCAACACCGGGGTTAGTTCCTACGGAGGCTTCTCACCCCTCAGAGCGTCGAATCATTGATGTCTATAGCGAGTTCCGCAAAGAGGTAACGCAAGAAGATCTTGAAGATGTTGTAGAGGAAATTCGTGAAGTTCCGCGCTTGGCCGTCATTCGTGAAGAGCCAGATGATGAGGCATCACGAGATGGGATTACAGCACGAGCCAAGGTGCCAAGTTGGGATGAAATCATGTTCGGCATTAAGCCTGAGGATAAGTAACCCTTAACTTAAAGTTGTTGTAAGCAAACCAACCTGCGATTCAATCTCGCTATCAGCTCCATGATGTCCCACCATTGCGCCTTCTTTTTCTGCGCGTTCTGCATCTAACAAAACTACTCCCCCGCGAGCAATTGCAATGATTTCCCCCATTCGATCAAATGCATCTGCGCTGACATCTGCGCCAAATAAGTTGCTAGAAATGGCTTGTTCGCGGGTTAGTACCAGGGCTTTATCCTTCAAATATTCCTGCCAAAGAGATGCTGCATCCATGCGAGCAGAAGAAGAATCAGAACTTAGATAAATATGACGAGCACGAGGCTCACCTGCAATAACGCTAACACCTTCTAAAAGAGGATTGTCTTGACCGATAATAATTTTTTCCTCAACATTTACCATGCCATGATCTGATGTGACCCACATACGGGTTCCCTTTGGAACCTCTTTCATTAGCTGGGAAACCATCTGATCAATCATGGTCAATGCTGCAATCCATTTATCACTACCCACACCATCAGAGTGTCCAGCAGTATCTAAATCATTAACATACAAATACACAAAAGATGGCGTTGCTTGAAGGGCTGCCTTTGTCTCACAAATTAAATCTGTGACAACATTTGCACCCTTGTAATTGGCTCCACGAAAAACTGCGCGGGTAAAACCTGAGTTTTCATATCGCTTTGCTGCAACATGGCTCACATTGATCCCTGCTGCAGCTGCTCGCTGAAACAAAGTTTCTACTGGTTGCCAATTTTCTGGATCAACGCGTTCATCCCACTTCAAAGCATTGAGCAAACGGCCGCCACTACGTGGAACTTGAACGGTGTATCCCAACATCCCATGAGCACCCGGCAGTTGGCCAGTTGTTAATGTTGCAAGTGATGTTGCAGTAGTCGAAGGAAAAGAAGTTTGAATTACCCCGTGATTAAACATGCGAGACATTGTTGGCATTGCATCTGCATAAGTGTCTAATGTGTTAAAGCCAAAACCATCAATCAAAAATAGAAGTTCGCGGCCCATTGGAGATGGCCCCACGGCTAAGTGATCAATTGCACTTTCAAGGCCAAGGGAAGAAAAGATCGATGGCGTTACCTGGGATAAATGCACGTGCTTATCTTCCCATGACTGTGCACTACAGTTTGGCTATGGAAAAGGCGATTAAGTTCTCAGCTGAAGTTGCTGATGCAATCAAGGCTGGAAAGCCGGTAGTTGCACTTGAATCAACAATTATCAGCCATGGCTTGCCTCGTCCTTCTAACCTAGAAGTTGCCCTTGAATGTGAACGAATTGTCCGAGACGCAGGGGCTGTTCCTGCAACGATTGCATTACTGGATGGAAAAGTCTTAGTTGGCCTAGAGCGCGCCGAACTTGAAGCCATCGCAAATCGTGATGACATTTCAAAGGCTTCAATCCGAGATCTAGCGATCATCGTTGCTCAAGGAAAATCTGCCGCAACTACTGTTGCTGCAACCGCGCACATCGCAGCAATTTCAGGAATCAATGTCTTTGCAACAGGTGGTCTTGGTGGCGTCCACCGCGGGGCAAATGAGTCTTTCGATGAATCCGCTGACTTAACTGCGCTATCCCAACTTGATATGACAATTATTTGTGCCGGAGTTAAATCGATTTTAGATGTCCACGCAACATTAGAACGGCTTGAGACACTTGCAATCGGTTTAGTTGGCTATAAGACCAACTCATTTCCTGGCTTCTACCTCACAGATTCTGGTTACACCCTAGAACACCGCGTTGATTCTCCTGAAGAAATCGCAGCAATCATCCGTGCCAGAAAGGCTGTCTCTACACATTTCAAAGCACTAGTAGTGGCAAATCCAGTTGTTAAGGAAATGCCCAAGGTACGTCATGATGAAATCTTGGCAAGTGGTTTAGCGCGAGCTAAAAGTGAAGGCATTGACGGAAAGTTGGTAACGCCTTTCTTGCTTGAGCATTTCCACACCGCATCAAAAGGTGAATCCCTTGCAATCAACACTGAAATTATTAAATCTAATTGCTTGCTAGCTGCCCAGATTGCCGTGGCACTGAAATGAAAAAGATTCTTTGCATCGGTGACTTAGCACTTGATGTTATTTCACAGTTAAAAGAGCCAATTAATTATGGCAATGACACTGCTAGCAAGATTTCTAGCCACCCAGGTGGACAAGCAGCAAATGTTGCAACCTGGATTACACGCACAAACTCTAAGGCGCATTTAGTTGCTCGAACAGGCAATGATCCTGTTGGTTTTGCGCTGATTTCCGACCTAGATAAATACGGCGTGGAACACCTTAATCTGATGCATAGTGGGCGACCAACAGGTGTTGTTGTTATTTTGGTCGATGCCAATGGTGAGCGAACCATGTTTCCTGACAATGGGGCAAATGCTGACTTAGAGGTTTCAGATCTTCCACCATTAGATGATGTGGATGGTGTCTATCTTTCAGGATATGCCCTACTAGATTTCCGCAGCCGCGATGCGGTTCTTGCAATGATTAAGAAGGTTAAGGCGGCAGGTAAGCCGATCTACTTTGATCCAACTACAACAGGTGCCATGAAGATTGTCTCTAGAGATGAAGTTTTGTCGTGGGTTTCACAAATGGATGGAATTCTTCTTAATAGTGAAGAAGCTCTTTACCTGGGCGATGCAACTGATATTGAAACAGCTGAAAAAAATCTACAGAAGTACACACCGCTAGTTGTCATCAAGTTAGGCTCAAAAGGCGCGATAGCTGTCAATGAAAATGAGAGCGCTAAGGTTTCAGCGGTCACAACTAATGTTGTCGACACTACTGGTGCTGGAGATTCCTTTGCTGCTGGATTTATTCCTAAGTGGCTAGAGACAAGTGACTTAACTCAAGCCCTTTCGGCCGGTGCAGCCCTTGCAGCAAAGTGTGTTTCATCAGTTGGGGCGCGCCCTCCCCTAAATTAGCCGTGACTCTTGGCAGAATGCCCCAATGGCAACTGCGAAGACTCCCGCGAAATCTGCGGCTAAAGGTAAGAAACCTGCTGGACCAAAGCCCGGTGAATATCCAGGAAAGATCGTCGACATCGATGTTTCCAAAGAAGTTTCTGATTCCTTTCTTGAATATGCATACTCAGTAATTTATTCTCGCGCACTCCCTGATGCACGCGATGGTTTAAAGCCTGTTCATCGTCGCATCTTGCATCAGATGGCAGATATGGGTCTTCGTCCAGAACGCGGACATGTAAAGAGTGCCCGTGTTGTTGGTGAAGTAATGGGTAAGTTGCACCCTCACGGTGATGGCGCAATCTATGACGCACTTGTTCGTATGGCGCAAAGTTTTTCAATGGGATTGCCTTTAATTGACGGTCACGGAAACTTCGGTTCCCTAGATGCTGGTCCTGCTGCCATGCGTTATACCGAGGCACGTTTGGCACCTGCTGCAATGTCTATGGTTGCAGAAGCAGATGAAGACACAGTTGATTTTGGTCCAAACTATGACGGTCAGCTTTCTGAGCCTGTAGTTCTGCCTGCTGCATATCCAAACCTTCTTGTAAATGGCGGTTCAGGTATTGCTGTTGGTATGGCCACAAATATGGCACCTCACAACTTAGGTGAAGTTATCGCTGCAACAAAGTATTTGATTGAAAATCCAACAGCAACGGTTAAGCAGCTGATGAAGTTTATTCCGGGTCCAGATTTTCCTACTGGCGGAGAAATCGTTGGACTAGATGGCGTTCGTGAGGCGTATGCAACTGGCAAGGGTTCATTCAAAGTTCGCGCATCTGTTGAAATCGAAAAGGTTTCAACTCGCAAAATGGGCATCGTCATCAAGGAGTTGCCATACACAATCGGGCCTGAAAAAGTTGTTGAGCGTATTGCAGCCCTAGTTAAAGCTAAAAAGATTCAAGGAATCAGCGACATCATTGATCTTTCTGATGGTCAAACGGGTACCAACGTTGTTATTGAGATCAAAAACGGCTTTGAGCCTGAAGAGGTTCTGGAGAAGCTGTATGCACTCACCCCAATGGAAGATGCCTTTGCTATCAACGCAGTTGCATTAGTCAAGGGCAAGCCACAAACCCTTGGTCTTAAAGAATTACTACGAGTCTTCATCGATCACCGTATTGAAGTGGTTCGTCGCCGCTCTGAGTTCCGCAAAGCAAAGGCTGAAGGCAGACTTGGTCTAGTTGATGGATTACTTAAGGCGATTATCGATATCGATAAGGTCATCAAGATTATTCGCGGTAGCGATGATGCTGCTCAAGCTAAAGAGAAGTTGATCAAAGACTTCAAGTTAAATGATGAGCAAGCAACATACATCTTGGATATGCCACTTCGCCGTTTAACAAAGATGAGCAAGATTGAACTTGAAACAGAACAAAAGGAGTTAAAAGCTGTTATTGCAGAGCTCACAAAGTTACTCAAGAGCGAAGATGCAATTAAAACTCAGGTTTCAGATGAATTAACCGCCGTTGGTAAGTCATTTGCAACTGCCAGACGCACTCGAATTGGTGCTGCTTAAACTCAGCCGATAGACTCGGGTGTGATTTCAACCCAAGCCCTCGAACTACGAGCAGGAGCACGCCTTTTAGTTAAAGGTGTAACTGTGCGTATTAATAGCGGCGACCGCATTGGTTTTGTGGGTCGAAACGGTGCCGGTAAATCAACCCTTGCCAAAGTTTTAGCTGGTGAAAACATGCCAGCAGGGGGCGCGGTAAATCGCACCGGAAAAATTGGATACCTCCCCCAAGATCCACGAACAGGTGATGAACCTGGCACTGTGATTGATCGAATTCTCTCTGCTCGCGACCTTGATCAGATCGCTGCACGTATGCGCTCTGTTGAAGAGGAAATGGCAACTGCCCAAGATGAAGCACTTGAAAAGGCGATGGAGCGCTATGGCCGAGTTGAATCAGAGTTTTCAGCAGCCGGTGGCTATGCAGCAACTGCAGAGGCAGAAGCGATTGCAACATCTCTTGGTGTTTCAGAGGCTGTTTTTGGCAATGAACTCTCAACTCTTTCTGGTGGTCAACGACGCCGTATTGAACTAGCTCGCATTCTCTTTAGTGGCGCAGAAACATTGCTACTAGATGAGCCAACTAACCACTTAGATGCTGACTCCATTGTGTGGCTGCGCGAATTTCTTTCAAAGTACTCCGGCGGATTAGTAATTATCTCCCACGATGTGAACTTGATCGAAACAGTCGTTAACAAGGTGTTCTACTTGGATGCCAACCGTAACTGCATCGATGTCTATAACTTGGGCTGGAAGGCTTACTTGCTTCAGCGAGAGCAGGATGAACACCGCCGTAAGAAAGAGCGCGCAAATGCTGAAAAGCGTGCAGAGATTTTGCAGAAGCAGGGCGAGAAGATGCGTGCAAAGGCATCTAAGGCAACTGCGGCACAAGGCATGTTACGTCGTGCTGAAAAACTTCGTAGTGGTCTAGAAGATGTTCGAGTAGCAGACAAGGTCGCAAGGCTTCGTTTTCCAACCCCTGCCCCATGTGGCAAGACTCCATTATCTGGCGAAGAGTTATCAAAGAATTATGGCTCACTTGAAATCTTTACAGATGTTTCATGTGTTATCGATAAGGGCTCACGAGTTGTAATTCTTGGACTCAACGGTGCGGGCAAAACAACTCTGCTTCGTATTTTGGCTGGTGAACTTGAATCAGATACTGGCAAGGTTGAACATGGACATGGATTAAAGATCGGCTACTACGCCCAGGAGCATGAATCACTTGATTTCGAGCGCACGATATTAGAGAACATGATGTCTGCAACCCCAGATATCAGAGAGCCAGAAGCCCGCAACACATTAGGTTCATTCCTATTTGTTGGCGATGATGTTCATAAACCAGTAAAGGTTTTATCTGGTGGAGAGCGAACACGCTTAGCGTTGGCTGTTCTCGTTGTCTCTGCTGCAAATGTTCTTCTTCTAGATGAACCAACGAACAACTTAGATCCAGCATCTCGCGCAGAAATTCTTGGCGCATTAGCTGAGTATCAAGGTTCAGTCATCATGGTTTCTCACGATGAAGGCGCAGTGCAGGCTTTAAAGCCAGAGCGCGTTATCTTGTTGCCAGATGGCGATGAGGATTTGTGGAAAGAGGAGTATTTCGACTTAGTCTCTATTGACTAAGGCTTGCTTACCTTTACTGTGTCTCCATTTTGATCACGAGAGATAACTTCAATTCGCACCCCATCAACTGTAATTACATCACCCACGCGAAGTGCGGCATCAGTAAATTGTGAATCAGTTGAGCCTGGGCGACGCTGCACTTTCCAGCCACCTTTGATGGATTGAATTGTCATATCAACTGTGTAAACAAGTGAGCCTTCTTGTGAAGTGGTCAAAATATCAAATCCTTCATTTCGGCGTGACTCAATTACTAAAATCTTTGAACTAGAAAGTCTCACGACAATCGCCTTTGTCAGATCATTGACCCTCTCAATTGGATTGATCAGCTGTGTTACCCCAGTTGCGTTTAGATCAACCGCATTAATGCAATTAATTTGAGAATCAGTTAACCAACCCAGTAAATATCTATTCCACGAGTTCAACTCAGTTGCGCCAATAGACCAGTTATTGGACATCAAATCCCATGTGCCATAAACAGCATCACCTGGATTCACATACAAATCATGCAAACCAAATAGATGGCCAGTTTCATGTGAAATCCAACGCCATGGTGTTCCACGAGCAATGCTGCTCCACGCATCTGCGCCAGACAAAGTTATATTCGTTACTGGTCCATCATCTGTCGAGATGCCTGCAGAGTTAAGAGGGCCGGCAGGGCCATAGGCTATTGATGTCCAAGGAATTTCTCGTGGACTCAAAACATACACAACATCAAATTGTGAGTAATCAACAAGTGGGTCAGCTGTTTCAATAGCTAACTTCCAGTAGGAATAAGGATCCCCTTGATTCCACGTCCCCAACTTATGGAAGGTTGAACTCACGGGCATGCGAACCCAGTTCTTGAGAACTTGATAATCGAACTTAACTTTATTTCCCGACATTTTGTAGAAGAAATCATTTTGGCCATCAGTCATAGGTGTGAATTCCTCAGCAGGTGGCCTTTGTCCTACAACATCTGCAAAATCAACAGGGACGATTAGAGCCTTAATAGTTCCAAAACTAGGCAGGCGTCCTGGCGCTTTAGGAAATCCCACCTGCATTTGAAGGTTATTCGTTTGATCGAGCACCTGACATTGAGTGGTTGGTACAAATTTGTTGGCAGGAGTCGACTGGATTAAATCAACTGTCACCGTAAAGAAACCAGCAGCATTTGCTGACATCCCAGGAATCGAAAGAACTCCAGAACTATTCACAGCTGCCGAATACCGCTTTCGAAGATACTGAGTTGTATTTGGTTCGACAATGTCAAAGAGATAAGAGCCTGGAGTTAAGTTTGCGTAAAAACTACCATCGGAATTACCAGGAAAGAACTTCCACTCCCCACCAGTTAATTGAAGGTAAACACCTGGCGAACCAGCTTTTGTTGTCCTGCTGGTCGGGTTATAAATCCATAGCTTCACATTTGTTCCAGCTGGTGCGGCTTGAACTGAAACAGGAAGATCAAAACTTGGCTCAACCTTTGTGGGGTTACCGCCAGCGCCACCTGTGTAAACGGTAATTCCTTTGACAGGAGGCGGGATCGCCCCACTAACAGTCGGTGTTGGAGTTGGAGTCGGTGTGGGAGTTGGAGTCGGTGTGGGAGTTGGAGTCGGTGTGGGAGTCGGTGTGGGAGTTGGAGTTGGAGTCGGTGTGGGAGTCGGAGTTACCTTGGGCTTAACAGCAACAGGTTTACTCCACACAAGTTTCTTGCCAGATTTTATGCAAGTAAATTTGCTTGACTTGTAAGTTTGTTGTTGCCCAAGCTTGCTACATACTTTTCCAGCAACAGGTGCTGCAGCGTTGCTTGTTGGGACAAATAGAAAGCCAGCGCTTAAGACAAAAATCGCTAGGTAGGCTCTTTGGCGCATGCTCAAATGATAGTTAGATTTATGGGAAAAGGTTGGCGTAGTCCTGGTCAACCACTTAAAAACTATGGCCGAATTTGAAGGATGAGGGTTCCTTCGAATCGTTCTCTATTGACTAGTCACCTAATAACTTTACGGCGGCTAATTAGTTCGAATTAGGTATTTACGGAGTTCGTTAAAAATCGTATTATTTCAGCATGAGACGATTTTCAAAAGCAGCATCCAGAGTAGTTGTCCTTATTTCCGTCGGGCTAATTTTATCAGCATGCTCCGGAACGAGTAAGGAAGAAAAGGCACAGTTGGCTCTAGAGATGGAAGAAATGAAGCAGTTGGCCACAAGCGCTTGCTCATACATTGATGACGTCTATAAATCTAAAACGGATTTTAGTTCAGTGCACGATGAGATCGCTGCAACATTTAATAACCCTGCAGATAAAGCAAAGTACGCATTGGCTGGAGAAGCATTTTTAGAGCTGAGTGAATTAGATCTAGGACGTAGTGAGGAGTTCCTACGTTATTCAAAAGTTTTGACAATTCCTGACCCTCTCAGCGGCGAACTTTGGTCAAACTCAGGCAAAAGCGCATTGAATAGCGCACGTGTTAGCGAGGCATGGACTTTTTGCGGTGGTTGGGGCGGATACGGTGGGATGGGGGACATTCGCCCCGATAAATATGGAGAGAGCGATCTTGAGACATACTTAGCAAGTAAGGAAGTTCTTGACTAAGCGTCAATATGCTCGCGATCAATCTCAGCGTTAGCAATAAACTCTTTACGCGGTGCCACATCACTACCCATCAATAGTTCAAACATTGCCTCAGATGCTGCTGCGTCTGAAACAGTAATCCGGCGCAAAGTACGCGCATCTGGATCCATAGTTGTTTCGCGAAGCTGATCTGCGTCCATTTCACCAAGGCCTTTGTAACGCTGAATTGGTTCTTTCCAGCGCTTACCTGTCTTCTTAAGATCTGCAGTCACGCGCTTCATTTCATCATCACTATATGTGTAGATGTATTCACCCTTCTTGCCTCCCCCGCCCATAACTTCGATGCGGTGTAGCGGTGGGATTGCAGCAAATACGCGGCCTGAATCAATCAGTGGACGCATATAGCGATACATCAGAGTCAATAACAAACAACGAATGTGTGCGCCATCAACGTCAGCATCTGACATCAAGATGATGCGGCCATAGCGTGCTTCATCTAATTCAAAGGACTTGCCAGAACCAGCACCAATTACCTGAATAATCGAGCCACACTCTTTGTCTTCCAGCATTTGTGACAATGATGCTTTTTGAACATTCAAAATCTTTCCTCGAATAGGCAAGATCGCTTGGAATTCGCTGTTACGCGCAGCCTTGGTTGTGCCAAGGGCTGAGTCACCTTCTACGATGAACAATTCTGTGCGTGTTACATCCTCTGAGCGACAATCTGAGAGCTTTGTAGGTAGCGATGAAGACTCTAGTGCGTTCTTGCGACGCTGCAGATCCTTGTGTGCACGAGCGCTGATGCGTGTGCGAGATGCTGCTGCAATTTTTTCAAGAACAAGTCGACCATTAGCCTTATCAATACGCTTTGTTGTGTTGAAATACTCTTTCATCTTGTCAGCCACAACAGCAGAGACAATTCGTGTGGCTGCTGCAGTTCCTAGAACTTCCTTTGTCTGTCCTTCAAACTGTGGCTCAGACATTCGAACTGTAACAACAGCGGTTAATCCTTCAAGGATGTCATCTTTAATAACATCTGCTTCCTTATTAGCCAAAGTCTTTGTCGATCTCAACGCTTCATTAATCACCTTGACAAGTGAGCGTTCAAAGCCAAGGACGTGAGTTCCGCCCTTAGGCGTTGCAATGATGTTTACAAATGAGCGCTGGGTAGTCTCAAAACCATTGCCCCACTTCATCGCGATATCAACCTCCATATCGCGCTCTACCTCAGTAGAAACCATGTGGCCCTTGTCATCTAGAACAGGAACTGTTTCCTGGTAGTGACCAGTGCCGTAGATACGAATGACATCGCCAACTGCCTCATCTGGCTGCAAATAATTACAGTATTCAGTAATACCGCTCTTATGAAAAAAGGTTTCAGTTGTTTTTGTCTTAGTGCGATTGTCATTAACAATCAGCGTTAATCCAGGTACCAAATAAGAGGTTTGACGGGCGCGTGCGTAGATATCTTCTAAGTCCAGCTCTGCTTCCTTCAAGAAAATTTGGCGATCACTCCACCATTTAATGCGAGTGCCTGTTACCTTGGATGAAATCTTTCCAATTACACGCAAACCTGATTTTGGTTCAAAAGGTGCCTTTGGACCATCGCCATCAAAAATACCTGCAGTTCCGCGTTGGAATGACATCCAATAAATTTTGCCATCGCGATCAACTTCAGCATCAAGACGTGAAGCAAGTGCGTTGACGACAGATGCACCAACTCCGTGAAGTCCACCAGAGGCTGCATATGATCCGCCGCCGAACTTTCCACCAGCATGTAATTTTGTAAGAACTACTTCGACTCCAGTGAGTCCAGTCTTTTGTTCTTTATCAACTGGAATACCGCGACCATCATCATGGACTTCAACAGAACCATCTGATTCAAGATTGATTTCAATCTTCTTACAATGTCCAGCTAGCGCCTCATCGACAGAGTTATCAATAATTTCCCATAGGCAGTGCATAAGGCCACGGGAATCGGTTGATCCGATATACATACCTGGGCGTTTGCGAACTGCATCTAGACCTTCGAGGACCGCTAAATCTTTTGCGGTATAACTATCTTGCGAAGGGGTCGCAATTACATCTTTCTCGGCCATGGGGCGAAAGATTATCTTCCTCACCCCATTTTTCAGCGTAAGCGCGCCGCATACATCTCAGATAGTGGAAATTGTCGACTCTCAGCGTTAAATCAGAGTTATTTCAGCAAATATCTTCAAATATAACGAGCGGGGAATAAATAAATGTGGTTTCCTGTTCCATAGGAAGTACAAGGAAACGGAGAGAGATATGACAGAACAGATGTTGCTTGAATCAGTACCTCTTAACGCCCTAGATCGTTGCGATCGTTGTGGCGCACAGGCTTATGTCCGTGCAGTGCTTCTCAACGGCGGAGAACTCATGTTCTGCGCTCACCATGGCAAGGAATACGCTGAAAAGCTAAAGCCAATTGCTGCGAAGATTCAAGATGAATCAGAAAAGCTGATTGAATCTAAAAACTAGTTCTACAATCAAAAAAGCCCTTACGCGATTAACGCATAAGGGCTTTTTGTTTAACTCTTAATCCAAGTAATCGCGTAGCACCTGGCTACGTGATGGGTGACGAAGCTTTGACATTGTCTTTGATTCAATCTGGCGAATACGTTCACGAGTAACCCCGTAAACCTTTCCGATCTCATCAAGTGTCTTTGGTTGTCCATCTGTTAAACCAAAGCGCATTGCAACAACGCCTGCTTCACGCTCTGACAATGTATCTAGAACTGAGTGCAACTGCTCTTGCAGCAATGTGAATGAAACCGCATCAGCTGGAACAACAGCCTCTGAGTCTTCAATCAAATCACCGAACTCTGAATCTCCTTCTTCACCAAGTGGGGTGTGAAGTGAGATTGGTTCCCGGCCATACTTTTGAACTTCAACAACCTTTTCAGGTGTCATATCAAGTTCTTTAGCTAGCTCTTCTGGGGTCGGTTCGCGACCAAGATCTTGCAGCATCTGGCGCTGAACACGAGCCAACTTATTAATAACTTCAACCATGTGAACAGGGATACGGATTGTGCGAGCCTGATCTGCCATCGCGCGTGTGATTGCCTGGCGGATCCACCATGTTGCATAGGTTGAGAACTTGTAACCCTTTGTGTAGTCGAACTTTTCAACGGCGCGAATAAGGCCCAAGTTACCTTCCTGGATCAAGTCCAGGAAGAGCATCCCGCGGCCGGTATAGCGCTTAGCAAGAGAAACAACCAGACGTAGGTTTGCCTCTAGTAAGTGGTTCTTTGCGCGCTTTCCATCTTCAACAAGCCATTCGAGTTCGCGCTTGTACTTCTTCTCAAGTTTCTTCTCGTGCTTCAATTTTTCTTCTGCAAAAAGGCCAACTTCCACGCGTGTAGCAAGCTCTACTTCAAGCTCTGCGTTGAGCAAGGCAACGCGGCCAATCTGCTTTAAGTAATCCTTTACTGGGTCTGCTGTTGCACCAGCTGTCATAACAGTCTGGGCCGGAGCATCATCTTCTTCAGATGCCTTTAATGTAAAGGCATCTTCTTCCTTGCCCTGTGTTGCCTCATCAGCAAGATCCACAACACGAGGTTGTGCACCCTTTTCTTCTTCACTGTCGATAATCTCGACAACTTCCTTGATCAGAGTCTCAACATCTTCAAGTTCAACTTCTTCTAGCTCTACTTCTTCGCCATCAATTTTAGTAATAACAGTCTTACCGGTCTTTGCATCAACCTTTGCTGGCGCAACCTCTTTGACAGGTTCTGGTTTAGGAGCAATTAATTCGTATTCAGCTTTCTTCAAGATTCGTGACGGTGAACCAAGTCCACCTTTACGAAGCTTTTCAACCATTACGGGAACTTCGGTTGCGAGCGCACGGGCCTCATCAACTAAATCTTTATCAACCTTCTTAGGGATTCGATTTATTGATGTGACACCACGAGAATCAAGTTCTGCCAATACTTCATTTTGACGAAGCACAGCGTTCTTGGCATCAACAATCTGCTGAACATCTTTTGCAGTCAGAACTTTTTTAAGTTCAATCTTCTTAACAGGTGCAGCCTTCTTTGCAACCGCCTTCTTAACGGGCGCTGACTTCTTTGCAACCGCCTTTTTAACTGGTGCGGCTTTTTTAGCTGCAGCTTTCTTTGCAGGTGCAGCCTTTTTTGCTGGCGCGGCTTTCTTTGCAACAGCCTTTTTAACTGGTGCGACTACCTTCTTTGCAGAAGTTTTTGCCTTCACCTTGTTTTTGAGCGCACTAAATACAGCCACAATTGTCCTTTGATTTTTTCAGCGAGTCCGCTGAAGTGATAGGTATATTATAATTTGTCCACAGGGCAAAATGCACATCGAAAACCCCTATTTGGCCAGATTTAAAGCCTCTCGGATCACATTTCCAACGCTTTCAACCTCCACAAGAAAGCCATCGTGGCCAAATGGGCTACTTATCGTGACTAACGGGGCCGCTGCAGGGGCTAAATCGGCGATTTCAGCCTGTAGGCGGGGCGGGAAGAGTCGATCTGTGTCAATGGAGACAGCAACGACTGGGACCTGGATTGTGGCCAAAGCTGCGGCAACTCCCCCACGATCTCGCCCAATGTCATGGCTATTCATCGCCTCTGTCAGGGCTATGTAGGTATTGGCATCAAAGCGCTTAGCCAACTTCTCCGCCTGATGGTCTAGATAGGACTCAACGGCAAATCGTCCAGTCTCATCTCCTTGTAACTGTCTGCCAAATCGAATATCCATTTCAGCTTCAGTTCGATAGGTCAGGTGAGCAATGCGCCGAGCGATTCCCATTCCTTCATCAGGTCCAATTTCTTGCTCGTAGTAATCACCGCTGTTGAAATGTGGGTCAGACTTTATTGCTCTGATTTGAATTGATGCAGTTCCAATTTGGTCACCAGTTGCCACAGCAGATGAACCGATGGTGCAGATAGCACCAACACGTTCAGGTAACTGCACCGCCCATTCCAAAGCGCGCATTCCGCCAAGAGATGGACCAACGGCAAGTAAGTACTTTTTGATTCCGATCGCATCGGTAAATGCAACTTCAGCTGCAACCATGTCGCGAATAGTTACGGCCGGAAAACGCGAACCCCATCGCTTTCCATCAGGTGCGACAGATGATGGGCCAGTTGATCCTTGGCAACCACCAATAACATTGGGACACACAACAAAGTATGTGTCTGTATCAAAGGGTAATCCCGGGCCCACCATTGATGGCCACCAGCCAGGAACATCAGACCAACCAGTCATTGCATGATTTACTAAAATCGCATTATCTTTGGCTGCATTTAATGTGCCCCATGTTTGATATGCAATGGTGACATTTGGCAATGTTTCGCCATTTTCTAAAAGCAGAAATCCAATAGAGATGAACTTTCGTTCACCTGGCTCATGAGTTTCTAGCCACGCACCTGTAGTCGCCATCGTAAAATATCCTTAACCAGCACTTGCCGCCAAAGCGACCTGTTCGTCACCCGGAGCACCCCGCCGCGGTGGAGGGTTGCCGCCTACTAAGCCGGGGCTAATACGTAGGACTCGTGAACGGTGAAATTCTAGCGACTACTCTTGAAATATCCCAGCCGTGACTTTGGGATGTAGCTCTAGGCGCATCGCAGCAAAAGCAGCAGCGGGCCAACCAGATCCAAAGACCCTGCGCAGCAAAATGGTCAAGGCATACTTAGGATCATCAACTGTTGCTCGGTCTAATGCTCGATAAGCCAGTTCATTCTCACCTCGTTCATATGCCAAAGTGGCAAAAAGACAGGCAACTGGTGCAATAAAGCCGTTAGGTGCAATACGCAATAAATAGAGCCACATATTCCAGTAAGTATCAAAGGTTTCAGAGTTATGTGTCCCCATAGCAAAATCACGAACTTGGATATCGGAAAGCCGACCAATGACCTGTGACATTAGTTCGACATCACACTCATATCCACGATCTGCAAATTGCATAGATAAGTCGATGACTGCAGTTGCCCCATCTCGTTGCAGAAGATTTAGATCATTACTTGATGGCGAAAGAGAAAAGGTATTGACGCTTTCGATAAATTCAAGATCGGTTGCAAGTGGTAGTGAAGCAATGCTGATATAAGTATTTTCAGTTGTCATAGTTTTATCCTTTGAATGTAGTAGGTGCTTTAACCACTGTGATTAATGCGTTAGAGGATTTGATTACAGTTCCTGTGACTGCGCGTGTAGCAGCGTTATGTGTATAGGAGCCATTCCAAGTAGTTATCAATGTAATTTGGTAGGTACCTGGTCGTGTATATGTGTGTTGGATTGTGCCGTTGGGATATGGGGCACCATTTTCAGTGGTGGCATAGAAACTTCCATCGCCAAAACTCCACTCAAAAGAAGGTCGCAAAGCGACATCTACAATCTCACCAATGATGTCGACTCGACTTTGGAAAAGAGAGGGAAGATCGCACCAGAAAAACACCGGAACATTTATTAGTGGTTCAAATTCAGGTTGGTATGCAACCCCTGCAGTTGGCACCATTGTCGTTAATCGATCATTCAAATTCACGCTAGTCACAACTTTTTTTACTCGTGGTTTGTAGGTGCGCTTTACCGTTGGTTTTTTAATGACTACTTGCGGAGCTGAAGTAGGTAACATAAAGATGGGGATTGCCTTTGCTACCGGAGTTGGCTTGACCACAGGTTTTTTGGTTGCCTGAGTAATAACTTTCTTAATCGTCGTAGAGCCTTTGCGGGCTTCGATAATGATTTGATTATTGTCGGTATAAACACTGACGCAGGCAGTTTCTGCGCATTGGTCAGCAGCAACTGCTGCCTGGATGCCACAACAAATCAGCGCCAAACTTAGAATTGTTTTCCTCATGTGCGGCACCATAAATTGCCGAGATGACCAAAACGAAAGTCATTGCGCTAACTGTGGATAGTTATGACAGGCTAGGTTCATGGCAGCGCGCGATGGGGATGGTTGGATTGATTGCGCCTGCGGACATAAGCATTGGGGCCTAAATGGCGCAGCCGGAATCTTGATTCTTCGTGGCAGTGAAATCTTGCTCCAGCACAGAGCGCCTTGGGTTCATAACGGTGACACGTGGGGCATTCCAGGAGGTGCCCGTGATTCTCATGAAAGCACTATCGAAGGGGCATTTCGAGAAGCGGTTGAAGAAACGGGGATCGACACACAGTTACTAACGCCATTGCACACCTTTAGTGATGATCACGGTGACTGGAAGTATGAAACCGTCATTGCCCGGGCAGCAGATGGCTTAGTCGCACATGAAGTTAATGATGAATCCCACGAAGTCCGCTGGGTTGATATTGAAACTGTTAATGAGCTTCCATTACATCCCAGCTTTGCTAAATCCTGGCCAGAATTAAAGAAATTGCTTAATAACTTTATCGGCCCACGTTAACTCTGCTTCATCGCTGTGGGCGACAACAACAACGGTTATCCCGCTTTCTGCTAAATTCTGTAGCAGTTCAATAATTCTTTTTCTGCTACCAACATCTTGGGCAGATAGCGGTTCATCTAGCAGCAATACTGGTGTGTTTTGAGCGATGGCGGTTGCAATCGAAACTCGCTGAGATTCTCCGCCAGATAATGTTGTTACCAACCTATCGGCCAACGCAGTTAACTCAAGTGACTTCATCACTTCATCAGATGGACCAGCCATCTCGATAATTTGTCTCACGGTAAAACCGAGTGAATAGGTTTGATTCTGAATGGCAACGGCTCTTATCCGTGCAAGCTGTGCCGGCGAGGTAAGGATCGGATGCTCATCATCAATGGTGATGGTGCCCTTATTTGGCGCAATATCCCCAGCAATAGCAGCAAGTAGCGTTGATTTACCGCAACCATTTGGACCAACAATGGCTGTGATGGACCCAGCAGGGATTTGTTCGCTGTAGTCATAAATTATTTCTCGCCCCTCACGAACGATTGTGATTTCATCAATAGTAATCATTGGGTTTTCCAGACATTATTCTTAACGCTCACTAATGCAATCAAAACAGGTGCACCTAGTAGAGATGTCACAAGGCCAATCGGAAGTTCATTTGGCTGGGCAATACTTCTTGAAAGAGTGTCGGCAACTACGACTAGAAAGGCACCGATGATTGCGGCGTGAATAACTAATGTGCGATGGGCTGGACCATAGATAAAACGCGCAATATGTGGTGCTGCTAAGCCGATAAATGCGATCGATCCAACAGTGCTAACGGCGCCTCCTGCTAGTAATGAAAGTGCAACAAGTGCGACAACTCGCAGCCTTGGAACATCTATCCCTAAGTGAAAGGCGGTGGTATCTCCTAATGAAAGCCGATCTAGAGAAGGTGAAATCCTCCAAGTGATAATTCCACCAACAACTGCAGTAATACTGATGCCAACAAGATTTTCTCTGGTAATGAGTGCAAGTGAGCCAAAGTTCCAAAAAGAAATAGAGCGAGCATCAGCTCTACTGACCATTGATGAAACAAGTCCAACGACTGCGGTAAAAATGGCCGAGACTGCTATGCCCACAATGATTAATGCAAAAGATGAAAGATGTGCTCGAAGATTTGCCAACTTAAATGTGAGAGAAGTTGCCGCCAATGCGCCAGCTGCTCCGCAAACAATTGCACCTATTGATCCCACCTGCGCCAAGCCTGTTATGACCGCTAAAACTGTCCCCAGTGATGCACCGGCAGTTGTTCCTAAGATCGAAGGCTCAGCCAGTGCGTTATTACAGACACCTTGAGCCAATAAACCAGCTAACGCCAAAGAAGCACCGACAATTAGTGCAGCTGTAACTCGCGGAATACGTATCTGCCACAAAATCTCATTGCTGCCAGGAGATATTAAAGCTGACCAAAAATTATCAATTGGGGCTGCTCCAACATAGATCGCTATAAGCGTTGCGACTACGAGCAATAGGGCCGGAGCTAATCTTTTCACTTCAACACCTCGCTAACTTTCTGTGCGAGCACTTGAACAAGTGAAGGCGTGCGAGGGCCAAAAGATAGAAGCAAAGAGTCATCAACATCGATAACTGCTTGGTTTTTCCCAGCCTCTGTCTGAGCCACGCCCGGAAGTTTTAGCAGGCCAGAGATCCCACCAACAGATTCCAAGCCCTTTGTCATCACAATGATTACATCTGGATTGAGCATCGCCAGGCTCTCAGCGGTCATTGTGTTAAAGGGACGCGGCAATGCTGCTGCCCCCACATCGATGCCACCTATTGCAGAGATTAACGAGTCAGCACCTGAGCCTTCTCCCCCGATTAAATAAATTGATGATGTTCCGCGCAGATATAAAAATGCAATGCGAGGCTTGCTAGAAAGTTTTGAGTTAGTAATTGCAGATGACATGGCTTGGTTAAGAAGTCCTCCCTGCTGCGGCGCGCCAATCACATCTGCGACCGCTTGAACCTTCAGAGAAATATCGTCAAGGTTCCAACTTTCGGGAGTCTGTTCAACCCTGATACCTGCAGACTTGATCTGATCTATTGCAGACTTTGGACCAGTTGATGCATCAATGATGACCAGATCAGGTTTAAGGGCGATTACCTTTTCAGGCAAAACTTGATGGCCTGATGTAACAACTGGAATATCTCCTAGTGCTTTTTCTGAACTTGCAAGATCGCGTCCAACAATTAGCGCCTTTGCATTGAGGGAGTTCATAATTTCAGCAACACCATTTGCAAGTACTACAACCCGAGTCACAGAAAATGAGCTTTGCGAATCTATTGAAATTGTTGACACATCATTGTCAGTGATAGTGAAGCTCTGAGAAATCTGTGAATTAGCGCACCCTGTTAACAGAAATGCCAGCGCAATCACACCCAATTTCTTCATGTCCGTAGTGTGCCAAAACTTTAAACGACAGGTTGTCGTGTCATGTCGGATAACCAGTTGCCCACATTAATTTAGGGTGTGGCACATGAAGCGAGTTGTTGCCGTAGCTGTATTAATGGCACTTCTCCTGCCTCAAAGTGCATACGCCGTCGCAAGAAAGGGTCCTCAGGGACAGACAATTTCTGTGAAATCAACAACTGTAAAAGATGGCTCCATAGTCACCGTTATTGGCAACCACTTCGATGAAACTGTTGGAATCTATTTGGCGTTTTGTGTTATTCCCGCACAAGGAAAAGCTCCAACGCCATGCGGCGGCGGAGTTAACAAGGCCGGATTAGGAGAAGCCTCCTTTTGGATCTCATCTAATCCCCCGCCCTATGCAATTGGATTGACTGAAGAGTTTTTGCCCGGAGGCCGATTCACGCACAAAGTAAAGGTTTCAAAGAAAATTGGAAAGTTTGATTGCACAAAAGTTAGGTGTGCGATCACAGTTCGTGCAGATCATTTACGCAGTAGCGATAGAAGTTCAGATCTTTTCATACCAATCATCATCAAATAGGAGAACCATGAAGAAACTAGTCCTTGTTGCACTAATCGCATCATTATTGACACCAGCTTCGGCTCAAGCTGCTGAAACAAAGTTCACTGGGGCTCCACTGACTAATGTGGATTCACAAGGAGCAACTATCAACATCATGCTCCTTGGAGTCCCTGCTAAAGGTGGTTTATATATCCAGCAATGCGTCGAAGCAGCTGCTGGTGCTCGTCCAGCAATTTGCAATGAGGTAGTTCAATTGTGGATTTCTAACTCACGCGGTGCATCATTTGTGCCAACTGACGTCATTAAATTCAAGCCCACTGGCAGTTTCACAACAAAGACGACCACTGTTGATTGCACGGTTTCTAAGTGTGGAATTTTCATGCGATTTGACCACACAGTCCCAGGGGACTTATCTGAAGATCAGTTCATTCCACTCACCTTTAAGGCAGCAACTGCTGGAAATGTAGCGATAGCAGTTGATGAAATAACAGCAACTATCAATGGGGTTGCCGTGAGTACAAAGGCACCAATTACGTTGAGCTATCGCCAATTTGCAACAGTATCTGCAACCTCAAAATCTGGCGCTGGACTTACCTACTCTTCATTGGCACCAGCGTGTGCACTCAATGGCACGGAGATCACACCCCTCTCGGGCATTGGAGAGTGTGCGATTTCAGTAACTTCTGCAGGAAATGCAACGGCATCTCCTGTGACTGTAATTTTGCCCATCCGTCTTACTTTAGGAAAGCAAACTATTGGTGACTTCACTGTTGAAAAAACCGCAAAAAGTGGCAGCAAACTGAGCCTGCCTTTACAAACTAACTTTGGAGAAAAGATCATATACAAGACAACTGGTGCCTGTTCAGTGGCCCTAGCCCGAGTGAGTTTCAAAAAGGGTAAGTGCACACTGACAGCAACTGCGCCTGCAAAGAACTCTAGTTACAGCGCCTTGAATGTGAAGTTTATAATTACAGGAAAGTAATTAATTAACTATCAAGCCATTGATGCAAAAGGATGTTGCGTAAGCGATTTCACCTTCTGCGTCGTGACCTGATTCAATTCTTTTTGTGGATGCATCTGTAATTGCTTGAATGAATGAAAGTGCGCGATGTGTGTCTTTCACACCCAGCCGTTCAACAGCTTGCACTAGCGGTGCCATCAAGGCTCTGTGAGCCATACCAATCTGCTGTGTGCGAGATTGAGGCATTGATGTTGCATTCAGCGCTTTAGCTAACAAGTGGCGTCCATCTGCAATGTATTCCAATGCACCCTTAATCCAACAGGAAACAACACACTGCGGATCAGAACACTCAGACACGGCAGCATTGAGAGTTGCAGCAAAGGTGCCTAACTCATCGATGACAAGATCTGCAACTAGTTCAGAGCCACTTCCAAAATATTCATATACTGAAGTTCTAGATAACCCTGCTCGCTGTGCAACCGCTGCAACCGTAACTGCAGCCCCTCCTGATTCAAGGGCAATGCTTGCTGCAGCTTCGATTAATTGGTTTCGACGCCAATCACGGTGCTGTGCAAGTGTTTCGGTTTCAATGCGAGGCATGAAATTATTCTTTCACGCTTTCGGCAAGTCGTCTCAGTGAGTCTCGGACTACGGCAGCATCTGATGTGCGCCACAGTGGCGGCATCGAGTTAAGTAGGACACTTCCATACCTTTTGGTCACTATCCGCGAATCCAGAATCGCCACTACCCCGCGATCATCAACGGATCTGATTAGACGTCCGGTGCCTTGAGCCAACAAAAGCGCTGCTCTAGGCAAAGAAACCTGCATAAACCCACTGCCACCCTTGGCATCTGCCTGGGCTGCCCGCGCACTCATAACAGGTTCATCGGGGCGTGGAAAAGGAATGCGATCCATTGCAACCAAAATACAACTATTTCCCGGCACATCAACACCCTGCCACAGCGACATTGTGCCGATCAAAATCGAGGTTTCATCTTTGGCGAATCTAGAAACTAGCGGCCCAACAGCATCGCCTCTTTTTTGGGTGATGATCTTGATCGGAAGTTCAGCTAAGACTTTGCGCAGATGTAAATCTGCTGCTTCCACACCGCGCCAGGATGAAAACAGCGCCAAGGTACGACCACCTGCAGCATCTATTAATTCACCAAGCTCAGTTAAGACTTCCTGACTTGGTCCCTCTCGACCAGGTTCTGGTAAATGCTTAGGCATATATAAAACGCCCTGATTAGCAAAATCAAAGGGACTTCCCACATCTAACATTTGAATATTTGCAGGATCTACTTCGCCCTCTCTGACTTCAGCGTTCATCTCCTCATTAACCAAAAAGCCAATGCTCTTAGCCATCTGATCAAATCCATTACCAACTGTGAGGGTTGCAGATGTTGCAATCACAGGAGTCTTAGTGAGCAAGTTTTCCCGCAAAACTTCAGAAACAGATAATGGAGCTAGATACAGAGTAGAAAAGGTTGGTTCATACCAGAGAACTAAACCATCGCCCATTTTAAGTAAGGTTGTTGCAGTTGTTGCGATCTCATTGACAGCGCCTTTTACACGTGCTCGCTCTGCCAAGCCATCAGTATCAATAATTTCATCATCTGCTGACATAAATTGAATAATCGCCTTTGATGCTTCCATCACCTTTCGAATAGAAAACTCAAGTGATTGAGGGATTTCTTCAAGTCGACCTTGCGCGCCAAATTCTGATTTAACTGACTCCCCATAATCCACCATCGATTCATGGAAATCATTTGCTGCTTTATGAAAAGCATCTGAAAGCTTGCCTGGCATGAACTTACGAGCCATTGCCGCAGCGCGCAAAACACGATTGCTCGTTAGCTCATCTGTTACCGCCTGGGTTGCCCGATCCATGAATTCATGTGCCTCATCTAAAATCACACAGTCACGCTCAGGCAAGATTGGATGCGAATCCACAATTTCAATTGCTAAGAGTGTGTGGTTGGTAATAACGATATCTGCCGTCTGCGCCTTTGCTTTGGCATTTGCAGCAAAGCACTGTGAACCAAAGGCACACACATCTGCGCCAACACATTCCCGCCCTGACACGCTGTTTGCCGCCCACACTCTGCGATCTACTTCAGGTGCGTCATCACGATCTCCACTGACTCCTGGAGTCTTGGCCCAAGCAATCAAACGCTTGGCATCTTTTTCAAGGGATGAAACCTCCAGCACTAACTCGCCATCTGGATCCACTTCATCACTATTCATCTTTTGCAAACACACATAGTTTCCAACGCCTTTATAGATCGCATAGGAAATCTCGCGACCTAACTCTTTTTCTAGAGCAGGCACAACGGCCGGTAGATCCCGATCCACAAGCTGGCGCTGTAAGGCAAGGGTTGCTGTTGCCACCAATACTTTACGGCCATGAACAATGCCTGGGATTAAATAGGCAAGAGACTTTCCTGTGCCAGTGCCAGCTTGAACCATTAAGTGATGACGATTAGTTAATGCATTTGCTACCGCCTCTGCCATTTCAATCTGGCCTTCGCGGGCTGAACCACCAATTGCTTCTACGGCAACATCTAGTGCTCTGCGCACCTTTGCTGACATATCGCTCATTAAAGAGCCATCAAATCCATAAACTCATTTACTGGTGTTGCGGCTAACTTGTCGTAATCAAGGCAAAGATCAGCAATTTTCTTCTGCTTGTCCGCGTCATAAATACGAGCCAAATTGATCTTGTATTTCTCAATCAGCAATGGAATACCTTCAACGCGACGGCGTGCATGGCCAACTGGATACTCAACTGCTACCTCATCAAAGACTGTGCCATCATTGAATTCAACTGTTACAGCATTGGCAATAGAGCGCTTTTCTGGGTCGTGATAATCAGCTGAGTAGCCGGTGTCTTCAACGCACACGATCTTTTCACGCAAAGCATCAATCCGTGGATCAGCTGCGATCTCATCCTCGTAATCACGAGCAGTCAAGCGACCAAAAATAAACGGCACTGCAACCATGTATTGAATGCAGTGATCACGATCGGCAAAATTGGTAAGTGGTCCCTTTTTATCAATAATGCGGATGCATGCCTCGTGCGTGCGGATTGTTATCTTCTTAATATCATCTGAAGTTTTACCTGCTGCCGCCATCTGCTGATAGATCGTCATTGCAGCTTCCACCGCAGTTTGTGAATGGAACTCTGCTGGAAAGGAAATCTTGAACAAAACATTTTCCATTACATAGGAACCATATGGGCGCTGGAACTTAAATGATTGTCCCTTGAAGGAGACATCGTAGAAACCCCAGGTCTTTGCAGTCAGCGCTGATGGGTAACCCATCTCGCCTGCTTGTGCCATCAAGGAAAGTTGGACTGCGCGAGATGTTGCGTCCCCTGCCGCCCATGATTTGCGTGAACCAGCATTTGGAAAGTGACGATAGGTGCGAAGAGATTGTCCATCAATCCACGCAAGAGAAACAGCAGCTAGCACTTGCTCCCGGGTCAACCCCATCATCTGTGCCACAACAGCAGTTGATGCCACCTTCACCAAAATCACATGATCCAAACCCACCTTGTTAAAGGAGTTTTCAAGTGCGATGCATCCCTGTATTTCATGGGCTTTGATCATCGCAGCTAAAACATCTTTGATCGTAAACTTCTTATCTGTTGTGCGAGAGAGCCAATCAGCTGTTGCAAGAATTCCGCCTAAATTATCTGATGGGTGTCCCCATTCAGCAGCCAACCAGGTGTCATTAAAATCTAACCAACGAATCATTGCGCCAATATTGAAAGCACCTTGCACTGGATCTAATACATATGAAGTTCCAGGAACCTTGACCCCATTTTCAAGAGTTAAGCCAGGGACAACTGGGCCTAAAAGCTTGGTGCAGGCTTCGTATTCAAGTGCTTCTAATCCACACCCCAGTGTGTCTAAAAAGCAGTTCCATGCAGTTTCATAAGCAACCGGTGATGCGATCTCGTAATTCAGTGCGTAATCGACGATGTCGATAATCACTTGATCGTATGACTGATTACCTTGACTTACATGGCTAGACACTTTTAGCGCTTTTCGATGGGAACAAACGCCAAATCTTCTGGACCAACATAGGTTGCTGTTGGGCGAATGATCTTTCCGTCAATACGCTGTTCAATGACGTGAGCGGTCCAGCCTGAAATACGTGCCATTACAAATAGTGGAGTGAAGTAATTAACTGGAATCTTCATCGCATCATATGCAACAGCTGAGAACCAGTCCACGTTAGGGAACATCTTCTTAACTTCCCACATCACAGACTCAATGCGCTCTGCGATCTCATACAAATTCTCTTTACCAGCAGACACTGCAAGCTCTTTTGTAATGACCTTAACGATCTCATTACGTGGATCAGAGACTGTGTAGACAGGGTGACCAAAGCCAATAACAACTTCCTTGGCTTCTACGCGCTTGCGAATATCTGCTTCAGCCTGATCTGGTGTTGCGTAACGAAGTTGAATTTCAAGTGCAACCTCATTGGCACCACCGTGCTTTGGACCACTGAGCGCGCCGATTGATCCTGTAACGCATGAGTAAATGTCTGCGCCAGTTCCGGCGATGACACGACCTGTAAATGTCGAGGCGTTAAATTCGTGCTCTGCATACAAAACTAGCGATGCGTGCATAGCTTTTTCCCATAGCGCAGATGGCTTCTCGCCATGTAATAGGTGCAGGAAGTGAGCGCCAATTGAGTCATCATCAGTTTCTACTTCAATTCTTTTGCCGCTATTTGCAAAGTGGTGCCAGTAACCAAGAAGTGAACCGGTCTTTGCCAGCATGGAATCTGCAATATCTCGGGCTTCTGCTTCTGTGTGCTTGGTTGACTCTGGTGTGACCGCACCGAGTGCCGAAAATCCAGTACGTAAAACATCCATGGCATGGGCAGATGCTGGAAGTTGTTCAAGCACTGTCTTGACCTGTGGTGAAAGCCCGCGTAGTCCCTTGAGCTTTGCCTTATATGTGTCTAATTGTGCTTGGGTCGGAAGCGCTCCATGAACTAGAAGGTGTGCGACCTCTTCGAACTGGCAGTTAGCAGCCAAGTCCTTAATTGAGTATCCGCGGTAGTGAAGGTCGGCTCCACCCACTGCGCTAAGAGCAGTACTTCCTGCTGGAACTCCTGAGAGTGCTACTGACTTCTTTACTTTGATTTCTTCCATGATTTTTTACCCGTTGTCTTTGCCTAGTGTTTGGTCAAGTGCTTTTTCGTACTCATAATAATTAATTGCTTGGTATAACTCTTCGCGGGTCTGCATCGTGTCGATCACATTGGCCTGCGTGCCATCACGACGGATCGAAGTGTAGACATTTTCAGCTGCCTTATTCATCGCTCTAAAGGCTGACAATGGATACAGGATCATTCCCACCCCATTGGCAGCTAATTCATCACGAGTAAACAAGGGAGTCTTTCCAAATTCAGTGATATTTGCCAGGATCGGCTTGGAAACGGCGGCTGAAATTGTGGAGTAATCTGCCAAGTTTTCAATTGCCTCAGGGAAAACTAAATCCGCACCAGCCTCGATATATGCGTGAATGCGATCTAGGGCTGAATCAATACCCTCATTTGCAATTGCATCTGTGCGAGCCATGATTTGAAAATTCTCATCTGTGCGAGCATCAACAGCGGCCTTGATGCGATCAACCATTTCGCCCTTAGAAACAATTTCCTTATTAGGGCGATGGCCACAACGCTTTGCGCCAACCTGATCCTCAATATGCATCGCAGCAGCACCAGCTTTGATCAGATCTTTAACTGTGCGAGCGATGTTAAAAGCCGAAGCACCAAAGCCGGTATCTGCATCAACTAACAGCGGTGTATCGCACACATTGGTAATTCGGCGAACATCAGTTAAGACATCTTCTAATGTTGTAATTCCTAAATCTGGAATTCCCATAGATCCTGCTGCAACTCCGCCACCTGATAAATAGATTGCGCGAAATCCAGCGCGCTTAGCCAGCAGGGCATGATTAGCGTTGATGGTTCCAATTATTTGAAGCGGGGTTTCTTCAACTAACGCCTTCTTAAAGGCTGCACCTGCGCTAGTTAGGCTCACCAAACGAGTCTATCTAGGCGTTCTTCAAACGCAAAAGTTCAAGGGCGGCAACTGCGCTGTCATATCCCTTGTCCTCTGTGCTTCCAGCAACACCTGATCTGGCAATAGCTTGATCTAGGTCATTACACATCAAGACACCGTAACCAATTGGCTTGCCATACTTGAGGCAAACATCGATCACCCCTTGTGTGACGCCTTGGCAGACATAATCAAAGTGAGGTGTTTCACCTTTAAGCACTAAGCCCACTGCAACAACTGCATCAAAGCCCTTCTCAAATGCATACTGAGCAGCAAGTGGAATTTCAAAGGAGCCAGGAACAAACTGAACTTCAACAGTGCCCACCTGCGCCTCGGTAAGTGCGCGCTTGGCACCTGCAATCAAATCATTACAAATATCTAGATGCCACGAGGAAGAGATGATCGCAACCTTGGCGCTCGGAAGTAGCGTGATACCAATACGTGGTGCATGTCCTGCCATTTACTTGCCTCCTCGTGAGTGACCAAGTTTTTCTTCCTTGGTTGCTAGATACTTTTCATTAAATTTATTACTAACAACCACCAATGGCTTTTGCATCACAGTGATTCCAGCGCCCTTAAGGGCTGCAACCTTATTAGGATTATTTGTCAGTAACTGCACGGCAGTAATCTGCAGTGCATTAACTATTGCAATTGCATCAGACCAATCACGTGCATCGATCTCATGGCCTAAATGCAGGTTGGCATCGATGGTGTCCATACCTTGATCTTGTAATTGATACGCCTTGATCTTTTCGGTTAGCCCAATTCCGCGACCTTCATGATCACGTAAATAGATGATGTATCCATAGCCATGCTCTTGAATCAACTTAATTGATTGCTCTAGTTGTTCTCCGCAATCACAGCGCTGTGAATGAACAACATCGCCAGTGAAGCATTCGCTGTGGATGCGCACCATAGGAGTTTTTCCAGAATCCCCAAAACCAATTACCGCATGCTCTCTTTGACGCAGCCCAGGAAAAGTTGCGATCTTCCACATGCCGCTGCGAAGTGGTAACTGCGCCCATTCAAAGTTAAACCCTGTTACTTCCTGCACCGGCGTAACAGGATTGGCCAGAACATATTCCTTTAACTCACCAACAGAAATAACCGGAATTGAGTGTTCTTCGGCAAAGGCGGCAAGTGATAGCCCGCGTGCCATGGAGCCATCATCATTGACGATTTCAGAAAGTAAGCAGAGTGCCTGCGCCCCAACGATTTGTGACAGTGCAACACCAGCTTCAGTGTGACCACCTCGTTTCGCCAATCCCCCATTATCTGCAATCAAAGGAAAGACATGGCCTGGGCGGATGAAATCTGAGTGTGTTACTGAAGAATTAGCTAACGCCCGCACAGTGTTAGCGCGCTCTTGTGCACTAACACCTGTAGTGATTCCAACTTTGTAATCAACGCTCACCGTAAAGGCGGTCTTTTTTGAATCCTGGTTCTCTTCCACCATTAATGGCAGATGTAATGTGCGAGCACGCTCTTGAGTCATGGCAACACACAAGATTCCGGTTGTGTGGCGGACCATAAAGGCAACTTTTTCAGTTGTTGCCTTTTCGGCCAAAAGCATTAAGTCGCCTTCGTTTTCGCGATCGGCATCATCGGTAACAATGATGAAATCGCCATTTTTATAGGCAGCAAGTGCTACTTGGAGATTGCTCATTACTTATCTCCCTTTTCCAGAAGGCGTTCAACATACTTAGCCAAAACATCTACCTCGACGTTAATCAAATCCCCTGGAAATAGCGTTGAAAGGTTGGTGCGCTCCAAAGTTTCTGGAATCAACCACACGGTGACAACATTGTTCTCATCATTGATTTGTCCAACAGTGAGTGAAATACCATCTAAACAAATAGAGCCTTGATTAACGATGTACTTGCTTAATTCAACGGGAACCTTGATATCAAACTGGGCCCACTTATCTCCTGGGGTTAATCCAACAACTGTTGCAACACCATCAACATGGCCCTGCACCATATGCCCACCCATGCGGGCATTTAGCTGTGCTGCCAGTTCAAGGTTTACAGGACTACCCACAAAGATCTGTGAAAGAGATGTCAGATTAAGAGTTTGCACCATGACATCTGCTGTGAAGGCGGTGCCATCTATTGAGGTGGCAGTCAAACACACACCGTTGACCGCAACTGAATCTCCCACTGAAATCTCTGAAATTAGCCCTGGTGCATTAATTGTAAAGATGGCAGATGTATCACTCTTTTTAATGGCTGTAATTGAACCAAGTTCTGCAATAAGTCCGGTGAACATCACTCACCATTCCTAATGCGATAAACAGACTTAACATCGCCATCAAGGACCACGGTACTGATGTGATCCATCCGCATTTGGTCGGTAATCGTTGTTGGGTAATCAAAAGCAAAGAAGTGCTTGCCTGTGCCCAAAAGCGTTGGTGCTTGATACATAATCAGCTCATCCAAAAGACAACCATCTAACATCGCACTACCCAGAGTTGGCCCTGCCTCAACAAAGACATGATTGAGTCCTAATTCATTGAGTTTTTCCACCAAGACATCAAGATCTTTAGATTTCACAAGAAGTGTTTGTGCAGCATCATCAAAGACCTGCGCATCGGCAGGTAACTCTTGCTCCCCGCAAACAACACGGATTGGGTTAGCCCCATAGCCAGCAAATTCACCACGAGGAATCAAATGTGGATCATCTGTAATAACAGTATTTGTCCCTACAAGAATCGCATCAGCCTGACGGCGCAATACCTGCACATCAGCCCTCGATGCTTCATTAGTAATCCACTTAGAAGTTCCATCTGCTGCTGCAACCTTGCCATCCAGGGTTGCGGCAACCTTCCAGGTGAAAAATGGTCGCCCTTTCTTAATCTTCATCAGCCAGGCACGATTAGAAAACGCTGCCTCATCTTTCATGACGCCTTCAATAACGCTAACACCTGCGGCGCGAAGCGCTGCTGCTCCACCGGCTGCCACTGCGTTTGGATCACTTACTGCGAAGACAACAGTTGTAATGCCTGCATCAATGATTGCTTGCACACATGGTCCTGTTGTTCTCATGTGATTGCACGGCTCTAAAGTCACAACAATTGTTGAACCTTTTGCTTTATCCCCTGCCGCTTTAATCGCAACTACCTCTGCATGATCTGGAGAATTAACGCGATCATGAAAACCTTCACCCACAACATGTCCCGCGGCATCAATTATTACCGCGCCAACAATTGGATTGGGTGCTGTTTTTCCAAGTCCTTTTTCGGCAAGGGCAATGGCACGTTGCATTGCAACTGTGTAATCCATAAAAAAGCCCCCGACTCTAGAAACGAGTAACCGGGGGTGCGTGCAAAGAGAAATGCACAAAGAAGGTAGGCGCAAGCCCACCCTTTGTTGGTTTCCTCTCATCCGGACTTTAACCGTCGGTCTCAGAATTTCACTGAGTCAACCGATACCTGGCAGGCATCGGGTCGCGGACTATAACCGCCGGTTCGAAATTACATCGACCCCGGAAACAACGTTGTAATTCTACTCGTGATTGATAGGTGCTGGTGACATGAAAAACCCCGCCCATCGTGATGGATGAGCGGGGTTTTTAACGGGGTTGGTTAAATTTTTAGCTGCAACCAGATGTGTTTCCACAGCCTTCGCATACGAAGCATGCACCTGACATACGCATCTTCACGCCGCATGTCATACACAGTGGTGCATCAGATTTGATTCCCATTGATTCAAGTAGATCAGATGAAGATCCGATTGTTGCTGCAAGAGGTGCAGCTTCAATCTTTACCGCAACTGGCTTACTTGCAACCGCAGGAGCCGCCACAGGCGCAACTGCTTTTGGGGTATCAGCCACCGCTACAGGTGCGTACTCGCCACCGTTGTCTAATGCTGCTGCGCGTTCTGCTGCAGTGTAAAGACCCATTGCTGAACGTTGTTCAAATGGTAGGTAGTCAAGTGCTAAACGACGGAAGATGTAATCCATCATGGACTGTGCCATGCGGATATCTGCATCATCTGTCATACCTGCTGGCTCAAAGCGCAAGTTTGTGAACTTCTCAACAAATGTTTCTAGTGGAACTCCGTATTGAAGTCCGATAGATACTGCAATTGAGAATGCATCCATTACACCGGCAAGAGTTGAACCCTGCTTGCCAAGCTTTAAGAACACTTCACCAAGTGCGCCATCAGCATAAGCACCAGCGGTCATGTAACCCTCTGCGCCGCCAACAGCAAATGATGTTGTTGTTGCTGGACGAGACTTTGGAAGACGCTTGCGAACTGGAGTAGACAAGTCCTCTTCTACAACCGCTTCCTTCTTCTTAGCCTTTCCATCAGATAGTGGTTGACCAACCTTGCAGTTGTCACGGTAAACCGCGAGCGCCTTGATGCCCATTCTCCATGCTTCGATGTGAACCTCTTCAACCTCTTCAACAGTTGCATCCTCAGGAAGGTTTACTGTCTTTGAGATCGCACCTGAGAGGAATGGCTGACATGCAGCCATCATGCGCACGTGGCCCATTGGAGCAATTGAACGCTGTCCTAGTGCGCAGTCAAATACTTCGTAGTGCTCTGGCTTTAGTCCTGGAGCATCGATCACGTGACCATTTGCTGCAATGAACTCAACAATTGCTTCAACTGTTTCTTGTGCGTAGCCAAGCTTTTGTAGGGCTAGTGGAACTGTCTGGTTAACGATCTGCATAGATCCGCCACCAACAAGCTTCTTGAACTTAACTAGTGAGAAGTCAGGCTCGATACCAGTTGTATCGCAATCCATCATCAAACCGATTGTTCCGGTTGGAGCAAGTACTGAGATCTGCGCGTTGCGCCATCCGTTCTTATCTCCTGTTGAAAGACATGCATCCCAGGCCTTGTTCGCCTCTGTCCACACATCGCGGTCAAGAGTTGTCTCTGACTTTGCAGCAGATGATGCTGATGCGTGCTTGCGCATCACACGTGCGTGTGGCTTAGCGTTTTGTGCAAAGCCGGCATATGGTCCAACGATTCCAGCAAGTTCTGCTGAACGCTTGTAAGTAATACCTGACATCAATGATGTGATCGCACCAGCAAGTGCGCGTCCACCCTCTGAGTCATAAGCAAGACCTGATGCCATAAGGAGTGCACCTAGGTTTGCATATCCAATACCGAGCTGACGGTATGCCTTTGTGGTATCGCCAATTGCCTCTGTTGGGAAATCTGCGAAACAGATTGAAATATCCATCGCTGTGATGATGAGCTCTGCAGCCTTACCAAATGACTTTGCATCAAATGATCCATCAGCTTTTAGGAACTTCATCAAGTTAAGTGAAGCCAAGTTACATGATGAGTTGTCTAGTGACATGTACTCAGAGCAAGGGTTTGACGCATTGATGCGACCTGTCTCTGGAGTTGTGTGCCAATCATTGATGGTGTCATCAAACTGAACGCCAGGATCAGCACATGCCCATGCAGCTTGTGCAATCTTTGTAAAGAGTGCTCGTGCATCAACTGTTTCAATAACTTCGCCAGTTGAGCGAGCTGTTAATCCAAACTGCTCTCCCTTTTCAACTGCCTGCATGAACTTGTCTGATAGTCGGACAGAGTTGTTTGCATTCTGGTACTGAACAGAGATGATGTCTTTTCCACCAAGGTCCATGTCAAAGCCAGCATCGCGTAGTGCGCGAATCTTGTCCTCTTCATTGACCTTTGTCTCAATAAATTCTTCGATATCTGGGTGATCAACATCTAGAACAACCATCTTTGCAGCGCGACGGGTAGCGCCACCAGACTTAATTGTTCCTGCAGATGCGTCAGCACCACGCATAAATGAAACTGGACCGGATGCTGTTCCGCCGGACTTTAGAAGCTCCTTTGATGAACGGATGCGGGAGAGGTTTAGACCTGCTCCTGAGCCACCCTTGAAGATCATTCCTTCTTCGCGGTACCAGTTAAGAATGCTGTCCATAGTGTCATCAACTGACAAGATGAAACATGCAGAAACCTGCTGTGGTTGGGCTGTTCCAACGTTGAACCACACTGGTGAGTTGAAAGAGAAGATCTGGTGCATCAGCATGTGTGTTAGTTCATGTTCAAAAATTTCTGCATCTTTATCAGTTGCAAAGTAGCCGTGCTCTTTACCGGCCTTTGTATATGTCAATACAACGCGATCGATTACCTGCTTCAAAGACCATTCGCGATTTTCAGCACCGAGTGCTCCGCGGAAGTACTTTGTGGTAACGATTGTTGATGCGTTTACTGACCAAGTATCTGGATACTCAACTCCGCGTTGCTCAAAAACAGTTTCACCCGTTCTCCAGTTCTGCTGCACTACATCGCGACGTTCCCACTTGACTTCATCGTATGGGTGTACGCCTTCGTTGGTGTAGATGCGTTCGATCGTCAAGCCCTTACCTTTTAAAGTGTTGTGGGCCTTGATTTTCGCTGGTCGGTTGATGACCGTCTCTGACATGTGTATTTCCCCGTCTTCTATTTATGAGTTAATTTTTTGAGATGCGTTAGTGCTTTGTTCTTTAGTACTTGTGCTTGGAGCAATTGGGGAATTGCTGGAAGGTAGAGCGCGGAGAAGTGCGATCTCACCTTCGAAATCTTCAAGGGAGGCAAAGTTACGGTACACAGATGCATAACGTAAGTAGGCAACCTCATCTAGCTCTCGGAGTGGCGCAAGAATTGCCATTCCCACTTCCTGAGCTTCGATTTCTGCTTGTCCTGTGCCTCGAAGAGTCTCTTCTACGCGCTGGGCTAGCAAAACTAAATCGTCCTCATTAACGGGACGTCCTTGGCAGGCTTTGCGAACGCCAACCAATACCTTCTCGCGGCTAAATGGCTCTGTGGCCCCGCTTCGCTTAATAATGTTAAGTAGTGAGAGCTCTTGAGTTGAAAATCGCTGGCCGCACTGGGGGCACTCGCGACGACGGCGGATTGCTGTGCCATCTTCAACTGGACGAGAGTCCACAACACGGGAATCATCAAATCTGCAGAATGGGCAATTCATCTCGGCGTGTCCTCCAATCAATGCTCGATATTTGCAACTTCGGGTGTAAGGGGCTTTTTTGAGCGGAATCGGAATATTACCCTAAAACCACTACTAATGGAAGCAAATCTTGCTTTGACCCCTACATCTTGTGTTAACTATAAAGCATTGGTTGAGGATTTGCCTGTCGAGTAGGTTAAAACTTCCTGAACGGCGTGTCGGACTACTTCAAAGGAACGCGCAGCCTCTGCCCAGCCTGTAGATCAAAGCCTGTCAGGTTATTTGCCTCGCGGATATCGTGAACTAAGCCCTGGACATCTCCTGAACCGTAGGCGGCAGCTACAGACCACAGAGTTTCACCTGGGGCAACGACCACGATCTCGTATGAAGGCGCTGTACTTGCCTCGACCTGTCCGGCCCCGGACTGAGAAGCAAAGCCAGCTGCCATCACAACGGTCAGCGAGAGAACAACAAAGGTGCGAGCAAGTCGACCACGGCGAGTGATGCCACCGGACGGATTGGCCTGAAGTGCCTGATTTACAATGCTTTTAGAGGGGTTTGAATTAAACCCTGTTGTAAATGTAACTGCGCTCATTGTCTTTCCTGCTTTCCTTGCACTGCTGTCTTACCTTGGGGAAGGTATTCGAACAACTGTTCGAATAAGACAATTAAACACCCTCCCACTGACAAAAAGCAAGATAAATTCGAACAGGTGTTTGAATTTTTGGCAAAGGTGTGTCACTCTATGGGTATGGCAAAAGTTACAGAACTCCCAGACAGCCCAGAAGGCCCACACGGCCTGACCTCCCGTCAGCTCAAGATCCTGGGCGCGATCAAGGACGCGGTTGAAAACAACGGCTATCCCCCTTCAATGCGTGAGATCGGCGTTGTCGCTGGCCTGACCTCCCCTGCCTCAGTCAAATACCAATTAGAGGCACTGGAAAAAAAGGGCTTCATCCGCCGCGACCCAACCCGAGGACGCGCACTAGAAGTTTTGATGCCAGATGAGAAAACTGCAGAGAACTCAGTACCAGTAGATGCCACCCGCTACATCCCACTTGTCGGTCGCATCGCAGCCGGTGGTCCCATCACCGCAGAGCAATCTATTGAAGAGACCTTCCCGCTTCCAGAATCACTAGTTGGTAGCGGTGAATTGTTTATGTTGAAGGTTGTTGGTGAATCAATGATTAACGCAGCTATCTGCGATGGAGATTATGTTGTTATTCGTTCACAAAAAGATTGCAACAACGGCGAAATCGTTGCTGCAATGATTGATGGCGAAGCAACTGTCAAAACATTCTCACGTAAGAACGGCCACATCTGGCTACTTCCCGCCAATGATGATTTTGCTCCTATCGATGGTGACAACTGCGAGATCTTAGGCAAGGTAACTGCCGTACTTCGTTCCGTTCGCTAGGCCATACACAAAAGGGACTTCGGTAACGCCCCGAAGCCCCTAAGGTGTAAATGCCCGTGGTGGGAATTGAACCCACGACCTGCAACTGCGTTACGGTGCCGCTCTATCCTCTGAGCTACACGGACTCGCAGAAAATAGCCCGACACTGTGTCTAATTTTCCTCGACATCATTACTGTGTGGATAAGTAACCTGTTACGCTCTAGTTGTTACGGTGTCGTTCAATACTGAATTACACAAGTAAAGCCCCGCAAACCATTGCGGGGCTTTACTTTTTCAATATCTTGGGCCGGTCAGTGCTAACACTTACGGCTTTATATAAATCTTTCCATCCCGCTCTATTACTTCATAACGAGTAAGCGGGAGTCTTGCAGGCCCTGATTGTGCCGCTCCATCATATGGACTGAAGTAACTCATGTGGCAATTACAAATCAACTCTTCTTTTCCTGCAACAACTTTGCATCCAGCATGTGTGCAATAAATGCTGACTGCATAGACCTTTCCGCCAAGACGTGAAAAAGAGTATGAGGTGTATTGGTTTTTTATAGTATTTACTTCAAGGATCTTTACCTGACCCTCTTTAATCTCAGAGGAGTTGGCAACGAAAGCACCATCAGTAGGTGTAGGTGTGGGTGTTGGCGTTTGGGTGGCAGATGGCGTTGCAGAAGCACTTGGCTTTGCACTGGCAGTTGCCGTGGCAACCTTTGCGCCTTGCTTCCAAATCAACTTTCCCTTGGACTTAACAACTGTGTAGATATAGCCGCGATAGACAACCTTTTGACCAACCCTGCTGGCCTTAAGTGTTGGCCCCGCGGCCACAGCCAAGGAAGGAAAGAGAAGAAGGAGTGCGGAAATGCCCAGCCCGCCTACTACCTCACGGCGGCGCACAACCTTTTTTATCCAAGAACTCATCTGCAAAAAGTAGTGCAGACCGCCATGCTTTTCCTGTTAAAACAAGTATTTAACCCAACGCTCACCCAGCATTCACCTACTCCATGCATCTGCGAAACCTTGGCACCTCATGATCTGCCCATGGACTCAAACAACCTGCTTAGCCTGTTGATTACTAATCAATTCGCAGTTGACCACCACATTCAATTTGAAAATGACGAGCGCGGCCGTTTTGCCCGCTCACGCCGTGCTATTGAAACCCACGACCTAGAGCTACAAGCACAGATCGCAGAGCGCACTATCGCTATATAAAAAGTTTTCTCTACCTCGGTAGGGAGATCTTCCATTTGAGGGAATGGATACGAAACATAACCCCCGTGGCCCTATCGCTACGGGGGTTATTCTTTGCCTATGCCAAAAGATCCCTCCCGTGAAGCCCACTTCCCCGCAATTGAAAAGAAGTACGGCGAAAAGATGGCCTACTGGTTTAAGGTCATGGCAAAGCTTGACGGCAAGAAATATCCAGAGCAGATTGCGCACTTGCGAGAAAACTACGGTTTTTCGCAAGCTCATGCCAACGCCCTTGTTATGTATTCCCGTGGCTCTGAAAGTTCTCAACGATATGCCACCCCAACAGAGTTTTATAAATCTGTAACACCTGTGCAAGCAAAAACAATTAAGGGGATCTTTAAAGCGATCACTGTTAAGTATCCGCAGTTAGAACTTGTCATCGCCTGGAACCAACCCATGGTCAAACTCGATAAGCACTACATCTTGGGCGTATCTGCATCGACCAAGCATGTCTTGATTGGGACCTGGGATGAAAAGGTATTAATTGAGTTTGCTCCTAAATTTAAGGAAGGCAACGCACTCAAGAAAATCATTCAGTTGCCAAACGACTGGGATGTGGATGCCAAGTTAATTCAGGCAGTTGTTAAAGCAAGTCTTGCCAATTTGAAGTGATTACTCCTCGTTGCTTGTGGAATCGATCGTTATCGGAAACTCAAAAGTTTGCAAATCTCCACTAGCGGCTTGCGAAAGCGACTCAATCAGCCATTCACGATTGGCAGGAGATGAGAGCAAATATGAGGTTTCGTCCATTAAAATCTGTCCTTCATTTTGGAGTGAGGCAATTTAAGCACTGATTCAAGTTACTCGGAGTAAAGATCTAAGGGAGTGGTCGCACATCGATAAAAATCGAGTCTTCAAACTATAATCAGACCATGAGCGCACTCTTTGATCCATTAACAATCCGCGAAGTTGAATTCAATAACCGCATCTGGGTCTCTCCTATGTGCCAATACATGGCTAAGGATGGCTTTGTGGGTCAGTGGCACGATGTCCATCTAGGTTCCTTTGCAACTGGCGGCACAGGTTTGATCATGGTGGAGGCAACAGGTGTTGTTCCGGAAGGACGCATCTCTATTGGATGCCCATCGATTGAAGATGATGCACATGCTGTGGCCTTTAAACCCATGATTGATTTTGCACATAGCCACGATGTAAAGATCGGAATTCAACTAGCCCACGCAGGTCGCAAAGCCGGCACGATGTTGCCTTGGGATGATCATCGCATCGCAACACCAGAAGAAGGCGGCTGGCAAGCAGTTTCATCCTCTGCCATTGCCTTTGAAGGATATGGCGAACCACGTGCGCTAACAATTCCTGAAATCCATCAACTCACTAAAGATTTTGTAGATGCAGCTGTGAGATCAGTAAAGATTGGCTTTGATGTCATTGAGTTGCATGCCGCCCACGGCTATCTCTTCCATCAGTTCTACTCCCCTCTTGCAAACAAGCGCACCGATGAATACGGCGGAGAGTTTGCCAACAGAACTAGATTCCTTCTAGAGACAGTTGAGGCGGTGCGAAAGGCAATTCCAACTGGCACGCCACTGTTTGTTCGAATCTCTGCAACCGACTGGGTTGATGATGGTTGGAACTTGATTGACTCTGTTGAGCTCTGCGCTCAGTTAAAAGCACTGGGCGTGGACCTTGTAGATGTTTCAACAGGTGGCAATGTTCATAACGCACCGATTAAGGCAACCCCTGGTTTTCAAGTTCCCTTTGCCACTGCCATTAGAGCAGAGACTGGAATCATGACAACTGCTGTTGGCTTAATTACTGAGCCAGAGCAAGCTGATTACATCATTCAAACAGGTGAGGCAGATGCAGTCTTTATGGCAAGGGAGTTTTTGCGCAATCCTAGATTTCCTTTATATGCTGCAGAAAAACTTGGAGTCAAAATCAAGTGGCCACGTCCTATTGAGCGCGGCAAGTTAAGTTAACTCCATGAAATCACTTGCCGCTGGTATAGGTATTGCGATCGTTGCAATCTATGTCATTGGCTCTGGCCTTTGGGTTAACACTGGAGATAGCTGGTATCGCACACTGAACCAACCATCATGGCAACCACCCGGTTATATCTTTGGAATTATCTGGCCCTATAACTTCATTGTTTTAGGTATTGCTGCTGTCACTATTGCCCAGCGTGCAACAACTAGAACCACGCTGATCTACCTCACCTTTTTCGCACTCTCTGTGGCATGTGCGCTGATCTGGGCCTACCAGTTCTATCGCCCACACAACCTGCAATTTGCTGTGATCGCACTTTTTGGTACAGCTCTTTTGACCTTGCCCATGATGGTGATCGCCTTTAGAACCTCAATACCAATTGGTTTTGCGCTGCTTCCCTATCAACTCTGGGTAGCAACAGCTGCAACTCTTAGTTATCAATACAGCAAACTCAATTAAGGAGTAGGTGCCACATACTCACCGCGCACAACCTCACCGAATATCTCTTTCTCTCCCACACCCAGTGTTATTCCTGCTTTTGCTCTTGATGTAATAACAAAGTTGTAAATACCAGCCTTGGCAACCCCGCTATAGCGAGCTAAATAAAAGTAATTTGTTCCACCATTTAACTACTTTGATTTTCTGAGAAGAAATTCCGTGGATAACTATTTAGATCTATCTTGGTGTGCTACTCTTCGAAGACCTTGTGAAGGAAGTACAATAAATATCAGTTGAGTTAAAAACAAAAGCCCCGCAAACTATTGCGGGGCTTTTGCTTTGTCCAGAGCTCCAGATGCTTTTATAAACTACTGTCTTTGACGTCATTCGACAGTAACCGCCAATCGCACCAAGAAGGATCACTTTCGCAAAAGGGGTGACTAGCCCCAAGGATCCTTCTGGTTTTATTAAAACACTTTTACTGATTACGCAGAGTGATTTTAACTAATTGGAATAACTATCTCGTTGTACTGCAAAAACCCTGGCTTCATTGGCGGATCAAAGCGACAGATCCTTGTTTCCTGAGATAGGGCAATATTTTCTTTGGCAGCCAAAGCACGTAGCTCTGCTACTTTTTTCTTCATTACATCTTCATTTGCTCTACCTCTAAAGGAAGCTGCAATACAGCTCTCAGCCTCTAACTGACGCAACACAACCCGTGGATCATTGGGATCAGGCATATCCGCCTTAGTGCTACCTGCTGGCATCACAAAGGAAACAAACCATTCATCATCTGCCGCCTTATCAGCCTTTTGTGCACTAATGACAGGTGCTGTCATGGCAATCTTTTCTGATCGCTTATTGCCTTGAGAGATGTATTGGAATAAAGATCTAAAGGCCAGGCTGCCGGCAGATGAGAGATCTGCTGAGACTCTAACCTCAGCTATTGAGCATGGTGCATACTCACGAACTTCAAAGCCGTTATAGCTTCGAATAACTCTGAACTCTTGTCGCTGTGTCATTTTTTAAGCCTCTTCCTCGCACTCCACGCTCCGGTGCTCCACAGCGCCCACATCACCAACAGGGGCTGAAAGAACAATCTGATTAATCGTGCGCTATCGCTATTTAAACCAAAAGCATCAACGCCGTTTAGATACTGAGAGATATTTCCCCAAAAGATTGCCACAAAGAAAGCTGCAACTAGCCAACCGATCTGCACGCGATACTTCCACAGCGCAATCAACCCAACACCCAGTGCTATCTCAACCACCCCAGATGCCAACACCACAAAGTCTGCGTAATCTTTCAGCAGTGTTGGCACCTGTGCCTGAAACTCTTGCCGACTTGTTGTTAGGTGACCAATACCGGCATAGGCCAGGGCCAACCCCAAAACCATCTGAGGAAACCGTGCAACTACTTTCATCATGAGATGAAAAGGAATTAGTTGTTTCTCACATACTCTGCGGCATGAGGAAAGCCATTTGCTTCTAGCTTTTCAGCCATCTCAGCCTTAACAGCCTTTACGACCTTATGTGTTCCGTCGCAGTTCTTCTCTTCATCTCTGGTGTGTGTGCAGGTGCAAGCGCCCATGGTTTCTCTCTTTTCTTGAGTAAGGATGGCGAAATCGTATAGGTCAGGGATGGTTTATGCATAACAAAGGCATGCCCAACTCTTGATGTTCATATTCCCTGACCTTTAAACTTCCTCCATGCACACTAGCTTCGAACAACGCCTTGAGTTCCTTCAACAATTTAGTGATGGCTTGGAACTCTTTTCGCAAAAACACCCTCATGCAAAAATCGCACAAGGTGATGGCTGGAGAATATGTAGTAGCGATTCACAGTTTGCAATGCTTAATAATGCATTGCTCTACACATCACGCAAAGAAGCTCTCGCTGAATTACTCGCAACCATTGAAGCTAACCAAGCACCTGCTGGAATTCGTTTAGCAGGACCTGCGGTCGTCCACACAACCGCCTTAGTCGAACTCGGATACACAAACCATGGCGGTGCTCCATTTATGCTCTGGAGCGCAGATACTTCAGTTGACACCTTCCAACTACGCGAAGGCTTGAGCATTAGACGACTTGTGCCAACAGATAGCGATGTAATGAATCAGATCTATGCAGATGTCTATTCAATGTCTCCTGAAATGATTGCAGATTTCAAACCCTTCCAATTTGCAACTGACCAGGATTACACCTGGGGCCTGTTTAAAGATGGTGAAATGGTTTCACTGGTCACAGCACTTATCTTTAAAGACACCGTGGGCATCTGGAACATGGGCACGCCAACTATCCATCAGAAAAACGGCTATGGCTCTGAACTACTTAAATGGGTAATGAAAACCCACAAAGAGATGGGCGCACAGAACTTCTTCCTGCATGCAACCACCGCAGGCAAGTTCCTCTATGACAAGTGCGGTTGGATCACCCTTGATTACCTGCCATACATAGCAAAGGTCTTCAAGAAATAGAAACCGAGGATTAAGCCCTTAGAAGTAGCTCTTGCTTATAAACCCATCGTTGAGCACGGCACTTCCTTTCCATTGCCGGTACTGCTCATTAAAGGTTCCTTTCTCTGACTTCTGCACTAGTGCATCACAACGCAACCAACGCGCTCCCTTTGCCCATTGTGATGGAGAGGGCTGAAAATATCCCCAATAATTTAAGTCTGCCTTGTCCGAAAAATCCCATGCCCTTAAACAGATCTTTTTTGCAGCATCATAAATCAAATCATCGGTATAGCGGGTTGGCGCTAACTTCAGTGGCCACTTTGCAACCCAGTAAGTCTCTGCATTATGTGTTTTAGCGCAAGGTATGGGATTTGTTAAAGGCGAAGCTGCGTCAAGCTCTTTGGCGGTGAAGAGATAGCAGCCACCAATCTTGGGATTGAGTTCCAGTGGCGTGGCTACATATTGTGCATTGACCGGCGATACCCCTGCCACAACAAATACCAATGATGAAATGATGACCAGAGCTTTGCGCTTCATATTGTGCCTCCTGTGCCAATCCTGTCATTTTGGGAGAGGGTTTTCTAGAGTTAAGTGGTCAGATGTTTAGGCATTCCGTGCTGATTGAACAGTACTCATCATTCTGGTGAAACCAGTCAAGAAGATCGCAGTCCTTCAGCATATTACCCAAGAACTATCCCTCACCACCAAGTATCCCGAGAAGGAACTTACGCTCCAAAGTGAAGATCTATCAGTACACCCATTTGTCAAAATCCTCCATGACTTTATCTTCCGAGATATTACATGCGGAGTACAGAAGATTTTCTCCCTGAGTCAGTGAGCCGGCATTCACGCCTCGCGCATTAAGTGAGGCTTGCTCAGCCGCATTTATCAGTGAGGTGTTGTTACCTGGCATTGTGCGCAAAATTACTGCCGCTTTCTTGAAGTAACTTCTGATTCTGTTATACCAAACGTCGTACTCAATAGTTTCTCCGATTGCATTGGTATCAAACTCGTTGTGCGCGTAAGCCGCGGAAGTCACTAATTTGCAAACTTCCTTCATGGAGGATTCTGAAGCTTTCTTCATAGCGTCCAAGTCAGCCACAGGAGGAACAAAACTAGCAGTCCCGACTTTATCTAAGGTGAGTAGAGGGCCACATGCTTCATCTGCTTGAGTATCAAATGTTGCCTTATTTGAAGAATACTGAGAGTCCGGTATCACCTTAACAAAGTTAATCTTGCAAGCATCAAAATTATTCCTCTGCTCCGCTGCACTAATCTCACCCGATGAGCTGCATCCGGTTAGAATTAAGAGGCAGAGGCCAGTTCCAAGCAACTTTTTCATATGCAAACTCTATAGGGAATTCATATGTGGGGCCTATATCTTGTGTGATTGGAAAGTAAGATGACCGAGCAGATAGACCAGTTCTTCCGCCCTGATGGCACCTTAATCAGCATTCCCGTTAAACCAGCCAAGAAGATCGCAGTCCTTCAGCACATCGTCTCTGAACTCTCCCCTGATACCAAGTACCCAGAGAAGGAACTCAACCTCATCATTGCCAAGTACCACGATGACACCGCTGCCATCAGGCGTTACATGATCGAGTATGGGATCTTAGAGAGGGATGGGGAGAGTGATTATTGGGTTAAGGATTAATCTTCAGAGAAAAAGTTCTCATCCACTTCCATCAATTTATAAGTTCGACGGACGATTACACCAATTTCATACTTCAGCATTAATCGACCCAATTCACGACCATCTATCAAAACAATTTTTGGCGAAAGGTGTTTGCTGGCAAAATCTAAGGCGCTTTGAGTAAACATTGATGTAGTAATAAATACTCCACCAGATGCGCCTTGTAGAGCGCCGATGAAGGACTGGATTGTCTCGCGACTAATATTACTTCCAGTCTTGTATCTCTTTGCTTGGACATAAATTCGTTGAATCCCCAATTGGTCTTGATTGATGATTCCATCAATACCTTCGTCGCCAGGACCACCGGTATGTTGCAATGAATCACTATCCACGCCATAACCCATAGCTCCTAGAAGTTTTAACACAGACTTCTCAAGAAATTCCGGTGACATATCTTGAATTTGTTTAACCAATTCTGCAGAAAGATTATTTTCTATCTCAGTCAGGGCGGACTCAATGGACTCTTGAGGTGCTTCACCTTCAGTATTTGAATTCTTGTTGGTGGCGGCTCGAGGATTAGTTCCAATCCGATTGACCCAGGCCTGATATCCCTCAGTTTCCTTAAGTGAACTTTCTGTAAATCCATTTGGAAACTTGATGAGAAGTTCCAAACCTAAATCCGTAATCTCGTAGATACCCCTTGAAGGTCGTGACAGAGCACCAGCTTGAAAAAGATATTGGATGGCCCAATAGATTCGAGAATTTGCGACAAAAGTTCCTTTTTCCGTAACGATCATGCGTTCTTCGGGAGTTACCCCTGTAATGTCTTGAATCTTTGATCGAATCTCAGCGCCGGCAGTTGGACCTTGGGCCTTGCAAAATTTAAGGACATGATGAAAATACTCATCAAACTTTAGAATCATGTATTGAGCCTAGAGGATGAAGGGACATTCTTAGGTATCAGTTCCTTTTGTCACCACCGGGATGTAGTTTTAGCCCAAGACTTATCCACAGTTAAGGGGAACATCACAGATGAACCAAGCCACCCAGCAAGACATTGAGTCGTGGCTTTGGGACTCCGCCAACATCCTTCGTGGCCCTGTAGATCCTGCAAACCTACGTGACTTTGTCTTTCCTCTCCTTTTTCTAAAACGCCTTAGTGATACATGGGATGAAGAGCAAGAGAAGGCTATAAAGAAGTTCGGCAAAGACATTGATGATGAAACCGCCGCTGACTTTCACACATTTCAAATCCCTAAGGGCTGCCACTGGGCAGATCTGCGACGTGCTGCTGAAAACCATGGCGTCCTCATTCAAAACATTATGCAAAAGATTGAAGAAGCTAATCCAAATCAATTAGCACAAATTTTTGGTAATGCTCCATGGGCAGATCACAACAAGATGCCACCTGAGCGGCTAGAAAAACTTGTTGGTCACTTCAGTCAGCGAGATCTCTCCCCCAGCAAAGTCTCTAACGATCTCTTAGGAGGTGGTTACGAATACTTGCTTAAGCGCTTCTCTGATGAGAGCTCAACAAGTGCAGGCCAGTTCTTCACCCCCCCGAGCCGTTGTCCATCTACTCGTTCGAATCCTTGGCCCTCAAGCAACCGATTCAATCTACGACCCAACTTGTGGCTCGGCAGGTATGTTGATTGAAGCCGCAGCTGAAGTAAAACAATCAGGTGGCTCTGTTCGACAGATGCGCTTCTATGGCCAAGAGGTCAACCAAACATCTGCAGCTATCGGACGCATGAACCTTTTTATCCACGAAGTAGAAGATGCACAAATCCGTCGTGAAGATACGTTGCAAAAACCAAAGTTCATCGATGCAAAAGGAAAGCTTGATCAATTTGATTTAGTAGTAGCAAACCCTCCCTTCAGCTTGAAAGATTGGGGGGCAGATAAATGGGCAACAGATCCACACAAGCGTGCAATCGGTGGAGTCCCACCTAAAAACAACGGCGACTATGCATGGGTACAGCACATGATCACATCAATGAAACCAGAGACTGGTCGAGTCGGCGTCGTTATGCCCCACGGAGTTCTTTTTAGAAGTGGCGCAGAAGGCGCTATTCGTAAGCACCTTATTGAATCTGATCTTCTAGAAACTATCATTGGCCTTGCTCCTAATCTCTTTTATGGCACCACTATTCCTGCCAGCTTGATGTTCTTCAGGGCGACAAAGGACAAGAAGCGTGAGAAGCACATTCTCTTCATAGATGCATCAAAGCGTTTTGGCAAAGGAAAGGCTCAAAACTTCCTCGCTGAAGAAGATGTCGAAGATATCTTTGCTGTTTATCAATCAATCGGTGACACTGAGAAAACAAACATCTCAGCTCGTTTAGTTTCACACGATGAGATTGAAGAGAACAACTGGGATCTAAACATTGGTCGTTATCTCAAAGCAGACGCTGCGGAGGTTGTTGATGTTCAGGATGCTCTTGCGACTTTTGATCAAGCTAGAACAGAACTAGCAGCTGCAGAGAAGGCACTTCTTGCGAAGTTGAAGGCTGCTGGCTATGCGTGATGGCTGGGTTGAAGCAACGCTTAGAGAAGCACTTGAGCCAATAGCTAATCGTCCCAATGGGAAAGATTACCCACTCGTTTTAAGTGTGACCGAAAAGAGAGGCATCATTCCTCAGACCGAAATATTTAATCATCGTATTGCCACCGATGACATCTCAAAATACAAAGTCCTAGAACCTATGGATATTGCGTATAACCCATATCTACTTTGGTGCGGCGCAATTGGGCAATGGCAAGGCACGGAGGCTGGAGTTGTTTCGCCCGTATATGAGTGTTTTCGTGTCAAATCAAACTGTGAACCAAGATATTTGGGATATATATTTGAAACTGGAATCTTGACAAACTATTTTGATGCACTTGCTATCGGCTCTATCGTGAGGCGCCGCCGAACCATCCCCTCGGATTTTATTGCCGCACCTATTCAACTACCCCCACGCCCCGAACAAAAGAGAATTGTTGACCTCATTTCATCGGTCGATTCTTACATAGGAGCCCTCCGACAACAGTTAGAGAGTGCAAAAGAATCAAGAAATGCTGTTTTAAATGAGTTGTTGACATCAGGTGGAGTTGATTGGGATCAATACTTGGTTTCTAACCTTATTTCACACAGCATAGGTGGTATTTGGGGTGATGAAGCGGGAGAGGATGAGGTTGATGTCCAGGTGGTCCGATCGACGGAATTCACTTCCAGTGGATACCTAAATTTTAAGACTGGCGTCACTAGATCGATAAGACGGTCACAGTTATTAAGTAGGGAATTGAAGCCAGGAGATATTCTTTTGGAAAAGTCTGGTGGCGGCCCAACTCAACCAGTAGGACGAGTTGTCTTTGTAGATGATCTAATCCCAGCAGGAACTGTGTGTTCTAACTTTGTACTCTTAATTAGGCCGAATCAGGAACTTGTAAATCAAAAATTTCTTTTTAACATTTTATTACTCTGGCATTTTAATAATCGAACCTTGGAGTATCAAGCTCAGACTACTGGAATTAGAAATCTACGAACCAATGATTATTTAGATCAAGCAGTAACAATACCTTCTCTGTCGAAGCAGAGAGAAGTCGTAGCTCTCATTGACACATTTGACACTCAGATCAAAAATACTCATAGCGCTATACATGAAGCCCAAACATTACGATCAGGTCTTCTCGCCGATCTCTTAAGTGGAATTCATGAGATCCCTGCCAGCTACGACAAAGTCATAGGTACTGCGTGATGATGTCTCAGATTGAAAAGAGTATCGACGAGAAGATGGTTCAGATGGGGTTGGCAGATCATCTTTCTCGACTCGGTTGGGTATGGGCAGAGGATGAAACACTAGGCCGCCCTTTTGAAAGTGTTTTCTTAAACGATGATGTAATTAAAGGGTTAGTTAGTTTTAATCCTGAGATCGCAAAAGTTCCTGCTCGTGCTGATGAAGTTCTCTCGAAGTTGCGAGCAGTTCTGCTCGGTGTTCGAAATGATGGACTTGTTGCATCGAATGAAGAGTTTATTGCGTGGTTGTGTGGTCGAAGAACTATTAAATACATAGGTACTGATAAAGATGTGCAGGTCAATTTGATTGATTTTGAAAATCCCAAGGCGAATACCCTGCGAGTTACGACAGAGGCTACTTTCCACATTGGTCGTGAGCATCGTAGATATGACCTAGTTCTCTGGGTAAATGGCTTTCCCCTAGTTGTTGGAGAGATGAAAACACCAAAGGATAAGAACATCTCTTGGCTCAACGGTGCAACTGATGTTCATAACGCTTACGAGAAGAAGACGCCTGAGTTCTTTGTTCCCAACGTCTTGTCCTTTGCTTCCGAGGGGCGTGAGTTTAGATATGGCGCAGTGGGACAGCCGCCAGAGTTGTGGTTGAACTGGTCATCGACAACTGATGTGATCATGCCTCCAGGCCTTCCCAACATGTTGAGATCTGCAGAGTTGTTGCTTACTCCAGCAATGGTGCTAGATATCTTGCGTACCTTTACTTTGTATTCATCACGGAGAACAGCCAATGGGGCACTTCGCACCAAAGTTATCCCCCGCTATCCGCAAGTTGAAGCGGTGGAGGCGATAGTTGCTCGTTGTAAGGATCCGAAAAAGAAGCAGGGGTTGATCTGGCATCACCAAGGATCAGGTAAGACATTTGCGATGGCTTATGCAGCCGCCAAGCTTCGCCATGAGAGTGAACTAGATGCACCAACAATTGTGATTGTTTTAGATCGCTTGGAGCTTATTCAACAGACTGAATCTGAGTTTAAGTCTGTGGGTATTCAATCTCTCAAGACTGCTGAGACGAAGGATGAACTAAGAGCTTTACTAAAGAATGATGCACGTGGCGTAATTATTACAACAATCTTTAGATTCGCCGAGGCTGGGTTACTCAATGATCGAGCCAACATAGTGGTGATGGTCGATGAAGCACATAGAACTCAAGAGGGTCGCCTTGGTTTAGATATGCGTGAGGCGCTACCAAACGCCAAGTTCATTGGTCTTACTGGTACGCCAATATCAACAGAAGATAAGAACACTTTTTCAATGTTTGGGGATATGGACGATCCAGATGGCGCGCTTAATCATTACTCGGTTGAGCGTTCCATCCATGATGGGGCAACGCTGCCCGTGCACGTGGAGACTCGTTTAGTTAACTTCCACTTTAATGGTGAAGATTTACAAGCTGCCTTTGATCAGTTGGTAGATGATGAGAATTTGAGTGAAGAGCAACGTGGAAAGCTTGCAGCACGTGCCTCTCACATTTCTATTGTGGTTCGAGATAAGGATCGTATTGAGGCAGTCTGTAAAGACATCGTTGATCACTACAGAGCACGAATTGCTCCCCTTGGCTTAAAGGCACAGGTTGTTGCATTTGATCGAGCTACTTGTGTGGCTTATTACGATGAAATCACTAAGTTGCTTAATCAAGGTGAAGAGGCAACCGTTGTGATGACGACGGTTAAAGATGATCCGCAGGAGTGGGACCGCTGGAATATCGACCGTGAGCAAGAGGCGACGATTAAGGATCGCTTTAGAGATATCAATGATCCGCTCAAGTTTGTGATTGTCACAGCCAAGTTACTGACTGGCTTTGATGCACCCATTGAGGGTGTGATGTATTTAGATAAGCCACTACGAGCCCATACCTTGTTCCAAGCTGTCTGCCGAACCAACCGTAGATGGACTAACCCAATAACGGGCCAGCAGAAGCTTCATGGATTGATCGTTGATTATGTCGGTCTTGGTAAAGAGCTTGCAAAAGCTTTATCTACAAAGGCCACAATGAAGCCAGGACAGAATCAAGAAGATGTTGAGATTTTGTTAGGTGAACTGACTGCAGAAGTTGCAAACACGATTTCTCAATTCGAAAGCGTTGATAAGGAAGGCTCAGTCTTTAATCAGATCCATGATGCACAGCAAATTCTGGACACGATGGTCAAGCGTGATGAGTTTGCTGCAAAGTTCATGCGTTGTCAGGGATTATTTGAGTTCTTATGGCCAGATACCAAGCTTCGCCCAATTGAAGAGAGTTATAGATTCTTAGCTCGTGTCTATGCGTCAATTGCTCCGAACAATTCTGCCGATCTTTTACTCTGGCAAAAACTTGGCGCTAAAACAATGGAAATTGTTCATACACATCTGACAGGCATCACGATCGATGCGGACAAGTTAGACAAAGTAGCCATGGATGCTGAAGTCCTTGAAGCGCTACGAGAAAATGGATTGTTCCCGGAACCGCCCAAGTTGGGACAACCTGCGCCAACCGCCCTTGAAGTATTGCAGCGGCTAGAAGAGCGAATCATGGCTCGAATTGCAGGAGCTACTGGAATAAAGATTTGGAAATCTTTGGCTGAACGCTTAGAGCTACTTCGCTTAAGTCGTATCTCGAGTGCAGCCGAGAGCGTTGAATTCCTACGCCATTTGTTAGAACTTGCTAAAGATTTACTTGAAGCAGAGCGTGCTGATGATGAAGGTCGTATCAATGAGATCAAAGTTGTTGATCCTCGGAAAGGCGCACTGACTCAGATATTTGAAGAGTTTAAGCCGCAAGGTGTTCCTGTCGTTATTGAAAGTGTTGTTGAAAAAGTTGATTCTTTGGTGCAACCAGTGAGAGGTACAGGATGGCAAACATCCCACCCTGGGGATCGAATGGTTCGGCAAGAGCTTCGCTTGATTCTTAAGAATTCAGGTCTGCCACCAGCTGGCGATCTTTTTGATCGTGCATACGCTTACATCCGAGAGAACTACTAGAGCTTAAAATGAAAGCAAAATCACTCTTAGATCAGTGGGTTGATTTAAAAGAGGATTTTCCACGACATATCGTCTTAATTCAATGTGGAGTTTTCTATGAAACATATCAAGAGGATGCCGAATTTCTATCAGAAATATCGAAAATAAAAACTTATTTACGAGGACCATGCAATGTGGCTGGATTTCCAATCCAATCCATCGATAAATTCAAAAAGAGTATTGAAGAACTGGGATATGCGGTTGTTGTTGTGGCTGAAATCGCTTGGGACGGCAAGACCAAAATTAGAGGTCTTGAATACGTAACTAGTCGGGCAAAAATCGCTGAGGATGTCCAGAAACAAAAACGTGAAATTACTGCAGTCAATCCAAAGAAGGCTGCCTCTAAGACGATTGAAACTCTCAGCATGTCTAAATCTCTCAAGGCTCAGCACAAAGTCGATATTGCTCTTACTCAAATTGGGCATATGTTCAATGCGTTTGATGAAGATGCAAAAATTCTCAGCGAAAGAATTGGTTTGAAGTGTTTTGAAAAGTATGGATTTCTTACTGTGGGTTTTCCACTGAACGCTAAGGAAACTTACTTTGGAAGAATTAGAGAAGCTCAGCTTTCTTTCATTACTATTGTGGAGATAGGGAAAGATTCAAGCGGATCGATTCGAGAGTTTGGAGAAGTTTTCCCGAAAGAGCAAACAAAGCAGACTACAAAAGAACTGCAATATTCAGTTAGATTGATTGAACCAATCGACCAAAACACATTGAAGGCAGCAGCTCTAGCGCATGCAAAAAATGGTTTTTACGTCATACCGTTAGTTGAAAACTCAAAGAGACCACTAATATCGGATTGGCAGAATCGGGCAACTACCAATCCCCTGCAAATCGATTCTTGGTGGTCGGAACATCCAAATGCAAACATCGGGATTGCGTGCCAGGTTTCAAACTTGATAGTGGTAGACCTAGATACATCCAAGGGCGCCCTTCCTCCAAGTCCTTGGAAAGAGCTTGGTGCTAAGGATGGTAAGGATGTGTTTCAAGAAGTTTGTAGAAAAGCTGGAGATACCCAACTGTTTGACACCTATACAGTCGAAACGCCATCGGGTGGAAGGCATCTTTACTTCTACGATCAAAACATTCCCATTAAACAGGGAGCTGAAGTAAATGGTTGGTGGCGAGTTGATTCAAGGTCCAAGGGTGGATACATCGTTGGAGAAGGTTCTCGTATTCTAAATTCTGAGAATGGTAAGACAGATAAATACCGCTCGAATGGAAATAGTTCTGTAGTTCTAAACTTCCCGACGTGGCTGAGAGATGAACTTGCCCCAAAAGCCATCCGAGAAAGTTTTATTTCTTCGACGTATCAAAATACATCATTAGATTCTAGTACTCCCAAGTTTTCATATGAATTCGCTGAGCAAGTTCTTTCGGAAAGATGCGCTCTTATTCGAACTACTCCAAAGGGAAACCGAAATCAGTCTTTAATCAGACATGCAACTTACGTAGGCAAGATTATTGGAATGGGTTCTCTGGATGAGAGCGTAGCTTCTGACAGCCTGCTTGAGGCTGCTCTAGCATCAGGTCTAACTCACTTTGAATCTGTAAATGCCATCAAAGCGGGAATCAAATATGGAAAGAATTTAGTTCACTAAAAGTTTTACTATTGACTTATCGAAATCGAACTCAAAACGAAATATTGACTCTGAGTTTGGCTTAGTCATCTTGGCTATTAGGGAGAGTGCTTCATCTTCGGTAAATCCCCCAGTCATAAGGGACTTGTATATTTCATGGAGTCGGACAGCAGACTCCTCCAGGGCTGATAAGCCCTCAAAACCTTGTAAGTTCTCCATAGCCAAGAAGTTATCAGAGGCCACTGACAAGATAATGACTGCCAATTCTTATCGCACGCGCTAAAGCCACTTAGCTCGGTTGCACTTACGACAAAGAATTTGAAGGTTGTCCAATTCAGAACCTCCGCCTGCGGCATGAGGAACAACATGGTCTATCGCAAAGCCTTTTATCTTCTCTTCGTGAGTCTCTCCTCTTCCTTCAAGGCCGCAGAGGACACAGATATACGAGTCTCGCTGGTATGCGGCCTTCCTAACAGATTTTGGAATTGGTGGTCGAAACCTACGAGTGAGTCCACCTTTTGCATCCAACATGTGCTTCGCGCATCTTTTTTGCTTGATATGAATGATTGATTGACATATAGGGCAAGGTTTTCTTCCACCAGGAAGTTTCAAATAGCATGGGTCGCAGATACGGCCTTTCTTCGCTACCGAGTTGCGACAACCTGGCTTCTTACAGAAAACTACTATTCCAGCAGATTCGGCCACTAGACAAAGGTAGCAAAGAGCTAGCAATGGGTGAAGTTAATTGGAGGCCTCCAAAAAGGATTCTTGCCAATAATTTCCAAAGTGCCAGATTAATTACCAAGAAATCTTTGCATCCTTTAATGTTCCCTTTAACTTACTACCTGCTCGCTCAATGTCTGCTTCCACAATCTCAGACAGACTAGAAGTTTCATCTTTTGCAAGACGCAATGATTGAGAACTGATAACTTCCTCTACAAATCGTCGTGCGGTTCGCCCGCTAGCGTAGGCCGGCAGTTTTACAAGCTCTTGACAGACTTGGTTAAGTGCCTTTAGAGCGTCATGATTGCAAGTAAGGCTCTTCTTATGAAGTTCTGAGATCACGACGCCTTCTAAGTCTTTTGGACTCCATGGAAGGAAATTCATGACTTTTCCAAAGCGAGAAGGAAGTCCAGGGTTGCTGTTTAGGAATTTCTCCATTTTTTCTTCATACCCTGCCGCGATAACAACTGTGTTATCCCGATGATCTTCCATTAGTTTCAGAATTGTATCCACTGCCTCTTGCCCAAAATCTTTACTATCTTGCGCACTACTTTCAGTAAGTGTGTATGCCTCATCAATAAAGAGCACGCCACCTTCAGCCTGTGCAAAAATTTCAGCCGTTTTAATGGCTGTCTGGCCGATGAAGCCACCCACTAAATCTGCTCTTTGGGTTTCTTTCACGTGCCCAGAAGTCACGAGACCCAGCGACTTGTAAATATTCCCGATCAATTTAGCAACAGTTGTCTTACCTGTTCCAGGAGGTCCTGAAAAAATTAGATGGTTTGGAGAAGGATTTATCTCAGGTAAGCCTTCCTTCTCTCGCCTTACTTTTAGCTTTTGCAGGGCGATAATTTCTTCAATCTGTTCTTTAATGTCGCCCAAGCCGATCAATTCGTTTAGTTCCTGCATAGCTCTTTCAAGACCTGCTTGATCAAACTGCTTATTTGAGCGCTTGGAGCTTAAATCCTCTTCCAATAAATTCTTAGACTGATCTGGATTTTCTCTTAGTCGCGCGCCTCTTCTTTTTTCAGCTTCTCCAAGTAGGTTACGAACCCAGCGACCATTTGCGAAGTTGTCCTTCTTTTTCGCAGATATCGCTAACTGATCAAAACTCGCCTTCAGTTCATCATTAATTGGTAAAGAGCTCTCCTCTGCAAATTTCTTGAAAATTTCCCACAGTTGATCGACTGAATAATCGGGGATATTCCAAGTCTGTCCAAATCTAGAACGTAGGCCAGGGTTGGCCGAAAGGAATCTCTCCATTTCACCGGGGTAACCAGCCGCAACAATCAAAAGGCGTCCACGATTATTCTCCATTTGGACAATGAGTTCATCAATTGCTTCTCGTCCGAAATTGTCAGATTCAGATAACCCTCCCGGAGCTAGCGAATAGGCTTCATCAATAAAAAGTACGCCACCCATGCTTTTGTCTACCACTTCGGTAACTTTGGGAGCAGTTTGTCCCGTGTACTGAGCTACTAAATCAGCTCTAGTTACATAATTTACTTCGCCATTACTCAAAAGTCCCATCGCTTCAAAAACTTTGCCGAGCAAATTTGCAACTGTGGTCTTTCCTGTTCCTGGATTGCCTGTCAGCACAATGTGTTCTATTTTGATTTTCTTAACTGCTTCAGCGTCCTGCGCGGCAAGAGAGAGATATTGAACCAGTGAGTCCTTAATCTGGTCCATTCCTACGAGCTTCTTAATTTCATTTAGCAAGCTACCGTCTGCGAGTTGGCGTCTCCGTTGTTCCTTGGAACACAATCTGACTGTTATCTCCGTGGAGTACCTTCTATTGAGCTCCTGCATTTCAACAATTTGCCGGTGAGTTGGGTAGTGGTGTCGACCTTGAGTGATGCGATTTAGTTCAACAATTAACTCTGAAAATGCGATTGCATCATCATCGGAATCCAAATCTGGAAAGTGCTCATCTTCATCGATGCCCTCAACAATGTCCATTATTTCTGGCATAGGCCCGAGGACGCTGAATTCGTTGACCTTATTAAACTTTATGACTAAATTTGCCGCCTTGCCTTCTGGATCAAAGTCCTTCTCATTCTTCTGTCCCCAAGCGAAAGAACTCTGCACAAGCCATTGCCATAGAGTCACATCTTCAAATGAAAATGGTTCATCAAATGCAGGAACAAAGTGCTTTAGCGCACTGAGCCTTGCATGTAATTCTATTGTGGATCTTGAGAGTATTTGGACCGCTTTCCCAAATGAATCCTTGGCATATTCGGAAAAATCATTGATGCTCGCATCGGTAATTGAGGACCAATCATTAATTGCATGTCCGTATTTCCAGCCAAGTAAATCGAATGCTTTCTTAGGAGGTAAGTTGACCTTCTCTGCATATCCAGAAATCATTTTTTCGGTCCCGCTTTGGGCAAGCCTCATAACTGGATACTCTGGATACTTACCTGCAATTTCTTGAAAAATCAGATTGAATTTCTCTCGCATTTCAGCAAGTTTGGATTGATCGTAACCTTCGTAGGTAAAAGTCATTTCTGATGTCCATCCGAGTAAGTTTGATACTCGGTTTTGACCTGACTGCATCGTCCCTATCTGATCCAGGACTGCAAAGTGAAAACGATTAAAAGCTGTGTAGTCAAAAAACTCGTAATAGTGACCAGAACGCTGGATGTTTCTTCCGACCGTAAGCATCGTTAAGTGCGCAAGCGCCAAAAGGTGAGCTCGGGCTGAGAGTTCACGGAAAGAGCGAGGCCCTTCTGGCATTTTTTCAGCCACTAGTCCTACGAGCGGTTCCCAATCATCCAGACAGCTCTTATACACATGCGCGAGTTCACCCGCTGCCGCATATTGAGAGTTTTCAATCGGCCACTCTGGTTTTTTGCTAATTGTTAACTTGGAGTAATCAACTTGAATAACGTGGGGTTGGCCAATTAATTCAATTACTTCTTCAAGTTTAAAAGTTTTCCCTGAATTGAAACTCTTAAATGAATTGGCAGCGGTTGTGTCCAGTCCTATAAGGCGGTTCGGATCAAGTGATGCTGGAGCTTTGCCTACATTTTGTGACTTTGCCACTTTTCTCCCAAACTAGGATGCTGCGGGTTACGGTGCTCATCCTAAAAGGTAGGAGCTGGAAATTGAATAGTTGGGCAACATAGGCTGGAAAAAGTTGAGTATACTGAGGCTATTTAGCCTTCTAACTGGTCATTGAGGGACTTACCCGAAAACCTCTACCGCCAAATTCTCTTTCTAGTTAACTCAGATCCCAGTTCAATACGGTTGTAGCTGTAACCACGCATGATGAATTTGCGCTTGGTCCAACTAAGGCTTGATCACCAACAGACCAAATCATTGGAATTGGTCTATCCCACTGGAGGTCGTACCACGAGTCGATCAGAGAGGAAAGTACCTCAGCATCCGTAAAGGTGAGAACCCAGCACTCATCCGCGTAAACACCTTCAAAAGCTCCCCAAGCCGCAATGTCTTCTTGATTACCTCTCTGCCAAAATTCAGGGCCAGCAGAATTTAGTTGATCAACTAATGGACTGTCGTAAGTATCTTCCGACTGCGTGGTATTCGATTCAGAATTTTGACTGTAATCCCAATCTGAACTTGATCTATCAAAAAAACCTAGACCAATAAAAGCGCTAATAGATACAACGATTACAAGACCATAAACAGTGCCTGCCGCATGTGCCAAGTGGGCAACTCTTCCATTGCCCCGGTAATCGAAATAGAGCGAAATTGCTAGATATCCAAGGGCATAGACAACTCCAGGAATTCCTGGGCCAACTGTGAAGTTTGGGGTAGACACTGCCGCACCTGCTACCACCGCCGCGATCGCACCAGAAGCGCCAACAGATGAGTAGCCAGGGTTGTGTCTGTGTCGAATTAGATCTGGTAAGTCAGCAATCACAATTGCGCTGATATAGATCAGGAGAAAAACAAGTGGTGCATTCACGTAATAGGCATCTACCAAAAAGTCCATCAGGGGTGGACCAAAAAAAACAAGGGTGATGGCGTTTAGAATGAAGTGACCGGCATTTATGTGACCAAATCCTGATGAGATAAGTCGGTAATACTCTCTATTGTGAACAACTTGAGAGGGGCTCATCACAATATTTTCAAAAAAGCGATTGCTGAGAAGTGCAATGAAAGAGATCAATAGGGTTATGACAAGAATTGTGAAAGGTAGAACCCAAGCTGTGTTTGTCAGCGGCTCACGAAACAAAATGACAAAGAGAATAAAGGTGGTCAAAAGAAAAAATATGCTGAGGCTAAATGCAAGATTTGTTGATGAGCTGCTTCGCGAAGGAGCACGGCGGGGTGTGGGTTTATAAGTCCTACTCTTCCTTTTAGATTGTGCCTCACGTTGTTGGGCTGCCCATAAATCAACCGGAGGCTCTGGGAGAATGTCCTTTCCTACGAGGAACTCGTCTCTGACCTTATAACTCTTGCCACAAATTTTGCACCCTAAGTCATAGGCACCCATCATGGCGCCACAATCACATTTACGTTCGACTGACATCGAGGTGGACTCCCTAGCTATTTGTTCTGAATATAGTGGCGGACAGAGAAAAAGATCATCAATAGACCAACGACCAATAGTCCTAGTGCGACCAGATTAGCGGGGGCTCCACCCGGTGGGTTTGATCCAGCGGGATAGCATGTGAACTCAAAAATTTTGCCACCCGCAACAGTGATGGTGTGGCACTCCTGCCTGGAGTAGATGTAGTAACTCATTACAAGGAAGGTTCCGCTACTAGCTAACCAGAGGATAAGCCACAGCAACATATTTAAATCCTACGAACATCTGGCATGGGAATCAAGACTCGCCCCGTTGATTCGCTGTCAATATGTAGCAACCCCTGATTGTGATGACACTGACTGGTCGCAACGAATGAAACACACTCAATTACCAGGGATTGTCGGTGGCAATAACTACGATTTAACCATGAGCGAAATCAATCCATTGGGTAATCAAGAAGTTGCGGATGAAAACCAAGAGCTAGTCCAGAATGTGGCACCCGTACAAAACTCTTTTGTGCGAGGCGTGGGCAAGATGTGGGGCAATGTACATCTGTGGCGTGTGATAACTCTAGGAGTAATTCTCACTCTTGTGCTTCAGGCGATACTTATTCAGCCCATCAGAAACTTCTACTCTCTAACAGACCCGGACATCAATGGTTATGTTGAGCCGAGAGATCTAGGGTCAATAATTGAAATGCTCGATGAAAGTGTTGTGACTATTTATTGTGAGATAAATGAAGATGACACATATCTTGGAACCGCTTGGGCATTTGATTTTGAAGGTATCACAGATAGTGGGCGGACTGCCCTGATGACTAATCACCATGTGATTGAAGATTGCATCTCAGCTAATAGGCTCTACATCGAGGACTATTGGGGCGATGAGTACGATGCAAAGATAGAGAATTACGATGATTACAATGATCTAGCAATCATTAGTACTAGTCACAAAATACCCTCTTTGCAACTTGCCGATTATCCCCCATCCCTGGGGTATTGGGTCATGGCATATGGAACTGCGGATGGATATAGCGGTTCTGTCGCTACCGGAAATATCATCAATCTAAATGAGTATGGAGACCTTTTAATCACTGCAAACCTCTCCGGTGGCAATAGCGGTGGCCCGTTGATTGATAATGAAGGAAATGTTTTTGGAGTTAATACCTCGTCCTTTAACAACGAGGCAGCCAATACGCAATACAACATCTCTGTAAGCCTAGATTCCTTCTGTTACGCGCTTTTTGAATGCGAAGGAGATACGTATTGGGATTGGGAAGGATAGACAAACCCAATTCATCCGACATGGCTTAAGGGTTCAAAGAAAATAACTTCTCCCACTGTATTCTTAGACAGAGAAGATACCCCCTAGTTAAAGGAGCAGTCATGCCTCAGGTAGCAGCACTAAAAATTATAAATATCATCATCTACGCACTCTCACTCTTTGGAAGCCTTATCTACATCGGAGTTGGTGCTTTTGCAGGTCAATGTGTCGATTATTGCGACTCTGATTACTCGAGAGAGTACATTGCTGACCCAACGATGATCGCCACCGGTTTTGCAACTATTTTGGTTTCTACTCTTGTCTTCCAAGTTATTTCTGTTTTCGCACTACACGTTGAAAAATCACACTCAGCTCAATAATTAGAGAAATATGGCTTGGTGACAGATATTTTGTCACCAAGCCATATTTTATTTTCTAAGCGTTAATAGCCATTAATTGCGTAACAGCTGCAACAATGCAAATCAACAGACAGAAAACTCTAAATGCTCCCCATGGGTTCTTTGAGCCAGCCTTAGAATAATTAGAATTCTCATCATTTGTGTCTTTACCTATTGCTTGAAACTGCTTGAGCTCTGTGTCAAATGAGAGAACGCTTGCTAGATTAATGATGACAACGATTGCTGAAAGGGCTAATTTTAGGGAGTTGCCCCCTAAATCCAAATCACCAAAAGTGATCATGGCAAGTGTGGCAAGGTTTCCAAAAATAAAGACCATGCGGGTTGTGTTAAACCCTAACTCTGCGTTGTGAACTCTTTGTGCATTTACATGTTGATCCATTTTTCTGCCTCTCCATTGAAGTAGTAGTGATCTGTTACAACAATGTTCCTCTAACTCTTCCTTCTGCCTGAGTCAACACGCCCGAGATCTTTGACAGGTAAGAGCGGGAGCGTTGTTATTAAGGGGTTATTTAGCTGATAAAGCTAGATGTAACTGAGGCATACCCAGTCCTTGATGTTGTTACTGAAATCTTAGTATTACGCAAGGTCCTTGAGTTCAAGCCTGTGACTGTTAACAACAGGGTCGATCCAACCGGTGTACCAATGCTTAATGTGCCGTAATTACTTGTTATGTCGTAATCATAATCTGGGTCGTAATTAGAAATCTTTACCGTAAAGCTCGTGCTGGATTTGTAGGTTGGCGTTCCAAATCTAGTGGTTAGTCCAAATGCAATCTTTGCAACACCGCGCTTGCTTGCATTCTCAGTCGTGTAGCCAGTCCGAGACACAGCGATATTTACAGTTGCAGCTTCACCTGGATTTAGCCCAATAACAGTTACAGGCATTCTACCTAAGCGTCCTCTGCCAAGTGTTACAACCCCTGATGTACTAGTTGCTCGATATGTATAGGCAGAACTCCAGTTATCAATGTAGAAAACAAAACCATCTTTAGTTCGGTTTACAGAACTCAACACTGGCTCTAATCCAGCGTAGAGATCTGGTTCAGGTGTTGCAGAGGCCGTTGGTGTCGCAGTTGGCGTAGGTGTTGCTGTCGCCGTTGGTGTTGGCGTAGGCGTAGGTGTTGCTGTCGCCGTTGGTGTTGGCGTAGGAGTAGGTGTTGCCGTTGGTGTCGCCGTAGGCGTTGGCGTCGCAGTAGCCGTTGGTGTTGGCGTAGGAGTCGCTGTCGCCGTTGGTGTTGGCACAACCACCGGTAACACCTGAATTCTTGTTGTCGTGTTCTTATATGGTCCAATGTTAATCGAGTTAATTGCAGCAACTTGGACGTAGTAAGACCTTGAATCCGGCAAATTGAAGGTTGCAGTTGTATTTGAATTACCGGTGCGGCTAATAACTGTTGACCAGCTCACAAGATCTGTTGAGACACGGATTCTGTAATCAATAATCGGGCTGCCACCATCTTGAGCAGGTGCATCCCAGGTGGCTCTTCCCTTGTCCCCTGTTGTTGTTATTGCAACATTAGAGACAACACCAGGTGCAACCATCACAACTGCAGGTCCTGCAGTGACCTCAAATGGACCAATACCTGCAGCATTAATTGCAGCGACCCGAACAAAGTAACTCTGTCCCCCGACAGCCTTGAAAGATGCACTTAGCGCTGGACTGTTTGTGTTTTGAATAGCAATGGTCCAGGTGGTGCCACCATCTATAGATGTTTGAACTTGGTGACCAGAGATGGGATTGCCATTATCTAGGAGCGCTGGTTTCCAGGAGATATTAATTGAGCTGCCTGCTGCAACAGCAGTTGTTGTGCCAACAGCGCCTGGGAGTGCGGTGGGATCAGCACTTACTTCAATTGAGAAGTTCTGCGTGCGAATCTCATTGATCTCATCTTTTACAGAAACGGTAAAGCTCCACTTGCCAGCTTGCAGGGCAGTTCCTGAAATAACACCTGTGGAAGAAAGAGATAAACCATTAGGTAGGCCACCGGCAGAGCGTGTCCAGGTAAGAGAGCCAACGCCACCTAATGCAATCAGGTTGTGAGTGTAAGAAACCTTTTGGGCACCATCTGGTAATGATGTAGTTGTAATTGCAAATGGTGTTGTATCAATAACTATTGAGCCACTGAGCGGACTAGATCCCCCACCATTTTTTATCTGCACACTGCCCGATCTAGCATTGGAAGGTATTGCAATACTGATGCTTGTGTCATCAATGACTGTGTAGGGAACAGAAGTGCCATCTAGAGTGACAGAAGTTGCTCCTAGGAAGTAATTTCCTGTCACAACCACGCTCTCGCCAGGCTTGAGCGTTGTCTTTGAAAATGAGGTAATAACTGGTGGCTTAATGGCCAAGACAACCACTGTGCTGGCATCAGTACCGGCAATCATTTTTGCTACTCGTGGCACATATCTGGAGTTAGCATCCGGAGTCACATTTAAAGAGCCTTCTGCAGGTAGCAAGGATGCAACACCTGGAATTGTTGCCCAACCATTTGCATCTGTTACAGCCCGTCCCGTCCAGCTACCTGAAAAAGGTAAGAGATTGGCTGCTACGACCACATCAATCGTTGATGACTCAACATCACTGCCAACAGTTAAAACCAGCTTGGCATTTGCAATTGGTGTGCCATCAGTATCTACGATTTTAACTTTGTGATACTTCATCGGAATAACAAAGTTTTGAACAAAATTACCTGTTGCAACAATTGTGTCGCTGGGATCTGATCCCAAATACACAACTAGTGGATCAGGAGTAAAGGAATCCTGATATCTCGGAGAGATCCGCCACGAAAACTTTGTAGCTTGACCAATTGAGCCTGAGAAGTTTCCGGAAGCATTAGCCCGACTTAGCGGTGAAACATATGGCTCATAGAGAGGGAATCCATCTGAAGTTGTAATTCTTCCGGTGCCAGTTACCCACCTTTGTTCAAGTTGGATTGTTAGTGGACCTCCACCAACTTCTAACTTTCTAGTTACTGGCAGTAATCCCGAACCAGCTGGTGGATCGACCAAGATTGTTGAATATGTTGGTGTGATTAACTGCGGGATCTTTACATTGGCAACACCGCTTGCATCGGTAAAACTCCAGGCTTGAAAGCTCAGGTTCATGTCTCTTTGCCCGGCAATGAGCGGATAAGTTGGAGTGGCATAACCATCCCCGCCTCGCACCGTAATCCAAACCTTCGCATTTGAGATCGGCAATCCAGCTGGATCTAACACTGTAACTTGCTGGGCCACAGGTGTTGGCACAACAATGTTTTGGGTGTAGTCGCCATACAAAATATTGGTAGTGCGGGTTCCGGAGTAACCAAAATCTAAATAATCATTTCCAAGCCTGTGATAGAAGCCCACTGAAAAAGAGTTCAGGTTTGTTCCACTAGGCAATGTGGCCACATATGAGCCATCTGCTGCGATATATGAGCCTGTGTTAACACCCGTGACTGTTCCAACATAGCCACCAGTTAATGGTGTGCCATCTGCAAATTTGGCTGTTCCCATGACTCGGGCATTTGAGGTTGGTGTTGCAACAACTGTGATGTCTCCACCATCTGCTGGGATATCAACAACTTTAGTAATGATGTGCTTCCACTTTGCAGTAGATGAGAAGTAGACAGACACAACGCCTTGCAGTCCAGAGGTCATCCGCACTCTAGAGAGCATGGCAGTTCCGTTAGCATCACTGTTTCCTATCGACTGCCAAGAAACCCCGTAATTTGCTAATCCTGGAAAAAGAGAAACTGTTCCTCCTGGCATTGATCTACTTGAGCCGTTCTGGTTATCAACAGCTCCGCCAATCTCAAGACGAATATTGGCAGCCACCTCAGTACTAGGGATCGGATTACCACTCGGATCAACAATGCGAATACGAGTTGTTGTTGTCGGAACTACAACATCTAAATATGAATCTTGGTTATAGGTGAAGGATTGCCCACCTGAAATATAGAAACCTAATGTGCTGGCATTGGGAAAGAGTGAGGAACCAGAAAAAGCCCAAGCCGCTGTGGAACCGGCAGTTGCAGCTAACTTAAAGTAACCATTTGCATCTGCAGGATTACCACCGCCACCAAAAAATGGCGTAGGTGGTCTGCCAACAACACCTGCTGCTCGTCCATCATCTGTTGTGATTCGACCTGCTAGATAGATCTTGCCAACAGTGGGGGCTGTTAGAACAACATTTAATGGCCAATTGCGAGGCAGTGTGAGTGGCAGTGTGGCAAGTGAGGCATAACTTGTTGAAGGAGACTTAAACTCCAGAACATATGTTCCATCAGGTACTAAGAGTTCGTAATATCCATCTGCTGCCGTTGTAGTTGTTGCAATCTGGGTTCCGTTTTGTGTTGCGTTAACGACTACTCCAGGAATTGCAGCACCGGCTCCTGTTCGCACAATGCCAGCGATACTTGGATCAGCTGCAATTGCTGGAGTGCCAACAAGGCAGAGAGCTGCTGCAATTAGACCGGTCAGCAACTTTCTCATAAGGCAAGGGTAAACCTTGCGGCTGCCAACGGGCCAGTAGGCGGTGGCCTTATTGTCTAATTCATAGGTTGGCTGTGCGGCTACTCAATGTGTGACCAGTTATTCAGAGTCTGGTGTCGGCTTACGAGAAGAGTCGAGAGTTAACCCATGGAATCACGATAATCAAAATCAAGACAAACCCAATGGTACTGCCGATGAGAGGTCCTGTGCCAATTCCTTGCTTGTCAGGAACAAAGGAAGCGTTATCAGAATTTGCAATAGAATCAACTAGACGAGTGATTACAGATTTGTTGGGACCTGAATAAATGGTTCCATTTTTAGCATTTATTGTCATCAAAGTTTCATCGCCTTGCTCAATAAAAGATATGTCAACAGTTACTTTGTTCAGACCGTATTTTCCCCAACCCTTGATCTTGCCACGCATTTGAGACTTAACTCCACCTAATCGTGACAGTGAGTTTGCAACTACTTTTTGTGCCTCATTGAGTGTGGCATGGAGTACGAACTGTGAATCTGTGGCTCCTGCAGTGATTTTCATTCTAGCTCTCCCCTATTTCTATACTTCACGTTAATTTCTTAAAAATCGCCAAATCGTGGAACTAAATTTAATTCTACATCGAACTCACTCAAATAGATCTCAAGATCACTAATTTTTTGGTCTACCTCTTGCCAACAAGAGGACACTGCAATATAGGCAGAGTTATTTTCTGACTGCGCAGATATTTGCACTCTGAAGTAGCAATTGGCCAACAGATCGGCAGCTTGAGTAAGCATCAGGACAGATTTTCTAACGTCAGTATCGGGACTATTTGAATAAAGAATTAAATTCTCCACCATCGGCGAAATTTCTTCTTCATAAACAGACTTGTATTTTTCTTCGATAACCGACCATGACGCACTCCCGTCACACCCTCTACCGAAAATTTCACATGTCTTGGTAATTCCAGTGTTTCGAGCATCACTGAACTCTTTGTATGCAGCCTTCAAGTCAAACCACTTATTTGGTCTCTGGAACAAATATTCTTCAAGCCCGATGAATTCATCAAACCCATAACTCTTCTCAGGATTTTCTTCGGTGATGAGCGTTGATGTGAAGGTCAGATAACCTTTTTCAAGCTGGGTAACACCAACGAAATAGTCGGTAATTAGGATTTTCAGATATATCGGCTCATTGCTATCTTGAGTTGTTTCGAACTCCCATGCAGCTGAGCGATCTCCTTCGGCGATATTCAAAACCGCTTTGCCCTCTTTGTTTATATCAAGTTCAGTTTGTATAAAACTATCTTCACCATAAAAGCCCAAGGCTTCAACTTGATCGAATTTTACCCCTGCAAAGGTTCCACACTCTCTAATCCAACCCTCGCAATCAGGAAGCAGTCCAAAATTATCACCATATTGATTTTCGCCATTCATTTCTCGATTTTTCTTACCGCTATTCTTAATATCACTTACTTCGAGTGGTGATGAGCCTTTGACTTTAATTTCTAGAGAGTCAGTAATTTCCAGAAGGCCAAGAGCCCAGTCTTCAATAACAATCATTACAGGTTGAGTTTTCCCTGAGGCCAATGAGCAACTAGTAAGGGAGATTGATACTAAAAGGCAAAATATCACCAGTAATGAGTTGAGTTTTTGCGACCTCATGGCAAGAAGATACCTGAACAACTCTCTATTTGCATAGGAACCACCCTTGCGGTGAAAACATCTCTCGCTTGCCAGTATGAGTTTGATGGTGAAAAGACTTGATGGAAATTCTCTAAGCAGTCAGGCTTGGGCTAGAGATATCCTCCAGCCCAACCTTAGAGACTAATTTGAGGAACTTTGTTCCACCATTTTTTGAGTGTTATCGCCAACGCGTTGCAAATTCGCCAATGTTTCAATCCAAAGGCGCAACAAGATCAAATAAAAGAATGTTACCAATGGTGTCAGAAGAACAAATAAGATACCTCTTGCTCCACCACCAAAAAGCATAGAGAGCATAAAGACTACTGACACAAAGAGGATGATTACAGTTGAAATTGCATAAAGGACTCGAAGTACACGCAAGGTAATATAGTGACGCAACTGAAAATCAAATAGTGACTTAAGGAAACCAATTTCTGAGCTGCTTTGCATTGTTCCTCCTAGAATCTTGAGTACAAATCATTTGAACTCATGAATAGTTTAAGGCTCAGTCAAAAAGTTACCCGGAAATTCTAGAGAGTGTCTTGGTCATGAATTTTGGCCAGTCCCGATTGTCCTGTAGTCGCCTAAAGTGGCTCAACAGATCAACTTCGTCCTAACTCTAAGGCGATTGCTTTGGCCATGATTGGCATTGCCTTATCAAATGAAATGCCATACACCTTCTCAAAAGCGGTTTTGAAATCCACCCCCGAACTGGCGAGCTTCCACATTTCCATTGTCGAATCTGGTCCCTTAAGTGCGGTGAGAATCTCAACAAACCTAGCGCCGATGCTGTATTGATACCAGCGCTCATAATTCTTTTGCCAAGTATCTGGAGCATTAAAGACGAAATAGTTTTCTAAATACTGCGCGTTGAGTGCTTGATTTGTATAGAGGTCACTTGATGTGTCTTTTCGATGCTTCAGGTAATCTGCAAAGGAGTCATAGAAAACTGCTGCATGTTGCGTGAATTCGGCTTGCCCCTCCCAGTACCAGGTTGGAGGCCATGGGTCATAAAGGAACTCTTGTGCTGGCCGTCCCTTCTTGATATTCATTTGCTGAATCGTGTGCGTGAATTCATGCGCCTCCACTGTTCCAATTAGTTTTACAGGTGTTTTGAGCTCAACTGCCAACACAATCAAATACCTATTACTACCGTTATAAAAAGAGCCACCTCCCCAACAAGTTGCTTGGGTGCGGCAGGCAACATCTGTAACCCATCTGCTTCCAGAATTAGGAAGGATACTTTCCATCTGGTTTACCGCCCATTCACGATCAGCATAATTAAAAGCCAAATAGTAAATTTCTATCGGTTCAACGTTTCCGGCATACATTCTGCTGACAAGATCAATTGGTATCAGGGGTTCTTTATAGGTGAGTTGAGAGCTAGGCCCCATAATCATTTTTAAGGTGATATCGGTTTTCTTAGAGGTAAGAATTTTTTCTCGACTCTTGCTCCAAGCGGCATAGGCAATACCTTGATAATTCTCAACTAGATCATCAAAAGAGGTTGGTGCCTTTGGTGTTGGTGTGGCAGTTGGCGTTGGAGCGATGGTTGGTGTGGCTGTTGGCGTTGGCGAGGGGGTTGGCGTTGCAACAGGTGTTGGTTTCTTAACAACGACGCCTTTATTCCACACCAATGTGTTGCCAGATTTAATGCAGGTGAACTTTTTTCCGGCAGAGATTGATGTCGCACCAGCTTTTGAGCACTTGGCACCAGCCTTTACCGCTGCCGTTGCAATCGGTTGAAGCAATACCAGAGCAATAGTTACGGTGAGTAACACAACTAATCTCTTGCGCATGTTCTTATTATGGTCTCAACTAGTAGAGATAACTATGACCAAATGGTCAAAAAAGTAGCTCCTCGCCACAGTGGGTTACACTTGCCTCACATAGTCAGTGTCCTAGGTCCAATTGAGTTACACAACAAAAGCCTCGCAGAATAACTTCCGCGGGGCTTTTGCTTTGAAGGTGAGTCCAGTTACCTCTACGCGTTGAGTGTGTCTAGTTTTTCCTGGACCGCTGGGTAATCAGAGTCATCCACCAGAATCTTTTCTAGATCTTTGATTGCTAAGGCTTTCTTGCCTAATGCTGAATAAGTTTCTGCACGTTCAAAGAGTGCGCGATGGAGCAATATTTCAGAACGCTTTTTTGATGCAAGAGCGCGCTTAAAGCATTCAAGTGCCCCCTCATTTAATCCCTTCTCCCGGAAAGCCACACCACGCAGGATCAACATCATCGCTGTTGCATCATCCTCGTTTTCAATATCCTCCGTTGTCTCAATCGCACCGTCATAATCCTTTGTGCAAATCTCAAGATCAGCGAGCGAAATAGCCACCAGTTGATCAGGTTCCATCTCATGCAAGATTGCAAAAGCTTCGTCAAACTTGCCCAGCTGCTGGAGTAATTCAACGTAGATGTGGCCCAGGGTTTGTGCGTTATACACACTTGAGGTGAAAATGCCGTTTGTGATTTGGACCTGTGGAGAGATTCCTTGAAAGTACTTTCTTACATACTTATCAGAAAATGCGACGTGGCGATTAGCCCACATCTCCTTGCCCCATTCATAACTCGTCGCATCATCTATCGAGCTGCCTTTAACGCAATAGAGAAATTTCAGCAGGCTAAGGCTCTGCATGAGAGCTGGGTGTATGAATTGAAGAGTTGTCGCCTTTTCAATTGCTTGATCAGGCGTATCTGTTTCATCCCATTTAAAGATGTCTCGTAAGTATGCATACAACTCCCGCTCTGCTTTCCTTGCAAAAAGTCCGGGCTGCATACTCGCTGGTGGGCTATATGGGAGAACTTCTTCCTCCGATTGAGGTGTTGCTGACTTGGTACTCCCGCGGGTAGATCTCTTCCCACTACTTAAAGTTTCCACGTTATAGAGACCTGTTCCAGGAATTCCTGTTGAAACGGTGCGGCGGCCCTTTGAATTAATTGTGTAGCGAGCACCTGGAACACCAAAGGACATACCAACAGAGTCTTTATTAACGCTCAGGCGAATGCCAGGCAGTAACTTCATAGATCGTCGAAAGCGAATGGCCATATGTTTAGTTTACGCAGAGTGACTGACAAAAAAGTAGCCCCGCGCGACGAACTGCGGGGCCACTTGATGTGCGTGCGATTGATGGGAATCGAACCCACTACCTCAGATATCGTCAGAACTGTGCTCTATCCGATGAGCTACAACCGCACGCAGAGTTGAAACTAGACTCATTTATGCGACCAGTTGATCTCACATGATTTTCTGTGGATATCGGTGATACATTGTGATTTGTCAGAACTGCGCTTAAAAGCAAAAGCCCCGCAGAATAACTTCCGCGGGGCTTTTGTCTTGCTTAAATACTTATGGCATGACCAATCCACCATCAACTGGCACGGTAATTCCTGTGACATAACTAGATGCATCACTGACTAACCAGATAAGCGTTGCTGCTAACTCTTCTGGATCTCCCAAGCGACCAGCTGGTGCAAACATCTTGATCATGTTGACCATATCTGCTGGTAGTTCATCACTCATCTCAGATGGAAAAAAGCCTGGTGCGAGCGCATTGACTCTAATGTTCTTACGCCCAGTCCATTGCGCGGCTAAGTCTCTGGTTAATCCAATCAATCCAGCTTTACTGGATGCGTATGCAGCTTGTGGTAATCCTTGAGGTTTGATGCCAAGAATGCTGGAGATATTCACGATTGCTCCGCCATTTTTGTTTGCCTTTGCAAATGCTTGTGACATCCAATAGGCACCAAAGAGATTGACATCTAGAACTGATCTAAATTGTTCTGGGGTTTCATGTGTTGCCGGCACCGCCGTGCCAACACCTGCGTTGTTAACCAGGATGTCTACGCGACCAAACTCTTTAATGGCATGAGCAATCAGTGCGTCGCATTGTTCTGGCTGTGTTACATCTGTTTGCAAGGATGCAAACTTTCTGCCAGCTGCAGTTACCAATGCACCAGTATCTGCCAGGCGTTCAACCCGGCGTGCTCCTAAGACAACATCTGCCCCGGCTTCGGCCAACGCCTTAGCAAAAGCAACCCCAAGACCAGAGGATGCCCCCGTGACCACTGCGACCTTTCCATCTAAACGAAAGCGGTCAAGAACACTCATACTCTCTCCTCAAATTGGGCAACTATGCGTAAGGTTAAGGCATGGACTTCACCTTGAGCGCTAAGACAAGCGAATATGCCGCCAAACTGCAAGCCTTTATGAATAAGGAAGTATTTCCCGCAGAGGCTGTGTATGAACATCAAAGGGAAGCGCTGCGAGCAGCTGGCAAGCCTCATGGATTGCCGCCAATAGTTGAAGAGTTAAAGGTTAAGGCACGAGCACAAGGTCTTTGGAATCTGTTTTTACCTCATAGCCATGATCCCCATCATGGATTAACTGTTACAGAGTATGCAACCTTGGCTGAGATAACTGGTTGGTCACCTGAGATTGCACCAGAGGCCATTAACTGCGCAGCACCTGACACAGGCAACATGGAGTTACTAGACATGTTTGCCACAGATGAGCAAAAGAAAATGTGGCTTGAGCCGTTATTAGATGGTCGGATCAGATCAGCTTTTGCAATGACCGAGCCTGATGTGGCATCTAGTGATGCACGAAATATCAAAACATCAATTGTCAAAGATGGTGGTGACTATGTCATCAATGGCACTAAGTGGTGGACAACCGGTGCGATGGATGAGCGCTGTCAATTACTTATTGTCATGGGAAAGACCAACCCTGATGCAGAAGCGCATAACCAACAATCAATGGTGCTTGTTCCAATCAACACTCCGGGTGTGAAGGTGGAGCGCAATTTAACTGTCTTTGGCTATGTGGACCAACATGGTCATGCTGAAGTTTCATTTACTAATGTCCGCGTTCCTGTTGCAAATCTTTTGGGACCAGAAGGTGAAGGCTTTGCCTTGGCACAAGCCCGCCTTGGACCAGGTCGCATTCATCACTGCATGAGAGCTATTGGAATGGCAGAGCGGGCCTTGTCATTGATGATTAAGCGATCAATTGGGCGTGAAACATTTGGAAAAGCGTTAGTACAACAAGGTGTCATTCAAGATTGGATTGCCCAAGCTCGTATTGATATTGAGCAAGCACGCCTGCTTGTTTTAAAGGCTGCCTGGATGATCGACACCGTTGGGGCAAAAGGTGCTCGCAAAGAGATTGCTGCAATCAAAGTAGCTGTCCCCCAGATGGCAGAGCGAATTATTGATCATGCTATTCAAAGTTATGGCGGGGCAGGTGTTAGCCAAGATACGCCACTTGCTGGACTGTATGCAGGAATTCGCACATTACGCATAGTTGATGGACCAGATGAGGTTCATATTCGCGACATCGCTCGCTTAGAAATCAAACCTTATTTGTCATGAATGATGTAACCGCGGTCCGCGAAGAGGATCGCTTTGATGTTGCAGCCATGCATGCGTGGCTTCGCAGCTATATCAACATTGATGAACTGCCAGAGGTACTGCAGTTTCGAAGCGGTGCATCTAATCTGACCTATCTCTTGAAGTATCCGACCCGCGAATTAGTGCTGCGCAGACCACCTGTTGGCACAAAGGCTATTTCAGCCCACGATATGAAACGTGAGTTTTTAATTCAATCTAGATTACAACCTGTCTACTCTTTAGTGTCCGGAATGATTGCGCTGTGTGAGGACCATTCTGTAATGGGCTCTGATTTCTATGTCATGGAGCGGGTGGTTGGTCAGATATTCCGTCGAGATATCGCACAAGAGATTACCGCCAGTGATATCGAAGTAATGGCAGATTCTTTAATAAATGGATTAGTCCAACTCCACGCAGTTGATTCATCGATTTTGGCTGAACTCAATAAAGGTCAAGGCTATGTTGCTCGCCAAGTTGAAGGTTGGTCAAAGCGTTATCGCAATGCTTTGACTGATGATGTGCCAAACGGTGAAAAGGTAATGGCCTGGCTAGAAGCTAATAAGCCAGAAGATGTTGATTCCTGCATCATTCATGGCGATTGGCGGATTGACAACGTTGTTTTTGACTTAGAACACGGGCGCATTGCTGGCGTACTAGATTGGGAGCTAGCAACAGTTGGTGATCCTCTGATGGATTTAGGTTCAGCCCTTGCCTATTGGGTTGATCGTGATGATGAAGCTGCTTTTGCATCCCTTCGCAGGCAACCAAGTCACTTACCTGGCATGCCAACTCGTGAACAATTTGTAGCAAGGTATCTAGAGTTAAGCGGTCGAAAGTGCGATGACTTTACCTTCTATGAAGTCTTTGGGCTTTTTCGATTAGCAGTCATCATTCAACAGATTTGGGCTCGCTATAGGGCGGGCCAAACAACTAATCCAGCCTTTGTTGGCTTTGGAGATGCGGTCAATACTTTGATCAACCGAGCAGAAGGAAAGATCACATGAGAGCTGGGCAAATAACTGTCTCAACAAGAGCCTTTGAAGTTGTCGATGTGCCAACTCCTGATGCGGGGGCAGGACAGGTGCGTATCAAAGTTGCAGCAGCAGGTGTGTGTTTATCAGATGTGCATTTACTGGAAGGAATTTTATCTCCAGGATATTTAAAGGGTGATCATGTGACCTTAGGCCATGAAGTTGCCGGTGTCATTGATCAAGTTGGTGCAGGAGTAACAACGAGTGACCTTGGTGATCGAGTTGTTGTGATCGCAGGTGAGAGAAACGCTGCCCAACAGATAACAACAATGGGCTTTGATTACGACGGCGGATGGGCAGAATACGTTGTTACAAGTGCGCACCTTGTTGCCAAGATTCCAGATTCTTTGCCATTTGAGCAGGCTGCAATTATTCCTGATGCTGTTTCAACCCCCTGGGCTGCGATTTCTTCAACTGCCAAGATGCAGGCTGGAGAAACTGCCGCTGTCTTTGGCGTTGGAGGATTAGGAATCCACGCTGTGCAGTTACTAAAAATTGTTGGTTGCACCACAATCATTGCTATTGATCCTCGGGAAGATGCGCGTGCAAACGCTTTGGCACGGGGTGCCCACTTTGCATTTGCACCTGATGATCCTGAGTTGAAAAAACATCGTGGCTTAAACGCTGCCTTTGATTTTGCAGGTGTGACGCCAGTTCGAAAGCAAGCATTAGGGCTACTTGGTGAACAGGGGCGCTTGATTATTATTGGTATTGCCAATGAACCTATTGTCATTCCTAATGACATGGCTTTTACATATATGCGCACCCAGATCATGGGCCATTACGGGTCCGAAGAACATCACGTGAGAGAACTGATTGAGTTTGCGCGTGAGGGACGTCTGGACTTATCTCACTCCGTTACCGAGGTAATGGCACTAGAAGATGCCGCACAGGCATTGGATAAGCTGGCAAATAAAGTTGGCAATCCGATTCGTATTGTCTTAAAGCCCTAATTACCATCGGCAAAAACATGGACAAGATGTTTGGCTAGCTGATCATTGAGTTGGTCAACGCTCAAACCTAACTGTGCTTGTGAGGCCTGAGTAAACATCTTGCCTGCTTTAAAATCTAAGAGAACTTTGTGCATGACCGCAGGGCCGAATTTGTCATATAGGTGCTCCCAAACAAACATGCCAAGGGCGTACTTGAAATAATCTTGTTGGCCACTGCATGAAATATGTGAGCCATACATGTTCTTGAGTACCTCTACCCATTGCTGAGTTGTGTATGAATTCGCATTGGGTTGGTACTGTAAAACGATCCCCTTGAATCTATCTCGTTGGGCAATCGAGCTTTTACGTTGATCGTTTAGATTATATTCGAGTGCGCCGCCATAGAGAGATGCTTGGCCCTCTACATACCAACATGGCACATCTTGTGGGAAACCCTGAACGACGCTTAGTTGATAGAAGTGAACAGACTCGTGATTGACCGTATTGGCATTTGGTGATTGGTTGTATTGGGATCCAATTACGTTGTACTGCAAGAACTTGTAGTCAGGAGTATTTGATTTATAAGTAGTGCCATAGCCACAGAAAATATCTGGCCGTAACTGGCAATGACCCAACATATTTGTAACTGGATTCCACACGGTACTGGAGTAACCCTCTTGCTGTTCAGAAACCTGTTTCCACCAGGCGTAGTCTTTCTCGCTCATGATTGTCCAAATCACTGGGCTTGCTTTTGCTCCATCAAGAACAGCCATCCACAGCTTCATAGCTTTGTCGTATGCAGCAATACTTTCGCGTGCTTTGTCTGGATTAACTGTTGGGCTTAATTTGTATTCAAAAGGAAAACTACCCTGACTTTGCGCCTTGTCTAACTCATCCCAAATCTTTAAGTAGATCAATTCCCAATCTTTCCGATTAATTGTTGGTGTCGGAGTTGGTGTTGGCGTTACAGAGGGTGAAGGAGTTGGAGAAGGAGTTGGTGTTGGCGTTACAGAGGGTGAAGGAGTTGGAGAACTAGTGGGGAGAGGTTTCTTGATGGCAACCCCTTTGTTCCACACAAATTTCTTGCCTGATTTAACGCATGTGTACTTGATTCCTGCAGATGTGCTTGTTAGACCGAGTCTGCTACAGGTCCCACCAGGTTTAACTGCAGCCGATGCAATTGATTGCAGAGAGAGTGAAATAAGGGTCACCGTGAGTAAAACTAGGACTCTCTTTTGCATACTTAAAGTCTAACCAATCTAATCAATTACTTAACCTGTTTGAAAGCTTTTAATTTGCATCTCTCGACCATATCGATACTTAGAATCAAAGATCATTTTGCCTGCATTCCTAAAGAGCTGAGAAATCTCCGGCACTGTCAATTCTGGCTTCAAACTAGCAACATTCATCCAATAACTGGCAGCGATTAGCGTTGAAACTGAAGTACCCACAGCAGATGAAGGTGCTCCCCCTGGCAGAAGTGCTTCTGCATTACCGGGTGTGTAGAAATCAACTAAGTTGCGATCATAATTTGAATAGTCGGCTATCTGGCCTTTGCTATTAATTGCACCGATTGCTATCGCTGCTGGTATGCAGGCCGGCCAATCGATTCTTACCTTATCTGCTGCATTGCCTGTCGGGAAAAAGACCGGAACGTTGGCTATCTTCAGATCAAGAATCATCTTTTCTAGTTCTGCATTCCTCGGACAGTAATTCTTGGCAGATCCCGTGGGGTGATAGCCCTGAGCCATTGCAACTGCTCCAATGTTTAGCTCTATGCGCTTGGAGACAATCCACTTGAAAACTTTGACTACAGTGCTATCAGAAATATTCATACGCTCACCACGCGCGTTATATGCGACCACGCGAATCAAGACTATTTTCTGTCCCGGGTTAGCGTTCATCGCAATGCTTGCCATTTGAGTTCCATGACTCATATTTGAAGTATTAGAGATGTTTGTAGGCAAAGCCGAAGATCCAGGTCCTTCTTGAAAACTTGAACCGTCTGGACACCCTAACCAATTCATAATGCAGCTTTCAAAAACAATGGCATCTTTAATTAATGGTAGAGAAGTATCAAATCCGGTATCGATAATGACCAATGACTTTTGTATTGGGTCGCCTTGTGCAGGCACCAGCATCCCGATACTTAATACTGCAACTAGAAGTAGTAAGAACCCTTTACATCGCATAATGACCTGATAATTGAATGTGGCTTACCCCATCCAATAGTCAGTTACCCATGTGGTGATTGATGACTTGGATTCTCCTGGCAGCGTTTTTCCATTAATCGTTGAGACAGAGACTGTCATTAAATATCGCTTGCCATGAGTGATCTTTGGACTGCTTAATACGACTCTGACTTTGGCCCAGATGAGTTTCCCATCGGCACAGTTAGGGTTGCATTGATTTACATAATACGAGCCAGTTCCCGTGGCTTTTGTGTTGGTCCAACTACTCCACTTTATCTTTGTCACACCTGTACCTGCATCAGCGCAGTATTCGGTTAGCGATTGAGGTTTGTATTCAGGATAGCCACAATCATTGTAATAAGACGTTGGAGTTGCGGCAGAAACATTGGCGATTGCTATCGGTGAAAAAAGAGCACACAATGAAAGAAAAATACTTGCACGGAGCCTCTTGCTCATAGTTTCTTATCCCTGACTCAAAGTGATGATGATTTAAGAAGGTTCAATTTCTAGCCTAGGTAAACTTTGGTTACAAGGCCCTTCATCACAGTCACCGTTACGCGATCTGTTCGATAATCAAATGTGCCAGCAAACATCTCGTCATCTCGCTGACCTACCCGAAACTGCCAATCAAGTTGCATTGCGCAGGTTTCCGCATCTGCCTCACTCATTGTGAGTAGATTATCTGCACGGGTTTGAGTGATACCAGGATCTATATCCTGAGAAGACTTAGATGGACACACAGCCTTTTTTACCACAACAATTTTTTTCACAGTTACACCCTTATTCCAGACAAGGTTCTTGCCACTTTTAATGCAGGTGTATTTCTTGCCTGCAGATGTTGATGTGGCACCTGCTTTTGAGCACTTAGCCCCAGCTTTAGTTAAAGCATGGACAGGTGTAGCTCCTAGCAATGTGAGTGCTAGTAAAAGAGTCAGAACTTTGCGCGTCATGAAAAGTTATCTCAACTACTAAGAAACTTTTACGTTCATCGTGGTTGATGTTGGGGCACGTCCAGGGAATCCTAGAAACTTCCATGTTACAGAACATGTGCCGGCGGTCAGTGCGTTCACATTGGCTCTTGTATAGATGCCGCCTGTTCGATCCCAAGTCGTGACTCCTGTTACGGAACAAACTGTAGGAGTCGTTGTGGTTACCTCTAGAAGATGACCCAATGATTTCAATCCAAAGTTCTTGCCACTTGCAAACAAGGTGGAAGCTAGGAATAGACCACTTCTGTTTGGTCTCAAAGTCACCGCTGTAGCTGGGTACAAGTAGCTGTTGCGTAATGTTGAGGAGGAGTAGTAAGGAACTACAACCATCGCTTCATCAGCAGGTTTTGGTGCAACTGTTGGCGTAGGTGTCGGAGTTGGCGTAGGGGCTACTACTGGCACTGAAATCAAGTCAATGAATCCAACTTTTATTGTTCCGGAAACCTTTTGCCATTCATCTACAGCATCTACATGGACTGTGTAACGACCAGGCAGATAGCCTGTTCTGGTCGCAATATCATTTCGATAAACGCCATCAGTCTTGGTGCCTGAAATTCTATAAGCCGAAGTAGTTGAGACAATATTTCCTGATGGATCAGCCAACTTGAAGGTTACAGATGCAATTCCTGTGTCATCTGTCAGGCGGACTAGTACCTCAGGAATTGTTTTACCAATAGTTACTGGACCAGCTGAGACAGTGCCAGAAACAAAGGCAGGCTTTGATATATCCCTGGTTGTTGATGGGTAAACCCAGAAGTTCGGAATATCGCCCCAGCCAGTTGCATTGCCTGCTGCGTCTAGTGCTTGTACAGAAACGCGATACTTGCCAACCAAGGCTGAGCAAGGGATCGCCCAATCATTTGCCCAAGTTCCGTTCTGATTTGTGCCAACAGTTCTATACATAAAGGTTGAATACACCTGAACGTTATTCTCATTAAAAATACGCAAATTGACAGTTGAGATTCCAACATTATCGCTTGCTCTAACAGACATCTGTGTAACAGTCTGGCAAACCTCAAGCACCTGTGGAGTTGTGAAGCCGCTAATAATCACAGGCTTTTCTCTATCAACAACCGGCACTGGTGTTGGTGTTGGTGTTGGTGTTGGTGTTGGTGTTGGTGTTGGTGTTGGTGTTGGTGTTGGTGTTGGTGTTGGTGTTGGTGTTGGTGTTGGTGTTG
>JBIJAA010000016.1:0-21698 GCA_044346015.1 Candidatus Planktophila sp. | reverse complement strand
GATCCCATCGGTCATACTTTTCGATGATCATTCGTGCCAAATACAAAACTGAGGCCCATGAATCTAGTTCAAATTTTCTTTCAAAAACCCATGGGGATTGATCAGCGAAGTCTTTATGCCAACAATTTCCATTGGGGGATGGGTTAAATGCGTTGGCATAGGGATCAATGAGAAAGAGCTCTACCTGGGTCTTACTTAATTCAATGAGCAGGTTTACTACTTCTGGGTGATTGGAGTGGAGAAGCGGAGCTACTTGCCAGGTGGAATCGCGTAACCACATGGCTGGGATGTCGCCCGTAATGATAAATGGGCGACCATTTTCAAGTCGGGTCAGGCTCTTATGAAACAACGAGGTTAGAGCGTTGGAAACACGATCAAACCGAGATTCTGAAACTAAATCTTTAAGTCCCGGAAAGAGGTCACTGGCTGTTAGATTCATAGCTCTGAGAATTATAAGTTAGGCATAAAACTCGGCAGCTAAAATCTCAACTGAGATCTCGCGACCATTTGGTGCTGTGTAAGAAACCTTTGCACCAATTTCTTGATTTAGTACTGCAGAACCAAGCGGGGACTTTTCGCTATACACATCTAGATCACCAGATGAAATCTCACGTGAGCCGAGGAGGAACTTCATCTCATCTCCGGCGATGATCGCAGTAACAACCATTCCTGCACCAACTTTTCCATCAGCACTTGCTGGTGGTGTTCCAATGTGGGCATTTTCTAACATTTGCTTTAATTGACGAATACGAGCTTCCATCTTGCCTTGCTCATCTCGGGCTGCGTGGTATCCGCCGTTTTCCTTTAGGTCACCTTCAGCACGTGCTGCTTCAATTTTTGCAGTCACCTCTTTACGACCCGGGCCTTCCAGCTGGGTTAGCTCAGCACTCAAGCGGTCTGCTGCTTCTTGAGTAAGCCATGTCTGTGTCATAAGGCGTAAAGGTACTGGTTACTTACTTGGCGCGACAAGTTGAAACATCACCGTTAACAGCTTCGCTACGCGTAGGAACGATGGTGACCAGTTCAACCTTTGCCGCTCCAGCAGCTATTTCTTGATCTATTTGCCCAACTACATTCTTGTAGTAATCACGGGCAATTACTGTGCAGATTATTATCGACGCGGGATCTTCGCGATCAACTGAATACCTAACACTGACCGCCCGATCACTATCGACAGTAAAGGAAATCAATTGAACACGGTTAAAGGGGTTTGAGTGATACACCCCCGCCCATGTTAACCAGCCGACACCGACAACTGCGGTGATGAGGGCAACTGCAATCCAACTCCGCCCCTTTTTGAGGCCGTAACGCTCGTTGTAGTTAAACGGCTCTGCTGATTGCATGGGATGATTATGGCATGACTGAAGAGATTGATATGGGTGCCGCGGGATCCTTGACCGTTGCTGTGCTGGTCATTACTTTTGCATTCTTGATGCGAAGTTTTTATAAGCGTTTCATGGGTGTAGATCGAAGCGATGATTCAACCAAGTAATTTTCTTACCAAGATATTTCAATCAGTTGCAGTTCTGTTAATTGCGGCACTATTTGTTGGACTCGGGATTTGGCAGTTACAACGAGCCGCAGACCTTAAAGAGAGTTTGAAGGTTGCAACAACAATTGATACCACGGTTGTTTCTTTAGAGTCGGTAACTTCACCTCGAGAACCAATTCCTGCATCGGCATTAAACAAGACTGTATCTGTTTCAGGTTATTACATCGCAAATTTTAGAGCTCCCAATCAAGTAGATGGAAATGGCGCGGTTTCTGATTGGGAAGTTGCGCTTTTGCAGGTGGGAACCCAATCGGCAATATTGGTAGTTCGGGGTTTATGGGCAGAGCGTTTGCTAAATCCCGACATCCAGCAATCCATGATTATTGATGTTGAAGGATTATTGGTAGCAAGCCAATATGCAGACCGTTCAGAAAATTCTGCTGGGGTTATTTCTCGCCTCGATAGCGCAGTTGTCACATCACTAACTGAATTAGATTTATATGACGGCTATGTTCTGGCCAGCAAAGAAGCAACCCGAACCCAAAGCCTTGATCGCACTCGCGTTACCCCCGAAAAGCTGACATCTAAAATCCCAGGTCTTTACTGGCAGCACCTTTCTTACGTTGTGATCTGGTGGCTAATGGCAGGTGTGGTGCTGTACTTACCCTTCTATCGTCGTAGAGTTACCCCATGAGCGGTGCTATCAAGCGATTTAGAGTCATGGCGTTAGTCGCCGGTGTAATGGCATTACTGCTGTGGTTTGTTGATCTACCAGTGGCATACCTATTTAACAACGAGGATTGGAAAGCCAAGGTCGAGTGGATTCCTCGGGTACACGGCTTGATTTATGCCCTCTACGTCTTAACGGCGCTCCAATTTGCGACAAAAGCACGCTGGAGTTATAAAAAGATGCTCTGGCTCATTCTTGCCGGCACTTTGCCAATCGCATCATTTGTCGCGGAGCGCAGAGTTGTTCGCCAGTATTCGTAAATTAATCAAGTCACTCCTATACCCACTGTATGAGAGACGCCTAGTTCGGTCATTGGATTTTTCTAAGACCCCGCAACATGTGGGTGTGATTCTGGACGGCAATCGTCGATGGGCCAAATCAAATCCAACAGTAAATGATCCACATGGCCATAAAGCTGGTGCAAGTAAGATCATTGAGTTCCTGGGATGGTGCGAAGAATCTGAAGTCAAGGTCGTAACCCTCTGGCTTCTATCAACTGATAATTTCAAGAGGTCACAAGAAGAGATAGATGATTTACTAAAAATCATCGGCAACACAGTAGATGAGTTAACAGCCACTGGACGCTGGAATATCAAGGCGGTCGGTGCATTGGATTTATTGCCTTCATGGCTAGCTGACAAATTAGGGGCCCTCAAGCCAATCCGCACAGATGGCGTTGAGGTCAATGTGGCAATTAGCTATGGAGGCCGCCGCGAAATCGTTGATGCCGTCAAAAGTTATATGGGGGAAGAAGTAGCCGCAGGCCATTCACTAACAGATGCTGCTGCAAAGTTAAGTATTGAAGACATTTCAAAGTTTTTATACACCGCTGGCCAACCAGACCCTGAATTATTAATCCGCACATCTGGTGAACAACGACTGGGTGGCTTCTTGTTATGGCAAAGTGCCTTATCTGAGTTCTATTTTTGTGAGGCCTACTGGCCTGATTTTCGTCGGGTAGATTTCCTACGAGCCTTGCGTTCTTACTCTGTGAGAAAGCGTCGGTTTGGTTCATAAAACTAACCCAAAATTTAACTTTTACCCATCGCGTGTCTGCACAAAAAACCTACTGCTCAGTTCTACCTTTTGATTATCCGAAGCACACCCGACGATAACAATTAAATCTAGGAGCAAGCATTGGCTTCAAAAGGTCAAAAATCCAAGAAAACCTTTGTTTTAGATACCAGTGTTTTGCTCGCAGACCCCGGGGCGCTTTATAGATTTGCCGAACATGAAGTCATCATTCCCATCGCAGTTATTGGCGAGTTAGAAACCAAGCGAGACCACCCTGAGCTTGGTTACTTTGCCCGAGCAGCTTTACGAGCCCTAGATGATTTGCGGATTACCCACGGACGGCTGGATAAAGCGCTCACAATTACGCCCGAAGGCGGCACTTTATCGGTCGAACTCAACCACACCGATCTTTCAACATTGCCACATGGCTTCTTGCGCGATGGCACCAATGATTCTCGAATCCTGGCGATAGCAAAGAACTTGATGTCAGATGGCAAGGAGGTTGTCCTTGTAACAAAGGATCTACCCCTTCGAGTCAAAGCTTCATCTGTTGGAGTCGAGGCCCAGGAGTATTTGGCCGAACTTGTTTCTAATAGCGGTTGGACTGGGATCGAAGAGCTCAATGTCAGCCACAGCTTGATCGATGATTTGTATTCAAGTGATTATGCAGACCATGAATCTGCCCACCAACTTCCAGTACATACTGGAATAGTTCTGCACTCTGAAAAGGGAAGCGCCTTAGCCCGGGTCACCTCAGATAAACGATTGAAGTTAGTGCGCGGTGATCGTCAAGCGTTCGGATTACATGGCCGAAGCGCCGAGCAACGAATTGCACTCGATCTTCTCCTGGATGAGTCCATTGGAATCGTGTCCTTGGGCGGCCGTGCCGGAACTGGAAAGTCAGCCCTTGCTTTATGCGCTGGTTTAGAAGCGGTTATGGAAAAGCGGGTTCATAAAAAGGTCGTTATCTTCCGACCCCTCTATCCAGTAGGTGGCCAAGAGCTTGGCTACTTGCCAGGATCTGAAGGGGAGAAGATGTCGCCTTGGGCCCAGGCGGTTTTTGATACCTTGGGCGCACTAGTGAGCCAACCAGTCATCGATGAAATCATTGATCGCGGTCTGATTGAAGTCCTACCCCTGACCCATATCCGTGGTCGCTCTCTTCATGACTCCTTTGTTATCGTTGATGAGGCCCAGTCCCTTGAGCGAGGCGTCTTACTGACCGTGCTTTCTAGAATTGGCCAAGCGTCCAGGGTCATCTTGACCCACGATGTTGCCCAACGAGACAACCTTCGGGTCGGTCGCCATGATGGCGTGGTGGCGGTGGTGGAAACGTTGAAGGGGCACGAGCTCTTTGCTCACGTCACCTTGACCCGAAGCGAGCGCTCGCCGATCGCCGCCCTAGTCACTGAATTACTAGAGGGCCCTGTCGGCAACTAGCAAGCACATAGGGCCTAAAAAAGACTCAAAAACAATGTCACAGTCACATTTGGTGCAATTCGGACATTCCCCTATCTGACCTGCGCTTTTACCTATCCACAGGAGAATGAAATCCTGAGAATTTGCGACTCCCGCAGGCTTTGATTTGCCGATGAGCCGTATCTACCGCACCATAAAGACATTCCCCTTAAGTATCAAAGCCTCATTTGAGGCTGATGGCTTATGGGCAGAAACCGCGGGTGAGTGCCCGAGGGTTAGAGATGATCGGAAGGAGAACAGAACGTGAAGACAGCATTACTAAAAAGCTCGAAAAAGTCAGTAGCGATCTGGGGGGTTAGTACCGCCCTGCTACTTGTGGCAACACTGCTTCCTTCAGCCAACGCCCTTGAGATCTCCTCTCCTTCAGAGGTTGAAATAGATCTGACGAAAAGCTCGGCAGTTGTTGAGCCGGTTGAAACAGCAGCCCAGTTATTTGGAGAGGATGACCTAGCAGCGACAGCGTCAGGTGCCATTTTCTCTTCTGAATTAGCCTTGGTCTCATCGGTTAGCCGTCAGGTCGAGCTTGCCCGCACCCCCCTTGGCGCTAAGAAGGTTGCAAAATCTATTTTGTTGGATGAGTATGGCTTTACCGAAAAAGAGTACGCATGCTTGAACACCTTATGGACTAAGGAAAGCCATTGGAACTATAAAGCGCGTAATAAGAAATCAGGCGCTCACGGAATTGCTCAGGCTTTGCCTGCAAGCAAGATGAATGTGGTTTCAACAGATTGGCGCACAAACCCAGTTACCCAGATTCGCTGGGGACTTCGCTACATCAGCATTCGATATGAGACACCGTGCAAGGCTTTGGCCAAGCACAAGCGCAGTAATTATTACTAGACCGAATTAAACTTCCGGCTTTAGACCTATCGAGACTAATTTTGAGGTCTCTGTAAAGAAATCATTGCCTTTGTCATCGACAACAATGAAGGCTGGGAAATCAACAACATCGATCTTCCAGACCGCTTCCATTCCAAGCTCTTCAAAATCCAAGACCTCAACTTTTTTGATGCAGTCCTGGGCAAGGCGTGCAGCAGGTCCACCAATTGATCCAAGATAGAAACCACCGTGGGATTTGCAGGCATCGGTGACAGCCTTTGATCGGTTGCCCTTTGCAAGCATCACCATCGAACCGCCATGGGACTGGAAATACTCAACATATGAATCCATGCGACCAGCAGTTGTTGGACCAAAAGATCCTGATGCATACCCTTCAGGAGTCTTTGCAGGACCTGCGTAATACACAGCGTAATTCTTTAAGTATTCAGGCATTGGTTTGCCAGCATCCATATCGGCTTTGATCTTTGCATGGGCAAGGTCTCTGGCCACAACTAATGTGCCGGTCAATGAAAGACGGGTTTTTACTGGGTGCTTAGAAAGTTCAGCTAAAACATCTGCCATTGGCTGGTTTAAATCAATGGCCACAACATCATCATGTAAATGCTCATCAGTTGTTTCAGGCAAGAAATGTGCGGGATCTCGCTCTAGCTCTTCTAGGAAAATGCCATCCTTTGTGATTTTGGCCTTTGCTTGACGATCTGCCGAACATGAAACGGCAATTGCAATGGGAAGTGAGGCACCATGTCGTGGCAGGCGAACAACACGAACATCGTGGCAGAAGTACTTGCCACCAAATTGTGCACCAATTCCTAATGTGCGAGTGAGTTCTAGAACCTTTTGCTCAAGATCTAGATCGCGGAAGCCATGGCCAGTTGCCGCGTCCCCTGAGGTTGGCAATGAATCTAAATACTTAGTACTGGCTAACTTTGCAGTTTTAACTGTGGCTTCTGCGCTGGTGCCGCCAATGACAATTGCCAAGTGATAGGGAGGACAAGCCGCTGTTCCAATTGAGCGCAACTTTTCATCGAGCCAATTCATGAATGCAGTAGGGTTTAGAACTGCCTTTGTTTCTTGGTATAAAAATGATTTATTAGCGCTGCCGCCACCTTTGGCAATAAACATAAAGTTGTACTCGTCTTGATGGTCGCTGTCTGCATAGATTTCGATTTGAGCAGGCAGGTTATTTCCGGTGTTTTTCTCTTCCCAGGTTGTGACAGGTGCCATCTGGGAGTAGCGAAGATTAAGTTGGGTATAGGCATCGTAGATACCTTGAGAAATCGCAACCTCATCTTTGCCAGTTGTTAAAACGTGCTGACCTTTTTTGCCCATAACCAGGGCGGTGCCTGTGTCTTGGCACATCGGCAAAACTCCACCAGCTGCAATGTTGGCATTTTTCAAAAGGTCTATTGCCACAAAGCGATCGTTAGGTGAGGCCTCTGGATCTTTAACAATATTTGTTAACTGCTGCAGGTGCTCTGCACGAAGATAGTGATTGATATCGTGGATTGCCTCTGAGGTTAGTTTTTCCAATGCCGAAGGTTCAACCTGCAGGAACTCTCTATCGCCATGTTTAACAACACTGACACCTTCAGTGCTGACAAGGCGGTACTTAGTGGTGTCAGCACCTAGCGGCAATAAATCAGAGTAGGAAAAGTTTGGCATGGGATATTTACGGCTTTACCGCGTCAAGTTTCTTCTTCGCCCCGTCCAACCATTCCTGGCAGATCTTGGCTAACTCTTCGCCGCGCTCCCACAACTTCAATGACTCTTCCAAGGTGGCGCTGCCCTCTTCTAGAGATTCGACAACTTGGGCTAATTCATCTCTGGCTGCTTCATAGGAGATTTTCTTGGCTTCGCTCATGTGCTAAATCTACTCTCTTTACGCGCCTGTGGCTGTGGCTTGTGTCTCGCCCTTTGCAAGACGAAGGCGCAATAGATCGCCTTGCTTCAACTTCTTTGGATCTGTGAGGATCTGACCATCTGCTAACTGCACTACTGAATACCCGCGATCTAAAGTTGCTTGCGGTGAAAGGGCGCGAATCCGTGCCTTTACCTGCTTTAGCTCTTCCTTGGCCAACTTTATAGAAGCCCCAAAGGAACGGTTTGATCGATCACGTAGCCCTGCAATGATTTCAGCTCGAGTAGTGATCAATACATGTGGGTCCTTCATGACCGGGCGGTTTTTAAAGTTGGTAATTCTGGTTACTTCTAGGTCTATGCGATTGACCAGTGCGCGGCGGGCGCGATCTCGTAGCGCACTGATCATCGCGATTTCCTCAAGAATATCTGGGACAACTCGCTTGGCCGCATCCGTTGGAGTTGATGCTCGGTAATCTGCAACTAAATCTAAAAGCGGTGAATCCTTTTCATGGCCAATGGCAGAGACAATTGGCGTTGTGCAAGAGGCTGCTAAGCGCACCAAAGTCTCATCACTAAATGGCAACAGATCTTCAAAGGAACCACCACCACGGGTAATGATGATTACCTCAACATCTTTATTTGCCTCGAGCTCGCGCAGCGCATCAGAGACCTCAGATACTGCAGCTGCGCCTTGAACAGTCACCTCGCGGATTTCGAACTGGACACTCGGCCAGCGACGCTTTGCATTTTCAACAACATCTTTTTCTGCATCCGTATTTCTGCCACAGATTAATCCAATAACTTTTGGAAGCAAGGGCAGTTCAATTTTTCTCTCTGAATCAAAGAGCCCTTCAGCGGCCAGTAGATTCTTAAGAGCTTCAAGACGAGCCAATAATTCGCCCACACCAACTTGGCGAATTTCGCGGGCCGAAAACGAGAGTGAACCGTTTTTTGTGTACCAGGATGGTTTTGCATAGAGAACAACTCGTGCGTTATCGGGCAATGGTTTGACGGTAGCGATCACTGATTTGTGACACATCACCGAGATAGACATATCTACCGATGGATCGCGCAGGCGCATAAATGCCATCATTCCGCTGCGCTCGTTTAATTCGCTGATTTCACCTTCAATCCAGATTGGACCCAGCCGATCAACGTAATCCTTGATCGCTTCAGAGACGACCCGAACCGGGGCTGGGGATTCACTTGAAGTTTCGAACATGGGATGAGCCTAATAGACTGACCCCATGGCTAAGAGAGTTCTACTGGCAGCGCCTCGCGGATATTGCGCAGGGGTCGATCGCGCCGTTGTTACCGTAGAAAAAGCCTTGGCCCTCTATGGCGCACCTGTGTATGTGCGAAAGCAGATCGTGCACAACGTCCATGTTGTTGCTTCCCTAGAAGCAAAAGGCGCGATCTTTGTGGAAGAAACTGATGAAGTTCCAGAGGGCAAGACCGTTGTCTTTTCTGCCCACGGAGTTTCACCTCTGGTTCACGAACAGGCCGCGGCCCGTAATCTAAAAACTATTGATGCAACCTGTCCGTTGGTAACCAAGGTTCACCACGAGGTTCGACGCTTTGCAACTGAAGATTCTGAAATTTTGCTAATCGGTCACCACGGTCATGAAGAAGTTGAAGGCACAGCCGGAGAAGCACCAGATCGCGTTCGCATCGTCGATGGCTTAGATGGTGCTCGCACAATCCAACCAACACCCGGTAAGAACTTGGTCTGGCTATCGCAAACAACATTATCTGTCGATGAAACTATGGAAGCTGTTGCGATTCTCAAAGAGCGTTTTCCAGATATTCAGGCACCACCTAGTGATGACATTTGCTATGCCACGCAAAACCGGCAAGAAGCGATCAAAGAAATCGCCCCTCAAGCAGATTTAGTAATTGTTGTCGGATCTCGTAACTCCAGTAACTCGGTGCGTTTAGTAGAAGTTGCTCTCGAGTATGGGGCAAGGGCCTCGCACCTAATTGATTACGCCGAAGAGATTAAAGATGAGTGGTTTGAAGGCGTTGAAACCATTGGCGTAACTAGTGGGGCATCAGTTCCTGAAATCTTGGTTAAGGATGTTTTGGCAACATTGAAGCAGCATGGCTTTGACAATGTTCAGGAAATTACTGCTGCCGAAGAATCACTGCTTTTTGCATTGCCACCTGAGCTTCGTAAAGATATGAAGGCGGCAGGTCAGGCTTAATTCTGTTCTGCAGCAGCCTTGCGCTTTGAGGGTCTGTTCTTAGCCTTTTGATTCAAATAGATAAACCATCCATAGATGGAGGCAGCAATCAAAAACGGTGCAACCGATGCAAGGGCTGCGATGAAGTCAATACCAACTCGTGATGGTTTGAACCCATCAGCAATAAGAGTCAGCGCGAGGACTGCTCCAGCAAAAGCCAATGGGGGAGTAACTACTGAAACATAGGTCGTTCCGGGGCGGCCAAAACGCAAAGATCCATAGAGAGCAGCACAAATTGCGATTCCTGAAATAACTCCAACTCCGCTTCGGAATGTCATCTCGATGAAAACAAAGAAGCCAATAAAGAGTATTTGCAAAAGGACGATTCCAGGCTTTTTTAACCCAGGTCCTTGAATCTGTATTTTTTGTAGTCTGCTCATTGTTCATCTACCTCTTCTGCGTCAATGTAGTCATCTCCGCCATCTAACTCTGCATTCTTCAGATCCCGAACCGCACCTGGTGCCTCAGGGTAGTCAATAGCTAATTTATCTTTATCACCCGTTACTCCTAAGTTATGAATTCTTCGGGCAGGTGCTAGAACAGTCTTTTCAGCAGTTGGTACAAGATCTTCATAGGCTTTAGAGGTTGATGAAATAGCCTTGCCCACTGCAACAATCTTGGTGTGAAGCAGTGTGATGTTTTTAAGGAAGGTGCTTGCAACCTTTTGAATTTCATCGGCATTTTCTGCCAACTTATTGCGAGTAAAGATATAGCCAATAGTGCGCAGCAGCGCCATCATTGAGGTTGGAGTTGCAACAGTCACGCCCACTTTAAAGGCCTTTTCCAGAAACTGCGGATCAAGCCGAAGTGCTTCAGAGAGCAACGTTTCAAAGGGAACAAAGAGAACAACAAAATCTGGGGAGCCCTGCGACTTGTGGTACCCACGCTTTGCGAGCGCATCAACGTGCTTCATCAAATCCTTTGTGTGCTGCTGCAAATATTGATCGCGCTCTGCTTGATCATCGGTGCCAAATGCTTCCAAGAAGCGTTCGAAAGGAAACTTGGAGTCAATAAATAGTTGAGAGCCGCCCGGCATATTCACTGTCACATCTGGAATACCTGATGAGTCAGAATCGGTGGTTGAACGCTGCGCGGTGTATTCATGTCCCTCGCGAAGGCCAGCACCCTGTAGCAATAGCTCTAATTGAGCCTCACCAAACTTTCCACGGGTCTGCGAATTAGAGAGCGCGCCAGCAATCTTTTTAGTTTCATCAAAGATCGATTCAGAGGCACGGCGCATTTCTAGAATAGTTGTATTCAGAGTGGCTTCAGCTGCTGTGCGGATGCGATTGGCTTCATCTGATTGAGTAGTTAACTTTGTTACAGACTCCTTAACCGCCACTAGCTCTGCATTTAACTTAATGGCAGATTCAGTCTTGTTTCGCTCTGCCTCTAGTTGAACCTTGTAATCATCGAGCAGGGCTTGATTGCCCCCTGAATCCTTAGATTTGAGGGAAGAAAAGAGGTATCCGATCGCAGATCCTGCGATTAGTCCTATTAATAAGGTCACTACGTATGTGGGCATGGGCCTATCGTGGCAGGGAGCACTGACAATCCCGCGTAGGCTAAGCCCAGTGAGCCTCTCAATCGGAATCGTCGGACTGCCAAATGTCGGAAAGTCCACCCTTTTTAATGCCCTGACCAAGAACAACGTATTGGCCGCTAACTACCCCTTTGCCACCATCGAGCCCAATGTGGGAATGGTGGGCGTGCCAGATGAGCGCCTAGCTAAACTCGCGAAAGTCTTTGGATCAGAAAAACTACTTCCAGCCGTTGTCTCTTTCGTAGATATCGCAGGAATTGTTAAGGGTGCATCAGAAGGTGCCGGCCTTGGCAACAAGTTCCTTACAAACATTCGTGACACCGATGCAATCTGTCAGGTTATCCGCGTATTTAGCGATGGCGATGTTGTCCACGTTGATGGCCGTATTGATCCAGCATCTGACATGGAAACAATTAATACTGAATTAGCGCTCGCAGATTTACAGACAATTGAAAAGGCGATCCCTCGTCTTGAAAAAGAGGCACGTGTTGCAAAAGAGAAAGCGCCGATACTGGAAGCGGTTAAAGCTGCCAATGATTGGTTGCAATCTGGAAAGCCGTTGTCACAGAGTCCTATTGATCGAGAGCTGCTAGCAGAGCTTCATCTCTTAACTGCAAAACCATTCTTATATGTGTTTAACGTTGATGCTGCTGAAATTAATGATTCAGATTTAAAGGCAAAGCTGCAAGCACTCGTTGCACCAGCAGAGGCAATTTTCTTGGATGCAAAAACTGAGGCAGAGCTTGCAGAACTCAGTGATGAAGATGCTCTTGAACTCTTGCAATCAATTGGTTTGAAAGAACCAGGCCTTGCAACCTTGGCACGTGTTGGTTTTGATACTTTGGGATTGCAGACTTATTTAACTGCAGGTCCAAAAGAAACTCGTGCCTGGACAATTCACAAGGGCGACACCGCCCCCATGGCTGCCGGAGTAATTCACACAGATTTCCAAAAGGGATTTATCAAGGCTGAAATCGTTAGCTTTGATGAACTGATGGCTGCAGGCACAATGGTTGAAGCCAAAGCAAAAGGCAAGGTTCGCATGGAAGGCAAGGACTACATCATGCAAGATGGTGATGTAGTCGAATTTAGATTCAACGTCTAAGCGCCGGTGTAGTACTTTCCAATTTCAGCTAAAGACTTGTCCAGAATTTCAAGACCTAATTTCGCATCTTCTGTAGAGATATTGCACGGTGGGCACAAGTGAATTCTGTTGAAGTTATTAAATGGCATCAAGCCATTCTTCTTACAAGCAGCAACTAATTCATTCATGGCAGGACTTGATCCACCATATGCAGCAAGCGGTTCGTGTGTTGCACGATCGCTGACTAAGTCAACACCCCAGAACACACCAGCACCGCGAATATCGCCAATAACCTTGTGCTTCTTGGCTAATTCAGCAAGGCCAGGACCCAGAATCGTTTCACCGATCATGGTGGCATTTTCCAGCATTTTCTCTTCCTTCATAACATCAATGGTTGCAACAGCAGTAGCACATGCCATTGGATGACCCATATATGTAAGACCACCAGCAAATACTTTGTCATCAAAGGTATGTGAAATTTCTTTACTAATGACAACTCCGCCTAATTGGATATAACCGGAGGTAACACCCTTTGCAAAGGTAATCAGATCAGGAACAACGCTTGAGTGTTGGTAGGCAAACCACTTACCTGTGCGACCAAAACCAGACATAACCTCATCTGCAATCCACATAATCTTGTATTTATCACACAGCGCACGGACACCTTCTAGATAACCCTTAGGTGGCATCAAAACACCAGCAGTTCCAGGAACTGACTCAATTAAAATTGCTGCAATTGTGTTGGGACCTTCAAAGATAATTGTTTGCTCAAGATGTTCTAGTGCACGCTTGCACTCTTCTGCTTCATCTTTAGCCCAGAAAGCTGTGCGATAGAGATATGGTCCCCAGAAATGCACATGACCAAAGGCAAATTCATTAGGAAATCTGCGGGGATCTCCAGTTGCATTGATCGCAGCACCTGTATTGCCATGATAGGAACGATAGGTTGAAAGCACCTTGTGCTTATGTGTGTGCATGCGGGCCATGCGAATCGCATTTTCAATTGCGTCCGCCCCGCCATTTGTGAAAAAGACTTTTGCAAAATTATCGCCAGCTAATTCCACAATTCTTTGGGCAGCTTCATTACGAGCCTCATTGGCATGCTGTGGTGCGATTGTTGTTAGGACTTCAGCTTGTGCCTGAATCGCCTTAATAACCTTAGGGTGCTGATGTCCAATATTTGTAAAGACTAGTTGTGAAGAAAAATCTAAGTATGTCTTGCCTTCAAAATCCCAAAAGCGCGATCCAGAACCACTTGCAATAGGCATAGGCGAAATAGCGCCCTGGGCTGACCATGAGTGAAAAACATATTCGTGGTCTGCAGCGCTCACTGCCGCTTGCTTTGCTGGATCATTAATTGGAGCGCTCATCTGTGTCCTCGAACTCTTGGTAGTTAGTAGCGCCATCATAAACCTCTGAAGTAGATTGCACCTATGACCCAGATAACGCATTGGATTAATGGCGCACTTGATGTCCAAAAACCACAGCGCAGCGGAGAAGTTTTTAACCCTGCCACCGGAAAGGTCACCAAAACCGTCGCATTTGCTGATGCAGTAACTGTGGATCGCGCAGTCTCTGCTGCAACTGAAGCTTTCACATCATGGCGTCATAGTTCATTGACAAAGCGAACTCAAGTTCTTTTTGCCTTTCGTGAGCTAGTTCAGCAAAATAAGGAAAAGATTGCTGCGCTCATTACTGATGAACACGGAAAAGTATTAAGCGATGCTGCCGGTGAAGTAACACGAGGTCTTGAAGTTGTTGAGTTTGCTTGTGGAATCCCACATCTATTAAAGGGTGGTTTTTCAGAAGAGGTTTCAACTGGCGTTGATGTGTATTCAATCCGCCAGGCGCTAGGCCCTGTTGCAATTATTTCTCCATTTAACTTTCCGGCAATGGTTCCGATGTGGTTCTTCCCAATTGCAATTGCCTGCGGAAACACAGTTGTAGTAAAACCATCTGAAAAAGATCCATCTGCTGCCATGTTTATGGCGCAGTTATGGAAAGAGGCGGGATTACCAGATGGTGTATTTAATGTGGTTCACGGTGACAAAGAAGCAGTTGATGCACTTCTTACTCACCCAGGAATCAAATCAATTTCATTTGTTGGCTCAACACCTATTGCTCGTTATGTCTATGAGACCGGAACTAAAGCTGGCAAGCGCGTGCAGGCGTTAGGTGGGGCTAAAAACCACATGATTGTTTTGCCTGATGCTGACCTTGAACTCGCAGCCGATGCGGCAATTAACGCTGGCTTTGGCTCAGCAGGTGAGCGATGCATGGCTATCTCTGCGATCGTTGCAGTTGAACCAATTGCAAGTGCTCTTGTTGCACGTATTAAATCCCGCATGGCAAATATTAAAACCGGTGATGGCACACAAGGCTCTGACATGGGTCCCCTTGTTACTAAAGTGCACCGTGACAAAGTTGCTTCCTATATTGAGGCAGGAAGTAAGGAAGGTGCAACTGTTGTTGTGGATGGTCGCACGCTAGAAATTGCTGGAGATGGCTTCTGGCTGGGCCCAACATTGTTTGACAATGTGAGCCCAGAAATGTCTATCTATAAAGATGAAATCTTTGGTCCAGTTTTAAGCATTATTCGAGTCAAAACATATGACGAAGCATTGAACTTAGTGAACTCACATCAATATGGAAATGGCACCGCGATCTTCACAAATGATGGCGGGGCAGCTCGCAGATTCCAGAATGAGGTAGAGGTGGGAATGGTGGGCATTAATGTTCCTATTCCAGTTCCTATGGCGTATTACTCATTTGGTGGATGGAAAAACTCATTATTTGGTGATTCTCATGCACATGGCACCGAAGGCGTTCACTTCTTTACACGTGGCAAAGTTGTTACAAGCCGCTGGTTAGATCCAAGCCATGGTGGAATCAACTTAGGTTTCCCTCAAAACGATTGATTAAGCCTGCATAAGGGCGCTGATTAGTCCTTATCAAGGGCTAAAAGGTAAGATTGAGCCATGATGGTCGGTAACTTGGCCTCAGCACAACCAAATCGTTGATAGAGGCAAGGCCTTATAGAGGGCTGGCTTCCTAAGGAAAGTAGTTTTCGTGGCCAAGATTCAAGAGCATCTCAAAAACCTGCCCGTAAAAAAGCGCGACAACCTACGTAACGTCGCGATCATCGCTCACGTTGACCACGGTAAAACAACATTGGTTGATGCGATGTTGTGGCAGTCCGGCGCATTTGCAGCACACAAGGTTCAGGGCGAAGGCCAAGACCGCATGATGGACTCAATGGATCTTGAGCGCGAAAAGGGAATTACGATTCTTGCCAAGAACACCGCTGTTAAGCGCGGCGACACAATCGTTAACATCATTGATACACCAGGCCACGCAGATTTTGGTGGCGAAGTTGAACGTGGACTTGAAATGGTTGATGGCGTTATCTTGTTGGTCGATGCTTCAGAAGGTCCACTGCCTCAAACACGTTTCGTTTTGCGTAAAGCACTTGAAAAGAATTTGCCAGTTATTTTGTTGATCAACAAGGTTGACCGTCCCGATTCACGAATCGCTGAAGTTGTTGATGAAGCGTACGAACTGTTCCTTGATCTTGGCGCAAATGAAGAGCAGATCGAATTTCCAGTTGTCTACGCATCTGCTAAAGCTGGTCGTGCATCATTGACCCGTCCTTCAGATGGTGGAATGCCAGTTGAAGAAAACCTTGATGTTTTGTTTGACACAATCTTCTCTGCAATTCCAGCACCTGAATATCACGAAGGCGCGCCATTGCAAGCACACGTTACTAACCTTGACTCATCACCATTCCTTGGACGTTTGGCTTTGTGCCGCGTGCGCGAAGGTGTTATTAAAAAGGGTCAAAATGTCACCTGGATTAAGACAGATGGCACAACAGAGCGCGTAAAGATTTCAGAGCTACTTATTACTGAAGCCCTAGAGCGCGTACCAACCCTTGAAGCCCATCCTGGCGACATCATCGCCGTGGCAGGAATCGACACAATTACATTGGGCGAGACACTGGCTGATAATGAAAACCCACATGCATTGCCGTTGATCATCGTTGATGAACCATCTATTTCGATGACAATCGGTATTAATACATCTCCACTAGCGGGCAAGAGCGGCAAGCTGCTTACTGCGCGCCAAGTTAAGGGGCGTTTGGATGCAGAACTAGTTGGTAACGTTTCATTGCGTGTTCTAAACACTGATCGTCCAGACACATGGGAAGTTCAGGGTCGCGGAGAACTTCAGCTTGCAGTCCTTGTTGAAATCATGAAGCGCGAAGGTTTTGAACTAACTGTTGGTAAGCCACAGGTAGTTATTAAGAAGATTGATGGCAAGATTCACGAACCGATGGAGCGTTTAACAATTGATGCACCAGAAGAATACCTAGGTGTTCTAACTCAGTTGATGGCACTTCGTAAGGGTCGCATGGAGCAAATGGTTAATCACGGAACCGGTTGGATCCGTCTTGATTACAAGGTTCCATCACGTGGACTAATTGGTTTCCGTACCGAGTTCTTAACTGAAACTCGCGGAACTGGTTTGCTCCACCACGTATTTGATGGTTACGAGCCTTGGTTCGGAGACATTCGCACACGTGCAACTGGATCACTTGTTTCAGACCGTATGGGAACAGTTACTTCATATGCCCTCTATGGAACACAAGATCGCGGAACTATTTTCGTAGAGCCAGGCGATGAAGTGTATGAAGGTATGGTTATCGGCGAGAACTCTCGTAACGATGACATGGACGTTAACTGTGTTCGTGAAAAGAAGCTCACAAACATGCGTGCTTCAGGAACTGATGAATCAGAGCGTTTGATTCCGCCTAAGAAGCTCAACATGGAAGGCGCCCTTGAATTCTGTCGCGAAGATGAATGCGTTGAGGTAACACCGGCTGTTGTTCGTATTCGCAAGGTTGTTCTAAACGGCGATGAGCGAGCACGTGCGACTTCTCGTCAAAAGAAGGCGAATCTAAACGCTAATTAAATTGATTGAAAATAGCCCCTACCAAAGATTTGGTAGGGGCTATTTTTCTGACTCGTTATTGACTAATTAGGTAGAGACAAGCCCTCGGTTTAGGAGTAGATTTCAAAGAACTCAAGAAAGTAGGCCTAAGTGAAAAACGTTAAGTTACTTGTTGTTACAAGTCTTCTCATCTCGATTTTTGCATTACCCCCTGCTGTTGCAGCAACCATAAAAGATGGTCAAAAGTGCACTCCTGCGGGTGCTTCCTTTAAACAGAGTGGTTCAACTTTCATTTGCACTAAGGTATCTGGCAAATTAGTATGGAAGAAGAAAACTGCTCCAAAATCATCTACACAGATCAGCGATAAGTCATTTAGTGTCGAGAGTATTTCTTTTTCTAACGAGTATGGAATAGCGCAAGGGTCAGCGCGAATAAAGAACACATCGACAAAAACAAAAACAGCCCTAATGACAATAACGATATTCAAGTCCGATGGTAAATCTATTCATTCAACAATGATTGGTTCTACAACAGGCGTGCTCCCAGGAAAAGTAGTGACAGTTCAATTTATTGGCACTGGAGATCTACCGAGTGGGACCTTTAAATATTCATTTCAAGTCGACATGGAATACTAATTCACTAAGAAAAAATCCTGCATAATTGAAGACTTCTATATTCGGTAATCACAAAGGTGATTTACCTCTTCGAATGATAGATCACAGCCTTAGAGGATAAGCGCGGTTGCCCAGTGCTATATAGGCATGACCAGAGATGAGCTCTCCACACGTCAACCCATAACTACGATTAGTGCAGGCATTTGAACTAGGAATATTTTCAATTTCTAGTGTCAAGTTGGCATCTTTCTTATAGTGATGTACCTAGTTACCAAAAATCGGGGACGAAAATGCCCATCTTTCAGGTGAGAAGTTAAAGTGGATAGGATTTAGTGCGGAACGCATTGCATAACGTTGAGAAATCATCGATATTTACAAGAAACACTTACCATCAAGGGCTTGCTAGGCAGAACTAGAAATCGCCCGTATTAATCACTTAACGCGGGCCTTTTTCATGTTCTGCCTCAATTTGTCACCTCTCTGAGGCAAGATGCTCACTGTGAGTAAGCAGCCCTTCAACCTTGTACGACAGGTACTTCAGCCTGCCCCTGCTGCTTTAGATACTGAACAGCTCACCGTTGTTGCACATCGTGGGTCACCAATTGTCATTCAGGGTGGTGCTGGCACAGGTAAGACAACTGTTTTGATTGAAGCAGCACTTGCTCGTATTCAAGAAGGACAAAACCCAGACTCAATATTGCTACTGACCTATGGTCGCGAGCGAGCATCTGAATTACGTGATGCGATTGCTCTGCGAACCACAAAGACAATGTTTGAACCACTGGCCAGAACATTCCACTCCCTTGCATTTTCAATCTTAAAGATGAAGGCAAAGGAAGATCCTGACCCTATTTTGCTCAGTGGCCCCGAACAAGAAAATTACATCCGCGAATTACTGCAGGGAGATATTCAGGACGGTTTTAAGGAATGGCCAGAAGATCTGCACAAGGCGTTAACAACTAATGGTTTTGCGCGCGAACTTCGTGATTTGATTTTGCGTGCATCTGAACGCGGAGTAGATGCAGATGAGTTAGCCAAGTTAGGCGTGCAAGAAGGCGAGAAGTATTGGGTCGCAGCAGCTGCGTTCTGGAAGAGATACTTGAATTCCATGGTGATGCGTGAGTTCAGCGCACAAGATGCAAAGCTTCGAATTGATCCATCTGAGTTAGTTTCTCGTGCATCGATTCATCTGCGTAATAATCCAGATTTACTCGATCAACTGCGTAAGCGTTTCACAACAATCATGGTGGATGAGTTTCAAGAAAGTGATCCCGCACAGCGCGAACTATTGGCATTGCTTGCAGGCAAGGATGTAGTCATTTGCGCTGATGCAGATAGCGCAGTCGGTCGATTCCGCGGCGCAGATCCCGATGGTTTAGCTGCAGCTTTAGATCCATATCGGGCAAAAGAAGTTGTATTAGGTGCTGTGTATCGCAATGCAGAGGCGATCTTTGAAGTCGGACATAAGTATGTGCAGAGTTTCAAAGGTTCTCCAGTTACCCGAAAGCGCTCTATAGCCAATGAAAATCAAGGCTTTGTTGGGGCCCACCGTTTTAGAAGTGGGGCAGAAGAGGCCGCCTTTATTGCCCACCAATTCCGCAGTGCACATTTGCGACAAGGAATTTCATATAGCGATATGGCAGTTGTTTTGCGCACACCAGGTGTTCAAGCCTCAGCGCTGCGCCGAGCATTTTCACAAGTTGGTATTCCTGTTGCATCAGAACTACAAGCTTTAGCGGGCAACCCTGCAATCACGCCATTCTTGTTACTGGCTCGTGTGGCAATTGGCGCTCAGCCACTTAATTTGGATACAGCAGAGCGTTTACTGCTTTCTGAATTTGGTGGCGCAGATTCAATCTCGTTGCGCAGAATTCGACGTGCGATGATCAACGCACGCCCAGAAGGTGATGAGCGTTCAGGAACTCAGTTGTTGCTAGATGCAATAGTCGATGGACAGTTGTTTATAGAAGGTGCTGACAGCGTATTGCGAGTTCATGAGTTGTTAAAAGGTGCAAAGGCGATTGCTCGTAATAGAAGTGCGCTAGCTGATGATCTTTTGTGGTTTATTTGGGATAATTCCGTTACTAGTGATGGTCAAAAGCTATCTGTTGCATGGCGCAATCAAGCCTTACGTCCCGGCATACGTGGAGCAGCTGCAGATCGAGATTTAGATGCAATGATGCAGCTCTTTGAATCTGCTGCTCGCTATTCAGAACGTTTTCCATTGTCAGGTCCTGCGGCATTTATCAATGAAGTTGCAACTGAAGATATTGCCGGAGATGTAATTACCGCTAAGGGAGTTCGCCCGGATTTCGTGGAAATCCTGACGGTCCACAGCGCTAAGGGCCGTCAGTGGCAAGTTGTTGCCATCGCAGGATTGCAAGAAGGGACTTGGCCTAATTTGAAGCAACGTTCATCATTGTTAGGTGCTGAGCGTTTGGTTGAGCGAAAGCGAAACCCTGATATTCCTCGGGATCAATTAGATGTCATTGCAGCTAATGGTTTGATGCAAGATGAGCAACGTCTGTTTCATGTGGCCCTAACCCGCGCCCAGCAATCACTATTTGTCACCGCTGTCCAACGCGAGGATGAAGAGCCATCACAGTTCTATGAAGCAATTGAAGTGATGGTAAATAAAAGCGATGAAGATGAACCTGTTTTAACAGATGTTCCTCGACCAATAACAGCACCTGCTCTAGTGGCCGAACTTCGGGCACAGTTAGATGGACCAAAGGCAAAAGAGGCTGCAGCGTTATTGAAGGCAATGAGCATAGAAGGAATCTACTTAGCTAACCCTGATAGTTGGATTGGATCTGTGCCATTAAGTACTGATGCACCGGTTATTGATGCAGACAAGGAAGTTATTGTTTCCCCATCTGGTGCGGAAAGCTTTTTGGAATGTGGAGTTAAGTGGTTTCTGCAAAATAATGGTGGTTCAGATGGAGATAGCACCGCTCAGATTTTGGGTTCTGCTATTCACGCATTTGCAGCCAAGATGGTTCAAGAGCCAGGAACAAGCCGTGAAGAGTTAATTCAATCTCTTCAAAATTCCTGGAAACTCATTGATCCAGAAAGTGGCTGGGTTAGCGCCTCACATCTTGAATCTGCGGTGACAATGCTTGAAAAGTTTGTCACTTATCATTCGGGAACACAGCGTGAAGTAAAAGGCGCTGAAGTGCGCTTCAATGTGAAGTTGGGTCGTGCCCGAATTATCGGAACCGTGGATCGCCTTGAAGTTGAAGCCGATGGTTCACTCTTTATTATTGACTTCAAAACTGGTATCACGGCCATAAGTAAAGAAGATGCCAAGAAGAATCTGCAGCTTGCTAGTTACCAACTAGGCGTTGCTGAAGGTGGATTTACTGATGGCACTAAGTCGGCTGGCGCAGAACTTGTGTATTTAGGCACTAGCAGCGCTGGGCCATCTATCCGGCAGCAGTATGCAATTAATCTTGAAGAAACTAAGGCAACGATCGAAACTATTGGTGAAGGCATGGCGGCTGCAACCTTCTTTGCCACCGTTAATGAGCGCTGTAAAGGCTGCCCAGTAAGGAAATCCTGCCCTGTTCAAAGTGATGGTCGGGCGGTGATTGAGTGATGGCCGAAGCCAGATATACACCTGAAGAGATCATTGCAAAGCTTCAGGCACATCCAAAGTTTGGTTCACAGATCAAACCAATTACCACGCATCAATCAGCGATCATTAGTAGCGGATTAGAACCTGCGGTAGTTATCGCAGGAGCCGGTTCTGGTAAAACAGAAACAATGAGTAACCGTGTTTTGTATTTAGTCGCTAATGGATTTGCCACACCAGATCAAATCTTGGGCTTAACCTTCACCCGCAAAGC
>JBIJAA010000015.1:0-21972 GCA_044346015.1 Candidatus Planktophila sp. | reverse complement strand
CAATTCAGATTATTGCTGCGGCGATCCTTCTCCAAAATGAACAATCAGCTGAGCCTTCCGAAAGTGTTTATCTAATCTCGTTGTTTGTTTCATTTGTGACAGCACCACTACTTTCAATGTTCTATGTGGGCTTGATTCGTAAGTTAGTTGAGGAGCGGCCAAATCTAGTTTTGTGGATGAAACCAGCCGGCAAAATGTCGTTGACGATCTATATCTCGCAATCAGTAATCACTTCCCTCATCTTTAGCCCTTGGGGTTTTGGCTTATTCCAGGATCTGCAAACTTGGCAGGTATTTGTACTTGCATTCGCGATTTGGCTACTTCTTTCCTACCTTGCAGCTCAATGGCTAAAGAAGTTCAATCAAGGACCTCTGGAATCACTTATGAGTTCTATGACTAGATCTCGATAGCGTTGATGGTTTGCCACAACCGAAATGATCTATCCCATTGATTATTTGGGGGCAATTATGAGGGCATTTACATTTTTTAAGCGTAACCTCACGCATAACAATGTCGTCTCCGGCTTATAGGGCGACTCTTCTCATTTACTACAGCTTTAATTCAGCGACGATTTCTTCGACTTGATAAGTATCAATTAATGACTATTCAAATTCATGATTCGTAGGAATTTGGCAAGTAATGAAGGGTTTAAAGCGGACCGTTGCCAGTTAGCCAAATCGCACTATAGATAAGAGAGGTCATAATGGTGCTAGCCAAAATCAACTTTTGGTTACCCCTGCGCCTCTTGCCGATATAAATCGCGATAGGAATCAGAAGCGGAAATGCTGGCAATAAATAGCGGGGCTTCGATCCAAAGTAACCCGAAGTTGCAAGAGAGATTAGAACTAAGGTAAATGCGTAGACGAGGATTGGCGCTGGCACTGATTTTCGCCACAGCCCCCAAAGTAAAACCATCAGCAAAGTAATCGCTGCAAGAACTACGAGTCCAGTAATTGGTTGACCCTCGTGGAAGAAGTTAGTAATCCATGCTGCAAAGGCCCGACCGCCGTCGATGCCGTTGCCCCAACCTTCGGTGACTTTGAAGTACGAATTCCATCCATCAAGTTGAGTTCCAACCCAATAGATATAGCCAATCATTCCAAGAGGTGCGATGAGCAGGGCAATCAGAGCATTTTTATCTCGACGCCGCTTTTGAAGTTCGATCAGGACTGCAACCATTACAGCCAAAATAATTGCAATTGAGGTTGGTCTTGTCAGGCCAGCAAAGAAAGCAATCAGGCCCGCAGCAACCCATTGGCGTTTGAGAGCGTAGTAGAGCCCCCACGCAGCCAGTGCGGTAAAGAGAGACTCGCTATAGGCAAGTGTTTGAACGGCAGCAATAGGAAGAGCTGCCCAAAGAATCACCGTGTAAAAAGCAATTTTTGATCCAATAGTTCGCTCAATGACGAGATAGATTCCTAGGGCCGCTATCACCGAGGAGATAGCGCTAATGAGAAGACCGCTATTGATATAACTCAACGATGTAAATTCATGAACCCAGCGCTCAAGGTATGGATAGAGCGGAAAGAATGCATAATCAGACAGGGTGCGACCATCAGGTGTCGTTGCGATGTACCCGTATCCATCTTGGGCAATTCTGCGATACCACTGAGCATCCCAGCGTTGAAAAATTTTAGTAAGTGAGCTCTCCTGTTGATGTGCAGCCAAGGCCACAGAGAGGAGGGCGAGGGCTTTGATCGTGACAAATGCCGCGAGAACCTTTAGACGAATGAAACCTATTAAGACCTGTTTCGTCATAATGGAATGTTACAACAACGCGCAAAATCTGAGTTATAGAGCAACTCTTTCTTTTTCCTAGAGTTTTAATTCAGCAACGATTTCTTCGTCGATCCTTTCACCAGTCTCTTTGAATCCAAATCTTTTGTAGAAATCCCCAGCATTGCCCTCTCCAGGGTGCCAGGCTGTTAAAACTCGTTGCATTCCTAGTTGACGATAGCGTTCGATTACAGCGGTCAGCACAAATGTGCCAACACCAAAACCTTGATGAGATTTATCGACTAGTAACCGCCAAAGCCAAGGATCTTTTTGCTGTTCAGTTTGATCTGCACACATAACAAAGCCGGCAGGTTGAGAGTTTCGGAGCACGCCTCTAATCCAAACGAGTGGAGGACCGTTCGGATCCTCAGGAGGAAAAAGCGCATCTGAATAGCTTTGTGCAACGGATGCAACCAGTCCGCGTTGATCTTCACGCACATCAAGGTTTAGGAATTCGCGAGCTCGTACGTTGAGTTCAATCAGCTCAAATTCATTTTTATGTGAAGGCACTCACTAAGCATGCCAATTACTAAGGCCCAAATCAATCAAATATCGCGAATAGGGTGTGTCTTATTTCAGTATTGAATTGCCACAAAGCAAAAAATTTATAGACATGGGCTTATTGGGCTAGTTATGATCAGCTTCAGATTTAAATCGACGAGGGGTCCAAAGTGAGTAATTTTTTAGCTGAAGCAAAAGAAATCCAGAATGATCTAGTCACCCTTCGTCGACAGATTCATCAAGAACCAGAAATTGGATTAGACCTACCTAAGACTCAAGCAAAGATTGTGGCTGCACTCGATGGTTTAGGTCTTGAAGTAACGACAGGAAAAGGACTGAGCTCTGTAACAGCCGTGCTGCGAGGCAGCAAATCTGACAAAACAGTTTTGTTACGTGCTGATATGGATGCACTACCTGTAACTGAGCTGACTGATCTTGCCTATAAGAGTCAAATTGATGGTGCCATGCATGCTTGTGGTCATGACTTGCATGTTGCGATGTTAATTGGTGCAGCGAAATTATTGGTCAAGAATAAGTCTCTGTTAAATGGCGATGTGGTCTTCATGTTTCAACCTGGCGAAGAAGGCTTTGATGGCGCCGGACATATGATTAAAGAAGGTGTCTTGACTGCTAGTGGACGAAAAGCTGATGCAACCTATGGCATTCACGTCAGTTCTTCCTCAGCCCCGGCCGGAGTATTTAGTACTAAAGGTGGCACCATGATGGCCTCTAGTGATGAGTTACATGTAACAGTGGTGGGCATGGGCGGACATGGATCTCAACCTCACACCGCTAAAGACCCAATTCCAGTTGCTGCCGAGATGGTAAGTGCCTTGCAACTAATGATTACTCGCTCTTTCGACGCCTTTGATCCGGTAGTAATTACCGTCGGTCAATTTCATGCTGGAACCAAAGCAAACATAATTCCAGATACTGCAGAGTTCCAAGCCACGATACGAACATTCTCAGCAGATAATAGAACTCGCATTCAATCTGAGGCAGTTCGCTTGTGTAAATCAATTGCAGAGGGATATGGACTCAAAGCTGAAGTTAAAGTTATTGAACAGTATCCCGTTACAGTAAATAACGATGCACATGCCAACTTTTTAGGAAAAGTAGCGGCAGATCTCTTTGGCAGTGAGGCATATATGGAAATGCCTCACCCAATTGCTGGAGCAGAGGACTATTCCCGAGTTCTAGAAGAAGTTCCTGGCTCCTTTGTATTCCTTGGGGCATCTGTTGATCAGGATTTCATGAACTCTGAGGTGAATCATTCACCTCGCGCCAAGTTTGATGATGCGGTGCTGTATCGAGGAACTACCCTGCTCAGTGAGTTGGCGGTTCGATCACTAAATGAAATGGTTTGATGGTCTAACTAGAGATAGCTGGCCATGGTGGCTTCAGGCAGTCAAAATCGGTACGCTTTTTCAATGACGGATAAGAATCGTGAAGATGCAGGCCATGAGTATTTCTCACAACTCTACGGCGCTACCTCAGATGAGGGTGAACCTCAGCAAACATTTTTTGATAAATGGCGCGACAAGCTTCTTGTTAATACTTATCGCAAATACGGTAAAAACAAACTCGATGAATCTGATGTCCTTGACGTTGGATGTGGGTATGGATGGCTCCTAGATGCTTTTGAAGGTGCCAATACTCTGTGTGGCGTTGACATCGCTCATCACGCAGTCGAAGTAGCGGGCCGACGAAAGCCAGAGAGATTTTTCAAGCAAGGAGATCTCCACGATCCCAGTCCTTTTTCCCAGAAATTTGATCTAATTTTGGCAATTAACATAATTGAACATTTATCTGATCCAGAAGCTGGCATAAGTTCTATTCAAAATTCTGCAAAGCCTGGAGCGGTTGTTCTTGTGCACATGCCGACCATTTCAAATTGGCTTACTCGTTGGGAGTATTCCAAGCTCTATGACTCAGACCCAACGCATATCTATCGACCATCTGGAAAGACTGTGCGTAAGTTATTTGAAGCTGCTGGGTTTGAAACTTTACGAGACTCATATCTGCCGCATTTCCCGGCCTTTCTTACCAAAGTCTGGCCAATACACCCTGCCTATTTAGCTGTCTTTAGAAAGAAGTAAACCTTTCCTCTTTCATTTCTTGACTCCCTTTGGCAAGCCAACCTCTTACGATCTTTAACTTTTTGTCTGTGTTAGCTGTCGCGCAAATCTCAGAACTGGTGACTCTAGCAATCGCCACGATGTTGCTGCGATCAATATGGATCCTATGAGAATTATTGAGCTGATAAATACCCATTGGAGTGAGTCAGTCAGACCATAATAAATGTACTTGGTAGGGAACTTGCGCTGAATAATTTCAATTAAAAACATATGCCACAGATAGATACTGAAAGATAATTTTGCTACCCATTTAAAGAGTTTGTTGTCTAATAACTTGTAGATCTGTGTACTAAATGATGCAGAGACTAATACCCCTGCCATGAGAATTGCATAAAAAGGAGCTACATAAGGCTGTTTCGTAAAGCTGTCAGGTGCGCCAGGTTCAAGTCGAATAGCAACTAACAAGGTCGAGGCTATTGCAAGCGCAACGAAGGAAAGATCAAAAGAGATTGACTTGAAAGTGCCGCGAGCTCGTAAAGCCACAATGATTAATGCAGCCAAAGATCCACATAAGAATTGTGTGAAAAATGAGCCAATGTTCCAATATGGGAGCCATTGCTTTGCACCACCAGTTAGTCCAAATTCCCAGCCTTTTGATTTATCACTTGTCATAAAATTGTTGATAATCCATGGATTCAATAACTGCAAAGCAATGATCCACATAATCATGCCGAGTATGGCGAAAGAAATTCTCTTAGTGTTTTTTATGATTACAAAGAGAACTATTGGCAGCAGTAAATAACATGAAACTTCAAGACCTATCGACCATAAGGGTCCATTTAGTTCTGCTGGAAAGAATGATGAATAGTGGTAACTATTGATGAAAAGCAGCCCAGATATCATTCTCCACCAATTAACATTCTCGTCAAATAACCAGATCGCGATAACCGTGCAAAAGATTAAGTTGAACCAATAAGCGGGAATAATTCGCGCTGCACGGTTAATCGCATAGAACCGAAGACTTGGGAATCGGTCAGCGTTGACGAAGGAATTCCAAAATGGCAGCGAGAGTAAGCAACCGGAAAGCACAAAGAAGAGACTGACTCCAACCTCACCGCGCATTCCAAAGAAGTGAATTCCTTGGATCCAGGATGCTGAATTTTCTGGATTAAAGCGCTGGGTGGTGTGGTGCCACACCACTAAGAGACAAGCCAGCGCTCTTAAACCATCGGCACCTGGAATCCGCAGGAGTTTTTTACTCATGACGCTTGGCATCCCGTAGGGCTTAGCGACTTAATGAGCGACTCTTTTGTGTTGCTAACAAAAGCTGCGACTAGAGATTGTCGCAGACAGACATGTCGAACATATCTGTACCAGCAGCTGCAGCTTCGTCCATTACACGCTGTAGACAATCGCCGTATTCTTCTAAGTTGATACTTTCAGATGGTACGTCGTCTGTACTTTCAGATGGTACTTCGGTTGTACTTTCGGACGGTACTTCAATATTTGAATCATCTCCACTATTTGAAGAGCAGCCCACCAAGGTAACTGCTAAAAGCAAGGACATTAGAAGTTTCATTAATTTTTTCATGATCATCTCCGTATCTAGTTCTATGTGAATTCAATTAGTTGGCAGTTGTTGTTCAAGCCTTTAGGGCTAATTTCCTGGACTAACCGTAGACATATTGAAATCTTTAATCACTAGCGGCGGAATAGCCATATTTGACATGTCACCTGCCCATTCACGTGGCTGTGTCCATTCAGTGGTACCAGCATGTGCGATACGAGAAAGAGCAGAAACTGGTGAGTCATTCCAGCGGAAGTTATTAGTTGCACCAACAACTTCGCCACCCTTAACGTGATAAACACCGTCACGAGTTAAACCAGTAAGAAGTAGTGAGTTAGGATCAACCATGCGGATATACCAGAATGTTGTTAGCAGAAGTCCGTTATCAACCTTCTTGACTAGATCCTCAAGTGTGCCGCTTGCTCCATCAACACTCATCACAAGGTTTTCACCTAATGGTGTGAAATCTAGATTAGTAAGTTTTGCAGAAGCACGAGTCTGAATCAGCGATTGCAGAACACCGTCTTTGAGCCAATCAACGCGCTTAATTGGTTGACCATTATCAAAGACAGATGAGAATGGTGAACTAACCGCAGTTGCCACAAAGTTAGATGCAGGCAGTTGCTTGAAATCAGGATCGCTAAAGAACTGCAAGGAAACATTGGAGAGTTTCTCGCCGATGCGAGTTCCACCACCCTTTTTAGAAAATACTGATTGACCTTCATGAGCATCTCTGGCTGTTGAAACCCACATCATGTAGGTGAACAGATCTGCAACTGATCCTGAAGGCAAGATGGTGTCATAGCGCCCAGCAGGAAGATCTACTTTGGTTCCTTGCCACTCTAAGCGTTGGCGAATTTGTCCATCAATGTCTGCAACAGAGACATCCTTAAAGTCCCGAGTTTCAACTCCGGCCCAGGTGGAGCGTGAGCGATCATGAGACTTTCCGGTCATTTCTACCCGACCAACTGGTGAATCCTTACGCAAACGCAAGCCGCCCTTTGATCCAACCCAAGTAGTTTCATTGGTGTGCTCGGAGTAGCCAAAGAGTTCAATCTTGTCTGCAACAGAACGAGAAAACATGTCGCCAAGTGCTGGAGCAAATGTTGAAAATACTTCAGGTCCTGTTGGAACGTGTTCTGCAGACCAGTTACCAATGGCAACATTTGTCGCAAGAGGAGAGTAGTCATCTGCTGGACCGGCAGCTTTAGCTGCAGCGATTGCTGCTTCAAGAAGTGCTGGCACATCAGCAAGTGAAACATCTGTGCGTGTAACACCACCTGAGGCCATCCCGCCATTAACTGCAACAAATGCAACAACGGTCACGCTGCGTTCTTGAATGACACCATTAGTTGTTAGCGTGCTTCCTGCCCAACGAAGGTTTGCTTGAGTTTTGTCTTTGACGACAACAATGCAGTCATCACACGTTGCAGCAGATGTAATCTTTTCAATCAGATCTTGAGCAGAAATCATTTTCCAGCCTCCGCAACAGTGTTGAGAATATTTACCTTGTCAAAGATTGCCGCTGGGCAACCATGACTTACCGCTGCAACCTGACCTGGTTGAGCTTTACCGCAATTAAATGCACCACCTAGAACATAGGTGGAAGGCCCACCAACAACCTTCATCGAGCCCCAGAAGTCAGTTGTAGTTGCTTGATAGGCAACATCTTTTAATTGACCAACGATTGTGCCGTTCTTAACACGATGGAATTGTTGCCCAGTAAATTGGAAGTTGTAACGCTGCATATCAATTGACCAAGACTTATCACCCTTAATGATGATTCCATCTTCCATTGAAGCAACCATCTCGTCATAGGTTGGGCCAGTTGGATTTGGTTGCAAAGAAACATTGGGCATGCGCTGAATTGGAACGTGCGCAGGAGAGTCGGCATAGGCGCATCCATTGCTTCGATCACGGTTAACGCGAGCGGCAATGCGGCGATCTAATTGATAACCAACAAGAAGGCCATCTTTAATGATGTCCCAGCGCTGAGCTGCAACGCCTTCATCATCAAAGCCAACGGTGCTAAGGCCATGTGATGTGCTGCGATCTCCGGTCACATTCATCAGCTTTGAACCGTATTGAAGCGTATTTAACTTATCTGGCGTTGCAAAAGAGGTTCCGGCGTAGTTTGCTTCATAACCAATTGCGCGATCCAATTCAGTTGCATGGCCAATTGATTCATGAATAGTGAGCCACAAATTAGATGGATGAACTAATACGTCATAGCGACCAGGATCAACCGATGGTGCGGCAACCTTTTCCGCGAGCAATGATGGTAGCTCTGCAATTTCCGTGTCCCAATCCCAGTGCTTATTGCCCATCCACTCCCAGCCAAAGCCTGCAGGTTGAGCCAAAGTGCGCATAGCTTCAAAACCATGAGCACCAATTGAGATCGCTTCAATCTGTGTTTGAATTCGCACACGTTGCTGTGTGGTGCTGGTGCCATAAGAATCTGCATAATGCTTTTGTTCTTTAACAAACATAGTTTGTGCAGATGTGTGATTAACGCCTTCGCTCTTTAGTAAACGATTACTCAAATCAGCTAGGCGATCCTTCTTCTCAGAATCAGAAACTGTAAATGGATCAATTTCATAATCTGACACCCAGGTCTGATTTGCATAGACCGGTTCGGTAACCAGTGAGACTAACTCTGTTGATAGAGGCTTAGAAGTTTTTGCCATTGCAACTGCGGTCATTGCAAGTTTTTTAGCAACGTCCACAGAGATCTCAGGAGATGAAGCAAAGCCCCAAGCGCCATTAACAATTACGCGCACACCAACTCCGGCGATTGATTCATCACTTTGGGTCTCTGGGCGGGCATCACGCAAAGAGAGCAATCCAGTGCGCGTGCGCTCTATTCGCACATCAACGTGTGAGGCACCGGCATCTTTGGCTGTGCTTATTGCGGCATCACTAACAGCGGTTAGCGGAAGGGCTAGAAAATCTGCATCAACGTTTTTATTCACCCCAGAACCCTAATTCAAATCTGGCCGCAGGGAAAGTGTCTACAGGCCCTTCCATTGGGCAATTCTTTTATGCTATTCCAATGAAGTTCGTTATTTCTGTCATTGATGACCTCCAGAGCCCTGGCACCGCTGCTGAGATGGTTGAAATAGATAAGTTCAATGATGCTCTGCGAACAAATGGTCAATGGATCTTTGCTTGGGGATTGCAGCCACCAGAGACTGCCACAGTGATTGATAACCGAAACGATGCAAACCTAAGCACTGGTAAACCGTTGTTTGATGCCAAAGAGAATTTTAGTGGGCTATGGATAATCGAGGCTGAAAGTGCTGAAGTAGCTGAAAGGTTGGCGTATTCGGCATCGAAGGCATGTAATAGAAAAGTAGAACTACGCCCAATGTATTAAGCATGGATACACAACGCGCCAAAGAGTTAGCAGCAATTAAGAAAAAGATTTCTAAAGTTGATCCCGCCTTTGCCTCTGCCATTAAGAATCTAGAGCCCTGCACCTTCGGCTTAGTTAAACCAAAGCTTTCTCAGTACCAATCATTGATTCGAGCAGTGATCGCCCAACAGGTAAGTACCGCTGCAGCGCGAACAATTACCAGAAGACTTGAAGCCAAGTGCGCAGGATCAATTACCGCCGAAAAGGTTGGCGCACTTTCTCCCAAGCAGCTCCAATCTGTTGGATTAACAGGTGCAAAGGTGCGCACAATTAGTGAGCTGACATCTGCTGCATTATCTGGGGAGATCAACTTTAGAAAATTTGCGAAGATGTCTGACGGAGAGATTATTCAAGAATTAGTGCCGTTATTTGGTATTGGTCGTTGGACAGTAGAGATGTTCTTAATCTTTCATCTTGGACGTTTAGATGTGTGGCCGGTTGATGACTTAGCGGTGCGTCGAGGCTGGGATAACTTGCACGGAAACTCTGAACCCATCAAACCTAAAGAACTTGAAAGATTAGGTGAACAATTTACTGGGATGAGAAGTGTTGTTGCTTGGTATTGCTGGAGAGCGTCCTAGTTACTGGGCTTGAATAGCATCATGAACATACTGGGCTAAGCCTCGTGCGCGTCCATCGTAATACTCTTTAAATCGTGGATCCTCAACATACATAACAGCTAAGTTCTTTTGCATCTCCACTGAACAGTCGTAAAACCACTTTGTAATTGCTGTACGGTGAGCAAGCACAGCTTCTTTGGTTTTGTCTGAATCAAAAGGTAACGAGTTACCAAAGGCATACACAAATAACTCTGTTGCAGCCTCCTGATCTACTTTGGCTACTTCGAAATCTTCTTTTGAGTACTTAGAACTCTTGGATTGGGATTGCTGATAGGCGTCGGTATTGCTCCAACGCTCGTGAACCTCATTGTCATATTCGTTCATTTGTAAGAATTCTACGATGGCTCTTGAGTAATTCCTAGGATTTGCTATCTAGCAGCCATTGTTTGCGTTCACGCTCAGGCAGCTTCTCGATCGCATACCTAAGCATCGTGCGTGGCATTTGATGCGCATGTTCTTTCAAGAACTTTCGCAGCAACATCACATCTCTCTTACCAAGTTCCCGAAGCATCCAACCAACCGCTTTATGAATGAGGTCCTGGTCATCCTTCAGGAGTGCTTTTGCAATGATGATGGTTGGCTGCAAATCTCCCGCGCGAATTAATGCAAAAGTTAAAATCATTGCAACACGACGTTGCCACAGCGATTTAGATTTGGATAGCTTTATCAACAATGGCCCTGGGTCTTTAACTTCTGTTAAATAGACACCCATCCAAGGGGCAGACACATCAACAATGTCCCAATTGTTTACTCGTTCTGCCCGCACTTGCTTCATGTAGAAGTCAAATATCATCTTACGATCCTGCGAAGTTTGTGCTTTAGCAAATTGATGGTTAAGAATTATTGCTGCGCACAAGCGCGCTTCATGAAATGGTGATTGGAAAAGCTTGTCTATTTCCTTTAATTCTAATTTTTGATGCTTCTTTGCGACCGATCTTGTTTGCGGAACTGTTCCACCAAGGAATAAGTCACCCTCTCCATATTCACCATCGCCTGTTTTATAGAAGCGTGCCAGGTCGCTGACCCTGCCTTTCTTGGCAAAGGCTTTTAAGTCAGATAAAGCAATACTGGCGGTCATGGGTTAAATATATAGAATCAATTTCTTTGTTCATATGGAGTAGTTGGTTGTCCTGACTAGTTACTATTAGGGCATAACTGATAATGGCGGGGGAGGCGATACGTGTTTGAAGCGTTAATTCTCGGCATTGTTCAAGGCCTGACTGAATTCTTACCTATTTCATCAAGTGCCCATATTCGCATTGTTGGTGAGTTCTTAGATGGTGCAAAAGACCCTGGCGCTCTCTTTACAGCAATCACACAAATCGGCACAGAGTTGGCCGTAGTTATCTATTTCCGTAACGACATCAAAGCAATACTTGTTGCTTGGTTTAGCCAGGTTCTAAGACGCGCAGAGCTAAGTGCTGAAGAAAAAGGCCAAGCACGAATGGGTTGGCTTATCATTATCGGTAGCGTTCCTATTGTCGTGCTTGGTTATTTTGGAAGAGACATAATCACAAATGATCTTCGCTCACTGTGGCTTATTGCATCTGTGATGATTATTTTTGGCGTGATCCTTGGGTTCGCAGATAAGTATGGAAAGAGTGAGCGTTCGCTAGAACAACTAAACACCAAGCACGGACTGTTATATGGAGCAGCACAAGCACTCGCACTAGTTCCAGGTGTCTCACGATCTGGTGCAACTATTGCTATGGGTCGATTCTTGGGATACACACGTGAAGCGGCGCTTCGTTACTCATTCTTATTAGCAATTCCTGCAGTATTTGGAAGCGGTCTCTATCAACTAAAGGAAGCCTTTTCTTCTGATGTCGCAAAGAATGCGTTCACGATCCCAGAAACTCTCGCGGCAACTGGAGTTGCTTTTATTGTCGGCTACACAGTAATTGCTTGGTTAATTAAGTTTGTTTCAACTAAGAGCTTTATGCCATTTATAATTTACCGAGTAGTTCTTGGTTCACTCACCCTGATTCTTTTGGCAACGGGTGTTATTTCAGCATGAGCCACAATGTCATCGTTGAGATTATTCATCCTGATGATTGGTTCCGCCTTCGAGCCATAAGGCTCAAATCCCTCCAAGTTAATCCAGAAGCTTTTGGAGGAAACTATGAGATTGAAAGCGCAGAGAGTGAATCTGAATGGCGCAAAAAATTTGAAAAGCTTGACTTTCTAATTGCCTCTATTGATGGTCGTGACGCCGCCCTCATGTCCGTAGAGGAACTAGATGGCGATTTTGGTGCAACGTGCTGGATTGGGGGCTGCTGGAGTGATCCGGCCTATCGCGGAAAAGGTTTATTAAGGTCCATGATGAACTTTGTTGATCAACAGGACAGTGGATGGCAGGTTCAAGGATTAGGTGTGTGGATAGATAACTACAGTGCGATTGCAGCGTATGAAAAATTGGGTTTTGTGAAGATGGGCGAGGACACACCAAGCACGCGCCAACCTGGCAAGTTTCACCAACGAATGATTCGGAAAAGTGTGAACTAAATATTTTCTAGTTTGTATCCAAGCCCACGAATAGTCTGAATAAGAACTGGGTTTGCAGGATCTGCTTCAATCTTGGCACGAAGACGTTTGATATGAACATCTAGTGTCTTTGTATCTCCGTAGTAATCCCCGCCCCACACACGATCAATCAACTGCGAACGTGTAAGTACTCGACCAGAGTTACGCATGAGGAACTCAAGAAGTTCAAACTCTTTAAGTGGCAATGACACAGGTGAGCCATTGACAGAAACCTGGTGCTTACCGATGTTGAGCTTTACCGGTCCAACTTCCATTAAATCTTGATCTTGAATTGAACCGTCATCTGTGAGTCCACGACGCAATACCGCTTTAATTCGGGCAATCAATTCGCGAGATGAATAAGGCTTAGTTACATAATCATCTGCGCCAAGTTCAAGACCTACAACCTTGTCGATTTCAGCATCTTTTGCTGTCAACATAATTATTGGTACTTGTGAAGTTGTGCGAATAGTTCGGCACACCTCGACCCCTGAGACCACCGGAATCATAAGATCAAGAAGAATTAAATCTGCTCCTTCTTTGGCAAAGAGATCAAGAGCCTTGCGACCATCTTCGGCCACTAAGGTCTCAAATCCCTCTTTACCTAGCAGGAATGCCAGTGCTTCTGAAAATGATGCTTCATCTTCTACGATGAGAATCTTGGACATTAGTTGGCCTCCGCTTGGTTGTTATAAATAGGCAAAAGTAAGGTGAATGTACTGCCGATATTTTCTGCGCTCCATACCTTCACATCGCCGCCATGCTTTGAGGCAACGTGCTTAACAATAGATAGACCCAAGCCTGTGCCGCCAGTTTGGCGAGAACGTGCTGGATCTACTCTGTAGAAACGTTCAAAGATTCTTAATAGATCAGCTTCAGGAATACCGATTCCCTGATCTGTTACTGAAATTTCAACGATGCCATCTACTAGCTTGCTTGTCACAGCAACCTTAGTATTTTCTGGGGAGTAGTTGATGGCGTTATCAATGAGATTTTGGGTTGCCATGGTTAATTGATCGCGGTCGCCCCACACGGACAGATTTTTCTCTTCCTGGAAAGTAACTGTGATGTGTCTGTTTTCGGCGTTGATCTGGCTTTGATCAATCGCCTCTTTTACGAGGTACCCAACTTCAACTTCTTCGGCAACTTGCAGCGGATCAGAATCTTGGATACGGGAGAGGTTAATAATCTCTTGGACTAAATCTGTCAAACGTTTTGATTCTGATTGCATGCGGGTGGCAAACATCGTGACCGCTTCTGGTTCATCTTTCGCGCCCAATACCGCTTCACTCAAAAGAGAAAGTGCACCGATTGGAGTTTTTAACTCATGCGAAATATTTGCAACAAAGTCGCGGCGAACTTCATGAACGCGTTGAGCTTCACTTTCATCTGAGATAAGGACAATTACAAGATCACCTTCGGTTAAAGGAAATATATTGACTGTTAATTCATGAATTCCTTCACCGATTGGTCCACGCGGAATATCAATGCGACCAGTGTGTTTTGTGTTTGTCCTGCGCACTACTCTTATTGTGGCTAACAACTCTGGGCTATCAATACGCCCATCTTTTAATATTCCGAGGCGCTCAATTCCATTGGAGGCAAAAATTGGCTGTTCCCCTGGTGCCAAGACCAAAGCATCACCATCGAGATTATCAAGGGTCTTTATCAGCATTTCAGGCAATAGACGAGGGTCTGTAGCCTCATCAATAACCCTGCGCTTTAACCTCATATAGAAACTCTATCGCGGCAAAACCCCAGTTAACCGCTCGTTAACCCAATAGATTGCATATGTTAACCATTGAGCCTTAGGTTGCACCCATGGCCCTTATTAGATCAGCGTTTCAGGACGAGCTTGACGGTGTTTCACAATCCTTAGTCGACCTTACCAACATGGTTTCCGAATCAATTGTTAAGGCATCCAAGTCGCTGCTCTCAGCCGATCTCAATCTTGCAGAAGATGTAATAGCAACAGATGTAAGAATCGACGATTTTCAACATGAACTAGATGCTCGCATCATCGACATCATTGCCCGTCAGCAACCAGTTGCTTCAGATCTTCGTGCACTTATTACCGCTCTTCGTATGAGTGCTGATTTAGAGCGCATGGGCGATCTTGCGCACCACATTGCAAAGGTTGCGCGACTGCGTCACCCAGCTAATGCAATCCCCGCAGATTTAGTTTTAGCATTTACTGAGATGGGACATGTCGCAGAAAAGCTTTCAATAAAAGTTGCAACAGTCATTACAACGCGCGACACCGACATGGCTTTGCAAGTTGAAAAAGATGATGACGAGATGGATGAGCTTCACAAGAAGGTAATTATTGGAATCACTAATAACGGTGGTGGGATAACGATTGAGTCAGCAATCGATCTGACCTTGCTGGGCCGTTACTACGAGCGCTTTGCAGACCACGCTGTTGCTGTTGCTCGCCGTGTGTACTTCCTTGTGAAGGGCGAGTTCCCAGCTTAAAAACCATATATACCCTCCTTATTAATCGATTCCAGGGCTACACTAAAGAATCGAGAGAAAGAGGAAGTTATGCAGATTAACCTTGACAAAAAGTCTGGATTGCTGCTTGGGATCATCGCTGGCTTGCTCGTAATTGTCATTGTTTTGCTTGTAGATAAAGTTGAAGACGATGAGCACATGATCGAATCTAATTCTCATCAGATCATCCAAAGTCGATAATCATGAATATTGAACAGATCGCTTCTGCATACGAGGCAGCAACCAAAGAGTTCTTGTTAATCGCTACTTCTGTGCCAGAAAACAAGCTTGATATAAATGATGGCGAAAACTGGAGTTCACGCCAAGTAATTCACCATTGCGCAGATAGCGAAGCACAGTCATATGCACGCCTTCGCCGATTAGTGGCAGAACCCAATCCCGTTATTCAGGGGTATGACGAAAACTTGTGGGCTAAGGATGTAACTCTTGGATACACCGACTTGCCAGTTGAGAATTCAATTGCAGTGTTCGCCGCCGTTCGCGCTGCATCCCTCGACATCATTAGACGCTTAAAGCCTGAACAGTTAGAACTAAAAGGCACGCATACTGAAGCAGGGGAGTATTCACTCAAGCGTTGGCTTGAGACATATACCCGCCATGCCAACAATCACGCAGACCAAATCAAGCAAAACTTGGCATAGAAATAACCTCCACATCTCACCCCTTTAGGGGTGAGGCTGCCTTGATTAAGCAGGGGTTACCCATCACCCTTTGAGCATGAAACGCGGCGTAATCCCTGGGGTGAATCTAGCCCGCACGGTGGCTCCAGTCGTGCCGGCCAATTTTCTCTCTCGCAAGCACCTTTTCCCTCTATTTGAGGCCAACATGCCAGGAGCCACGATTGTGGCCGCTCCTACTGGATACGGAAAAACGATGCTTGTGGCTGAATGGGCTCAGGCTCAAACCAGACCAACAATTTGGTGCGCCGTAGATCCAAACGATTCACCTCAAATGTTTTTTGCCCACATTGTCCAAGCAGTTCGAAATGTTCTGCCTAAATTTGGTGCCGATTTTGAAAGTGAAAGATTTTTATCACCAGCTAGTTACATAGATTTTATGGTCCGCGAAGCAAGTGAGGTCAAAGAAGACTTTAACTTTGTGATTGATAACGGACCATCTGATGCTCAAGAGATAACTCCATTTGCGCAAGGACTAGTTGATAGTTTGCCCAACAATGTTCACGTTGTAATTGTCAGGCGAGTTACCCCTGCCACCTCACTGGCCAGATATGCAAGTCTTGGAAACCTACGGCTTATAACAAGTCAAGAGTTGAAGTTTTCACAGAATGAAATCGCTGTGATTTGCGAACTCAATGGATTAGACACCAAAGACCGGAAGGTTTCACAACACTTAATCAAGTGCAATGGGTGGCCGGCTGCGATTCAAATGATGGCAAAGAACATTTCACATGGCGCATCCGATAGCGATTTCAAGATGGGTGAAACGTCAAATCCATTGAGGGTTTTGGCGCGAGAGTCTTTTGATTCATTAAGCGAAGAGCATAAGCATCAATTATTGAAACTTGGCATAATTGAAGAGTTCGATCTGGAATCTGCAGCGATTATTTTGGGAGAAGATTTCTCTGAAAGCTATATCAATAAGCTGGCAACCGATGGAATGTTTGTTTCAGTTTCTTCAGGATTTCAGCGGAGCTACAGGATCAATCCAATCATTTTTACAGTGCTGCAAGAGATCCGCAATAGCATAAAGAATCAAGATCTCGCCACCCATGAAAAATTAGCTCAATACTTCATTACAAGAGGCGCTCCCGCAGAGGCACTAGAACACATCTATAAGTCCGGGAAAACAGATCAGATCACAGAAATTTTGCGGGTATCGATTCGAAGCATGGCTGCAATTGGACGCGGTGATCAAATTATTCGCTGGGCTCACTATGGGGCAGATGAGAGCCCAGCCGGTGCATTAATTAAGAAGACAATTGAAGCAGTGGGCCATTTAGTTAATTTGGATTATGAAAGAGCAGAAGCAATGGCTGCAGAATTAAACTATGTCGCAGATCAAGATGCGCAGGCAGAGTTTCTTACGCAATTAGCATCAATGATTTTGTCTCATGTGCACTTTGCTCGAGGAGATTTTGAACGCACACGGGTGCTCATCGCCAACGCGCTGGCTAAAGATTATGGAATAGCAGGAATAGAAAATGTCGACAAGATCGCACTGCTGCGACTGCAAGCCGATATTGCCTATATCTATGACGATGCAGAAATGGTTGCATCTTCATTGCTTCGCGCCAAGGAGTTACAAGATGGTAGTAACCAAGTAATCACTGCCTATCACATTGGCTGCATGACATCTATGACCTTGTGGTGTGAAGGAAGATTTTTTGAAGCTGCAGAATTTGCATCGATTGCAATTGCTCAAGCCGAAAATAATGGTTTCTCAGGAATCACCGCACCGTTAGATGCACTCGTGGTGTTATCTCGATGCCAGCTAGAGCTTTCACAATTAGACAAAGCCATCGAAACCACAAATATAATTGAACAAAGAGCAGAATCAAAGCGAATATGGCCTTGGTATTTTGTAAGTGTAGGAACGCGTTCTCGTATTCAAATAACTCAGGGACGCATTACTCATGTCGTTGATGAGATTGCAGCCCAGCGCAGTAAGCATCAACAACTTCAGACACCCAATCAACTGGGTTGGATTATCGATGTCACAGATATCTTTTTGCGCTTTGTTCTAAACGACTGGAAGCGCGCTGACGAGTTACTACAACGGATGCCAAAGATTGAAATGGTCCGACAAATCGATATGAATTTGAAGTTTGAGGCAGATCCAAAGCGTATCCACGCTTTAGTGGCACAGATGCCAGAAACAACCCCGCGGGAGAAGGTCAATAAGATCTTGTATCAAGCCACCATCAATATTGATCAAGAAAATGTCGCCCTTAATTACTTGAAAGCCGCTCTAGATCTAGGGGCTGAGGTTGGTTTTCATGAGTATTTCGTTCGTCAAAATCGGCTCTATCCAATTATGGTGAAAGCTGCTGCAGCCAAGCCAACTATCTTCATAGAAAGCGTGGTGCATGAAATGTCGGAGCGGATTAAGAATTCAAATTCAGATACCGGTACCCTTGGAGAGAAATTGACCAACCGAGAACTTGAGATCTTGAAACATCTGACAACTGGTAATCCGATTAGTGCAATTGCTAAGCAACTCCATATTTCACAGAACACAATGAAGACTCATTTGCGAAATGTGTATAGAAAACTAGATGTGGATGGGCGCCATACTGCGGTAGAGAAAGCAAGGAAGCTCCTTCTTATTTGAGCAAGTCAGATAAGGTTGCCGGCATGGGTCCAGCATTTAACCGCATGTGGGCATCTAGCGTTATTTCAAATCTTTCAGATGGAATCTTGATCGCAGCAGCTCCCCTTCTGGCTATTTCTCTAACTGACAGCACCGTCTTGATTTCAGCAATTGGCGCAATGGTGATGTTGCCCTGGCTTCTTTTTGCCATTCCAATCGGCGTAATTGTTGATCGCGTTGACCGCCGATTCATTTTGGCAGCAGCTAATGCAACACGTAGCGCAGTGGTTGGTTTGCTCGCACTACTTATTGCTACCAACAATGTGTCTATTTATTGGCTGCTTTTTGCTTCATTTGTAATTGGGGTGTGCGAAGTAGCCGCTGACACAACTGCTCAATCGCTGATCCCTCAGATATTGGAAGAGAAGAACTTCGAAAAAGGTAACTCACGGCTTCAAATATCAGAGACGGTTATTCAAGGCTTTGTTGGTGCGCCGTTGAGCGGCTTTATCTACGCCATCGCTATTTCTCTACCTTTCTTTATCAACAGCCTTGGCCTAGCTGTGGCAGCGCTGCTGGCTCTTTCAATCCCAATTAAGTATCTCCAAGATGTCCGTAAAGACGATGCCACAACAGAGAAGAAAAAGTTTGTTGCAGATATGAAGTTTGGTATCCGATACCTCTATAACGAAAAAGTTTTACGCAGACTTGTCCTTACTACCGCCTCCATTGGTGTGTGTTATTCAATGGGCACGGCAACTATGGTCTTGTTTATTATTAAAGAGCTAGAACTTCCGAAACAACTCTTTGGTGTCATTCTTACAATTCAAGGAATAGGTGCAATTGCCGGTGCCTTTGTGGCTCCACGGCTATCCAAGAAATTTGGTAGAAGTCGTGTGATGACCGTAGGGATAACTTCAAGTTCACTAGTTCTTTTGCTTCAAGGATTTTCACCCAATATTTATATCTTCGTAGCCCTTGCAACATTTGGTGGTTTTGCTATCTCACAATGGAATATTTTATTAATGGCCACATATCAAACAGTTATTCCTAACGAACTTTATGGGCGCATTCATGGAACCCGCAGAACGTTGGTCTGGGGAATGATGCCAATTGGATCGCTGCTGGGAGGCTTACTTGCCCACTACAGCTTGCGCTTGCCGATGTATGTGGGCGGGGTCATTGCCACGACTCTAGCTTTCTTCTCTATTGGGTTCCTGCTCAACATTGCACAAACTGCCAAACCATCACAGTAAAGTTCTTTCATGTCGAAAAAGCTGGGCTCCTCCTATTGGCGTTTATGGAGCGCCACTGCGATTTCAAACTTAGGTGATGGAATATCTGGGGTTGCATACCCTTGGGTTGCATCTGCCGTAACGCGCTCGCCCTTATTGATTGCTGCAGCTGGTTTTGCATCTCGCTTACCGTGGTTGATCTTCACTTTGCACGCAGGGGTAATAACCGACAGATTTGATCGCCGCAAATTAATAGTTGCCATGGATGCTATTCGTGGAGTTTTGACACTGATAGTTGGAGCCATAGTTTTGCTCAATAAGGACTCCCTGCCTTCCCTCAATGATCTCTCTTCGATAACTGATTTAGAAACCAATTGGCCCTTATATATAACCCTGGTGATCACCGCCTTCTTATTTGGATTAGCCGAAGTTTTGAGAGACAACAGCGCCCAAACGTTAATGCCCAGCGTTGTTGATGCAGAAAACCTCGAAAAGGCTAATGGCCGCATCTGGTCTGCTGAATCATTGACACATAGCTTTATTGGACCGCCACTTGGTTCCCTGTTAATTGCTGTTGCAATTTATTTGCCATTCTTTGTTGATGCTGGCTCATTTTTCGTGGCGGTGGCATTAATTGCCAGCATCTCGGGAAGCTTCAAGCCAATTCAAGAAAAACCGAGAGAAAAAATTAACTTTAAATCTGAAATCAAAGAAGGCTTTCGATGGTTGTGGTCACATGATCTATTGCGCCCGATGGCAATTATCTTAGGAGCGTTAAATCTCTTAGGAACCATGGTTGCTGCAACATTTATTTTGTATACCCAAGAAGTTCTTAATACATCTGTCTTTGTTTTTGCAGTATTAGGAACTGCAGGGGCAATCGGAGGAATTGCAGGTGGGTTAATTGCGCCGAAGATTTCAGAAAAAATTGGCAGTGGTCCATCTTTATGGCTCTCACTTGCAATGGGACCGATAGGGGCGGTAATCATCGGGACGACAAGTGCTTGGCAAGTGGTGTGGGTTGTCTTACTTTTTCAATCTTTCTTTTCGATTCTATGGAACACAATCACCGTTTCACTGCGCCAACGGATTATTCCTACCCGCCTATTGGGTCGAGTTAATAGTGTCTATCGATTCTTTGGTTGGGGCTCGATTCCAATAGGAATGTTTCTTGGTGGAGGAGTGGTCACGCTGGCTCAATACTTTGTCTCTCGAGAAATGGCACTTCGTACCCCCTATTTCGCTGGAGCAGCACTTGGGGTTTTGCTCTTCATCTTCGCCGCTCCTCGCCTGACTACCAAGGCAATTGAGCACGCTCGGGCTGAGGTTCAGAGCTAGCCCAGATATCACCCCATTTGCACCATTTCTTTATATGACCGTTATAACCCCCCGCTTATGCAAACTGTTTGCCTGTTGCTCATTTGCTGTTCACTAAGGCACAATTTGCCTACCAAAAGCGCCTATGGGGCAGGTCGACTCTCCACAGACGCTTTTCTTAAACCCTCAAGGAGGATCTATATGAAGTTCACACGTAGCGCAAAGTTTGCGCTCGCAGCTGCAGCATCAGCGGCGCTAGCAGTAACACTGCTTGCACCAGCACAAGCTGCAACACGTTCAACTATCGTGATTCACGATACAAACTCATTGACGTCATTTAACTCAGGTACTCCTGACACAAACTTGACTATCAATAGCAAGGTCGGAAACCTTTCTGGTATTGGTTTCTACTACATCAATGACAAGAAGAACGTTATCCGTAACACTACATTCGGTAACTTTAAGATTGTAAAGAACAATGCAACAGATTTCCGTATTGCATACACAGTAAACCCAGGTCTTGTATGGTCTGATGGAACGCCAATCAACGGAGTAGATCTTTTGATGTCACACGTTCTCTCAAGCAACAAGTACTCAATCGAAGCTGGCCTTGGAGATCCTGACAGCGACAACGTTCCTGCGTTCAACTCAAATGGTTACGGCGGAACTTACAGCGACAACATCGTTGGACAGCCAGTTCTTTCAGCTGACAAGATGACATTGACACTTCAGTTCAAGCAGAAGATTGCTAACTGGGATCTTTATGGTCCAGGACCATCACCAGTTCACACTCTTGTTCTTCTAGCAGAAGGAAAGAAGGGTCTACAGTCAGTTAAGGATAACGAAGCTGCTCGCGATCGCTTCTACGCTGCATATAACACAAAGAACACAGCTGTACTGAAGTCAATCGGTAAGGTTTGGTCTGAGTCTTACAACATCACTGAAGTTAACTCAAGCACTAACGAACTCCTATTCGTAGGTAACGGTGGATTCTTGGTTGATTCTGCAGTGACAAAGTCATCTGTAACACTCAAGAAGAACCCTAAGTACAACTCAGGTCCAAAGCTCAGCGGAACTATCGATACAGTTATCTTTAAGTTCATTGCTGACGGAACTGCGGCTGCACAGGCACTTGCAAACGGCGAACTTGACGTTT